>CAVKUV010000008.1:0-79186 GCA_963659505.1 Lachnospiraceae bacterium
TGCTAGAGCCACAAGCTCCCTTAACATTCGTTAGTCCTTTTATCACCACACAGAAGTATTTTGGTACAAACATAAATAAAATCTGATGATTGTCCAAGGAAATAAGTGAAAAAGAACTGCTGACATAGCAAACCGAGAAGTTAACAAGCAAGCCCTACCTATCTTCTAAACCGGGTCAACGTCGAAGTACACTTGCAGCGAGGCATAGCGCTTGTCGGCCATGAGCTGCTGGCGTGCCAGTTTCAGGTATTGGCGCACCTTGGCCATGTCGATGCCACGCTCCAGCTTGACAACGATTTTCCTTATGTTGAGCGTCTTCACCTTGGCCACTGCAGGCTTGTCGGGACCGAGTATGCGCTCGCCAAACCACTGGCGCAGACGGCTGCCAAGCTCAATGCCGGCACTGTCGGCCACGTCGTTGCGGCTGTGCTTCAGATAGATGTACACCAGTCGGTAGAGCGGCGGATACCTGAACACCGCCCTTTCCTCCATCTGACTCTTGTAGAACGAGGCGTAGTCGTTGGCCACCACCTGCGCCACCAGCGGCGACTGCGGGTCTTTGGTCTGTAGTATCACCAGTCCGCGCTTGTCCTTCCGCCCGGCCCTTCCCGCCACTTGCGCCATCATCATGAAAGCGTGCTCATAGGCGCGGAAGTCGGGCATGTTCATCATCCCGTCGGCATTGAGAATGCCCACCACACTCACGCGGTCGAAGTCAAGACCCTTGCTTATCATCTGCGTGCCTATCAGTATGTCGGTCTTCCCGCAGGCGAAGTTGCCTATGATGCGCTCGTAGGCGTTGCGTGTGCGTGTGGTGTCGAGGTCCATGCGCGCTATGCGCGCCGTGGGGAACACCTCGCTTATCTTGTCCTCAATCTTCTCGGTGCCGTAGCCCTTGGCCCTAAGGTCGGTGCAGCCGCACGCCGGACACACCGTCGGCACCTTGTATGTGCTGCCGCAGTAGTGGCAGGTGAGCGTGTTCATGTTGCGGTGAAGCGTGAGGCTCACGTCGCAGTTTTGGCAGCGCGGCACCCATCCACACTGGTGGCACTCCACCATGGGCGCGAAGCCCCGTCGGTTTTGGAAGAGTATGGCCTGTTCGCCATGCTCTATGGCCTGGCGCACCTTGGCCAGCAGCAGCGGCGAGAACGGGCCGTTCATCATCTTGCGGTGTTGCAGGTCCTTGATGTCAACCACCTGTATCTCCGGCATCTCTATGCCCTTGTAGCGTTGCTTCATCTCCACCAGTCCATACTTGCCGGTGCTCGCGTTGTGGTAGCTCTCCAAGCTTGGCGTGGCCGTGCCGAGCAGCGTCTTCGCCCCGTGCATGTGGGCGAGCATTATGGCCACGCTGCGCGCATGGTAGCGTGGGGCGGGGTCCTGCTGCTTGAACGACGTCTCGTGCTCCTCGTCGACCACCACGAGTCCGAGCCGCTGGAACGGCAGCAGCACCGCCGACCGCGCGCCGAGAATGATGTCGTAGGGCTTGTCCGACAGTTGCTTTTGCCATATCTCCACCCTCTCGGCGTCGGAATACTTCGAGTGGTATATGCCCATGCGGTTGCCGAACACGCGCTTCAGCCTCGCCATAATCTGCACCGTGAGGGCTATTTCGGGCAGCAGGTAGAGCACCTGTTGCCCCTTTTCGATGGCTTGGCTTATCAGGTGGATGTACACTTCGGTCTTTCCGCTCGACGTCACCCCGTGCAGCAGCACGATGTCCTTCTTGAGAAACTGGAACATGATGGCGTTGCACGCGTCCTGTTGCGCCTCGCCGAGCCGCTTCATGTTGGCCGGCTGCGCCTCGGTGGAGTCGTTGAGCCGACCCACCTCGCGCTCGTATGTGGTGAGCAGGCCGCGAGCCACCAGTGCCGATATGATGGTCGCCGTGGCGTGGCTCTCGTTCATCAGTTCCTCGCGCGTGGTCTCCACCACAGGCACGCCGCTGTCGGCACACTGCGCCAAGGCCAGGTAGCACTCGAAAGCCTCCTTCTGCTTGGTGGCCCGCGCCAGTGTGGCGAGGGCTATGCGCACGGCCTGGGCCGAACGCATGGCCGGCGCGAGCGACACATACTGCTCCTTGCGTGGGCGGTAGCCCTCTTCGGCTTTCAGTCCGGCAGGCATGGCCGCCTTGTAAACCTCGCCGATGGTGGCCATGTAGTAGTCGGCTATCCACTGCCACAACCGGTATTGCAATGGCGTAATCACCGGGCGAGTGTCCAGTAGCATGGCTATGTCCTTCACGGCAATGCCCTCGGGCTTGTCGCCATGCACCCTTGCCACCACGCCCACATAACGCTTCGACTTGCCAAACGGCACGAGCACGCGCATGCCAAAGGCAATCCTGTTGGCCATGTGCGATGGTATGGAGTAGGTGAACACCCCTTCGAGGGGCAGTGGGAGTATGATGTCGGCGTAGTTCATTGGGCTGTTGGGCGCAATTGTTGCGCCTTGCAAAGTTAACTAAAGAAGTCGTCTAAACTTTTCTGCCGAAGATTTATTTTGTCTTTTATATCTTCTAATTTCAATCTTCACCTTTCTTTTTGGCCGCTTTTTGACCTTTCATCGGTCGTGTAGCTCGCTACACTCCCTCTTCAAGGCCAAAAATCGCCTCAAAAATAAAGGCAAATCTTGAAATTCATAAAAGTTTAGACGACTTCAAAACACCGACACGAAACCGCGCCGCTATGCGTAATTTGACAGACTGTCCAATTTGGTGAGGCTCATGTGTAGTGGGTGCGGTGTCCCACCGCACTCGAAGCGTAACTCCCTCATTGCGCTTCGGTGACAATGCAAAAGGCGCGGCTCCACATGGTGTGGGGGCGCGCCTTCAATGTAGGGGAGGGAAGGTAAGCGAGGCTTATCGCTTCACCACCTTTATGCTCTTGCCGTCTTTCCTTATTATATATATGCCCTGCGGCAGGTTGTCGCCTTGCAGTAGGCGTCCGCTCAGGTCGTATATCGCCTCGGCGCCGTTGGCGCGGGCAGATATTGAGGGCGTGCTTATGCCGTCAGGGTCGGCCAGAGTGGTCACGATAACTTCGGCCGACGGCCATGTCAGCGTGTTGCCGTTGCGTGCGCGTACCGTCAGACCGTAGATGGTGCCCGACTCAAGTTCGGTGAAGCTGAACGCCGTCTGGCCGTTGGTGTCCTTGCCGTTGTATGTCTCAACCACGCTGCGCTCCACGTCGTTGCATCCGGCATACACGTCGTCGATGTAGACTGCGCCCGTGTTGCGCTCAAGACGTAGGCGCACCGAGTCGGCAGGGGCGAACGAGTAGTCGAGTTGCAGGGCGACGTTGTTGCTGCTTGAGTAAGGCACGAAGGCAAACGTGTCGACGGGAGTCCACTCGCCGTTGGTGCAGGTCTCGACAAACAGTTTGCCGTCGGTGTATGTCGTGGCCTTTGCCCAAAGCGACAGCGACGAGATGTGGGCCATGGGGTAGGCCACGGTCAGGAAGTCGGCGTCGCGCGTCAGTCGGAACGACGGCATAGCCTGTCCGGCGTAGTCCTCCGACGAGATGAACGAGCCTTTGTATCGCCACTGCTCTGGCATGCCGTTGGCGCGGTCGCTGAAGTCGTAGCCACGCATGATGGTGTCGTTGCTGTACGACAGCTTCGACAGCGTAACCTCGTAGCCTTCGGCGTTGGCCACCTCGCCCCATGAGGCGTTGAAGCCGTTGGCGGCGATGTCGGCCACAGTCACGCCTTGCGGATAGTACTTGTAGAAAGGCACTGCCGTGGTGCTGAAGGCCATGGTCACCGTGTCAGACGAGTACGACCCGCGCGTGGCGTAGAGGCTAAGCTCATAGTCGGTGCTTGGCTTCAGACAGCTGATGGTTATCGAGTCGGCGTAGCTGAACGCGCGGTCGTCGTAGCCCTCGACGATGGTTTTCGCCCCGCCGTCCTTTTGGTATAGGCTCAGCTTGTAGCGGTTGGCGTTGGCCACATTGTCCCACGCCACCACGGCCAGGCTGTCCTGCACGTCGCGCGCCTTGACGGTGGGCGCGGCCAGGTTGAGGTTGATGCCGCCGAGCGTGAGCATGATGGTGCTGTCGGCCTCCTCGATGTCGTCGAGCACAAGGAGCGAGTCGTTACTCCACGACATCAGCGTCCACTTGGTCACGTTGGCCGTGCCGGGGAATGGGTCGCCGCTCGTTGTGGCCGATGTGCGCTTGCCGTCGGCCTCCACTATGTCAACCCTCTGGTGGCTGCCGTCGGTGTTCACGGTGTTGTTCATCCATGCGAGCGTGTCGATGTCGATGTGCCACATCAGCATGCCGTGGCCGGGCAGATAGGTGTCCCAGCCCTTCTGCTGGCGGTTCTCAAGCACGTAGAACTCTCCCGGCTTGTCCTTCACCGACACGCGGTAGCCCTTGTTGCTTTCCGACAGTTCGGGCACCACCACCACCGAGTCGGTGCCGGGGTTCAGTTCGGTGTAGTCGAGCCAGCCCAGTTCGGCGCGCTCGAAGGCCGAGAACAGCGGCGGGGTGTTCATGTTGTTGTTGTACGACCCGTTCGACATGGTGTCGTAGCTGCCCGGTGGGAATGTGGAGTAGCCGTAGTTCACGTCGTAGAGGTCGGGCAGTCCGAGCACGTGGCCAAACTCGTGGGTGAACGTGCCGATGCCGGTTATCTCTCCGCCGCTATATCCCTTTATCTCGTTGCCGCACGCATAGCTGCCCATCTTCATTCCGTCGAGCATCAGGCTGCCGTAGCCGAAATACTCGTAGGTGTAGGAGTGGGGCCAGATGGTGCTTGTGCCGCCGCCGTCGGCCTCACCGCCTCCGGCATAGATGAAGTAGACGTTGTCGACATAGCCGTCGTGGTCGTAGTCGTATTGCGAGTAGTCAACAAGACTGTCGGCCAGGGTGAAGGCGTCGCGCACAAACTCGTAGAGTCTGTCGGGGTCGTCGTTGCCGCTGCGGTTCTGTCCGTAGTACGTGCTTGCCTTGGGCAACACCACCGGACCCACCACGTCGAACGTGGGGCGGAACTGTCCGCACGAGCTGGCGATGTAGAAGTCGCGCACGCTGCCGTTGGCTCCATTGGTGTAGGTGAAGCCCTCCTTGTTGAGCATGTCGGTGTAGAAGTCGTGGGTGTCGCTGCCCAACTTGAACTGCTTGTCGCTGAACGCCACGAGTATCACCAGCGAGTGAGGCTCGCCAATGGTGGGGTAGGTGTTTATCAGCAGCTTCTTGGGATTGAAGCCCTGCTGGCTGCTGGCTGCGGCACCCTGCCGCCTCATGCCCGTGGCCGTGCCGACCATGGCCATGCGCCTCTTGTGCGATGCCACGAAGGCATCCATTATGGCCGTCGCGTCCTGGCTCTTCACGAATGCCTGTGCGCCTGTTCCGCGCTTGTCTACGTCGGCGGCGATGATGCCGCTGCCGCATATAGCGCCGTTCTTCAGCGTGGCATACTCATAGTTGCCCGTCGTCTCGTTGAGAAACAGCGGACTCCCGTCGGTGGCCAAGGCTATGCTCCCATACTCGTCGCCGCGCACGGCGATGGTCACGTAGGTGCCGTCGGCTTGCCTCACGCGCCTTGGTTTGGGGTCGGCAGGAATAGAGACAGCCGTCTGCACGAGGCAGACAGCTGTCAATAGTAAGAGGAATGTTCTTTTAAGATTCATGTTCTGTTATTTGATGACAATCTTGCTTGATGTCTTCTTGCCGTCGGCGCCAGTGGCCACAACCACATACACGCCCTTGCCCAGGCGGCTTGCGCCGATGGCGTTGCCGTTGGCCTTGGCTGCGGTCTTGCCGTCGAGAGCCACTACGCTTATGGAGCTTGCGCCGTTGGTAACGATGCTCTCGCCATTGAACTTGATGGCCAAGCCCTCGGCCACGGTGGCGTTGTCGATGCCGGTCGTTGAGCTTACGGTGACGATGCACTCGGCCTTCAGCGTTCCAGCCTCGATGGTGATGGTGGCCACGCCAGCCTTGTGGGCGATAATCTTGATGGTGGCCTCGCCATTGTCGAGCGGAGTGATCTCGGCGTCGGCCACAGCGGCGTCAGACGAGGTTACGTCGATGGCGTCGGAAGTCGCGCCATACACGGCGGCTGTCAGTTCGGCCTCGCCGCCCTCGGCGATGCTTGCGCTATAAGAGCTGAGCACCAGAGCCAGCGGGGTGTCGTTGAAGAAGAGCACGGGCAGGCCGTTCTCGCCCTTCCAAGGCTCGGCCACGCTGTTGCCGAAGGCATAGCCTATGCCGGTGAAGAATGCCTTGTTAAGGTCGTCGGCGGCAATCTTCGCGCCCTCAACCGACTTGTCGTCGGTCGAGGCAACGGCCTTGCCGAGCACCGTCACGGTGTCAACCACGTAGTTGTTGGCCAGTCCGGCGTCGGTGTAGTGCTTCTCGCCAGCCTCATACTGTTCGTTGGCAATCGACCAACCCACGATGGCGTGTGCCACGGTGTCGTTGGCGTTCTCCTCGTTGGTGCTTATGCTCACAGCCGACACGTTGTTCTTCACGATTACGGTGTCCTTGTGCGACCAGTCGCTGCCCAGGCTGCCGATGATGCCGGCTGCCGACAGGCCGCCCCAGCGGGGAGCGTCGGCCAGGATGGTGCCCTTGGCTATGTTGTTGGCCACGGCGCCGCGCGAGTCGTTGTCGCCCACGATGCCGCCCACGGTGTACTTGGCGTGCAGGTCTACGTCGGCGCGGCAGTTGTTGACAGCCGATCCGTTGGAGCCAATCGAGCCAACGATGCCGCCCAGGGTGGTCGATGCGTTGAACTTGCCGCTAACGCTCGATGCCTCGACCTTGGCCGATGTCATAAGCTCGCCGGCGATGCCGCCCACAGAGCTTGCCGAGGGCAGGTCGATGTCGCCCTCAAACGAGCAGCCCTCGATGAGGCTGTACAGAGTGGAGCGGCCCACGAGACCTCCGGTGGTTGCCGAACCGCTGGGGGCGTCGATTTTGGCGCCAAACACGTGGACGTTGCTTATCGTGTCCGACACGGCCTGTGCCGCCAGCACGCCCACATACTGGTTGTTGCTGGTGAGGTCGATGGTGGGGTTGACAAACGACAAGTCCTTGATGCGTGCGTTCTGTGCCAGCGAGCTGAACAGACCCACGTTGGAGCTTGAGCTTTCTATCGACAGGTTGCTTATGGAGTGGCCTGCGCCGTCGAGCGTGCCGCCAAACGAGCTGATGGGAGTCCAGTCCTTGTTGGCGTAGTCCATGTCGATGTCGTTGGCCAGCTTGTAGCTTGCGTTAGGCTCGTTGGCTATGAGGGCCATGTCGCCGGCGGTGGCCACGAGGTAGGGGTTCTCGGCTGTTCCGTCGCCGCCCTTCTCAAACTTGCTGAACGGCAGTGGGTAGTAGTCGAGCGTGTAGAGGCCGTTGTCCTCGTTGAGGTAAACCACGACAAGCTCCTTGTTCAGCTCGTCGAAGGTCATGAGGTTGGCGCTGTACAGCTTGCCCTTGGCATCGTCGGGACCCCACTCCTTTATCACGTTGCCCTGGCCGTCGGCCACGCGCAGGAACTCGTCGATGACGGTGCTGCCCTCGCGCTTTATCTTGGCTATGTAGATGAATTCAAGACTGTCGTTGGTGTTGAAGAGGTAGGGGTTGAGCGCGCTCTCGCTCAGGTTGGGCGTGAAGAGCTGTCCGTTGGGGCCCAGGTTGAAGCTCGTGTAGTGGTCGAGCGTCAGGTCGCGGTTGTACCAGCCCAGGCGTGCTATCAGGTTGTTGTCGGCGTCGGCGTCGCCCGTGCCAAGCTTCATCACATACTGGTAGGTGTCGCCCTTGGGGTAGCGGTTGATGTCGGTGCTTATCTGCTCGCCGTTGAGCATGGCGGGGAAGGTGGTCTGCTTGGTGCAGCTCGGCACGTCAACCATCTGCACCTGCTCCACGCCGTCGATGCTCTGCATGAAGAGCACCTGCGACTCGAAGCCCTTCACGTCGGCCAGGTACTGGTAGGTGTTCACCACGTTGTCGCACACGGTGTTCACGCTGTCGCCCTTGGAGTCGTACACCACAAACGAGTAGGAGTAGTCGTCGGTCGAAAGGGAGTAGTCGTAGAATGTCACCACGTAGCCCAGGTTGCCGTCGCTGGTGAAGTAGTTCTTCGACAGGTCGTCGCTGCTCATGGCTCCAAACGAGGCCATTCTCACCATGGCGTTGGCCGGGCAGTGCAGAGGCACGGCGATGGAGTCGCACAGGCGGTAGTTCTGGTCGTACGACTTCACCACATAGCGGTTGTCCTTGGCGTATATCTGGTCGTAGGTGGTGGAGTCGACGCCCTCGACGTAGGGCTTTGCGTAGTGCGATATGGTGTAGTATGCCTTGCCGTCGATGAAGTACACGTTGATGGGCGCGCCGAGGTCGCTCATCACTATCAGTTCGGGGTCAACGGCAAACGAGTGCTCCACCTGAGGGATGGAGTCCCAGTATGACGGGCCTTTTATCACGTCGAAGCGGTTTACGTACTCGCCGTTCTCCTCGTCGGCATAGCTCAGGATGAAGCGTTGGTACTTGGTCCACGAGTTTACCTGCTCGTCGACGAGCATGCCCGACCCGCTGTATTCCCTCACGAGGGTGCCGTCGAGGCGGTACACCTGGGTGATGTAGCTGTCGTTGTAGTTGTTGCTTGCGTCGCCCACGGCGTGCAGCTCAACGAGCACCTCCTGGCTGTTGGCGTCGTTGTCAAACAGTTTGCTGGTTACGTCGCCAAACATCACGATGCGGTTCACGCTCATCGAGCTTGGCACGCTCACCTTCACGGTGCCGGCCAGGGCGTGCTTGTCGTCATACACCTTGAATGTGGCTCCGCCATAGTAGTAGCCCCTGGCCTCCACCGTCTCGGTGTATGTCCAGTAGCTGCCGTCGGGTCCGCCGATGTAGCCGAACGACTCGGCCTGTTGGCTCAGCGCGGGGCCTTCTGCGGCCTTGGGCGCAGTAATCATCGAGCCACTGCGCACGTCGCCGAATGCCATCGACTGCGTGGCTTTGTTGAGGAGTCCCGACGCAAGGTGCATCGGCGCGGCTCCTTTCACTGTGGGAAAACGCTTGGCCCCAAAGTCAACGGTGGCGTTGACGGCCAAACTTCCGGCCATGGCAAGCGGCAGGAATAGAGCGTAGGTTTTTCTCATAAGTATATATAATAATGTAGTGATAAAAAATGTCTCATCCGGGCTTAGCACATGTTGCATGGGTGGTTATCCTTTGCTTGCCAATGCGTCGCGCAAGTGCATAAATCGCTGCAAAGTTAATACTTATGCACTTAACGTGCGTTGCAGCAGATGTTTTTAACACTGACTTAACAAAGAGTGTGGGGCGTCGTGGGGCTGATGTTGCCGCGTTGCCCATGCCGTTGTGGGGCGGCATCTCACCGCGCGCCGTGGCTTCGGCCAACTCCTGTTGCCGTGACGCGTGCAAAGATAGCGACAAAAGCCTTGCCGCACATTATCAATATCACCTTTTATGATACCAAGACTACTGTATTTGCCTTCTGCGGGTAGCCGCGCTCGGCATGGAAATGGCGCAAAGTCGTGCCAAACATTGTGGTAAGTCATGCCAAACGTAATGGTAAGTCATGCCAAATGCTATGCAAAGTCATGCCAAACACGGCACTAAGTCACCTCGTATCGAACGATACGCGTGCTCGTAACGTTCGATATGAACACGCGTATCGTTCGATATGAACACGCGTATCGTTCGATGTGAGCCAACTTTCCATGGCATTTGGCATGACTTTGTGCCGTGTTTGGCATGACTTTGTGCTGTGTTTAGTATGACTTAGTATGGCCGATGGCATGACTTGGTGCCACGGATGGCATGCCATTCCGCCACGTTTGCGCATAGGAGGTACGGCGCCTCGCCGTACCATTCAGCCTCGTGAAGCCAACAGGGGTAATTAGTCGGTTGCTAAAGTCCTCGCAGCGTCCGAGCAAAGAATAAGTGCCAATGTCGCCCTGAAAGGGCAGCTGCACATAGCCCAGGGCAACGCCCTGGGAATCGTTTTGGCATGCTAATGTGCGCCCTGAAAGGGCAACTGCATGAATAACATCGTGCCAGCGCATATTGTCGCAACCCAAAAGAGCTTCATGCAGTTGCCCTTTCAGGGCGCGGCATGCGCAAGAATGAAGAACGGAGAGTGAAGAATGAAGAATGGAGAGTGAAGAATTTAATTGTATATGTGCTTCCCTAATGTGCTTTGTTGCACATGTGGTTGTCGTTGCCACTACCGCCCCAACCGATGGAATGGGCGAAAACGAGCAATGCACGCGCGAAAACGGGCGTGTGCAAGAAAAAAATGAGCAAGCCCCCGAAGCGTCGCTTGCGTTGACGCCGCGGAGACTTGCTGCCGTGTGTTTATCACTACCTAAAGAAAGGTCTTTACTACTTCACGCTGCTGTAGTCGGTGTTCTGCGGGTCGAAGTTGGTCCAGCCGTCGAGCCAAGAGTCGCTGTTGGAGAAAGCTCCGATGTAGCTCACTGTGGTGAAACCGGTGAGTCCGGCGAACGAGGCGGCGGTGAGCACGGGGCTGCCGGCTGCGGGCATGAACGGAACTGTTATGCCCTTGGCAGTGGTGAGCATGAGGTCGCTCGTCTTGTCGAAGTACTTGTTGCCCGGCTGAGCAAGGAAGAATGTGTGGGAGTAAGACTGCTGGGTGGAGTCGCGCTGGATGGCACGCTTTCCGTCGGTGCCGGCCACATAGGTGCAGAGTATGTCGGAGTACTCCTTGTTGGCGTCGGTGCCAATGGCGTCCATGTTGGCAAACCACACGTTCTGCAGTTTGATGTTGCCTGCCTTGGCCTCTTCAACAGTGTTGCCCTTCTCGCCGTCGAGGATAAGACCGATTGGCCAGTCGGTGGCGATGGAGTTTACGCAGTTGAGCTTCGACGCGCGGCGTATCTGCATTGCGCTTTGGAACTTGCCAAGCACCGAACCGTTGTTGGGGTTGTAGTTGTCGGCGGTGATGTAGCTGGAGTTGTTCTGGAACTTGGAGTCGGTCTTGGGGCCTATGAACGTGATGTTGGAGAAAGTACACGACGTGATGGGCGTGGCCGTCGTGGTGCCTCCGGCGTTGTTGTCGCTCTCGAAGCCGTTGCTCTGCGATGTGTCGGCTATTCTTGAGTCGCGCACGGCCAGACCGAACTGCACGTTGCCGCTGAAGCCGTTGTCGGTGTCGAAGTCGTCGTCCCAACCCTTGTAGGCGATGAGGTGGTCGCAGTTGACTGTGCCGCCAAACCACTCAAACGAGTCGTCGTTGGAGTATGACACCTGGATGTGGTCAACCTTGGTGCCTGTGCCTACAGAGCCGAGCGTAAGGCCGTTTATCTCCTTGTCCTTGTCAAGGGGATAGCCGGCAAACTCGATGCGCACGTAGCTCAGCACACCCGAGTTGTCGGCGGCGTCGGTGCCGCCGTGCTTGGTGCGGGGGCCGCCCTCAATCTGCTGTGCGAGCACGCCGTTGTTGTTGGGTGCCTTGCCGCAGAGTATCACTCCGCCCCAGTCGCCGGGCTTGCGCTTGCCAGCATCCTTGCTTGAGGTGAACACGATAGGGCTGTCCTTAGTGCCTTGGGCTATCAGTTTGCCGCCCGGCTCGGCTATGATGGTGGCCTTCGACACACCCTTGATTATTGTGCCCGGTTCGATGGTGAGTTGTGCTCCGTCGGCTATGTAGACGAAGCCCTTCAGAGTGTATATGCCTTTCTTGAGAGTCTGCTTGCCTGTGAAGGTGAAGTCGGCCACGCCGCTGCCTATCACGGTTCCGTTGCTGTTTTCGGTGCCATCCTCGTTAAACAGGATTTGCGAGCTTGTCGTAATGGGAGAGGTCGATTTGCCCCCGTCACTGCTGTTGTCGTCACTGCTGCAGGCGGTGAGACCGGCTGCAAGCGCAAGCGCTCCTATGAGCGCAAAGCTGTTTCTTCTTTTCATAAATGTTTTGTT
Organism: Lachnospiraceae bacterium; assembly: GCA_963659505.1. Taxonomy (GTDB): domain Bacteria; phylum Bacteroidota; class Bacteroidia; order Bacteroidales; family Bacteroidaceae; genus Prevotella. The sequence continues at coordinate 11,907 of CAVKUV010000008.1, forward strand.
TGTTTGGTTTAGGCATGGCAGTCCTGCATGGGCGGCCGCGCCTTATGTTTGTTGTGTTATTGCTTCGTTGCTTAGAACTGGTAGGTGGCCGAGAGGCCGAAGTTGCGTCCGGGCTTGTACTCGCGCGTTATCTGCTCCACCTCGCGGTAGGACCCGTCGTTGTAGTAGACGTCGGCAAACTGCTTGTAGCACACCTTCTCGCCGAGAATGTCGCGGATGTTGGCCTTCAGTTCCAGGTGTCCGTCGAAGAACTTCTTCGAGATGGACAGGTCGAGCGAGTTGCGGGGCATCTCGTAGCTGTCGGGAACGCGGGCGTTGTCGTCGCTGCCTGTGCTGCCCTCGCTGCGTCCCACGCCTATCAGTCGCTTGCCTATGCGGTTGTAGAGCAGGGCCACGTTGAGCTGAGCCTTGTCGTTGGTGTAGAAGAGTCCGCCGTTGATGAGGTAGGGCGACTGTCCCTGCATGGCTCTGTCCTTGTGGCGCGAACCGTCGTCAAACTTCACGCGGCTGTGTATCAAGGCTCCGTTGAACGAGAGGCTGAAGCCGTGGAGACCGATGAAATCGAGTGTTTTGCGCACATCAAGCTCCAAACCGACGTTGTTGGCACTCTTGGCGTTCTCGTAGGAATATATCAGGTCGGTGCCTCCGCTTACGGTGTATGTCCACTCTATCGGGTTGTCGAAGTGCTTGAAGAATCCGGCTATGGTGATCTGCTCGCCGCGCGAGGGGTAGAACTCGTAGCGCAGGTCGATGTTGTGTATGTAGCACGGCTTGAGCGAGGCGTTGCCCATCACGCTCGATGCAAGGTCGAAGTCGTAGTATACCGACGGTGACACCTCGCGGAACTCCGGGCGGTTGACCGACTTGCCATAAGAGAGGCGGAGCTGGTGGGCGTCGTTGAAGCGGTAGGTGGTGTTGAGCGAGGGGAAGAGGTCGCTGTTGCGGTAGAATGTGCTCTTGTGGCTCACTACGTCGTCGCGCATGTTGGATATCAGCTCCATCTGGTTGTATTCGAAGCGCAATCCGGCATAGACGCTGAGCTTGCCGAGCGGCAGCGATGCGGCGGCATAGCCGGCGCCGAGGGTGTTGTTGCCGCTGTAGTCGTTGCGGCGGTGTGGGTCTTCAAGCAGGTAGAGACCGCCCTCGCCGAAGTATTGCGTTGAGGAGAGCAGCTCCTGCATGTCCATGTCGCGGAAGTTTGACGGCAGCAGAGGTATGTTGCTTGGCTCCCAGTTGTAGAAGAGGTCGCGGGTTGTGTAGTCGCGTGTGCGGTATTCGCCGTAGGCTCCCACCTTCAGCGTAGGCTCAAACGAGCCGAAGGCGAAGGTGTGGGCGTCGTTGACGTTGGCCGAGAATATGTGTTCGTTCAGTTTTGTGTACTCTCTGTTTATGTCGTTGCCGGCAGCCAGCTGCATGGTGCCGTCGCTCGACTGCGAGTCGTCGATGCGGTAGCGGCGTCGGTCGGGCAGGTTGCGGTTGGCAAACGAGTAGCTGCCTCCCCATTCCAGCTTGTCGGCAGTCAGGGTGTGGCGGCCTGTGAGCTGCACGTTGTAGGTGGTGCGGCTGCGGTAGTAGTATTCGGCGCTCTGCTCGTTGTCCGACTGGGCGTTGAAGCCCGTTCGCCACGTGTAGCGGTCGGTGGCGAGCTGGTTGAATATGTTCTTCAGTTCGTAGCGGCTGTTGCCTCCCTTCGAGAGGAAGGTGAGGTTGAGCAGCGCGCCGAGGCGCACGTTGTTGTTGTACTGGTCGTCAACGGAGTGGCGCAGGTAGTTGCTCTGGTCGTGGGTCACGTCGTAAACGTCGAACAGGTTGTTTTGCATGCCCGTGTATGCGCGGTACTCGTTGGTGTAGTTTACTGCGCCAATCATGCCGAGCTTGTGGCCGCCGAGTGTCCATCTGTGGGCGAACTCCGCGCCAAGCTTCAGGTCGCCGGCGGGCTTCATGCTCTTCACGCGCCAGTCGTTGTTGAAGCCATTGTTGAGCAGGTCAACGCTCTTTTCGGCAGAAAGCGAGTGCAGCGAGCCGTTTATTCCGCCCTGTAGACTGCGCATGCCGTTGTCGAAGCCGAGGAAGTCGGTGGCGCTGCCCTTGCCGTAGAGGAAGTTGGAGAACGAGGTGGCGTCGTTCCAGTTGCCTCCCACGGTCACTGAGAAGCGGTTTTCCGAGGGTATGTCCTTGGTGTTGATTTGTATGAAGCCGCCGCTGAAATCGGCCGGATACTCAGGTGCCGGCGATTTCACTATCACGAGGTTGTCAATCTGTCCGCTGGGGATGATGTCAAACGAGAAGGCGCGTGAGTCGGCCTCGCTGCTCGGCACCGCTCCGCCGTTTATCCACACGTTGTTGTAGCGTTGCGACAGTCCGCGCACCATGACAAACTTGTCGTCGATGAGGCTCACGCCAGGCACGCGGCGTATCACCTCGCTGGCGTTGTTGTCTTGCGTGCGCTTTATCTCCTGCGCCGATATGTTGCTCACTATTATCTCGCTCTTCTTCGCCTCCATTATCATGGCGGCCTCTGTGGCGCGGCGCGTCATTCCCGTCACCGTCACCTCGCCAAGCTGCTGCTCGTCGGGCACCATCTCGACGACAAGCGTGTCGCGCGACGACTGGCTTTGGGGCTGTATGCCGCCCAGCTCCACCGTCTTGTATGACACATACTTCACCGTGAGGGTGTATTTGCGCTTCCTTTCAAGACCGTTTATCACGAAGTTGCCGTCGATGTCGGTCACGACGCCGCGACCGTCGGCCAGCTGGATGGTGGCGCCGATGAGCGCCTCGCGCGTGGACTTGTCTACCACACGGCCACGTATGTCGGCGCAAAACGCCGCCGTGGTGACTGTAAGGAGCAGCGCCAACGCTGCAAACATCTTTCCGTAGTTTCTCATTTTCTGTCTTTCCTTTCCGGCGGCAAAGATAGACAGGCCGCATTTCATGGTTGTTACGCTGTTGTTAAGACGGCGGCAATGAATATTAAAAAGGCGTGACAGAAGTGGATGGGGCTTGCGCGAGACAATGTGGGCGCATATATAATATGGTGGAAAGACGCGCGTCATACGTAGTGCGCCATGCGATGAAATGGGGAAAAACGCACGCTGAACCGCACGAAAACGCACGCTGAACTGTGCAAAATCATGCTTCCCGAATGTGAAAGCGCATAAAAAAAAGCCCGCTAACCTCACGGTCAACGGACTTTATGGACATCTAGAATTAATAATTATGAGGTATGTGTATTTTTGATGTTCCTATCTTTTTCTCGTGCATCTATGCTTAGAGACCCACCTCAGACAGTATCTTGTCGGTGGCTCCGGTGCATTTCTCGACATACTTGCCGGCCTTTGCGCCGCAGTCGCGCAGCCAAGCGTCGTCGCCAATGAAGCGTGACATCAACTGTGAGAAGTCGTCTTCGGAGCCTATCTCAAAGCCTCCGCCGCAGTCAATCAGTCCGCGCGCCTCCTGGAAGTTGCGGTTGTTGGGGCCGAACACCACTGGCATGTCCCACACGGCTGCCTCAAGCACGTTGTGTATGCCAACGCCGAAGCCTCCGCCCACATAGGCCACGTGGCCGTAGTGGTATACGCTCGAAAGCAGTCCGAAGCAGTCTATGATGAGGCAGTCGGCCTCTGCGGCCTCCTCTGGCGTTGTCTGTGTGTATCTGACCACCTTGCCTTCGATGGCCGAAATGATGCGCCGCAGGTGGTCTTCGCCTATCACGTGGGGCGCGATTACCAGTTTCCAACCTTTGTGGGCGTTGAAGAACGGTATGAATATGTCCTCGTCGGGCTGCCAACTGCTGCCGGCCACAAACACGTTTGCATTGCCGGCGAAGCTCTCGACGATGGGCAGACGCTTGGCCTGCTCCTTTATCTGGAGCACTCTGTCGAAGCGCGTGTCGCCCGAAACGGTCACGTCGGTGATGCCAATCTTGGCCAATAGCTCCTTGCTCTGCTCGTTCTGCACGTAGAAGTGGGTGAAGCAGCGCAGCACTTTGGCATATTCGCGGGCATACCAACGGAAGAATATCTGGTCGGGACGGAATATGCTCGACACACTGTATGTGGGTATTCCACGGTGCTTCAGTATGTGCAGGTAGTTGTACCAGAACTCATACTTGATGAAGAATGCCATCGACGGCCTTACAAGCCGAAGGAAACGTATGGCGTTGATGGGCGTGTCGATGGGCAAGTAGCACACGATGTCGGCTCCCGGATAGTCCTTGCGCACCTCGTAGCCCGACGGTGAGAAGAACGTGAGCAACACCTTGTGGTCGGGATGCTTCAGCTTGATGCGCTCGATGATGGGGCGCCCCTGCTCAAACTCGCCGAGCGAGGCGGCGTGAACCCACACATAGCGAGCCGTAGGGTCTACCTTGTGCTTCAGAACGCCAAACGCGGCACGCTCGCCACGCCACATCTTGCGCACCTTCTTGCTGAAAAGGCTCACAAATGCAACGCCCCAGAGATACAAGTATATTACGAGATTGTACAGCATCCGTCAGGTCTTAAGGATAAATCAGCCGAGTGTGTCGATGGCACGCTTGGTTCTGCGCAGCGTCTCCTCCTTTCCGAGAAACGCCGAGATGTCGAACATGCCCGGGCCCTTGCCCTCGCCAACGAGAGCCAGGCGCCATGCGTTCATTATGTTGCCGAGCTTATAGCCCTTGTCCTCTATCCATTTCTCAACCACGGTTTCTTGGTTCTCGATTGAAAAATCATCCATTCCATCGAGCACTTCCATGAGTTCGGTGAGGCATGCGGCCGAGTCTTCCTTCCAGCGCTTCTTGCGGGTCTTCTCGTCGTATTCGGTTGGAGCCACGAAGAAGAATGAGCACAGAGGCCAAAGCTCGCTCACGAAGTTCACCCTGTCCTTCATCATCGACACCACCTTGGTTATGCGCTCCATGGTCTCGTCGGGGCAGTGCTCGCGCACCATAGGCGCAAACACCTCGGCAATCTCCTCGTTGCTCTTGTGGAGTATGTATTCATGGTTGAACCAGATGCCTTTCTTGTAGTCGAACTTGGCTCCAGCCTTGCTGCACTTGCTGATGTCGAACAGCGGCACAAGCTCGTCGAGACTGTAAAGCTCGCGCTCTGTGCCGGGGTTCCATCCAAGGAAGGCCAGGAAGTTGATTACCGCCTCGGGGAAGTAGCCGCTCTCGCGGTAGCCCGACGACACCTCGCCCGTCTTGGGGTCGTGCCATTCGAGCGGGAACACGGGGAAACCGAGCCTGTCGCCGTCGCGCTTGCTCAGCTTGCCCTTGCCTTCGGGCTTGAGCAGCAGTGGCAGGTGGGCGAAGCGCGGCATGGTGTCTTCCCAGCCGAACGCCTTGTAGAGTAGCACGTGGAGCGGTGCGCTGGGCAGCCACTCCTCGCCACGTATCACGTGGGTTATCTCCATGAGGTGGTCGTCAACGATGTTCGCCAAATGGTATGTGGGCAGTTCGTCGGCGCTCTTGTAGAGCACCTTGTCGTCGAGAATGTCGCTCATTATCCGCACGTCGCCGCGTATCAGGTCGTCAACGTGTACTGCCTCGCCCGGTTCTATCTTGAACCGCACGACATACTGCTTGCCCTCGGCAATCAGACTGTCAACCTCCTCCTTCGACATGGTGAGCGAGTTGCGCATCTCCATGCGTGTATGGGCATCATACTGGAAGTTTTGTGTGGCTTCGCGCTTAGCCTCAAGCTCTTCGGGAGTGTCGAACGCGATGTATGCCTTGCCGTTGTCGAGCAGCATTCGCACATACTTCTTGTATATGTCGCGCCGTTCGCTCTGGCGGTAGGGGCCGTGCTGGCCTCCGAAAGACACGCCTTCGTCAAACTTTATTCCGAGCCATTTGAACGACTCTATGATGTATTCCTCCGCGCCGGGCACGAACCTATTTGAGTCGGTGTCCTCTATTCTGAACACGAGGTCGCCCCCATGCTGTCGCGCGAACAGGTAGTTATACAATGCGGTGCGTACTCCGCCGATATGCAACGCCCCTGTCGGGCTGGGCGCAAAGCGCACCCTCACTTTTCTGTCTGCCATCGGTTGATTTGTCAGTTATGCAGTTTATTTCGGGCAAAATTACAGTTTTTTTTTCACTTTTCACATTTTTACGTCCCCAAACTTGCCACATGGTGACACTTTGCCACGCATTGAAGTGTAAGAGGGTGGCAAAGTCATCCTTGCGTTATGCCTCTTTGAAATGTGTAAACCAGGCTGTCCTATTTATTGAATCACATGTGATAGGTGTGCATGTAGTGGGCGACGTGTCTCACGTCGCAACTGCCGCATTGGCGCTTGGCGTGCGGTGAGACACCGCACCCACTACATGTGAGGCTCCTAAAATAGACAACCAATGTATAAATGCAAAAAAAGAGAACTTTACTTTCGTAAAATTCTCTTTCCCATGGGCTTGCTGCCCTTGTGATCCGCTTGGGGTTCGAACCCAAGACCCCAACATTAAAAGTGTTGTGCTCTACCAACTGAGCTAGCGGATCTACCTAAAAATGCGCTTTGTTGCAAGCGAGTGCAAAGGTAATGCGTTTTTTTCTATTTGCCAAACAAAATGTTGCTTTTTTGGATGGCGGCCGTCGAAAGCCGCCTAAACCTTAGGGCGTTTCGATGGCGTATGGCCAAAATGCATGATGCTGGCGGTGTCAAAAGCCCATGTGCGCCTCACCTTGTGTCCACAACTCCGACAATACTACTTGTTGGGCGTGGGATAGCTCACGCGGGTGTGGTATATCGACTTGAGCTTCTCTATGAGCACCGTCTTGGCGTAGGCGATGTCGCGGAATGTTATTGGGCACTCCTTGAAGTAGCCTTCGGCCAGTTGTCCGTCTATGAGTCGGTTCACCAGCTCGCGTATCGACTTCTCCGAGTAGTCGTGTTGCGCCCTTGACGCCGCCTCCACCGTGTCGGCCATCATCAGTATGGCCTGTTCGCGCGTGAACGGATTGGGTCCGGGATAGGTGAACAGCAGGTCGTCAACCTTCTCGTCGGGGTGCTCGTTCTTGTATTTCACGCAGAAGTACTTTGCCTTTCCCTGTCCGTGGTGGGTGCTTATGAAGTCTTTTATCACGTCGGGCAGGTTGTATTTGTCGGCTATCTTCAGTCCCTCGGTCACGTGGCTTATTATTATCTGCGCGCTCTCTATGCACGATAGGCTTGCGTGGGGGTCAATGCCCGACTGGTTTTCGGTGAAGTATATGGGGTTCACCATCTTGCCGATGTCGTGATACAGTGCGCCCGTGCGCACCAATTGGCTCTTTGCGCCTATCTTGTTGGCTATCTCGGCGGCCAGGTTGCCCACCTGTATCGAGTGTTGGAACGTGCCTGGAGCCACCTCGCTGAGCTTTCGCAGCAGAGGGTTGTTGGTGTTCGACAGCTCGATGAGCGTGATGTCCGACGTGAAGCCAAACGCCTTCTCTATCAGGTAGAGCAGTGGATAGGCGAAGAGCAGCAACAGTCCGTTCACGATGAAGTAGTTGTAGTTGCTCCAGTCGAGCACTTTCAGAGCCGAGCCGTTCATCATGTCGCACGCCATGTTCATTCCGATGCACGCCACGGTCACTATCATGGCCGTCTTGAACAGTTGCGAGCGGTATTGCAGTTCCCTGAGCGAATAGACGGCGACGAGTCCCGCCACGGTCTCCACCACCATGAAGTCAAACTGGTGTTGCAGCATAGCGGCACAGATGAGCACCGTTGTCAGGTGGGTGATGAATGCCGTGCGCGAGTCCATGAACACCCTTATGAATACGGCGGCCATGGCATAAGGCAGCATGAACACGTGGCCCACGGTGTTGCGCACCATGAGCGAGGTGAGCACCGCGAATATCAATATCAGCGAATAGAGCATCGCCACGCTGCGTGGCCGTTCGAAGTAGTCCTTGCGGAACAGTCCCAGATAAGAGGTGAAGCATATCAGCACTATCAGTGCGTATAGGGCCTCGCCTGCAAAGGCTATTCGGTTGGTGGTGGTGTCTTGCTCCCGTCGCTCGTTCTCCTTCTTATATGATTCCAGTATTCTGAATGCCGTCTCGTCGACGATGTCGCCACGGTCAATAATCTTCTGTCCCTTCTGCACCACGCCACTTGCCAGAGGTATGCTCGCGAGCAGGTCGTTGCGGCTGGCCGTGCTCCTTGCCCTGTCGTATATCAGGTTGGGCGATATGTAGTTGTCGAGGTTGCACCGTTGCAGCTCCTGCCTATGCTGCTCCATCAGTCCGTCGGCAAACAGCGACTCGTAGGCTTCCTTGGTCGATAGCACCGCCGATGCCTTCACGCTGGTGGCGTTCTTGCCGTCAACGATGCGTATGGAGTGTGCGGTGTCGGAGGCGTAGGGGTCGCCGTCGGCCGACCCCACCACGCCTATGCTGTAGATGGTGTGCAGGCGGTTGGCTATAATGCTTATGTAGTCGTCGGGCACGCCAGGTATGCCGTTTTGGAAGTCAGACAGGAAGTTGCGCACCATGCGCCCCTCCACTTCCTTGTTGAGCGTGAAGTATGGCTCATAGAGGCGCATCATGCTGTCGCGCTCGTGCCTGATGGCCGACTCCGACTTGTAGATGGGGAAGTCGAACGGCGCGCGGAAGTCAACATACTTCCACGGCTTGCCTTGCTCCACCATGAAGTAGTTGCTCGTGTCGCGCGGCATTGCCCACACTATCACGGCCACGGTGCCTATGATGATGGCGGCGCGCAATATTACGTCGCGCCAGGATATGCTGTCGCCAAGATTTATCTTTCTCATCCGCTGAATGTGTTTTCGTTGCTTTTGTGCGCACAAATATACTAATATTTGTCCGTATTGGCAAAGCCGCCAAATGAAACATGACAGGCTACACGCTGAAAGCCTATTGATTATGCATGTGTAGCCTATTGATTATGCATGTGTAGCCTATTGATTATGTATTTGCGGCCTATGGCATAGACGCAGAAAAGCGGCGGCCTTCGGTGTGAAAGCCGCCGCTCTTGTCATTTGTGCGTCTCACCGCTCTGCAATCCTTGGGGCGCATGTGCTTGTCGCGCCGACGCCCACTGCAAGAGCGGTGTGAAAAAGCCCTGCCACGGGGTTGGCGTTACGGGTGGATTGGGGAAACAGGGAAAACCCGTAACGCCATGGCAGGGCTTGGAAAATGCTATATCTTACAATGTCTTACATTGTCTTTTTGTCGTGTTTTGCCGTGTCTTGGCGTTAGCCCAGATACTTGTCAACTGCGGCAGCCGCGTCGCGTCCGCTCGCCATTGCGCGCACAACCAGCGAGGCACCGTTGGCCGCGTCGCCGGCCACAAACACGTTTTCGGCAAACTTGGGCTGCTCTGGCTTGAGGAAGCCCATGGCCAGAAGCACCATCTCCGCCTTTATTATCTCCGGCTTGCCCACAGGCTCCATTAGAGGCCGTCCGCCTTCGGGGTTGGGCTTCCATGTTATCTCCTGCACCTTCACTCCGGTCAGCTTGCCGTCCTTGCCGAGAAACTCCAGTGAGTTGATGTTCCAACGGCGTGTGCAGCCCTCTTCGTGGCTCGATGTTGTCTTCAGCGTGCGTGGATAACCCGGCCAGGGGTTCTTGGGGTCTTCGGGACCCACCGGTGGCTTGGGCATAATCTCTATCTGCGTAACGCTCTTGCAACCCTGACGGTGGGCGGTGCCGATGCAGTCGCTTCCGGTGTCGCCACCGCCAATCACGAGCACGTCCTTGCCCTTGGCGTTCACCAGTTGGTCTTTGGTAAACTCCATTCCGGCCAGCACTCGGTTCTGCTGTGCCAGCATCTCCAAAGCGAAATATACGCCCTTCAGTTCGCGTCCGGGTATCTTCAGGTCGCGTGCTGTCGGCGTTCCTGTTGCTATCACGTATGCGTCGAAGCCCTCAGGCAACTTCTCGGGGTCTATGTCCTGGCCATACTTGAACGTGATGCCCTCGGCCTCAAGCACAGCTATGCGGCGGTCGATGAGAGCCTTGTTCAACTTGAAGTTAGGTATGCCGTAGCGCAGCAGTCCGCCCGCAGCCTCGTTCTTCTCAAACACCGTCACGGTGTAGCCCTTCAGGTTGAGCCTGTTGGCAGCAACGAGTCCGGCAGGACCGGCACCTATCACGGCCACCGTCTTGCCGTTGCGCTCCGGACTTTCCACGCGCACGAATTTCTCTTGGAAAGCCATCTCCGTGATGGCGGCCTCGTCCTCGCGGTTGGTTGTTGGCTCGTGCTCTATCAGGTTGAGCACGCAAGCCTTCTCGCAGAGAGCGGGGCAGATGCGGCCTGTGAACTCGGGGAAGTCGTTGGTCGCGTTCAGCAGTCGGTAGGCCAACTCATAGTCGCCCTTGTAGAGTGCGTCGTTCCACTCTGGCGGCTTGTTGCCCAACGGGCACGCCCAGTGGCAGAACGGCACGCCGCAATCCATGCAGCGGCTGGCCTGTGTGCGGCGGTCCTTGCTGTTAAGTGTCTGCTCCACCTCGCCGAAGTCGTGTATTCGGTCGTGGACTGGCCTATATCCCGCCTCCTGGCGGTGTATCGTCAAAAATGCTTTTGGATTTCCCATTGTCTTTATATATTATGGTGGAGAGAGGATGGCGCATGCCTGTGTGCCTTCGTGGGTGTCGCCACGTGTCTTTGTGTGGTCTGTTGCCCTGGCGTGTTGTCGCTTCGCCCTCGTGTCGAGGGCCGTCTGTGGCGTCCGCCATCCGTTCCCCGGTCTTCACTCCGTTTTAATAGTCACGCTGCATGTCGGCAATCTTCTGCTGCAACTTGCGCACCTGCTCCTCCTGGAGCACTCGCTTGTACTCAATTGGAACCACCTGTATGAAGTCTTCCACATATCGGTTCCAGTCGTCGAGCATGGTGCGGGCGAGCTTCGAGCCAGTGTACAGGTAGTGCTGGCGTATCAGCTCGTGCAGCTCCTTGCGGTAGTTGCTGTCCTCCACGAGGTTTATCTCCACCATGTCCATGTTGCAGAAGTAGTCGAAGTTGCGGTTCTTGTCCCACACGTAGGCCACACCACCGCTCATTCCGGCTGCGAAGTTGCGTCCAGTCTCGCCGAGCACCACCACGCGTCCGCCAGTCATGTATTCGCAGCAGTGGTCGCCTGCGCCCTCAAGCACGGCTATGGCACCCGAGTTGCGCACGCCGAAGCGTTCGCCCACCTTACCGTTGATGTACAGCTCGCCGCCCGTTGCACCATACAGACCGGTGTTGCCGGCTATGATGTTGTCCTCTGCGGCGAAGTTGCTGCGCGTGGGAGGCAGAATGGCTATGCGTCCGCCGCTCAGGCCCTTGCCGAAGTAGTCGTTGGTCTCGCCTTCGAGCTTGAAGTTTACGCCCTTCACGAGGAAAGCGCCGAAGCTCTGTCCAGCCGAGCCCTTAAACTTGATGTTGATTGTCGAGTCGGGCAGTCCGGCCTCGCCATACTTGTCGGCAATGATGCCGCTCAGCATCGTACCTACGGCACGGTCGGTGTTCTTTATGGCGTAGTCGAGGTTCACCTCGTCCTGCTTCTCTATTGCGTTCTGTGCGGCGCGTATTATCTGCTGGTCGAGCACCTCGTTGAGTTCGTGCTTCTGGCTCGTCGTGTGATACAGCGTGCAGTTGCCGTTCTCCTTGTGCAGCAGTCTGCGGAAGTCGAGCGATGCCGTCTTGGGGTCGCTGCTCTTCTTGGGCACGATCAGTTCAGTGTGGCCAACAATGTCGTTCAGCTTGGTGAAGCCCATGTCGGCGAGATATTCGCGCACCTCCTGTGCCAGGAAGGTGAAGAAGTTCACGAGATATTCGTAGCGGCCGATGAAGTGCTTGCGCAGGTCGGGGTTCTGTGTGGCCACACCCATGGGGCACGTGTTGAGGTTGCACTTGCGCATCATCACGCATCCCAGAACAATCAGTGCCGACGTTCCGAAGCCAAACTCCTCGGCTCCCAGCATGGCCATCATTATTATGTCGCGTCCGGTCTTGAGCTGGCCGTCCACCTGCAGGCGCACCTGGCCGCGCAGACCGTTTTTCATGAGCGTCTGCTGCGTCTCGCTGATGCCTATCTCGGGCGATATTCCGGCGAAGCGCATGCTCGACGCAGGACTTGCGCCCGTGCCGCCCTCGGCTCCCGACACCACGATGAGGTCGGCCTTGGCCTTTGCCACACCAGCGGCTATGGTGCCCACGCCGCTCTCGGCAACGAGCTTCACGCTCACGGCGGCCTTCGGGTTGATGTTCTTCAGGTCGAATATCAGCTGCGCCAGGTCCTCAATCGAGTAGATGTCGTGGTGAGGTGGAGGCGAGATGAGCGATATGCCCGGTATCGAGTGGCGAGTCTTGGCGATAATCTCGTTCACCTTGAAGCCCGGAAGCTGTCCGCCCTCACCCGGTTTAGCGCCCTGCGCCACCTTTATCTGTATCTCCTCGGCGTTCACGAGATATTCTGCGGTCACGCCGAAGCGTCCCGATGCGATCTGCTTCGTCTTCGACGAGAGCGATATGCCGTCAACCGTTGAGTGGAAGCGTGCGTTGTCCTCGCCGCCCTCGCCGGTGTTGCTTCGTCCGCCCAGCTTGTTCATGGCCAGTGCTATGGCCTCGTGAGCCTCCTTCGACAGTGCTCCGAAGCTCATTGCGCCCACCACGAAGTGCTTCACGATGTCCTCCACCGGCTCAACCTTGTCGATTGATATTGGGTTGCGCTTGTAGTCGAAGAAGTCGCGTATGAAGATGGGGCTCTCCTTCTCGTTGACAGCCTTGGTGTATTCCTTGAACTTGTCGTAGTTGCCCGTGCGTGTGGCCAGCTGCAGAGTGGCTATCGTCTCGGGGTTCCAGGCGTGCTTGATGCCGTCCTTGCGGTAGTGGAACTGTCCGAGGTTGGGCAGGAAGTCGGTCTGTGTCTTCTTCGAGAACGCCTCGTCGTGCAGACGTATGGCGTCGCGTGCTATCGTCTCCAGTCCGATGCCGCCTATGGTCGATACCTCGGTGCCGAAGTAGTTGCGCAGCAGGCTCTCCGAGAGGCCGATGCTCTCGAATATCTTTGCGCCACGGTAGGAGCGGATGGTCGAGATGCCCATCTTGGCCATAATCTTGAACAGACCCTTCTTCACGGCCTTTATGTAGTTCTTCTCGGCAGTGGCGTAGTTCTCCTGTATCTTGTGCTTCTTCACGAGGTCGTCGAGAATGGCGAACGTCATGTATGGGCACAGTGCCGACGCGCCATAGCCCAAGAGCAGTGCGGCGTGCATGGTCTCGCGTATTTCGCCGCTTTCCACGATGAGCGCGGTCTGCACTCGCTTGCCCACAGAGATGAGGTAGTGGTGAACGGCGCTCACTGCGAGCAGCGACGGTATGGCCGCGTGGGTCTCGTCGACGTCGCGGTCGCTCAGTATGATGTAGTTGTAGCCGTCGTCAACGCTGCGCTCGGCCTGCTTGCACAGGTCGTCGAGAGCCTCGTGCAGTCCCTCCTCGCCCTTGGCGCACTCAAACAGCATGGGCAGCTTCACGGTGTTGAAGCCCTTGTAGCGTATGTTGCAGAGTATGTCGAGCTGCGTGTTGTTCAGTATGGGGTGGGGCAGGCGCACCATCTTGCAGTTGGTCTCGTCGGGGCTGAGTATGCCCGTGCCCACGCGTCCAATGTACTCAGTGAGCGACATCACCAGCTCCTCGCGTATGGAGTCGATGGCGGGGTTGGTCACCTGGGCAAACTGCTGGCGGAAGTAGTTGAAGAATATCTGCGGTCTGTCGCTCAGCACAGCCAGAGGGGTGTCGTTGCCCATGGCGGCTGTAGGCTCTTGGCCGTTCACCGACATCGGCACTATCGTTCCGTCGACGTCCTCCTCGCCATAGCCGAACATTATCTCGTGGCGCACAAGGTCGGGCACGCTGTTGTCCACCTTGCGCCCGCTCTTCAGCTTTTCGAGTTGTATGCGGTTGGTCGATAGCCACTGGCGGTATGGGTGGGCGGCGGCCAGCTGTGCCTTTATCTCGCCGTCGTAGTATATCTTGCCTTCCTGCGTGTCGATGAGCAGTATCTTGCCCGGCTGCAGGCGTCCCTTCTCGGCTATCTCCGTTGGGTCGAAGTCCATCACGCCCACTTCGCTCGCCACAACCATCATGTCGTTCTTGGTTATCGTGTAGCGTGCCGGGCGCAGACCGTTGCGGTCGAGCATGCCTCCGGCGAAGCGTCCGTCGCTGAAGAGCAGTGCTGCCGGGCCGTCCCACGGCTCCATCAGTATTGAGTGGTACTCGTAGAAAGCCTTCAGGTCTTCCGATATGGGGTTCTTGTCGTTGAAGCTCTCCGGCACCATTATCGACATGGCGTGGGGCAGCGACAGGCCGCTCATCACGAAGAACTCAAACACGTTGTCCAGGCTGGCCGAGTCGCTCATGCCCGGCTGCACGATGGGCGATATCTGGCGGATGTCGCCCAGTGCCTGCGAGTTGAGCACGCTCTCGCGCGCCTGCATCCATCCGCGGTTGCCGCGAATGGTGTTGATCTCACCGTTGTGGCACAGCAGGCGGAATGGCTGCGCCAGGCTCCACGTCGGGAACGTGTTGGTCGAGAAGCGCGAGTGAACCAGAGCCAAGCCGCTGGTGAAGTAGTTGTTGGTCAAGTCGGGGAAGTACTGGCGCAGCTGAAGGCTCGAAAGCATTCCCTTATATATAATGTTCTTGCTCGAAAGCGAGCAGATGTAGAAGTCGCTGTCGCTCACGCGCTTCTCTATGCGCTTGCGTATGATGTAGAGAGTGCGCTCAAACACCGGCACCTTGTCGTCGGTCACGCCCGTCACGAACACCTGCTTTATGGCAGGCTCGGTGTCCAGTGCGGCCACGCCGAGGCAGTCGGGGTTGGTGGGAACGTTGCGCAGGTGCATCAGCGAGAGGCCCTCGCGCTCTATCTCCTCGATCATTATGGAGAGGATGGCACCCTGTTTCTTCTCATCCTTTGGCAAAAACACAAGGCCGGTGCCGTATTTTCCCTTTTCCGGCACAGGTATTCCTTGCAGCAAAATGAACTCGTGCGGAATCTGGAGAAGTATTCCAGCACCATCGCCCGTCTTGTTGTCGGCGCCTTCGGCACCGCGGTGGCGCATGTTCTCCAGCACTTTCAGTGCGTTGTCCACCAAGTCGTGGCTTTTGTTGCCATGGATATTCACAACCATACCAACACCGCAAGCGTCGTGTTCATAGGCTGCGTTATACAATCCTTTCTTCATATTTAGTTGCATTAAGTTTGTTTAGTTACCCAATCTCTTACATTTTGGCTGCAAAAATACCTATTTTTATTTCAAAATGCGAGTGTGTGCGCACATTAATGCAACACTTTAGTTGCTTGGTTTCAATATGTTTTCTTTCCGTGTGTGTTGTGGGTTTATTGAAAGCAGATGCAAGCAAAATGCCTACAAATAGTAACTACGGTAATGAATATATACAGTTTTATACTGAAAACAGTATGCAAACACAGTGTCTTACCTGTCGTTTGCATACTGTTTTCAGCGTTTTTCGATGGCTTTACACTGCGTCAGCCTATGAACATACTCATATAAAAAGGCATGTATACAACTCCGTCTTCACATTCAAGATTGTTGCCGCTCATAACCATCCTGCGGTTTATCTTGTCTTCAAAAAGGCTTTTGGCCATGTCGAGCGACGAGTGTTTCCGATAGTCCTTTCCCGACTTCACCTCTATAATCGAGATTTTGCCGTCTTCTGGAAACACGAAGTCGAGTTCGTGCTTGCTCTTTCTGTCGTAGTAGTTCAGCGATACGCCATGTTTGGCCAGCTCGCCCGCCACATAGTTTTCGGCAAGTGCGCCTTCGTTGATGAAAATCTCGCCGTTCAGCACCTTTGCCTGTATGTTGTCGAGCATCATGGCGCACATCAGGCCGCTGTCTACGAAGAATAGTTTGTAGAGTCGGATGTTTTCATGGCTCGGGAAAGGCAACTCAAACGAGCCGACGTTGAATGAGTAGTATGCCATGCCGGCATCCACCAGCCACTGCGTCGGTGCTCCGTATTTGCGTTTCGAGGCGTTTTTCTCTATCGACGCAAGCACAAAACGCTTGTCTTGCTTGCTCAGCTGGCCTGGAATTGCGTCAAACACCGACTTCACCAGCATCTTGTCTTTTCCTGCATATTTTGATATGTCGTTGCGGTAGCCTGTGATGATGTCCTTTTGGTTGGTGATGGTCTTGTTGAAGTCCTCGTTGGCAAAGTAGGTCGCCACAACTTCGGGCATGCCTCCCACAATCAGGTATTGGCGGTAGCGCTCCATTATTTGCTGGTGTAGAAACGCCGGAACGGGGCGTAGGCTTGCATAGCAATCCCTAAGCAAGCCTATCACGTCGTCTCCAATGTTGCAAGCCCAGAGAAACTCCTCGAAGTCCAGGGGAAACATGTCAAGCTCGTGCTCGAAGCCAACGGGATAGGACGACACGTCTTTGTAGTTTATGCCAAGCAACGACCCCGACTCGATGTAGTCATACTGTCCGTCCTCCACCAAGAATTTTATTGCGGTTCTCGCCTTGGGACACGACTGTATCTCGTCGAAGAAAATCAGGGTCTTGCCAGGTTCCAACGGCCCGAACCCCATGGCCGAAAGGTTGACGAGGATGGAGCGCGCGTCCAAATTGCCTTCGAAAGCTTGTCTCGCCACGGGCATTTGTTCGAAGTTTATTTCCACAAAATTCTTGTAGTTGGCCTTTGCGAATTGGCGCACAACAGTGGTCTTTCCCACTTGGCGCGCACCCTTTATCAAGAGAGCCTTGTTTTTGGTTTCTTGTTTCCAATTATTCAACTCGTTGACAATCTTTCGTTTAAGCATAATTCTGCAACTTTTTTCCAGCTTTTCATGTGCAAAGTTGCAACTTTTTTCCAGCTTTTCATGTGCAAAGTTGCAACTTTTTTCCAACTTTTCACCCCTGTTCTTGCAACTTTTTTCCAGCTTTTGGCTTGCGTGTGGGCTATGTCAGCCCATATGAGGTACGGCTCCGTTTTCACCTTCGCCCACTTTCGTTCACCATTGTCCTTATGGCGGCGTTAAACTCGTTGGCGGCCATGAGCTGCTCTATGGTGAGGTGCATGCGGTAGCGCCAGTAGTTGCGCGGGTTCGACGGCACGTTTATGCGCTCGGCGTTGGCGTCGGGCAAGCGCAGCCGCTCGTCGGTGGCCAGCCAGTCCTGTATCGACAAGAGGCACATCATCGAGCGGCACAGCAGGTGGCGCGACACGATGTCCTTGGCCAGCCATCCGGGCAGCGGATGTGGCGCGTCGCCGCCACGCCGCAGTATGGTGCGGTAGTAGTCTTGCGTGCGCTCGTTGTCCTCGTCCCACCACTGGCGCAGCGTGGCCATGTCGTGGGTGGTGATGGTGCATACCGAGCGGTAGGGGGTGTGCGACAGGCGGCCAAACCTCACGCTCTCCTTGGGCATCGACTGTATCTCAAGCGACAGTATGCGCAGGTCGTTGAGCGTGCCGGGCACGCACGCCGGCACCATGCCCAAGTCCTCGGCGCACGCAAGCATGCGTGTGGATTGCGTCAGCAGCGACAGCTTCTTCATCGCCTCGTCGCGCCACATGGCGTTGTTGCGGCGGTAGAAGTAGTCGTCGTAGAGGCGGTTGAACTCAGCCTGCTCCTCCTCCGGCAGCGACTTGTATACGGAGTCGCTCTGCACGGCCACCCTTGGGTGGTAGAGTCTGGCGTCGCGCCTGTCGCGCACAAACAGCACGTCGCTTATCAGCCGGTAAATCTTCTCCTTCACCTCGTCGCCGCCCAGTCCGTCGCCAGCGGCGAAGGCCGCCTCCACCTTGCGCTGTGTGTCGTATTCGGGGCGCATGGCGTAGCGTCCGTCGCCCTTGGCCACAAGAAATTTCGCCGCCACGGCCACGGCTTCCGCGCCAAACAGAGTGTCGAGCACGGCGTCGGTTATGTAGGGCTGGGTGAAATCGTCCTCGCGGAAGTTTAGTCCATAAGCCTCAATCTCGGCTCTTGTCATGCCGCGCGACGGCACAAACTGTCCCAGTGTGCCATGCACCGAGTGGGTGGGTATCTCCCATATGCGGAAGAAGCCCAGCGCGTGGTCGATGCGGTAGGCGTCGAAGAAGTCAGCCATCTTGCGGAAGCGGCTTGCCCACCAGGCGCAGCCGTCGGCCATCATCACGTTCCAGTTGTATGTGGGGAAGCCCCAGTTCTGTCCGTTGTCGGAGTATGCGTCGGGCGGCGCGCCCGTCTGTCCGTCCATGTTGAACAGCTGCGGTTGCGCCCAAGCGTCGGCACCGTGGCGCGCCACGCCTATTGGGATGTCGCCCTTGAGCACCACGTGCATGGCTCTGGCGTGGTCGCGCGCCGCCTTGAGCTGGGCGTCGAGCACAAACTGCACATAATACCAGAAGGCCACGTCGCGGTAAGCTTTGGTGCGCGGGTTGCCCATGTCGGCAATCGAGGCCGCGTCCATGCTGCGATGGGCCGGCCAGCGGCTGAAGTCGGCCGTGCCGTAGGTGTCGCGCCAGTGGCAGAACGCCGCGTAGGGCACCAGCCAGTGGGCGTTGGCGGCGAAGAACGCCTTGAACGCCTTGCCGCGCAGCGCGCCGCCGCCCTCCTGGGCATACAGCTCGCGCAGATACTTCATCTTGGCGGCTATCATGCGCTCGTAGTCGATGGCCGCCAGCGAGTTCAGCTCCTTGCGCAGCGCCTCGTGCCGCTTGCGCGAGGCGGCGTTGCGCAGCGGGGGCAGTTGCCTGAAGTCGGCATACTGCGGATGCAGCGCGTAGACGCTTATGGAGTTGTAGGGGTAGGAGTCGGTCCACTTGTAGTTGATTGTGGTGTCGTTCACGGGCAGTATCTGCAGCACGTGTTGCCCCGTCTTGGCCACCCAATCGACCATCATGCTCAGGTCGCCGAAGTCGCCCGTGCCGAAGCTGCCCTCCGAGCGCAGCGAGAACACCGGCACCACCGTGCCTGCCACGCGCCACGGGGCGATGTCGAAGCGCGCCTCGGCCAGTTCGCACACCATGGCCTCGCCGCTGCCTACGCCGGTGAACTGGAATGTGCGGTTGGCTCCCGTCTCCCACTTGAAGTCGGCTCCACGCCCGTCGGCCATGGCCAGAAACTTATATTCGAAGCTGCCCGCGGCAAATGCCGCCGGGTCGATCACCGCCGTCCACTCGCCCGGCTGCCGCTCGGCCATGGCCACGGCGCGGTTGGGCATCCACGCCCCCACGGCCTCGTCGCCGCCGAGCAGGGCGAGCCGCTCGCCGGCGCGCAGCTGCGGCGCGCGCACCTTCAACACCACCGACGCCTCGCCGCCCTCGCCAGTCTTGGCCTTGCCGCCCTTGCCCCGCGCGGCTATGCACTCGGTGTAGGCCGAGCTATACAGGTGGGCGTTGTCGGGCACGTCTATCCACTTGTCCCACACGGTGTATCTCGACGCGCGCTTGGCCTCGGCCACCAGGCGGTGAGGCTCCACGAGCCACTCGCGGCGCAGGGGCTTGCCGTCGCGCGTCACGCTGTAGTAGTAGTCTATGCGCCCTTGGCCGTCGGCTGCGCGCGCCGTCTCGCACGTCCACAACCGTCCGTTGGCCGACGTCATGCGCTGGCTGCCGCCGCCGTCGCCAAGGAAGTTCACCCACAGTGCCTCGCCGTCAAGCGTGTAGTAGTCAATGTTGAATTGTATCTTCATGGCATCTGTTATTTTATGTGCATGCCGCTACACCACTCTGTAGTATCCCTCCTTGCGTGGCTTCGGCTCCTTCAGCGGGCCGTCGGCATAGCCCAGCGACAGTGCGCCCACGCCCATCAGTCCTTCGGGCAGTCCCCACTTGGCCATCAGAGCCTTGCCCTCGGGCGTGGCGAACATCTCGCGCTCGCGGTTTATCCAGCACGAGGCCAGTCCCAGTGCGTGGGCGGCGAGCATCATGTTCTCCAGCACGCAACTGCCGTCTTGCAGTGCGTTGTGTCCGCCGTCGGGGGCAAACACCAGCACGTAGGTGGGAGCGTCGTAGTAGGGGTTGCTTTCCACGCCCATCACCTTGGCGTTCATGGCGGCCAGTTGCTTGCGGTCGGCCTCGTTCTGCACGGCCACGATGTAGGGGTCTTGCCGTCCCATGGCCGTGGGGGCGTAGGTTCCGGCCTCAAGCACGGCCTTCAGTTCGTCGTCGGTCACTTGCTTTGCGCTGTAGCGGCGGCAGCTGCGCCGCGTCTTGATGTTTTCGAGCACTTCGTTCATAGTCTTCTTCTCCTTTTTATTTTATGTTAGTGTGTTTTTTCGTGGGGTATATATAATAATAGGTAAAGCCTACCTTATACAAAGGTAGTGCAAATGGGCGGTTGCCGCAAAAATAAGCCTTGTTTTTTGGGGCGTTGATGGGCAAAATCCGTCCATAGGAGGTACGGCGCCTCGCCGTACCATTCAGCCACGTGGAGCCAACAATGCAAACTTAGTAGGCGCTGCGTCTCGCTGCGCCCTTGCGCAAGAAGCAAATTTTTGAATGGGGGCTTTTTTCGGGCGCAGCGAGGACGCAGCGCCTACTAAATGGCCTTGTTGGCTTCCGCATGGCCTTGTTGGCCGATTGTGGGTGAGTGGTGCGGCGAGGCGCCGCACCTCCTATGTGCTTCCCGTTGCAAGGGATAGTCATGGCCAGCGAGGCGCAAAGTCATGCCCAATGCAAGGGAAAGTCATGCCAAACACGCCACAAAGTCACCTCACATCGAACGATACGCGTGCTCATATCGTTCGAGATGAACACGCGTATCGTTCGAGATGAGCACGCGTATCGTTCGATGTGAGGTGACTTACCACGGCATTTGGCATGACTTTGCGGTGTGTTTGGCATGACTTACCCCTGCGTTTGGCATGACTTTCTGTGGTGTTTGGCATGAAAAGGCGCCTTTGTCGCCATCCTTCATGTAGTGGATGGGCAGAGTGAAGCCCATAGGAGGTACGGCGCCTCGCCGTACCAATCAGCCACGAGGAGCGCACGGGGCATTAGTAGGCGCTGCGAGGTAGTGGGTGCGGTGTCTCACCGCACAATATGGGGCGGAACAGTGGGCGACGTGAGACACGTCGCCCACTATATGCACCCACAACGCGTAACCGTACAGATGGAAACTTTGCGCATGTGAATTGGCGTATGCCGCGCCCTGAAAGGGCAATTGCGCATAGCCCAGGGCAACGCCCTGGGTGTTTTGTGTATCATGCAAAATTGCGCCCTGAAAGGGCAACTGCATGAATTGCATTGTGCCAACGCATATTGTTGAACCCAATGTCGCTTCATGCAGTTGCCCTTTCAGGGCGCAAGTTACCTTCTCGACTTGTTACCCAGGGCGTTGCCCTGGGCTATGTGTAGCTGCCCTTTCAGGGCGCGGCATGCGCCATTGTGTCGAAGGCGGGGCCGCTATGTGCTGCTGCCCATAGGAGGTACGGCGCCTCGCCGTACCAATCAGCAGTGAGGAGCGCACGGGGCAAATTAGTAGGCGCTGCGTCCTCGCTGCGCCCTTAGTCAAGAAGCAAATATTTGAGTGGGCATTTTGGGGGCGCAGCGAGGACTTTAGCGGCCTACTACATAGCCTTGTTGGCAGGGTGTGGTGGGGAGTGGTGCGGCGAGGCGCCGCACCACCTATTGGGCTTCACTTCGCCATTGCGCTGTACATGCGGAACAGCTCGGCCACGCATTCGCTCTCGGTCATCTTCGTGGGGAAGCCGTAAGCCTGCATCACTGCGCGGTCGTTCTGCCGGTGGGCCTGGAGCAGGTCGCGCGGCATGAGCGTGGGGTCGTAGAGTTCTGCGAGCGACGAGTCGGGCATAAGTGCGCGCGCGTCGAGTATGGCCTTGGCCGACTGCTCTATCCGCTCCCTCTGCTCCGCCGTGGGGCTTGGCCACGGGAAGTTGTTATACACTATGTCCTTGCTGTAGCGGTAGCGCATCTCCAGCCTACCGCACACCGCACGCATCCACGCCATGTGGACGTTGCTCTCCAAAATGCCGAAGTGGTAGAGAGTGGCCGAGGGGATGAGGAACACAAGGTCACTGGCAAACGTGCCCTTGGGGATGAATCCCATCGGCACATACCTGCGCTTCTCAGAGGAAACCTTCGGCACGATGATGGAATCGCCGTCGGGCATGTTCTCCACGTGGAATCGCGTTGGCGTGTCGGCGAGCTTTCGGGTGCCTGCGCTGCTGCTGGCCAGTCGTGTTGCCCTTACGTTCTCCACCCGTTCGTAGCATAGGGGCATCTCCTTGATTTCCCTTGGCGAGCAGTCGCCGAGCCACAGGCAGTAGCGCGGCTTTTGGTGGATGAACTCCACCGAGCCATACCACGGGTGGAAATACTTGGCCGACTTAGGCTCGCGGCGGATGAACTCCTCCATTTCCTCGCGCTCGAAGAGATAGTTGCCGCCGTCAATTGGCTTGTTGCCTATGCCTATCGACGGCACGTGGCAAAGCTGCTTGCTGCGGCTATATATAAAGGTGTCGGGAGCGTCGATGAGGTAGGCGTTGATGTGCGCCGCCTCACGTGTCTGTCCGTTCTCGAAGAGATACTTCGCCGTGCGCTCCACATAGGAGAAGCCCACAATCACCACGTGGACATGGGCTTTGAGGCTCGCCTCGCTGTCCCAGCGGAAGGTGCGGTGGGCGAAGTTGATGTGCAGTCCGGCGGCGAAGAGCGGCTGCCAGAGGTTGGCCACCTGCTCGCCCTGCGATATGGAGTTGGTCGACACGAGGGCTGCCTCGATGGCGGTGCCGGCCATGTAGTCGGCAGCGCGCTTATACCATGCGCCCACATAGTCGATGTTGCCCACGTTCTTCCACTTCTCGCCAAACACGGCCAGCATGTCGGCCTTTTGGCTCTCGCCCATCATCCTCGCCCCCACAAACGGCGGGTTGCCTATGATGTAGTTGAGCCGCTCCATGGGGCAGACGCTCTGCCAGTCTATGCGCAGGGAGTTGCCCTCGCGTATGTTGGCGTAGCTCTTCAGGGGCAGGAAGTCGATGTCGTGGCGGATGATGCGCTCGGTCTCGGCCATCATCTGCGCCTCGCTAATCCACAGGGCGGTGGTGGCCACGGTTACGGCGAAGTCGTTGATCTCGATGCCGTAGAACTGGTGGATGCTCACCTTGATGGGGTTGGTGAAGGCATCGAGCTGCTCCACGCTGTATATCTGCTTGATCACCTCGTTCTCCAGGCGGCGCAGGGAGAGGTAGGTCTCCGTGAGGAAGTTGCCCGATCCACAGGCGGGGTCGAAGAAGCGGAGGCTCGCCATCCTGTCTTGCAACTGATGCAGGAGCTGGAGGCGGCGCTTCACCACCGGCTCGTCCTTACAGTCTTCGAACGCCGTTAGAAGGTCGTTATAAAACAAGGGGTCGATCACCTTGTGGATGTTCTCGATGGAGGTGTAGTGCATACCGCCCGAGCGGCGCGTCTCGGGGTTGAGGGTACTCTCGAACACACCGCCGAAGATGGTGGGCGAGATCTCGCTCCAGTCGAAGTCGAGCGAGGCGTGCTGCAGGAGCGTCTCGCGCAGGTCGTCGGTAAACTGCGGAATGTCGATTTGCTCGGCAAAGAGTCCGCCGTTGGTGTAGGGGAAGGCGGCGAGCGACGGCGTGAGGTATTTGCTGCGCTTGTCAGTTGGGGTGTTGAGCACCTCGAACAGCTGCACCAGGGCCATGCGCATGAAGGCCGTGTCGAACTGCACGAGATAGTCGTGAAACTGGTCGCGCAGGCCAAACACGCCGGCGTCCTCGGCATAGAGGCAGAACACCAGGCGCACGCACAGTATGTTGAGGTAGCGCAGCGACTCGGGGTCGCTGGCGTCATACTGCTCGACGAAGGCGTCGTAGAGCTTGCCCACAATCTCGCCGGCCTTCATCGACACCTCCATCTCGCGCTGCAGGTGCTGGCTCTGCTGCTCCACGAGAAACTGCAGGCGGTAGTGCTCGCGCTCCAGGTCCTTGAGCAGTATGCGCGACGGCTCGCCCTTGGGGTTCTCCATGTCGTATACGTCAAACTCGGCGAAGTTGCACGTCACTATCCAGCGCGGCCTTTGCGAGTAGGGCAGCGCGGCCGAGTAGCGCTGGGCCTGCTGGAAGGGCGTGAGCAGCGACCCGTCGCTCTGGCGTATGGCCTGGCGCAGGTCCTTGCCCAGCGACTTCTGCTCTATCATGACGTGGGTGGAGGGTATCATGCCGTCGATGAACGAGGTGTGGTCGAGCTGCGCCTGCTGCTCGAAGGTGATGAACGTGGATGGGCTTTCTATGCCGTAGACCTCGGTGAGCAGTTCTATCCAGAAGGTCTGGCTCTCGCCCTTCTCATATCCGCGCCCCTCCCATCGCTTGGCGAAGGCGGCTGCGGCGGTGCGCTGTTGCTTGTCGGTAATCATGGTCGTGTGTGTGGGTTGTTGTTGTAGCGCAAAGGTAAGGATTTTTGCGCTAAGAGTGGCGCGTTGAGGGTGAATATGCAGGGGTGTGAGGGGTGTGAGGGATTGTGCTTGTTGTGCGGATTGTGCGGTGAGACACCGCACCCACTATGCGTGGGTAGGGTTGGGGCATAGGAGGTACGGCGCCTCGCCGTACCATTCTGCCACGAGAAGCCAACAAGGCAAACTTAGTAGGCGCTGCGTCCTCGCTGCGCCCTTGCGAAAGAAGCAAATTTTTGAATGGGGCTTTTGGGGAGGGCGCAGCGAGGACGCAGCGCCTACTAATTACCTTATGCTCTTCCTGCACATCTTGATTGTGTGCATACGAAAAAATGGGATTGGCATGGCCGTTGTGGCCTGTGCCAATCCCATTGCGTTGGGTCTTCCACGCCCCCTTTTTACTTGTCCGACTCGGGAGCCTTGTCGATGAGGTCCATAAACTGGTCGAGCTTCGGCGTGATGATGATTTGCGTGCGGCGGTTGCGCTGCTTGCCCACCTCGGTGTTGTTGGTGGTTAGCGGGTTGTACTCGCCACGTCCGCCGGCGGTGAGGCGCTTGGGGTCAACGCCATACTGGTTTTGCAGAGCCTGCACCACGCTCGACGCGCGCAAGCACGACAAGTCCCAGTTGTTGCGGATGTTCTTCATCGACGCAGCGGTGGTGTTGACGGGCACGTTGTCGGTGTTGCCCTCGATGAGCACGTCGTAGTCGCTGTAGTCCTTGATGATCTTGGCAATCTTGCTGAGCGTCTCGGCCGCGCGGTCGTTTATCTCGTAGCTGCCGCTCTTGTAGAGCATGTTGTCGGCCAGAGAGATGTATACCACGCCCTTGAGCACCTGCACGTCAACCTCCTTCAGCTCCTCGCGGCTGAGCGAGCGCGTCAGGTTGTTCGACAGCACCATGTTGAGCGAGTCGCTCTTGCTCTTCACCTCCACGAGGTGGCGTATGTATTGGTTCGACTCGTTGATCTGGTCAACGAGCTTGTCGATGCTCACGTTGTTCTGGCTCGCGTTGGTCAGGCTCTTGTCGAGCGACGACTGCAGGGCGGCGTAAGCCTTCTTCTGCTGCTCCAGCTGGTCGGAGAGGCCCGATGCCTGCGCCTTGCTGGCGGCCAGGTCTTCCTTGGCCTTCTGGTAGTTGTTGGTAAGCTCGCGGTTCTCAAGCTTGCAGTTGTCCAGCTCCTTCTTGCTTGCGCAGCTGCTCAAGAGCAGTCCGCCGGCCATCAGTGTGGCCATCAATAAATACTGTTTTCTCATTGTTCTTATGTCTTTTTGTTGTTGTCTGAACCCGTAGGATTGTTATTCTAAACGTATAAAACCGCTACAAAGTTATCCATATGATGTGCAAAACAACTGAAAGTCAAATGCTTTTAAACATAATTAAGCAATTTTGGGCGTTTTGCGGTGTTGCCACGTTCGTTTGTCAGTAGAGCAGCACAAGTCCGGCCACGCCGCAGTAGCATATCATGCGGATGGGGTTAATCTTTAGGAACTTGGTGCCGATGAATGTGGCGACGAAGAGCCCCACGCTAATCCAGAACTGCCAAGGGTCGTCATGTGGCGTGGAGAAGTTCTCGGGCGTCATGAGCAGCAGCGTGGCCGCGCCGAGCAGTCCCACCACGGCGGGGCGCAGGCCGGCAAACACCGTCTGCACGGCAGGGGCGTTCATGTAGCGCAGGAACATCTTGCTGATGAGTGTCATCAGTATGAGCGACGGCAAGACGAGGGCGCACGTGGCCGTGAAGCTGCCCAACACCGCCAGGGCGGCGTTGTGGGTGATGTTGTGTACGGCGGTGTAGCCGCAGTAGGTGGCACTGTTGATGCCTATGGGTCCGGGGGTCATCTGGCTTATGGCCACTATGTCGGTAAACTCGCTTGTGGTCATCCAGTGCCAGTGCTGCACCACCTCGCCCTGGATGAGCGAGAGCATGCCGTAGCCGCCGCCGAAGCCAAACAGGCCGATGATGAAGAATGTGGTGAAAAGGTTAAGGAATATCATTTCTCGGTGGGTTTAATGTAAGTACCATATATATATCCGCCAATGCCGGCAATGACGATGATGGCTATCGGCGACACGCCAAACGCCCATATGGCGAGCGCGCCGGCTATGGGTATCCAGCAGTTGGCCCAGCCTATCTTTGCGCTGCGCGCCAGGTTGAACGTCGGCACGGCTATCAGAGCCACCACCGCCGGGCGTATGCCACGGAATATGGCGGCCACGACGTGGTTGTCTTCAAACTGGTGGAAGAACATGGCTATGAGCAGGATGATGAGAAACGAGGGCAGGGCAGTGGCTATCGACGTGCACAGCGCGCCTTTGGTCTTGCGCATCTTGTAGCCAATGAACGTGCTTATGTTGATGGCGAACACGCCGGGGCAGCTCTGTGCTATGGCTATTATGTCGAGCATGTCCTCCTTGGTCACCCACTTGTGGTTGTCAACCACCTCCTTCTCGATGATGTCGATCATGGCATAGCCACCGCCAAAGGTGAACATGCCTATCTTGAAGAATGTCTTGAAGCTTTCTGCGTATATGTTTGACATTGATTTGTTGTTTTTGTTTTTGTGAGATATGATGTGCCTATTGTGGTGAGTGTGCTGGTAGTGGGCGACGTGTCTCACGTCGCAACTGGCGCATTGCCGCTTGGTGTGCGGTGGGACACCGCACCCACTGTACAAGAGTCGCATCAAACCGGATGCCCTAATATACAACCCACTAAAAAAGAATTGGAGCCAGGGCGTTGGCAAGCCAAAGACCCTGACTCCAAAAGTCCTTTATCGAGTGTGTCGCTGGGGAAACTTACTTCTTGAAGTCCTCAATCCACTTGCGTGCGTTGACGAAGGCCTCGATCCACGGAGTCACCTCGTCGCGGCCAACGCGGTTGAGTGGATAGTAGGCGTTGTTCCATGGGAAGCAAGCGCGCTCCAAGTGGGGCATCATGGCCAAGTGGCGGCCATCCTGCGAGGCGATGCCGGCAACGGCATAGTCGGAGCCGTTGGGGTTGCCGGGATACTCGTTGTAGGCATACTTCAGCACCACGTTGTAATGGTCTTCGGGGTAGGGCAGCGAGAACTTGCCCTCGCCGTGGGCCACCCAGATGCCCAGTTTGCTGCCGCTCAGCGA
Source organism: Lachnospiraceae bacterium (assembly GCA_963659505.1). GTDB lineage: Bacteria > Bacteroidota > Bacteroidia > Bacteroidales > Bacteroidaceae > Prevotella. The sequence goes on from CAVKUV010000008.1 coordinate 39,388, forward strand.
GCCGAACATCACACTCTCGTTCTGCGGAACCTCAACGCCGAGGAACGCCGACTCAAACTTCCTTGAGTCGTTGTGCAGCATCTTGCTGGCCTTCTCGTCGCCGCCGGTGATCAGTCCAAGCTCCATCATGAGCTGGCAACCGTTGCACACGCCGAGCGACAGGGTGTCCTCGCGGGCGTAGAACTTGTCGAGGGCCTCCTTGGCCTTGGGGTTGTAGAGGAACGCACCTGCCCAGCCCTTGGCCGAACCCAGCACGTCGCTGTTGGAGAAGCCGCCGCAGAACACTATCATGTTGATGTCCTCAAGCGTCTCGCGCCCGCTGATGAGGTCGGTCATCATCACGTCCTTTACGTCGAAGCCGGCGAGATAGAGCGAGTAGGCCATCTCACGCTCGCCGTTGGTGCCCTTCTCGCGGATGATGGCGGCCTTCACGCCACTCGGTGTGCGGCGGTCGGGCGATATGCCATATTGCGAGAGCTTGCCGGTGAAGTTGCGGTTGAGCTTGAACTCGATGGGCTGCTCGGCATAGTTTACAAACCTCTTGCTTGCGCATCCGTTCTTGCTCTGGTCGCGGTCGAGCAGATAGGAAGTCTTGAACCACAGGTCGCGCATCTGCTCGATGTCTATCTCGTGCTCGTTGGCGTTGAGCTTCAGCGTGAGCGTGCGGTTGTCGGGCGTGGGGTAGCCAATCTTGGCGAAGCCTACGCCAGCGTCCTCAAGCAGCTTCTTCATCTCTGCCTGGTGCTCCTCGGCCACCTCGACGACCACGCCGGGGTTCTCGGCAAACAGAGCCTTGATGACGTCGCCGTCGGGGCAGAGGTCGTGCAGGTTGATGTGCAGACCGCCCTTGGTGTTGGCGAAGCACATCTCAAGCAGCGTCGTTATGAGACCGCCAGCCGATATGTCGTGGCCGGCCATTATCCATCCACGGTTCACCAGTTCCTGAACGGCGTTGAACGCGTCGCAGAAGTACTCGGGGTTCTTCACCGTAGGCACGTCGTCGCCCACCTTGCCGAGGCTTTGGGCGAAGGCACTGCCGCCAAGGCGTTGCTCGTCAAACGAGAAGTCGATGTGGAAGAGCGACGCGCGCTTGTCGTTGACAACCACGGGCGACACCACCTTCTTGACGTCGGACACCTCGCCGCCGGCACTCACGATGACGGTGCCGGGAGATATTATCTTCTCGCCATTGGGATATTGCTGGCTCATTGAGAGCGAGTCCTTGCCCGTAGGCACATTAACATGTATGTCGCAGCAGAAGTCTGACAGAGCCTTGACGGCAGAGTAGAGGCGGGCGTCCTCGCCCTCCTGCGAGCGGCAGGGCCACATCCAGTTGGCCGACAGACTCAGGCTCTTCATGCCCTCGCTAAGCGGCGCCCACACGATGTTGGTCAGAGCCTCGGCCACAGAGAGCACGCTGCCGGCTTCGGGCGAGGCGAGTCCTGCCTGTGGGGCGTGGCCCAGGGCCGTGGCTATACCCTTGCATCCGCGGTAGTCGAGAGCCACAACGCCACAGTCGCTAAGCGGCAACTGAAGTTCGCCCTGGCACTGCTGGCGCGCAATCTTGCCCGTCACCGAGCGGTCCACCTTGTTGGTCAACCAGTCCTTGCAGGCCACGGCCTCAAGCTGAAGCACGCGCTTGATGTATTCGTCGATGCCGCTGAAGCTGCCGGATGCTGCTGTATAGTCAACATTGGTATAGTGGCGCTCCACGGTGTTGTCGGTCATGATGGTCTTTGGCGAGTGACCGAACATCTGGGCCACGTCGAGGTCGAAGGGCTTCACGCCGTCGCCCTGCACGAAGCTGAAGTGGGCGTCGCCGGTGGTCTCGCCCACTACATACATCGGGGCGCGCTCGCGCTCGGCAATCTTGCGCACGTGCTCTATGTGCTTCTCGTCGATGAGCAGTCCCATGCGCTCCTGGCTCTCGTTGGCGATGATTTCCTTTGAGCTGAGCGTCTTGTCGCCTATGGGCAGCTTGGTCATGTCGATGCTTCCGCCACACTCCTCAACAAGCTCCGACAGGCAGTTCAAGTGGCCTGCCGAGCCGTGGTCGTGAATGCTCACCACAGGGTTGACCTCCTCTTCGCACAGAGCGCGCACCAGGTTGTAGGCACGCTTCTGCATCTCGGGGTTGGCGCGCTGCACGGCGTTAAGCTCGATGCCGTTGGAGTATCGGCCTGTGTCAACCGACGATACCGATCCGCCACCGAGTCCGATGCGGTAGTTGTCGCCGCCGACCACAACAACCTTGTTGCCCTTCTGCGGCTCCTTCTTCAGGCAGTCGCGCTTGGTGCCGTAGCCAACGCCGCCGGCAAGCATTATCACCTTGTCGTAGGCATACTTCTCGCTGCCTTCCTTGTGCTCGAAGGTGAGCACCGAACCGCAGATGAGCGGCTGGCCAAACTTGTTGCCGAAGTCGCTCGCGCCGTTGGATGCCTTTATCAATATCTGCTCGGGAGTTTGGTAGAGCCACTGGCGCACGGGCAACAGGTCTTCCCAGTCGCGCTTGCCGCCTACGCGGGTGCTAAGCTCGTCTTCCTTGAGGCGTGGGTAGGAGGTCATGTAGACAGCCGTTCCCGCTATTGGCCATGAGCCAGTGCCACCGCCCATGCGGTCGCGTATCTCGCCGCCCGTACCCGTTGCGGCACCGTTGAACGGCTCCACCGTGGTGGGGAAGTTGTGGGTCTCTGCCTTGAGCGAGATCACGCTCTCTATATCTTTAATGACGAAGTAGTCGCTCGTTGACTGGTCTTGCGGAGCGAACTGCTCCACCACGGGACCTTGGGCGAAGGCCACGTTGTCCTTATATGCCGACAGTATCTTGTTGGGGTTCTCCTTTGTCGTCTTCTTGATCATGGCGAACAGGCTCGATTCCATCTCCTTGCCGTCGATGACGAACGTTCCGCCGAATATCTTGTGGCGGCAGTGCTCGGAGTTGATCTGCGCGAAGCCGAATATCTCGGAGTCGGTGAGTGGGCGTCCAAGTTCCTTCTCTATCTTGTGCAGATACTCGATTTCCTCCTTCGACAGAGCCAGTCCCTCTTGCTCGTTGTATTCCTCAAGGTTCTCTACGTGCTTGATGGGTTCGGGCTTGTGGTTCACCTCAAACACTTTTTGGTCCAGTCCTTCATACATGCGTTGCAGCATGGGGTCGTGGTCGGCGTCGGAAGTGGCCACGGGGAAGTACTCCTCTATGCGCAAAATGCCGCTGAGACCCATGTTCTGGGTTATCTCTACGGCATTTGTACTCCAGGGAGTCACCATTTCACGGCGTGGGCCTACGAAGTGGCCTTCGAGCGTCTCGCCTTCCACGAGGGTGGCGTCGCCATACAGCCAGCACAGTTCTTCAATCTCATTGTCGGCCAAGCGGTGGTCACACTCGGTTGCGATAATGCTTTTTTGTGGGGTCTTGAAAAAAAGTATCATGCCTCTTTTATTGTTAATGTTTCTATTACGTTGCTTTTGCTAAAGTTGTGCCGCACGGCGTTGCCCCTTGCTGCACACTGCCTTGCAAAGGTACGCTAAATCGCAGACAACTCAAAGGAAACGCCACTGTTTTTGAATGGGTAGGCGGTGTCCTGCCGCCCACCAAGCGGCAATGTGGTGGTTGCGACGTGAGACACGTCGCCCACTACGCGGCATTCCACTATAGCCAACCATGCATGTCGGCCTTTTCGGCCTTTTCGGCCCTCTTCGGGCGCAGCGAGACGCAGCGCCTACTAAGTTAGCCTTGTTGGCTTCACGTGGGTGAATGGTACGTCCGATATGATGTGCTGTGCGGAAAAAGTGGCAACATTGCCAAAAAATCCGCGTAACTTTATATTGTAATGACAGAAATACACTGTCTTTACGCGGAAAAAATGGCAATATTGCCACTTTTTCCGCGTAAGAAGGCTAAGTGAATAAAAAGGAATTTACATTTAGGACTATGGATGTGCCCAATTTGATGTGAGTCATGTGTAGTGGGTGCGGTGTCCTGCCGCCCACCAAGCGGCAATGTGGCAGTTGCGGCGTGAGACACGTCGCCCACTATGCGGCATTCTGCTATAGCCAACCATACAGATTGGCCTTTTCAGCCCTTTTCGGGCGCAGCGAGACGCAGTGCCTACTAAGTTAGCCTTGTTGGCTCCACGTGGGTGAATGGTACGGCGAGGCACCGTACCTCCTATGCCCTTCACCCTGCGGTAAGAGATAGTTCTATTAAACGCCACTGGCCAGCGTAGCGGAAAGGGATTCCGCTGCACTGGCCAGTTTTGCGTTCAATGATTGCGACCGGAGGTTGGTCGCAAATCATACCAACTTATTTTTCTCCGTCACTTAGTCGCCCCAAATGGTGCCTGCTTCGGTATTTCCCGAAGTGTTGCCGGCAAAGTTGACGCTCTCGGTATCGCCCTGCGCTTCGTCACCGTGCCAACCCGATGAATCATTCAGAATATATGGAGCGGCAATGTTGATCACCACAAGTTGTGGTGCGAGATATGCTTTCTTTTCCATTTCGTATTTATTTTTTTTCGTTGAGTGTTTACTGTATTTACTGCTGTTGAGTGTTTACTGTCGTTGAGTATTTGCAGTTGAGCTTTACTTTATCATCACCTTCACCGTGCGGTTGCCATTCTTTATGATGTTGAGACCCTTCTGCAAGCCATTGGTGCGGCGGCCGGCGGCATCATAGTATTCGGTGTTGGCGTCGCCATCCACACTGTTCAGCGTGTCGATGCACGAAGCCTCGTCGTCAACGGTGATGTCGAACACGGTAGCCTTTGCGGTGGATGGTATGGTGACATAGCCACGGAACGACTTAATCTTGACACCCGTGTAGTCCTTCGCACTTGCCGATCCGTCGGCGCGCCAGAACTTGTCCTTCGAGATGATGTAGGCTCCGTCAGGCACGTCGGTCTGCACAAACGCACCCACCATCATTGACGATGTGCCAGCCTTTTCGCACACGTCAACGGCATCATCCGGGGCAATCCTGACAGGCACGCCACTCGTGCGGCGGCGCACCATAACCGGGTAGCCGGCCTCTATGGTGCCAGCCGTGATCTTCTTCAGCACAAGTGCTACGTCGCTAACCGAATTCAGCTCATAGAAGTCGCAGGTCTCGTTGCCCGTCACGTTGTAGGCGTAAGGCAAGCAGAGCGTGCCCCATGTGGTGCTCATCGAGCGGCTGTATATGGCCGTGTCGGCGCGGAAGGGTTTCTCTGTCTTGAAGTCGAGTCCGTCAACCAGCTCCAGCTTGTCGATATAGAAGGGAGCCTCCTCCGTTCCGTCGCCCTCGATGTCGTGCTGCACGGTTCCTATATAATAATGGAACAGGCCATTGAGGAAGCGGCTACGGACACCTTCGGTTGCGGCAACGTGGCTAAGCCGTTGGGCATAGGCCGAGAACGGGCGCAGCGAGTCGGTCTGTGTCGTGGCCACGTTCCACAGGTTGGTGGAGTCGCTAAACAGAAGGAACTGCGAACTTATGGCCGTTGCCGCGTCAATGTCTTGGAGATTGCCGTAGATGGCATAGTCGTTTGCTCTCACCGTGTTGCCACGATACACCGTAGCGGGCAATGCAGTCTCCGCATCGACCACAAGAGTCGGTTCGTTGGCACGCACCGCATAAGGCGTGTTGGCGGCAATGCTGCCAGTGGTCTTCTTGAAGAAGATGGTGCCGTCTCGGGTGCTGTCGGTGTCGAGAGCATAGAACTCAAATCCCTCGGGACTTTTCTCCATGGCAAACGGCAGTGTGAGCGTGGTGTAGGCGTTGTTGGCAAACTCGCGTCCGAATGTAACCTTCTTTGTTGTGAACGCCTTCGGCACGTCGTAGCCATGGATGTCGGTGAGGTAGTACTCTGCGCACTGCAACTCGCCGTCCTTGCTATACACCATGTTGGGCGTTTGCGTCTCGGTCACTGTCTTTGGCAGGAACACCAAAGCGTTGGCCGTCACGCCAAGAGTGTCGGCGTTGAGGCTGAGCGAGTCGCACGCAGTGAAGTCAACCCAGCGGAGGTCGGCGTTCTCCTTGAAGGCATCCTTGCCGATTGAGGTCAGCGTGGATGGGAGCGTGGTGTACTGCAAGCCCTTTAGTTTGTCGAACTCATCGCTCTTGAGCGAAGTGATCTTCGTCTTCGAGAGCTGTTTGAGGTTGGTTATCTTGGGGAAGTTCTTGAACCAACCGTCCACATTGTTCACACTGGCCAAGTCGTCCTCGTTGGCGAGAGCCTTGCAGCCAAATGCGCTGAACAGTTCGTCGTCGTCGAAGCCGTGGGTCAGTTCACTTGTGTGGCCGGTGTACTCCGCATCGGCCGAGAACGCCTCGACAAGACTTCTTCGCACATACATCTTGCCCACCTTGCGGTTGGCCCCTTCGAGCGGGTCGGTGAAGGCGTCGCCGTCGATGCCCGGCTTGCTCTTGCAGAGGAAGAGTATCTTCTCCAGTTTGCGGTTGTCGCCCAAAGCATCGTCGTCGATGTAGGTCACGTCGTCGCCAATGACGAGCGTCTTGAGCGACGCCATGTCGTAGCAAGCCTCGTAGTTGAGCTTTGTGGCTGTGCGTGGCAATATTACCGTCTCAAGGTTGTCGCAGTTCCAGAGCATGTCCTTTGGTATCTCGTTGTCCTTCTCTATGCGGCGGTTTTTGCCCTTGAGCATAAACTCGTAGTTGTCGGCGCGAAGCTCGGCGTCGTAGAGGTCGAGATACTTGAGGTTGGTCACGTAGACATGCTCGTTCCAGTCAGGCTCACGTCCGCCAAGGAAGCGTATGAGGGCGAGATCCTTGCCGCCGATGGGGCCGCTCACCTTGAGCGAGGACAGCGATGCGAGGTCTCCGCCTACACCTACCACCATGTTGCCGTCCATCTGTATTGTGGCGTTGAGCGAGTCGGCGAGAGTGTTGGGCTTTTCGAGAGTTATCTCGCGTATATCCCCACGCTCGGAGCGGTAGCCCTGTATATGGTTCTTATACTCGGGCCATGCCTTTCGGTAGATGTCCTCATAACCTTCCAGCACATATATCACGAAATCCGTCGGTAGATTTGCGAAGGCGTGCTCCGCCAGTGTAGGCGGTTCGGTGCAGAGTGCCTTGATGGAGCGGAGCGACTGGCAATTCTTGAATGCGTCGGCTGTAATCGTCTTCAGTCCCAAGGGGAGGGCTACCGTCTCAAGCCCTCGCATGCCTGTGAGGGTGCTGTCGCCGAGCGTGGTCACGGAACTCATGAGAAGCTCGTTGAATGTCTTGATGGTCGTGTTGCCGTTGACATAGCCCTTAATGTCTGATGTCGTCATCAGGTCGATTAATGAGAACACATGCTTTGCCTTGAGGGCCTCCACAAGGGCAGGGTCCTCGAAGTTTCCTATGATGCTGTCGCATGTGCTTGAGTAGGCCACATTGGCGGCATAGTCCTTGACGGCCTTATATGGCGCAATGCACAGGCTGAAGCGCGAGTCGTCGGCACCGAAGTCTCTCACAGAGCCATATGAATAGTGATAACCCGAAGCGGGGTAGAATGACTTGTCATCGGTTTCGGGCACATTGTTGCCGAGCATCACGAGCACGGTCTTGTTGGGCGTGCCGAGCATCACGTAGTACTCAAGCCATTCCGTGGAAATGTCGGCCATGTTGTCGCCAATTACCAGCATCTTGAGGTTTGTACACTGGTCGAACGCTGCCGATTGAATTCTTGTGGCGGAACGGGGCAGTATGACTGTTTCGAGCGAATTGAGGCACCAGAACATGTAATGGGATATCTCATTGTCATTGTTGATGTAATTGTTCACCCAAGGGAACCATTCGCTTAACCAGATATCTCTCTTGTAGTATGCACGGTTATACTCATATTTGCCTGCCGCCTTGATGTCGGCCTCATAGAGGTCGAGATACTTGAGGTGGCCAGGTGTGGGGTTGTTGTCGTCCACGTCGCGTCCGCCCATGAAGCGTATCACGCCGATGTCGCGTCCGTCGATGGGGCCTATGATGCGCAGCGAGTCAAACTGTGCGTAGTTGCCGTAGAGGTGGTTGTCGAAGAATACGTTTTCCGTGTAGTCGTATTCCAGTCCCAACGCCTCGGCCAGTGTTCCTGGTTCCTTGAGGTGTACAATCTTGAGACCCCTGTACTTGCTTTGGGCGTTGATGTGGCCTGCCACGGCAGCCCACTTCGTGCGGTAGATGTCCACCACGCTGTCGGTGACGTAGATGATGTAGTCCTTGTCGAGTCCGGCGAAAGCCTTGGCCGGGTCGATGTCGGCAGGCACGGCACTCTTCACGAAGAACTCCTTGATGGCACTGCCCGTGAATGCGTTCTCCTGTATGGAGGTCACCTTTTCGGGTATGGTGAGCTGAGCCAGCAACGAGCAGTTCTGGAAGGCGTTGGTCTCGATGGTCTCCGTACTGTCGGGCAGGAGTATGTGCTGCAGGTAAGTACAGTTGGCAAACATGCCATTGTAAACCGTGCGCAAGCCGCAGACGCTGAATGTGCGGAACTCGTCGAACGTGCCAATCTTCTTTCCCTTGAACAAATCCTTCAAGTCTGTTGGGTTGGGGCGTGAGGCGTCCACATAGTCGAAGTTGGTGCCGTCGTTGAGCTTGGTCATGAAGCGGTAAGGATGGAGCAGTATGTCGCCAATCTTACTGTCGGCAGGCTTGAAGAGGCAGGGTGCAAACTTTTCCTTATACTTCACCCAAGCCGTGTCGGCGAGGAATGCGTCCTCCTGGTCGAGGCAAAACTTGATGCGGAGTTTCGGGGTGTCGTCGAACACGCCGAAGCCGAGCGTCACCTGCTCGGGCTTTATAGGCTCGCAGTGGTTTTTCTCGTCGGTCACCTGGTAGATGAGGTTGAGGTCCTCAAACTCATGGCAGTGGGCGAAGGCGGAGTCCTGCAGGGCGATGTAGAAGTCGGAGTCGTACACGTCGGCCACGTTGGTGTGGGTGTCGGTCATGTCGAGTATGCGTAGCTTGTTGTTGCCCTTGAAAGCGCCGTCCTTCACGTAGTCGAGCTTGTAGTTGTTCCACTCGCCGAAGTCGTTGATGAGTGCGGCAAGTCCGCCGTTCTCGTCCAGCTCCTTGTCGTCGCCGGCATACACATACACATGGTCGATGTTGTGGGTGCCCGATGTGGTGCGCAGCGGCAGCGTGTTCTTGTCGTAGGCAAGTGCATACTTGCAGCTCCACTCCGTTTGCTTCCTTACTATGCTCACGTCTTCCGTGTCGAACATGTCCTTGTATTGCGCCCAGTACTCGTCGTCGAGGAAATCCTGGAGAGCCTCCTTGCCCACCTTGATCCTCACTTTGGCGCGCGCCGTGCTGTCCATGCCGGCGAATATGTCGCCCAGGGGCACGAAGTTGTCGGGCGTAAGGGCCTTGTAGCAGTGGTTGCCGCTCTCGGCACCGGTGCTGTAGAGCACGAGGTTGAGCTTCTCAAGGTTTGTGCATCCGCTGAACATCGAGTCGGGCAGTGCCAGACTGAGACCACCGGCTATAGAGCGCGTGCCGTCGCCATAGCGCTCCTGGAACTTCACCTCCTTGAGCAGTTTCTTGTTGTGGAATGCGTCGAAGGCCACGGCCACGGTCTGGTAGTCGCCGGTGCCGTCGCCGCAGTCGTTGTAGATGATGGCCACGTCGCGGTCTTCCACATCCTTGACATACATGTGGGGCACGTTGGTTATCTGCTCTGTGTTGACCACATAGCCGCCGCCCGTCATCGACCATGTGGCAGGGCGGTTGTAGTTCTTCTTTATGCGGTTGGCGATGTAGTTGATGGCCGTATTTTTGTCTTGTACGTGTCCTACGATTCGGCCACTTACGTATGCCGCTCCAGTCAAGGGGATTATGGCATTCTCAAGAATGCCGCAAAGCCATGTTGTGTGTCTGTAGAGGTTGTCGCCCCAAACGTGCGTTCCCATCTGTCTTGCAAGTCTTATGGCTGCAGCCTCCGACATACCAGTTTCCATCATGTCGGTTATGTGCCAAACACCCTGTTTGACGATTTTCTTGGCGGCATCACGCATTTCATACGTGGCGAAGCCGCCGGCAGCTGCTTCCAAAGCTTCCATTGAAGGTTTGATTACTGTGCTTGCCAAAGGATTCGGAGCGGCACTTGAAGTTCCCCAAGTGGCTATGGTGAGGGCCACTTCAACACCGATGACCAATGCCGTCCACCACGATGTAGTCAAGGCCGTGACCTGTTTTGCGCTCTTGCCGTTCATCACCTTGGTGGCGAAGTCGTAAGTGACACCGTTGCGGACTTTTGCCGTCGCGTCGGTGGGAAGATAGCTGGCAGCTACGATGTAGTCCTTATATTGGCTCCAGTTGGGGTCGCTTAGGTATTCGTAGTACAGAGATGGGAGCACGCTGATTCTGAAGTCATTGCTCACGCTGTCGAACACGTGCTCGCCGATGAACACCTGCGAGGGCTTGATGGCCACATATTTGTTTGAGCCCCTGGTGTCGAGCATGAACATGCTCAGCTCCTTGAGGTTGGAGCAGCCCTTGAACGTGTAGTCGGGAATGATAAACGAGAGGTCGGCTATGACGTTGTAGTTGTTCGACTTGATGTCCTCAAACGTTATCCTCTTGATGCACGTCTGGTTCTGGAAACCATTGCCCGAGAGGGCTATCGTCTTGTAGTGGTTGGGGTGGGTCTCGCCGATGTCGTTGTATAGGCACATAACGCCATCCTCGCTGTCAATCTTGCTGGGGTTGACGCCACTGGCCATAACGTACTTTATCTTGTCGCCCTGGTCGTACACCAGCACCTTCGACGGCGTGAAGTTGCGGAAATAGGATGTCATTGGCGCGAGTATCGACTCCATCGCCTGGTTGTTGCTGCTGTTGTATCGGGTTTGGCCGTCGAAAGAGGTGTAGTAGGAGTATATCACGCCACGCTCGGTGAAGTTGTTGCCACCGAAGTCGCCCTCGGTTATCAGCGACTTGTATTGCGACCATCCGTACACGGTGTCGTTCTTGAACGCAGACACGAGGTTGCGTGGCACGAATATTTTCATGTTGTCGCAACCATCAAACACGCCCTTGCCAAGTGGAAGGTCTTCGGGGAAGAGGTATTCCACGTGGTCGTTGCCCTCGTCGGAGTAAAGGGCGATGTTGAACGACTCCAGGTTCTTGCAGTTGGCAAACGCCGAGTCGCCAAGCTCGATGTGGAAGGTTTGGCTTGGACGCCTTGCCGACTTGGTGATTGACTGGAACTTCACCTTCTTGATGTTGCTCTTGTCCTTGAATGCTTTTGTCCACACCTTGGTGGTGTTGTAGTCGTAGGTCTGGCCAATGTCCTGGTATATCCACAAGGTGTTGTCGTTGCCTGAACCGTTGACGTAGCTGTCGTCGATGCCGATGATGTGTACCTGGTAAACTCCAAATGTGCTGCCGTTGTCCACGGTCACCGGAGAGCCGGTCTTGTCGCGGTTGCGGTCGAGCGCATAGCGTGCGCCATACTCGGCGTTGACATCCTCGGTGCGCATTGATGTCACCGGCACAATGTAGTTTTTGTATTTGCCCCAAAGAGAGTCGTTGCAGAACTCGTCGTAGTACTCCTCTTCCACATACACCTTGGCGTCGGGACAGTTGCCAAACATCTTTTCGCCCGCCGGGCGCACGTCGCTTGGGCGGAGCATCACGTCGTAGGCACTGTGGTTGCCGCCGGCACGCATGTGGTAGTACATCTTCAATGCCTTGAAGTTGGAGTCGAAGGCATAGTCGTCTATCGTCATGTTGATCCATCCGCATGCCGTTGTTCCTATGGCGCTGCTGTTGTTGTCAAGGAAGTAAAGCGTTTCCACGCCCGACAAGCCTTCAATCTTTGTTGTGAAGTAGTCGTTCGACGTACCTATGTCGACGATGGCATAGTAGGTGCCCTTGCCTTGGCTGCTTACGCCAGTGATGTGAGTCTCCGACACTTGCTTGCCGTCAACGGTGAGCTTCTTTCCCGTAACCCTATACAGCAGGTTGCCTTCTTTGTATGTCGTGCTGGATGAAGAGCCGCTCTTGTCGTAGCCGCGAATCAAGCCCGAGTAGCCGCTGCCCTCGGCATGAATGGTAATCTGACCTTCGCTCTGGTCGGCATAACAGTCTACTATCTTGGTGTCGGTGTCGGTCATGTAGCCTACCACACCGCCCACGTAGTCGTCGCCCCAAACGGTTGACGGACCAATGGTGGTACACTCATACATCTTGGCGCCCGAGTCCATGCATCCGGCGATGCCGCCGATATAGTCCTCGTGAGCCTTGACGGAGCCTCGGAAGGAACAGCTGCGCACCTCGGCGCTCATGTCCACCTTGCCCACGATGCCACCCACATATTGCGGTTCGCCCTTGCTGCCGCGATACAGGTTGCCGTCGTGTACATGGCAGTTCTCAACATAGCCCACGGGCGTGGGGTGTCCTGAGTTCTGAGTGAGCCATCCCACGATAAAGCCTTGGTAGTTGTTGTTGACCGCGTCGAGAGAGGGGTGGTTGAGCGTGACGTTGCGCACGCGGCCATCCTTGACATGGCCGAACAGTCCGGCGTAGCCCTGGCTCGCAATGGTCAGACTGTCGATGGTGTAGTTTTGGCCGTTAAACTCGCCGGCAAAGGGATTGCTGCTCGAACCGATGGGCGTGAACGAACCTGCCTTGCTCATGTTGAGGTCGTTCATCAGTCGGGCGTTGATCTTCGTGGTGCCGCCGTTTACCTTCGAGGCGAACCACTTCAGCTGGTCGGCGTTGTATATCTCATAGCTGCCATCAAATTCGCCTGGCTCGGTAAAGAGGGTGTCGCCGCCGCAGAGGGAGTCGCGACGGGCGTTGATGTCGCTGATGGCCGTGGCACTGATGGTCGTCCCGTTGGCCACGGTGCAGCCAACGATGGCGTTGGCCTTGCTTCGCCCGTGCAGATAGCCGGCGATGCCGCCTACGAAGTCCTTGCCGACAACGGCGGAGTTGCCGTCGTCGTAAGCCTGGAAGTGGCAGTTCTCCACCAGACCGGCGTTGAGGGCACCCACAATGCCGCCCACATATATGCCGTCGGTGCGCACGAATCCGTTGACGGTGCAGTCCTTGGCCGTGGAACTGCGAAGCTCGCCCACGATGCCTCCCACACAGTTAATCTCCGCGCAGGTCTTATACTGGCTGATGGCATAGAGAATGTCGGTCAGCTGTGAGTGGCAGTTCTGTATCAAGGTGCCACTTGTCGCAAGGCCGCAAATGGGGGCGATGCCATACTGAAAGTTGTCCATCTTGTCGTCGCGCGACGCCTTCATCTGCGCCCCTTTTACGATGACGTTGCTGATGGTGGCCCCTTGGGTTATGCCAAACAGTCCGCTGGCCGCCGCCTTGCGCAGCACGATGCCGCTCACGGTGTGGTTTTGGCCGTCGAACTTGCCTTTGTAGTACACTTGGCACGCCACGGTCCATTGACCTATTGGTGTCCAATACTCCTCGCCGAGCGTCGACACGTCGATGTCGGCTGTCAGCACGGCGTTGATGGTGTTGCTTCCCGAGTTTACCTTGTCGGCATACCACTTGAGGTTTGCGGCAGTGGAAAGCTCGTAGTAGCTGCTGTCGTTGAGCGTCGGCGTGTCGTCGGCTGATGCCGGCAGGCACATGCCAACGAGTAGCGCCAATAGCGTCAGCAGCTTCATGTGGCTGCTGAAACCACGAAAAAGCTTTGATTGAAGAATACCCATTGTATGAAATTATTGTTGTTTTTTATACCTAAATAGTGTTTGCTATACCTAATGTTATGATTGATGGCGCAAGGGCTATTGCATTGCGCTTTGGCTTAAATGTTTGTATGTAAGGTGCAAATCTAAAAAAAAGTGGTTAAACCGCAAAAGGATTTCCGGAAATGTTTTTAGAATTGCGAAATTGTCAAGAGTGTGAAGGCTTTTGGGTGGGGAGGGTTCTATAGATGTGCGGCATCTTCAAAGCCGACGTATAGTATGCCGCGCCCTGAAAGGGCAGCTACACATAGCCCAGGGCAACGTCCTGGGTCTCAAAGGCTTCATTCTATCTTGCGCCCTGAAAGGGCAGCTGCATGAAGGCACGCTTGGTTGGGAAATGTGTGGCGTTGTTTGCTTCATGCAGTTGCCCTTTCAGGGCGCAAGTTACCTTCCCACTTATAACCCAGGGCGTTGCCCTGGGCTATGTGTAGCTGCCCTTTCAGGGCGCAGCATACGCCAAAGTACCCATAGGAGACAGGTGCTAATCCATCAAATATTTTCTACCTCTTTTGGGTACGTCAAAACAGAACACCATAACAATAAATGTGGGCGCAAGCCAGGCCGTGTTGATACAGCCATGGTGCGCCCACATGCGAAAGAATAAGTGTTTTGTATAGGTATGTGATAGGTTGCTTAGAAGTTTACGTCCAGCCCCAGGCCGAACACGTTGTTGTTGCGCGTGTAGTCGGCATCGTAGTTGACGCCCTGCGCTACGGTCTCGCTCGTCTGCTTGTGCTTGTAGAACGTGTGGAAGTAGGCTGCGTTGAGGTTCATGCGCTTGCTTAGGTGCACCTGCGCACCCACGCCGATGCTGTTGGAACTGGTGACGAACGACTTGTCGTCCATGTACTCGTCGGTCAGCCCGTAGCTCGTGTTCTGCCATCCGGCACTCACGGTGACTTGCTTGCACACGTCATACTCCGCTCCGGCGTTGAACTCGATGGTGCCGCGCGACAGACGCTCGTGGCGGTTGGCGTAGGACGTGGCGTTCTTGTCGTCAAACCAGTGGAAGCCCACGCTAAGGCGCAGAGGGTCGATGGGGTTGTAGCCCACGCCCACGGTGAGCAGCGCGGGGATGTCGCCGGCTATGCTGCGCCCGTCCTCATACTCGCCGATGGCCTCTTCCATCTTCTCGTCGAACTGCGCCTTGAGCGAGGTCATCGCCCCGGTTACGGTCTCGCTGCCGAGTATGGCCCTGGCGGCGGTCTCGCTCATGCCGTTGGCCGTCATGGCCGTGAGCAGGTTGGCCGGCAAGTTGCCTATGCTTGGCTTGTAGTTTACCGCCTCGTTCTTCAGTCGGATGCGCGTCTTAAACTCATATTTGGCCGCAAAGTTGAAGCGTCCCGTCTTGTAGTCAACGCCGAGGATGGGGGTGAAGCCAATGCCCGACTGGTCGCAGTTGAGTTCGATGTTGGCCGCGTCGGTCTTCGTCGGGTCGAGCACGCGGTAGAGCGGCATGCTGCCCACAGTGATGTCCTTGACGTAGCCATAGTAGTTGCACAGGGCATAAACGCCACGCACTCCGGCAAACACGCTGAAGTTGTCGCTCACCTTGTAGGCCGCGCCCACAGAGAGGCCGTAGTAGTACTGTCGTCCGCGCATGTAGCTGTTGTAGCTGTATGCGCCCTTGCTCCCGAAGAGGGCGTCGCTGGTGAACATCTGTGTGGGCGTGCCCGTCATCTGTCCCAGCGTGCCGTCGATGGCTCCGGCCAGTCCGCACGCCCCGGCAGCCGTCTCGGCCACGATGCGCTCAAACGAACCCAGACCGTTGTCGAATGTGCATTTGCCGCCTCCGCCAGTGAGGGCGAAGTTGGCCTGAAACGACAATCGCCCCTTGTTGTAGGCATACTGTATCGACGGAATTACGGGCGCGATGGCCTTTCCCTTGAATGTGCGGTTGGTTGAGTGGTCGTTTGCGTTGTTGGCAAACAGAGGATATTGGTTGTCGATGGTGCGCGTCTGGTAGGCGAACTGCCAGTTGAGCGACAGGTGGTGACCC
The DNA here is from genome assembly GCA_963659505.1 of Lachnospiraceae bacterium. Lineage (GTDB taxonomy): Bacteria > Bacteroidota > Bacteroidia > Bacteroidales > Bacteroidaceae > Prevotella. The sequence continues at coordinate 55,085 of CAVKUV010000008.1, forward strand.
TCGCCGAGGAAGGCCACGCCGGCCGGGTTGCTGTAAACGCCGTCGATGGCAATGGCCGCGTCGCGCGACGGGTTTCTCAAAAATGCCACATTTTGGTTTGTGTTGGTCAACAGGCCACCTGCCGTGGCCACGTCTGCCATGGCCAGAAGCATGGCCGCGCAGACTGTTCTTGCAATCTTCATTCTAAAATAGTTCTAAACAAATTGGCTGCAAAGGTATGTAACTTGTTCTGTATTTCCATAAAACGCACTTGTTTTTAATGGTTATTAACCCGAAATGCCGATTTTGTTGCGCAAAAGGCGGTATGTGTGCAATGTCGTGGCGTGCTGAAAGTCGCCGTAGCTTGGCATGGAAGTCGCATGGAAGATGCGGCAAAGTGTGCTTACTTCAGTTGGTGTAAGCTCTTACTCCAATTGGTGTAAGCTCTTACTCCAACTGAAGTAAGAGCTTATTTCAACTGAGGTAAGCCGACAGTGCAGAGCTTACGTAATGCGCAAAAAACGACTTGGGCATAATTTATAATATGGTGTCCAATTTGTTGTTCCTATTGTGACGGATGCACAAGTAGTGGGCGGCGTGTCTCACGTCGTAACTTCCGCATTGCCGCTTGGCGTGCGGTGAGACACCGCACCCACTACGCATGGGTTACGTCAAATTGGACAGCCTAATTATATGGGTGTTCCGTTAAATGCGTTGATAATGCTCATACCTTCTTGGCCTCGAAGAGGCCGTATCTCAGTAACCCCTTGTGAAGCGTAGCGGAACATGGGGCGTATGTGGATGGAGGAAACATCGGCTTCGAAGATGCCGCACATAAAGGAAAAGTGTGTTCACACCGTGGCATATGACCATCTCCACCTGTGCGGCATCTTCGAAGCCGATATATGGCACAGAGGTTATTGTCCCCACGTTCCGCTACGCTTCACGTGGGGTTACTGAGATGCGGCCTCTTCGAGGCCAAGAAGGCAATGACATTCATCAACGCATTTAAGGGAACGCCCACAAAAAAAAGCGGCAACGAAATCACTTCGTCGCCGCTTCCAAAAATTAGAAAAATAATTTTGAAGAAAATCAATTATTACAAGTTCGGGTTGATCTCGCTCCACTTCGCTATTTCGGGAACGATGTTAAGCGTAACCAGCTCGTCGCGCATCTTGCAGAGGTGCTCGTAGCTTGCGTCGAGCTTGGCGTTCTCCTCGGCAGTGCCCTGCGGCACCTCGTAGTGAGCGCCAGTGGTGTCGAGAGTGGTGTTCATGGCCATCATGATGTGGTTGTACTTGTCGGTAGACACGTAGGTGCCAACGGGGAAGCGGAACTTCTCGCCGCCCATCACCGAGCGGATCATCTCAACCGACAGGTAAGCGGGGCTTTGGAACGAAGAGCGGCCGCGCAGTTCGATGATCTTGGCACCGCCCTGGGTAACGTCCTTCTTCATCTGCTCCCACTCAGCCTCGGGGAACTCGTCTGTGCCGATGATGTCAGAGAGCTTCTTGCCGTCGATGGTCACGTGAGAACCGAACACAGCCATCTGCTCGCCGTGGCCGCCGTAGGTGGCGCAGCCCTTCACCTCGCTCTGCATAACACCAAACTTCTTGGCCAGTGCGCTTTGCAGACGCGTAGAGTCAAGAGCGGCGAGAGTAGTAACCTGTGAAGGTTTCAAGCCAGAGTAGAGCAGAGTAACGAGACCGGTGAGGTCGGCGGGGTTGAAGATGATAACCACGTGCTTAACGTCGGGGCAATACTCCTTGATGTTCTTGCCAAGACCCTCGGCAATCTCGCAGTTGCCCTTCAGGAGGTCTTCGCGTGTCATTCCGGCCTTGCGGGGAGCACCGCCCGACGATATGATGTACTTTGCGTTGGTGAACGCTTCCTTGGCGTCAGTGGTCGCTGTTATCTTAACGTCTCCGAAACCGCTTTGGCGCATCTCCTCGGCCACGCCCTCGGGAGAGAACACGTCGTAGAGGCAGATGTCGTTGGTAAGGCCCATGGTGAGGGCTGTCTGAACCATGTTTGAGCCAATCATGCCGGCTGCGCCGACGATTGTCAGTTTCTCGTTAGTTAAAAATGCCATAATCGTTTGTGTATTTAAAAGTTTAAAACGTATCCTGCTTGTTGAAGGGCGGTTGAGTGGATTGCCTCCCTGAATGCAGCGCAAAGTTAGCAAAAAAATGAGTATAGGTTGTATTTATACACCTTTTAATTTGTTATTAAATCTGAAATGACTTATCTTTGTCATGTGTAATTTACAATCCACTATGAGCAAAAACAATAGCGAAACGATACGTAAGCGGCTGGCCGAGCTGCGCGAGGTGATGTCGAGAGAACACCTCGACGCATTCATATTCCCAAGCACCGACCCCCACAATGGCGAGTATGTGCCGGCCCACTGGCAGGGGCGCGAGTTCATAAGCGGCTTCACCGGCTCGGCCGGCACGGCTGTGGTGACACGCGACGCGGCGGCACTGTGGACCGACTCGCGCTATTTCCTTGCCGCCGCCGAACAACTTGAGGACACCGGCTTCGCGCTCATGAAGGAGCGCATGGAGGGTACGCCGAGCATAAGCCAGTGGCTTGGACAAAAACTGTCGGCCATCGACGGCGCGCAAGTGGGCGTTGACGGTTTTGTCAATTCGGCCAACGAGGTGGAATGCCTTATTGGCGAACTGCGCGCTAACGGCGGAATAACCGTAAGGACAAACTTCGACCCACTGCAACAGGTGTGGCACGACCGTCCCGAAATACCACTGACACCACTGGAGGTACACCCACTGGAGTATGCTGGCGAAACGGTTTCCGAAAAATTGACCCGCATAAGGGCGGCTCTGCGGCAGAGGCACGCCGAGGGCATGCTCGTGTCGGCACTCGACGACATAGCCTGGACACTGAATCTGCGCGGCGACGACGTGCATTGCAATCCCGTGTTTGTGGCCTATCTGATTATAGGCGGCGACAGTGCCACACTGTTTGTTGACAGTCGCAAACTGACCGCCGAAGTGAAGGCACACCTGGCCGAATGCGGCGTAGGCACCGCCGAATATGACAAAGTGGGCGAAGGGCTGCGGTCGTTTGGCGGCTACAACATACTGATGGACCCCGACGAGACCAACTATGCACTGTTTCGCACGGAGAAGCGCAGTCTGACCGTGGCGGCGAAGTCGCCCATACCGGCCATGAAGGCGGTGAAGAACGAGGTGGAGCAGGAGGGCTTCCGCCGCGCCATGCTGCGCGACGGCGTGGCCTTGGTGAAATTCCTGCGCTGGCTGAAGCCGGCGGTGGAGCGCGGCGGACAGACGGAGATGTCGATAGACCGCAAGCTGACCGGACTGCGTGCCGCCGACCCGATGTTTCGCGGCATATCGTTCGACACCATCGCCGCCTATGGCGACCATGGCGCGATAGTACACTACGAGGCCACGCCCGACACCGACATAGAACTGAAGCCGGAGGGCTTCGTGCTGATAGACAGCGGCGCACAGTATCCCGACGGCACCACCGACATAACGCGCACCATAGCCCTCGGACCCGTGACCGAAGAGATGCGCCACATATACACCCTCGTGCTGAAGGGACACATACAACTGGAGCTGTGCAAATTTCCCAGTGGGGCGAGCGGCACGCAGCTCGACATACTCGCACGCGCGGCGATGTGGCGCGACGGCGTTAACTATATGCACGGCACGGGACATGGCGTTGGCTCTTACCTGAACGTGCACGAGGGTCCCCACCAGATACGCATGGAGTGGAAGCCCACGCCGCTGGTGGCAGGAATGACCGTGACCGACGAGCCGGGACTGTATCTTGCCGGACGCTTCGGCGTGCGCACGGAGAACACGCTGCTGATAACCGACTACAAGACTACCGAGTTTGGCCGCTTCCTGCAGTTTGAGCCGCTGACGCTCTGTCCCATCGACACTGCGCCCATCGACCTCGCTATGCTCACCGGCGAGGAGCGCGCGTGGCTCAACGACTACCACCGGACTGTGTACTCAAAGCTAAGCCCTCTGCTCGACGACGAGGCCGACAGACAATGGTTGGCCGAGGCGACAAAGGAAATATAAAGAAAGGGGAAAGACGGATAGAGGTGCGTCGTCGTCGTACCATATTAATTGAGACTGTCCAATTTGATGTAACTCATGTGTAGTGGGTGCGGTGTCCCACCGCACACCAAGCGGCAACGCAGCAGTTGCGACGTGAGACACGTCGCCCACTACTTGCACATATACCACAGTAGGAACAACAAAATAGACTCCCTATATTTAGTATGCCAAAGCCAACAACGCAAATTAGTAAGTGCTGCGTTGTTGGCTTCGAAAGAAAGAGGAAAGATTCCTTTCAAGGCTCAAGCGAGCTTTGAAAGGAATTTTTCTTTGTCCACGATGAAGCGGAGGTGTGTGCCTTCGCCGATGAGCGTGTCGCCCTGCGATGCGGCAACCTTGAAGTAGAGCTTGCGGCCGTCAACCTTTTCAAGGGTTGCGGTTGCGGTGATCTCAGCGCCAACGGGCGACGGCTTGATGTGCGACGACTCAATGTGGCCGCCTACGGTGGTGCTGCCCTCGGGCAGCTCTGAGGCCACGGCGAGCATGGCGGCGTTTTCCATGAGGGCCATCATGGCCGGAGTGGCGAATACGGGCATGTCGCCCGAACCTACGGTGATGGCCGTGTTGGCCTCGCTCACCGTTGTGGAGCTTGTGTGGGTAAGTCCTGATTGTAGCATAGTTGTTGTTTTTTTTGTTATTTTGTTGTTGTTTTGATGGGCATATTAGGCATAATGGGCATATTAGGCATAATAGGCATAATAGGCTCAATAGGCATATTAGGCATAATGGGCATAATGGGCATAATAGGCATAATGGGCATGATAGGCTCAATAGGCATATTAGGCTCAATAGGCATGATGGGCAGCTTCTTACCCTTCGTTGTCGGTGGGGGCCTGCCGCAGTATCTTCTGGTATTCCGACGGTGTCATGCCGTTGACCTTGCGGAAGGCGCGTATGAAGCTCACGGCATTTGTGTAGCCCACTTCCTCGTAGACGGCCTGTATGGTCATCTTCCCGTAGTTGTCGCGGTCGGCAAGCAGTCGGCAGGCCTCCCTTATGCGCCTCTCGTTGAGCAGCGTCTTGAAGTTTTTGCCGTAGGTCTCGTTGATGATTTGCGACACATACTTGGTGTTGGATTCCACCGCCTCGGCCAGGGAGTTGAGGCTGAAGTCGGGGTTGGCGATGGCGTTGGTGTCGTCCATCACCTTCATTATCTTCGTCAGCAGAGCCTTCATCTGTTCGCTTTCCATGTTGGGGGCGGCTTGGGGCGGTCCCTCGCGAGTGTCGTCGGCGGGTTTGTCGGCGATGAGGCAGCCAAGCAGCCGCTCGTTCTTCTCCTCCTGAAGTCGCAGCTCGCGTGTCTTTTGCAGCAGTGTGCTGTGGGCGAGGCGCAGTTTGCGGTTGTTGCGCAGCAGCAGGAACGACAGTAGTAGGAGCAGCAGCAGTAGGAGTGAGATACTTATGATGGTGAGCGTCTGGCGGCTTATCACGCCGTTGAGCGACGCTATGTGCTCGTCGGTCTGCCTCGTCTCGTAGTCGCGCAGTTCGTTGTCGGCCGAGAAGATTGTGTTGCGGTTGAAGATGGTGTCGGAAAGCGACAGGCATAGCCCGTGGTACTTGTCGGCCTCGGTCTTGTCGCCCATGGCCTCGTTGGCGTTCCAAAGCAGTTGGTAGACACTTACGAGCAGGTCGAACGCCTTGAGGCGCTTTGCCGGCGGTTCGCAGATGTGGGCATACTCCACGGCTTTGGCGTAGTCGCCCTGTTTCATGTAGATTTCGCCCAGCTCGCAATATTGGAACAAGGCGAACTCCTCGCCCATGCCACTGCTTTGGGCATATCGCAAGGCGCGCTTGTGGTGCTTGATGGCGGCGATGGTGTCGCCCTCGACCATGGCGAGCCGCGCCCTATTATATATAAGGTTATACTTGTCGGTGCTTTGTGTCAGGCGTTGGCTCTGGAGCAGGTTGAAGTAGTGGCGCGCGTTTTTCGCGTCGTTCAGTTTGCAGTAGTTGGCCACGATGTTGGCGAGAAAGCGTGACTGGATGTCGGTGTCGCCGTGGGCGATGGCCATGTTGTAGCCCTTGAGTTGGTAGCTGAGGCTGCGCTTGTGGTCGTTCAGGTTGTAGTAGACGTTGCCGATGTATCCCGTGCATGCCTCCATGGTGTTGTAGTCGCCCTCATTCTCGGCTGTCTCAAGGCTCTTGGTGAAGAACTTCAGCGCCATGGGGAAGTTGTCGTTCTCGGCGTAGTCGAGTCCGCGCCGCAGTAGTTCGCGCCCTGTCGGGGCGGCTTGTGCCGTGGCGGCAAGCGTCAGAATGGCGAAAAATATATGTAAGAGTTTTAGTTTCATTGCGAATATTTTGCAATGCAAAAATAGCGTTTTTCTTTCAAAAAAGCAGTTTGACCCACACAAAACCGCCTAAAAAGCTAACATTTCTTGAATTGTAACGAACTTCCGCGTGGCAATGTGTCACCATTTCGCGGATGTTTCTTACTTTTGCAAAAACGATATACAAACTAAGGATAGCTTATGCGGAAAATTTTACTTTTATTTTCTCTTATTTGCGTCAATTTGATACCAAGCACGGCACAAACGAACTATAAAGTAAGTACGAGTGTGCAGAAGAAGAACGTCTTGCTTGAAGACTTCACAGGCTACGACTGCGGCAACTGTCCCGACGGCCACGCCATCGCCGCCAAGATAAAACTGTCGCACCCCGACAGGGTGTTTCCCGTGGCCGTACACGCAGGGGCGTATGCCGAACCAAAAGGAGTGGACGCACCCGAATTCCGTACGGCTGAGGGTACGGAGATAAACGACTACTTCGGTGTGACGAGCTATCCCTCGGGAATGACAAACCGCCGACAGTGGGACCAGATAGGTCAGGTGCAGAGCCGCAGCTACTGGTCGCCCTGCTGCCGCCAACTGTGTATGGAGGACGCCGACGTGAACGTGTGGGTGGAGGCCAGCTACGACAAGGCTACGAAGAGGATTGCAGCCGACGTGGAACTGTACTACGTGAACGGCGTGGCCGACGGTACATCGGCGCTCTGCGTCAGTCTGCTGCAAGACGGCATACTCGGTCCGCAGGCCGGAGGCGACATGGAGGACGAGTATGTTCACAACCACGTGTTGCGCGCTATGCTCACACCCACATGGGGCGACACCGTAAGCGTGAGCGGAGCGGGGACATACGTGAAGCGGCACTACGAATATGACGTGCCCGACATGGTGGGCACTATTGATACCGACCCTCTGCACTCGCAGATTGTGGCCTACGTGATTGACGGCAACAAGGAGGTGATTAACGTGAACGGATGCCGGGTGGAGTGCCCGGGAATGGAACTGCCTACGGGCGCCACGCTGGAGGAATACAAGATTGCCCCGACGCGCAACTACGGCTTCGACTACTTTGAATGCTACCTCGTGAACAGTGGCACGCAGGCCATCAAGAGCGCAACGTTCACAATGACATTCGACGACGAGGAGAGCCGCGACTACACATGGACTGCCGCCGACGGCGAAGAGGTGGGCGCGCTGGAGCGCGGCTACGTGAAGTTCCCCGTGAGCATACCCGAGGAGTATGTCAAGGCAGGATGCGACTACAAACTGACGCTGACAAGCCTGAATGGCGAGGCATACAAAGGAAATACCATAAAGGGTTCGTTTGGTGCGATGATAAATGTGGCCGGCGACCTCAACGCCAAGATAAAGATTGACCGACAGGCGAGCGACAACACCTTCAGACTGCTCAACACCAAGGGTGAGACAGTGGCCGAATACGGGCCTTACGCCGACGGCGAGGTGGAGACTAAGGAGGAGACGATATCATTCCCTGCCGACGGCATCTACTGCTTCGAGATTACCGACGCATGGGGCAATGGCATTCTCTCACCGCGTGGCAACCTGAAGATATACGACGCTGGCGGCAACCTGATACTGCAAAACAACGAGATAGCCAACTTCGGCTACCGCGTGTTCTTCAATTACTCCAATGCCGCAGGCATAAGCACCGTGGAGACGGAGAAGAACGACGGCATCGTGTATAACCTATCTGGCCAGCGCGTGACGACACCAATGAAGGGCGGCATATATATAATGAACGGAAAGAAGATAATTAAATAACACAAGATTATAACACAAGATTATGAAGAAGATTTACTTAGCTCTTGTATTGATGATGCTATGCCTCACGGCATCTGCCCAGTGGAGCGAGGAGGGCGTGCAGCCCAAGCCCATGGGAACCAACAGCTATGGCGAGGAGTATGTGGTGACGCCCGACGGCACGATATGGTACTACTACTATCATCCGTCGAGCACGAGTGAGGACGATCTGGCCACAACCACCTACGAGATACGCCTGCAGGCCATCACCAAGGACGGCCAACTGCTGTTTGGCGAGACGGGAAAGGTGGTGTCGAACTATCTCAACCGCAGCTGGACGCAGGTGAACCAGTATCTCTGCGCCAACAGCGACAACACGGTGACGCTCGTGGTGAGGGACTGCCGCAACTCAACTAAGGACGAGCTGATGTGCTCGTACAACGCCTACCGCTTCAAGGCTGACGGCACAAGCGTATGGGACGAGGACGGAGTGAGCATCGACGAGGGCATGGTGTATGATGACCTCATTTGCATGACATTCTGCGAACTGTCTGACGGCAGCACCGCCTTCGCATGGTCGCACAACTGCGGCGACGGGGGCTATGCCATAGAGATACAGAAGGTGTCGAAGGAGGGCAAGTGCCTCTACAACCTCGACGACACCCGACTGACAAAGTCGAAGGGCGTATACTGCTATCCTTACATGGTGCCGTCGGACAACGGCAGCTTCATCCTTGTGTATGCCTACAGTAGCCAGTACTATCTGCGTGCCATGAAATACAATGCCGACGGAACAAAGGCATGGGACAGCGAGGTCAAGGTGTATGGCGGCGGTTGGGGAAGCATCCTCACGTTGCAGACACGCATGAAGGTGTATCCAACTCCCGACAACGGTGTGCTCGTGACATGGAGCGACGACCGCAGCAACGAGGGCTTCTATTCGCCATACTTGGCATACATCAACAGCGACGGAACATCGCGCTTCACCAACGCGAGTGGCAAGCCCGACATTCGTCTGTCGTATGAGGAACTGAGCGCGCACGCTCCGGCTATAGTGCTCAGCGCAGACAACAACGACATATACGCCATCTTCGACCAGTTCTCGCAGACACAACAGCAGTGGGGCCAGCTCTCGCTGCAAAAGGTGAACAAGAATGGCGAGATACTCTACGGCGACAACGGCGTGCAGCTTGAGCCTCTGTCGGTGATGACTGTCGGACAGCCCAGCGTACAGCTCGGTGAAGACGGCAAACTGTTGTGCTTCTGGCAGCAGTTCTACAACTACCACCATGTGGACAACGTCTACAGCATACGCAAGATGGACGACGGCAGCGCAGTTGACGCCGACAGTGCCAACGTACACTTCCGCGGCTCTGAGGCTTACCGCGCATCCTTGAAGACAACATACAGCAAGGCTGACGACACCATACTTCTCTACTGGGAGGAGGACGCCCAGGGGTCGTCGATGGACTCGAAGACGCACTGCTGCATATTCAGCAAGATGACGCGCGACGGCATGGAGGTGACCACCTCTGGCATAAGCAACGCCACGGTGGACAAGACTGGCGACAACGCCACACGCTACAGCATCACCGGCAGAATACTCTCCACGCTGAAGAAGGGTGACATCTACATCCAAGGCGGCAAGAAATATATAGCAAAATAATTTTCACCTATAAAACGATACGGACAATGGAAATGAAGAAGTGTTTATTGGCGGTAGCCTCGCTGCTGACATCCACGATGGTCAGCGCGCAGATGATAGGAGGCTACAAGGCTACAACGTCGCAAGACGTGACCTACAAAGACGCTGTGGTTATCAGCGACAGTGTGGTGCAAGGGTATCTCTACCTGAGCGACAGTATAGCTTCGGGGTCTGTTGAGGGCAAGGCGTTCCCCATCGGCTTCGACTTCCCGTTCAACGGCGGCGTGTTCAAGTATTTCGGAGTGTCGGCGCAGGGTCTCATAAAGCTCTCGGAAACCGACAGCACTAAGATGGAAGTAGACAACAGCTTCATAAACAGCAGCAAAGAGGGTGGTAACAACACCATATTCTGCTACGACCAGTATGCCATGAGCTACGACAAGGGTGAGGCCGAGGGATGCAACCCCACGTCGATAAGCTATAAGAGCAACGGCGATGAACTGGTGGTGGAATGGAAAAACCTGGGCATCAACACCAGCTCTTGGAAGAAGAAGCTCGTGGGCACTTATACCTTGCAGATACACCTGTTCAAGGACGGAAGGGTGAAATATGTGCTCAACGGACTGAGCGGACTTGAGTCGACATCGGCTGGAAACGTGACACTCGGCATGCGCGGTGGCGTGAAGGACTACATCACATGGGACGGCTTCGAGGCTACCAACAGCTACTATGCCACAAGCAAGTCGTTCAAGCTCGCGGCTTTGGCTGAGGGCTACACCATCTCGGTGAACACTCCGGGAGAGATTGTCGCTCCGGAAGTTCAGCCTACAAACATCAAGGCTGAGGTGAACTATACCGACAGGGTGTATGCCATGGTGACATTCGACGAGGCTGCAGGTGTGGACAACTACCTGATGCTCGTGTCGAAGGGTGCTCCAACAGAGGCTCCCGCCAACGGCAATACCTACGAAAAGGGCGACACGATAGGCAACGCCACGGTAATCCTCGCCGGAAAAGCCGGTGTATGGGGAACGACGGCAGACAACCTTGACCATAACACAGACTACACCGTGACGGTTTACGCCTACAACAGCTATGGTACAGGTACTCCGAAGTACAACACCGTAGACCCGTTGCAAACTTCGTTCTATACCGCTCCTGAGAAGCCGGGCGCACTGAAGGTGGTTTCCGCTACCAACAATAGCCTGAAGCTGAACGTGGCTGCCAACTCGGGCGACGACATGGTGATGGTGGTTTACAACGACTCTGTGTACGACCCCGACATGTCGGGCAACCGTGCTTACGTGGGAACTCCCGACAAGAACCTCAAGGCTGGCGACTACCTGACCTACACCAACGGTGACACAAAGGACGAAAAGGCTGGCAAGGTAGCTTACTTCGGCAAGGCAGGCGACTTTGAACTGGCAGGTCTGGACGCTTCCACTTCATACTACTTCATTGCCTATAGCTACAACGAGGCTACGGAGACATTCTCGCAGGGTGCCGACACCGCACAGGTTTGGGCTTCTACAAACATCACCGTGCCTTACACAATGGATCTCGCCGGAGCACCTGTATATCAGTTGCCGGCAGGTTGGACGGCTGGCAACGGCTCATACAACTACGGCTTCCGCGTCATCACCAAGAACGACCGTGAGATAAAGAGCCAGACCGAAGGCAACAACGTGATATACTGCGACAACGCCGACAACTCGCTCACTTACTCTATTGTGTCGCCCACGATAGAACTCACCGCAAACAACACTGTGACTATCGACTGGCTCGTCAACCAGATGGGTTCGGGATGGTTCGCTACCGCTGCTGCCTATGAGGAGTGGGACGAAAGCGACTCTTTGGCTTTCGTACTCTATGCTGACGGCGAGAAGGTTGTGCTCAAGAAGTACACATCTGAAAACGCTCCCAAGGATGAGGACGAAAACTCATGGCATCCGGAGACCTTCGACCTCAGCCTCTATGCAGGCAAGAACGTGCAGTTCGGTGTGGAATGGCTCGGTGCAAGCAACAGCAAACTGAGACTGTATCTGGAGAACATCAAGGTGACGGGTGACTTGCCTACTGGTCTCGCTTCGGCCAAGGCTGCTGCTCAGACAAGCGACGAGAAGACTTTCAATCTGAATGGCCAGCTCGTGCCTGACACTACTCGTGGCATAGTTATCAAGAACGGCAAGAAGATGATTGTGCGCTAAACGCATCGTCCAACAGTAGGACAAATGTCTAACAGCCGGACAAATAAGCAGTCCGTCCTTCATGGCAAGCGGTGGAAAACCGCAAGCCGTGAGGGGCGGATTGTTCTTTTGGGAGACTCTTCGGCAAATCTTTCCACCGTTGTTGCGGTGACTTGTTGTCGCCTTTTTGTGGTTTGCAGCATCAAAAGGGCGATGCAAAGGCACCGTGTTGCCCACTTTTTCAGTAAATTTGCAGCGACAGGAAAACAAAGAAGAAAGAAATGGCACTGATAAAATCGATAAAGGGACTGACCCCCAAGTGGGGCAAGGACTGCTATTTCAGCGAGAACGCCACCATCGTTGGCGAAGTGACTATGGGCGACAACTGCTCGGTGTGGTTTAATGCGGTGGTGCGCGGCGACGTTGCGCCCATAACGATGGGCAACGCCGTCAACGTGCAGGACGGTGCTTGCATACACGTGACCAACACCACAGGTCCCGTGGTGATAGGCGACAACGTGTCGATAGGCCACAATGCCACGGTGCATGCTTGCACCATCCGCAACGGTGCGCTTGTGGGCATGGGATCTACTCTGCTCGACGGCTGTGATGTGGGCGAGGGCGCCATCGTGGCCGCTGGTGCGCTGGTATTGCAAGGAACGAAGATTGGCGAGCACGAGATATGGGGCGGCGTGCCGGCCAAGTTCATCAAGAAGACGCGTCCCAACCAGGCCGAGAGCTTCGCCGCCCACTACGTGGAGTACTCACGGTGGTATCTCGACGAGATGTAGCGGATGTTTTGGCACAAGCCATCGCTTGCCGATGCAGGAAGAGTGGGTTAAGGTAACGACAATTTGAGGTAACGATAATTTTAGCAGAAAGAACATTGACCATGCCACAATCAGAGAAACGATATATGGGTTATACCATAAAGAGCGCACGATGTGCTGTTGCGCAAGTTGCGGGGCACTGTGGCTTGTGCAGCAAAGGCGATGTGCGGAGGGCGTTTCTTCTGATTGTGGCATTCTTTCTTCCCGTTTGTGCTTGCCGCGCCCAAGCCGTTACAGATGTGAAAAAGGGAAAACGCATGTCTGACGGCAACGATAGCGTTGCTGCATCGGCGCTTGTTTCGCCAGAACCAAAGTCCGGTCAGCTTGATTTTCAAGGGATGCGCCATGCTGATGCTCCAATATATAAAGGAGAGAAGCTTGGACTAACCATGGGTGGAGACGCCCCCTCTTTGCAAAAGCCAACTTCCAATCTGCAAAAAACAGCAATGGACGTGGACTTGCGCAATGCCGCCGGCACTGATGGTAAAGGCAAGGTGCTTGGTGACGGCGGTTTCGGGGTATATGCCACAACAAGTGAAAGGACGTATATTAACATGCTTGGCGTTAGGTCGGCGGCCTTGTCGTTGGGTTGGCAGAGTGGTGGACTGAGTGTTGAGGCTCGCCTCATTGCAAACAGATATGCCGAGATGGGCGTAACAAACCAATTTTGCGTGTCGGGACAGTTGGAGTACAGACTCTCGCCTCATTGGTCGGTTGGCGCGTGGGGTGCCTATTACGGCAACAACCCATACTTCTCGATGGCCGCTTTCCCATTTGTCGAGACAAGTTCCTACGGCGGTTGGGTGAAGTACTCCGACGGGCGGTTTGGCCTCAAACTGGGGGCGCAGCGGTATTACGACCCGTTTCAGCGGCAGTGGAAGACCGATCCGATAGTGACCCCTTCGTTTAAGATTGGCCGAAAATTTGTCATGGAACTGCCCGTCGGTCCATTGGTGCGTGAGTCTTTGGAGACGCTTTTCAAGAAGAACTCCAACAACGGACCTATGATAATGCCCACCTTTTGATTGCCTAACCCTAATAGCATTCTCTTCATTGCTTGAGGTGTGCGGTATGCAGTGTACTTTGGCATTGTCTTTTCGCCTTCCTCTTGACGTGAAATCTTCCCGTTTTGCATAAATATCCCTTTATGTTTCTTTTTGTGTTGCATGAGCAATGATTTATTGCTTTGTGCGTGAAATATAGGCGGTTGGCTTACTTTACGTGGATAAAAATTACTACTTTTGCAACAGGATAATATCTGTGAAGTCCCTTTTTGTGCATATTGTCAATTCGCTTGTGCGGAAAAAGGAAGCAAGGAAACAGTTTGTAAGTTAAATATAAAATTATTCTATGTTAAAAAGACAACCATTAGTCTTCACATGTGCGTTGGCTGCGGCAACCCTGTTGCCCACGGCGGCTCTTGCGCAGTATGGCTTGCGCGTGCCTTACGTAGCGTCGCGCCACGTGGTGAAGCAGAAGTCTCTGCCCGCGCAAAGGGTGGCCAAGCAGAGAGAGCTTGCGAAGCGCTACCCCATGTTGTGCTCGGTAAAGAACAAGGGCGTTGACATCCCCAAGTTTCTCACCAAGCCCAAGGCCACAAGCACAGTGCGCCGTCCCATGGCCTCGCTGACGAAAGCCCCGTTCATGCGCACCGCCGACGGTCGTGAGCTTTACGGCGACGTGGTGTACTCGTCCACTTGGGATTTCACCTCGCGCGGCCTCTACTCGTTCAACGCCACGAGCGACATCGTTCCAACCGAGGTTTGGCTCAACGACGACTTTGCCGCCAACGGTGGCGGAGCGTTGGTCAACGGTGTGTTCCACACGGTTAACTACTACGCAAACGACGGCGAACTGTACATCAACCACTTCGCCTTCAACGCAGAGACCGGCGACATGACCGTAGCCGAAGGTCTTAGCGACATATCGCTCATTGCCACCGAGACGGCTGTGGCCTCCGACGGCACTGTGTATGGACAGTTCTACAACGCCTCGACGGGCACTCCCGACGACCTGTGTACCATCGACTACACAACCATGACGCGCACAAGGATTGGCAGTATCTCCAACTTCTATGTGGCTCTTGGCGTCACTTCCGACAAGACCATCTATGGCGTGGCCATCGACGGCAACCTCTATCGCATCGACAGCAATACGGCCAAGGAGACACTCGTTGGTCCCACTGGACTCACCCTGACAAACTCCGACGGCGGAAGCTTCGGACAGAGCGGCGAGATCGACCCTAAGACCAACACCTTCTATTGGGCTGCCATCGACGGCAACAACTACTCAGCTCTCTACACCATTGATCTTGCGACGGGTGCAGCCAGCGAGGTGGGCATGTTCCCCGGAGGCGAACAGATATATGCACTCACCATACCCAAGCCAGCCGCCGAGGACGACGCCCCGGCCGCCATCGACGACCTCGCCTTCGCTTTCGAGGGAGCGTCGCTCACGGGCAAAGCCACGTTTACCGCTCCGAGCACCACGTTTGCCGGAGGCGAGCTTAGCGGCAACCTTACCTTCGCCATCATGGCCGACGGCGACACCATAGCCCAAGGCACCACCCACGCCGGAGCGGCTGTAGAGTGCGAGGTGACGGTGGCCGGCAGTGGCACCCACGAGTTTGAGGTGGCAACGGCCAACGCCGTGGGCAGCAGTCCCAAGACCAAGGTCAGCCAGTATGTGGGCTACGACCAGCCATACCCCGTAGAGAACCTGTCGCTGAAGTGCAACAGCACCACGGGCGAGGTGACCCTGTCGTGGACAGCCCCCACGGGCGGCTACAACGACGGCTTCATTGGCGACCTCACATACGACGTAGTGCGCTATCCTGATGGCGAGACGGTGGCCACGGGACTCACCGAGACCACGTTCTCAGAGACACTCAACCCCTCTGAACTTACCGCCTTCAGCTATGGCGTGGTGGCCGTCAACGGCGACCAGCGCAGCGAAGAGAACACCAGCGGCAAGGCCGTGGCCGGTCCGGCTGTGGTGCCGCCCTACGACAATGACTTCGCCGACGAGTCGTCGCTCGACCTGATGACCATCATCGACGCCAACGAGGACTACTCCACATGGGGCTACCACTATGAGCGCCAGTGCGCCTACTATGAGTACAACATGGACAACCAGGGCGACGACTGGCTCCTTACGCCCGCCATCAAGATGGAGGCCGGCAAGGAGTACACCGTGACGTTCACCGCATCAGCCATGGAAGACTTCGCTCCCGAACGGCTTGAAGTGAAGTATGGTGTGGGCGACGACCCCACGGCCTTTGACGGAACGCTGCTCGAACCTACCGTGCTCACCTCCAATAAGGAGTTTACGGCATCAATAATCCCCACAGCCGACAAGAACATCAAGATTGGCTTCCATGCCATAAGCGACGCAAACATGTTCAACCTGCTGCTCTATGGCATACACGTAAGTGCCGGAGCCAGTGTCGAAGCCCCCGATTCGGTGGCCAACTTCGCCGTTGTGCCGGGTGCCGAGGGCGCGCTCAACGCCACAGTCAGCTTCACCCTGCCCACCAAGACCATTGGCGGCCAGGCTCTCTCTAATGTGTCTAAGGCCGAAATCTACCGCGACGGCGAGGTTATCGCCACGCTCGCCGACGGACTCACGCCCGGATCGCGCGTTGAGTATGCCGACAATGTGGATGCCGACACCATATACAGCTACCGCGTGGTGCTCTACAATGCCAGTGGCATAGGCCGCAACTCAGCCACAAAGAGTGCGTTCATAGGAGCCGACATCCCGTCGGTCGTTGACGCGTCGAGCATCAATGTGGCCGACAACGGCACATCAATCTACGTTAGCTGGGCTGCCATCACTGGCGGCAAGAACGGTGGATATGTCGATCCTGCCAAGATAACATACAACATCTACGACGGACTTAACTACGACGAGTTCTATGGCTACGAGTATGGCAACCTGCTTGCCAGTGTCACCGGTGCCGACCACGCCAACGTGGTCATGAACACCGACGAGGGCGACCAGCAGTTGCTCCAGCTCTACATCCAGCCGCAGAATGACAAGGGCCAGGCTTTCTACAGTGCTGCGTCAACCATCGTCACGGGCGAAGCCTACGCCATTCCGTTCAGCGAGCCGTTCGACAATGGCACCATCCGCTATGGCTTGTGGTGGCAGGACGTTCCCGGTTCGTCGTCGTGGTGGCCCAATGGCGAGATACTGTCGGCTGACGGCACTGCCGGAGTGGCCGTGTTCGACGGATGCGACGACAACGCCATGTTTGCCACAGGCAAGATCAATCCTGCCGGTGCCGACAACCTGAAGCTGTCGTTCAACTACCGTGGCGAGGCCGGTGCACAGGTATCGATGGCGATAGAGGTGCAGAAGGCCGACGGCACTGTGGTCAAGGTTGACGCAGTTGACGTGGAGAACGGCGAGGACGAAGGCAGCGCATGGACAACGAAGATTGTGTCGCTGGCCGACTTTGCTGGCGAGCGTTACATCATTGTCCGCTTCAACGCCACAGGCCGTGGTTATGTATATCTCGACGACATCACCGTGCGCAATGTCTTTGCCAACGACCTGGCCGCATCGATGACCGCTCCCGAGAAACTCAAGAAGGGACAGGCAGGCACCGTTACGGTCAAGGTGACCAACCTTGGCGAGAACGTGGCCGAGGGCTACAGTGTGCGCCTCACCGACGGCAACAAGGTTATCGACACCAAGGAGGTGACAACACCTCTGCAGCCGCTGCAGAGCGACACCGTATGTTTCAACTATGCGCCGAGCGTGTTCGACACCAAGGATGAGGCCAACCTCACCGCCGTGGTGATATACGGCAACGATGGCGACCTCGACAACAACGAGGCCACGGCCACAGTGGGCATCATCAGTTCGCCCAAACCAGCTCCGGCTTCAGTGGCAGCAGAGAAGAGCACCGACGGCATTCAGCTCGTTTGGGCAGCTCCGGCCATCGAGGAGAAGAGTGTGACCGACGGCTTCGAGGACTACGGCACATGGACAATGGACAACTTCGGCGACTGGACCTGCTTCGACGGTGACAAGGGTCTTGTGGGCGAGGTGTTCAACGAGGGCTACGGCAACCCCGGATCTGCATTCTCGTTTGAGATTGTCGAGCCATTGGCCGTGTCTGACAACATCTATGAGACCAACCCCGAACTCACTCCGCACAATGGCGACAAGTATGCCGCCGCTATGTACAGCTTGGGCGAGAACGATGAAGGCGACTACTACTTCGTTGATGCCGACAACTGGCTCATCAGTCCCACGCTCAACGGCAAGGCACAGACCATAAAGTTCTACGCACTAAACCAGGCCGACAGCGAGAACAACTATCCCGAAACGTTCCAGCTGCTCTACAGCACCACCGACACCGACACGGCAAGCTTCAAGCTCGTGAACACGGTGACTGTCGACAACGGTCTGTGGAATGAGGTTAGCTTCGACGTGCCAGAGGGTGCAATCTACTTTGCCATCCGCCACATCACATCGGGCGGCGGCTATATGTTTGCCATCGACGACGTGACCTACACATCGGGTGCCGGCATCCTGTCGGGCTACAACATCTACCGCAATGGCCAGCTCATAACCACAGTCGATGCCAAGACCCTTGGCTATGTTGACACCGAGTCTGCCGACGAGGCCAACGTATATTCTGTGAGCGCAGTCTACACCGACGGCGAGTCCGATCCCGTGTCGGCTTCTGTGGCCACTGCCATCAGCACGGTTGAGGCCACCGGCAAGGCGTTCGACGTATACACCATCGACGGCCGCCTCGTGGGCGAGGGTCTCACCTCGACCAAGCGTTTGCGCAGTGGCGTGTATGTCATCAACGGACAGAAGGTGACGGTGAAGTAACGTCCCTCTCTATACATTAATATATATGCGCCCGAAGGGTTGTGCATCGACGCACACCTTTCGGGCGCATTATTTTTTTTGTGTGCGTCATCCATGGCGGCTTTTCGTCTATGCCTGCGAAAAGATAACAACCAATTAAATCTTTTGAAACGCCGTTGAAACACGCTTGCATTACTTTTGTCGGAAAAATAGCAAGACATGAAACTCAAGAACATCAAGAAGAATATGATGCGCACCGCCACCATTGTGGCGTGTGCCATGGCATGTGGCGTGGCTCACGCCCAAACCGCCCGTCCACGCCTTGTGGTGGGCATCGTGGTTGACCAAATGCGTTGGGACTACCTCTACCGCTACGAGTCGCGCTACTGCGACGACGGCTTCAGACGGCTGCTGGGCGAGGGCTACTCGTGCGAGAACACCCGCATACCCTATGTGCCGTCGGTCACGGCCATCGGCCACACCTGCATCTACACTGGCAGTGTGCCGTCGATACACGGCATCGCCGGAAACAATTTCGTGAAGGACGGACAAAAGGTGTACTGCACCGACGACAACACCGTTAAACCAGTTGGCACGCATAGCAAGGCCGGACTGATGTCGCCGCGCAACCTGTGGGTGACCACCATTGGCGACGAGATGAAGATTGCCTCCAACGGCAAGGCGCGTGTGGTGGGCGTGGCCCTCAAAGACCGCTCGTCCATACTGCCTGCCGGCAACAACCCCGACGGCGCTTACTGGTTTGACGACGAGACGGGCAACTTCATAACCAGCACCTACTACATGAACGAGTTGCCTCAGTGGGTTGTCGACTTCAACCACGAGAACCTTCCTGCCAAATACCTGTCGGAGCGTTGGACAACGCTTTACCCCAAGGCAACATACACCGAGAGCACCGCCGACGCCACCGATTATGAGGACGGCATAAAGCCGGGCGTGAAGGCCACGCTGCCGCTCGACTTGCCTACATTATATAAAAGGTATGGCTTCGGCATCATCCGCAACACTCCCTTTGGCAACCAGCTGACGCTCGATATGGCCAAGGCGGCCATCGAGGGCGAGCACTTGGGCGACGACGACACTACCGACCTGCTTGCCGTGAGCTGCTCAAGCACCGACTACATAGGCCACCAAGTGGGCACCCACGCCATCGAGACCGAAGACACCTACCTGCGGCTCGACCGGGCGTTGGCCGACTTCATGCACTATCTCGACCGAAAGGTGGGCAAGGGCAACTATCTGCTCTTTCTTAGTGCCGACCACGGGGCGATGAACAACTCAACCTACCTGAAGGACAACCGCATCCCGTCGGGTTGTTGGGACTGCGACAGTGTGCAGCGTTATCTTGACGAGGCTTTGGCGCTGCAATATCCCGAGGCGGAGGGTATGGTGATGACGGTGATGAACTACCAGGTGTTCTTCCGCCGCGCCACCATACGCGAGAAAGGGCTTGACTTTCGCCGCATCAAGTTGATTGTGGCCGACCGGCTGCGGCAGGACGCAGCCGTGCTCTACGCTTGCGACATGGAGGGCGTGGCCGTCGAGAGCATGCCTGCTGACGTGAAGAACCGCATCGTGAACGGTTTCAACCGCGAGCGCAGTGGCGACGTGGCCGTGGTGCTGAAGCCCGGCTTCTACGCCCATGGCGCAAAAGGCACCGACCACGGAGCGTGGAATCCCTACGACACCCACATCCCACTCGTGTTCATGGGGTGGGGCATCGACCACGGCTCCACCACGCGCCCCACGTTCATGACCGACATAGCCCCCACCATCGCCGCCCTGCTCCACATCCAGGCTCCCAGCGGCTGCGTCGGCCAACCGATATTCGGGGAGTAGGGGCTTGGCTACGTTAGAAACAAGGTTGACACGTATGATATGGAGATTGCAATGCATTTGGCTATATCCCCGTCACGAAACTTCCAACACCCATTTCCAGATGGGGATTAATTCGATGGCCAGCCCATTGCGCTGCAAGATGCCTTCGTCTTCATAAGTTATAATGATCGCTTTTTTGAGAGAGAGGAAGGAGTGGAGTGTTTCCAATGCTTTTGCCTCTCTCTCCAACGTCTCCTCGTCGTTCATCCTGTAACAAGCCTGGATGGCCAGCCCCTCGTCGGGAATGTAAAAGTCTACCTCGATGTTACGGTTGTAATAATACAAATTGCTGCCGTATTTCTTGTATAATGTAATGGCGCAGAGATTTTCCAGCAGTAAAGTGTCGGGATTGCTGATGAATAGATGCAGCAGGCCATTGTCAACAAAATAGTGCTTTTTTATGGTCTCTTTTTCTACAAACTTGGAAGCATGATTGTCTAAGGAAATCAATATGCATGATTCCTGTAGATAGCGTACATATTCCATTATTGTGGAAGCGCTGCATGAAGTGCCTGTTGACTTAATCAGATTGCACAGTCGATTGAGTGAACAGGGTTGCATAACGCTTTCCGCCAGGCGGCGGATGCATAGGCGCAAGGCATCCTCGTTCTTGATTTTGTGGCGAACCACCAAGTCGTTGAAGAAAATGCGGTTGTACAAACTGTTGAGCCAGATTCGCTTTTCCCGGAAATTTACCAGTTCTGGAAAACCGCCCCATTCAAAATAGGTCTTGAAGTGGCGCTGCAGTTCATTGGCTTTTCTCCCATATTGCCACCCTTTTGCCAGTGCGACTCCATTTGCCGCCAAGTACTCCTTAAAGTCATAAGGAAAGACTTTTAAGTCCAAGAACCGGCCGCCAAGCACTGTCTCGATGTCTCTGCCCAGCATCTTTGCATTGCTTCCCGTGATGTATACTCTGTATTTCCGGTTTGCAAGCCTTCTGGCAAAATTGGCCCACCCGTCAACGTTCTGTATTTCGTCAAAAAACAATACGGGACTGCCTTCGCTCATGCTATGATATGCTTGGAGTATCAAGTCGAAGTCCGCTGCGGTCATGTCCTTTAGTCGTTCGTCGTCAAAGTTGACATAAACAATATCTTCCAATTTCGTGCCTGCCTCTATCATTTGCTGTATGCGTTGATAAAGTAGGTAGGATTTGCCTGCCTGTCTCACACCGACAAATACATAATTGCCATTCTCTTCTAATGAGACGGGACGTTTGACCAAGTCAATGTCGCCGATATATTCTTGATTCTCTGATATTATGGATCTGAACAATTCTATGCCCATGGCTTTGCTTTTTGGCGTAAAGTTAACTGTTTTATTCGATGCCACCGAATAAAAATGGCGTTTTTTATTCGGTGGCATCGAATAAAAAACGGCGGAGGCGCATTCCCATGCTTCATGGGAAGGGCTGATGGTTGCGGCAAAAGCCGCACTATATAGTCTCGCTTATGGCTGAAATTCGCGCTGGAAACCTTGCAAAGTAGGCTTACTCCAACTGGAGTAAGCTCTTACTTCAGTTGGTGTAAGCTCTTACTCCAATTGGTGTAAGAGCTTACTTCAGCTGAAGTAAGCCGATTTAGCAAGGCGTTCGGCACGGCATTCATAGGCGCCAATTGCAACATTGCGCGGCATCCAAGGCCAAAATATAATAATGTCGCAAAACAAGCGTCGTTTTTCACTGCTTTTTGTTGCATAGGGGAAGAAAGGTTCCGTCCGCACGTCGTGTTTCGTGGCGGTGGGTGTGGAGTAGGAGAGGGGGCGGTGGCTCACCATGCAACGGGCATGTACTCTGTGCCACACCACGTTTCCCAACCGCGCAGATGTAAAAAAACGGCTAAAAAGTTGGCGCATTGGCGAATAAGCAGTAATTTTGCAACCGCTCTTAATTGCCGCATAGTGCAAAGGGCATAAGTTTAATTTAAATTTCAAAAACAAAAAATGATTATTGTACCTGTAAAAGAAGGCGAGAACATCGAGAAGGCTCTCAAAAAGTTCAAGAGAAAATTTGAGAAGACTGGAGTTATTAAGGAATTGCGCGCACGTCAGCAGTATGACAAGCCTTCAGTTCTGAAGAGACTCAAGATGGAGCACGCCATCTACGTACAGAAAATGAGGGCTGAGGAGGAATAAAGCCCCATTTAAATTTGGTGGTTCGAATTAATCTCCGTAAATTCGTTGCCGAATATTAATGGCGCGACGCATTTATGATGATTGAGCAATACTGTGACTACCTGCGCTACGAGTGCAACAAATCGGTGCTCACGGTGCGGAACTACTCCGAAGACCTTAGGGCGTTTGAGGCGTATGTCGCAGAACTTGATTGTCATATGGATTTGCTTTCTGCCGATGCCGACGTGATACGCGGCTGGATGGAGAGCATGATGGACAAGGGCAATGCCGCAACCTCGGTCGGACGACGACTGAGCGCGGTGAAGTCGTTCTACCGTTATGCTGTCAAGAGGGGACTCCTGGAAAAGAACCCCACGCAGAAAATATTGCGCCCGAAGACCGAGAAGCCGCTGCCGCAGTTCTTGAAGGAGAATGAGGCCGACCAATTGGTGGATTTGGGCGAGGCAAACGACAACGCTCCCTTTGAGGAGGCGCGTGCGCACGCCATTGTGACGGCGTTCTATGAAACGGGCATACGACTTTCCGAGCTTACAGGGCTTGACGATGGGAGCATAGACTTCGTGTCGCGGCAGCTGCGGGTGAGGGGAAAAGGCAACAAGCAGCGCGTCGTTCCCTTCGGGGAAGAGCTTGCAGAGGCCGTCGCCAGCTATATTAAGGTGCGCGACGGCAGTGTGGCAAGGCTTGACGATGCGTTGTTCGTCACGGCGAAGGGTCGTCGGATGAACTCCGACCAGGTGAGATACGTTGTGAGGAAGTGCATTTCAATGGTGTCAACCTTGAAGAAGCGCAGTCCGCACGTGTTGCGCCATACGTTCGCCACGGCGATGCTCAACAATGGAGCTGGAATAGAGAGCATAAGAAAACTGCTTGGGCACGAGAGCGTGAAGACTACTGAAATCTATGCGCACACGACGTTCGAACAGTTGAAGCGAGTTTATAAACACGCCCATCCACGGGCATAACCCTTAAAATTGAGGCACTATGGAGATTAAGATTCAGTCAATCCATTTTGACGCTACCGAAAAGTTACAGGCGTTCATCGAAAAGAAGGTCGCCAAGTTGGAGAAATCATACGAAGACATTAAGAAAGTAGAGGTGCAATTAAAGGTGGTGAAGCCTGCCACGGCAAATAATAAGGAAGCCAGCATCACCGTAACGGTGGCTGGAAACACCTTCTTTGTCGAGAAAGTGAGCGACACGTTTGAGGAGAGTATCGACCTCGGAGTGGACTCAATGAAGGTTCAACTACAGAAATTCAAAGAAAAATCGAGAGATTATTAAAAAAAACCGTGAAAAGTTTTGGCGGTTAAAAAATAATGCCTAACTTTGCAGCCGTTTTCAGACAGGTTGTAACCCGAAAGGGAAACGGCTGCAAAGAAAGCCTCTTTAGCTCAGTTGGCCAGAGCACGTGATTTGTAATCTCGGGGTCGTTGG
>CAVKUV010000009.1:0-72440 GCA_963659505.1 Lachnospiraceae bacterium
GGCCTCTTCGAGGCCAAGATGGCAATGGCTTTCATCCACGCATTTAACAGAAGACCCATTTTTATAGGGTTAACCTGTTCTATATGGTGCAACCGCCATATAATATGTTATTGGCGTTGTTGTCGAAACTATTCCACGACACTCATTGTCCGCCCAACCGCGAGAAGAACACGATGACGTCGTCCCATGTCTTCATGCCTTCAGAACCCAAATGGATTGATGTCCCCATGAAGTCGGTGGTAGGTGTGGAGCTAATCATATAGTCGCCATATAAAAGCGCGCGGTTGTTGGTGTGGATTATCCTATTGAACGACGGCGCACTAAGATGTTCAGTCGCCCATGTTTGCGTCTTTTCGGGCAATGCAGGATCGTTTGTTGGGGCCGGGCCTACGATATACACATTATAGTATTCTATGAGCATCTCGTAAGCCTTGTGCATCGAAGGCAACGGGCGGCCGTCGTTGTTGGCCAAAGCGTCTGTGGTTATATACACAATGGGGCGCTCGCGGCCATCTTGCCTGTCGTCAATCAACCGTATAAGCGGTATCAGGTAGTGTATTGCGGTGTGGTCGATTAGTCTGTGGCCTCCGTGGAAGCGTATTGCGTTGGGGTAGTGCGACAGAAACATGTCGAATGTATGCACAACATCGTCTTCGTCGCCGAAAAGTCCCCACACACGATTGCGCTCCTCGTCATTCACATTGGCGAAGCACATACTGGTGGTCTCAGCATATTCCTTTACGAGACTTTTCGTCACGATGAATTCCTGTTCGCCGTCACTTCGCGGATTTTGGTAGACCATCCGCCCGAGCATGTTGCGCTTCAGCATGGTGTCGCCCATCTGGAAAGCCGGGTTTACGAGTATGCGGTCGAAGCCGGTCAGCATCTCGGTCATCATGCCCCCAGCAGACGAACCAATTATCAAGTCGGGCTTGTCTTTTGCGCATGTTGCCCGCAGCAGTTCCATTGCCTCGGCAGGGTGCAACGGCAGGTCGTGCGCTATAATCTCGGCCTGGGGCATGAGCGAGCGCAGCAGTTCCACCGTGCCCGACTGGGCCGACGAGGCAAAACCGTGTACATACAGTATTTTCTTCCCAGCCATCAGCTGCGGATATTCCTTACGTTTTGGTGCGTCCATTGTTGTGTCTTTGTCGTTTTTCTTATTCATCGCCTTCGCCGTTTGCACTACTTCCCGTGTCGCTTTTTGCCTTCTCTGCGGCAATGCGGTCGGCTTCGAGTTCGGCTTTCAGGAAACTTGCGGTGTAGCCCTCGGTGCATTCGGCCACCTCTTCGGGCGTGCCAGTGGCCATCACGCGTCCACCGTCGCGCCCGCCTCCGGGTCCCATGTCTATTATGTGGTCGGCAAGGCGTATTACGTCGAGGTTGTGTTCTATCACAACGACGGTGTTGCCCCTGTCAACGAGCTTCTGCAGCACACCCATCAGTATTCGGATGTCTTCGAAATGCAGTCCTGTGGTAGGCTCGTCGAGTATGTATATGGTCTTGCCAGTGTCCTTTTTGCTAAGTTCTGCGGCCAACTTCACCCTCTGGCTCTCACCTCCGGAAAGCGTCGTCGAAGGTTGTCCGAGTCGTATGTAGCCCAGTCCCACATCCTGTATGGTCTTTATCTTGCGCAGAATGTCAGGCACGTTGGCGAAGAACTCTACGGCTTGGTTGATGGTCATGTCGAGCACGTCGGCAATGCTTTTCCCCTTGTAGCGCACTTCGAGCGTTTCGCGGTTGTAGCGTTTGCCGTGGCACACCTCGCATGGCACGAGCACATCGGGCAAGAAGTTCATCTCGATGGTCTTGTAGCCATTGCCCCCGCACGCCTCGCAGCGTCCACCCTTCACGTTGAACGAGAAGCGTCCAGGCTTGTAGCCACGTATCTTTGCCTCGGGCAAGCCCACAAACAGAGAGCGTATGTCGCTGAAAACGCCCGTGTATGTGGCTGGGTTTGAGCGTGGGGTGCGCCCCAGGGGCGACTGGTCAACACACACGACCTTGTCGGCAAACTCCAGTCCTTCCACGCTGTCATACGGCAGAGGCTTCTTGAGCGATCGGTAGAAGTGGTGGCTTAGTATGGGCTGCAGAGTCTCGTTGATGAGCGTCGACTTGCCAGAGCCGCTCACTCCAGTGACCACGGTTAGCGTGCCGAGCGGAAAACTCACGTCGACATTCTTCAGGTTGTTGCCCTGCGCTCCGTGTATGGTCAGGCAGTGTCCGTTGCCTTTGCGCCTTTCTGTGGGAGTGGCTATGCGCTGCTCGCCGCTAAGGTATTGTGCGGTTAGGGTGTGGCGGCTCATCATCTCGGATGGCGTACCCTCAAACACCACCTCGCCGCCTTTGCGTCCTGCTTTCGGGCCTATGTCCACTATGTAGTCGGCGGCGAGCATCATGTCCTTGTCGTGCTCCACGACGATGACGGTGTTGCCCATGTCGCGCAGTTCCTTCAGTGAGTTTATCAGCCTGCCGTTGTCGCGCTGGTGGAGTCCGATGCTTGGCTCGTCGAGAATGTAGAGCACGTTGACCAGCCGCGAGCCAATCTGCGTGGCAAGCCTTATGCGCTGGCTCTCTCCGCCCGACAGCGTGGCCGACGTGCGGTTGAGCGACAAGTAGTCGAGCCCCACGCCAAGCAGGAAGTCGAGCCGTGTGCGTATTTCCTTCAGTATCTCCTCGGCAATCTTTGCCTGTTGCTTGTCGAGATGCTCGCCAACGTGGTCGAGCCATTGCCTGAGTTCGGCGATGTCCATTGCCGATAGCTCGGCGATGTTCTTGTCCCACACTCGATACGACAGAGCTTCGCGGTTGAGCCTTTGCCCGTGGCATTCGGGACACTGGCACACGGCGAGAAACTGGTCGGCCCATTTGCGCCCTGTGGCGGTCTCGTCGTTTTCAAGCACGCTTTGCAGGTATTTCACCACACCGTCGAACGCCACGAAGTAGTCGCTCGACGTGTGAACGATGTCCTTGCTTATCCTCACCTTCTCCAGCGAACCGTTGAGTATCTCGTTGAGCGCTTCGTCGGGAATGTCGGAAGCCTTGGTGGCAATGGTGCATCCGTATTTTTGCAGTATGGCGTCGATTTGCCAGAATATCAGTTGGTTCTTGTATTTGCCTAAAGGAACGATTGCCCCCTCTTTTATGCTGATGCTGCGGTCGGGCATCACCTTGCCAAGGTCGATCTCGTTGATGTATCCCAGTCCCTTGCACCTTGGGCATGCCCCCTGCGGCGAGTTGAACGAGAAGTTGTTTGGTGCGGGGTCGCTATACGACATGCCCGTTGTCGGGCACATCAGCCGCTTGGAGAAGTGCTTCGCTTCGTTGGTGTCGGCATCGAGCACCATGAGCAGTCCGTCGCCCTGGCGCATGGCCACGCCCACGCTTTTCCTGAGCCGCTCGTCGTCCTTGGGCTTCACCACAAGTTTGTCAACCACAACCTCTATGTTGTGGGTCTTGTAGCGGTCAACCTTCATGCCACGGGTTATCTCGGCCACTTCGCCATCGACGCGCACATACAGATAGCCCTTTCGCCTCATGTTCTCAAACAGTTCGCGGTAATGTCCCTTGCGGCTTCTTACCAGTGGGGCCAGCAGCATTATCTTCTTGTCGGCATAGGCGTCCATTATCATTTCGAGCACCTTCTCTTCGGTGTACTTCACCATCTCCTCGCCTGTGGCATAGCTGTAAGCCTTGCCGGCCCTGGCGAAGAGCAGACGCAGATAGTCGTATATTTCGGTTGTCGTGCCAACGGTCGAGCGTGGGTTCTTGTTGGTGGTCTTCTGCTCGATGCTTATCACCGGACTCAAGCCGGTAATCTTGTCGACATCAGGCCGTTCGAGTCCGCCAAGGAAGTTGCGCGCATAGGCCGAGAACGTCTCGATATACCTTCGCTGTCCCTCGGCGAATATGGTGTCGAAGGCAAGCGACGACTTGCCCGAACCAGAAAGTCCGGTTATCACAGTAAGACTGTTGCGAGGTATCTCGACGTCGATGTTTTTCAGATTGTGTACTCTGGCTCCCCAAACGTTTATCTTCCCGTCTTCTCTTTCGGTTTCCATGTGTTTGCTATTGGTGCGCTTTAGGATTGGGTTTGGCGGCGTTGCCTTTTTTGCCAAGCCCCGTTAGGATGTTTCTTTAAGGGGGCAAGCCCTTTAGTTGCTTGATGTGCTGCTGCCCTCGGTGTAGTCTCTCAGCAGGTTCACGTCCCTCTTTATGTTGTATTCCACGCCGTCGGCTCCTTTGGCCTTTACCAAAACGAAGTAAACGCCTGGCTTCACGGGCGAACCGTGGAATGTGCCGTCCCAACCACCGCTTATGTCGGTCCACTCGTAGAGCTTCTGTCCCCAGCGGTTGAATATGTAGGCGTGGAAGTCGATTATGCTCTTGTGGTTGTCCTTGGCTTTGTATATGTCGTTTATTCCGTCGCCGTTGGGCGAGAATGCGTTGGGCATCTCAAGCAGGCTGGTGCTTATCGTCACCCTTATGGTGGCCACGAGTTCGGCTTCGGTCTCGCTGTCGTAGGCTACATACAGGGCCACGTTTGTTGAGCCAGACTGCGTAAACTCGTATGTGGTCTCCTCCTCGTATCTCACTATGTAAGGCTCTGTCGCGTCCGACTTTGTAAACCTCCATTCATAAGTAGGTGTGGCCTCGCCGAGCGCCGACGGGTTGGCTTTGAACGTCACGGTGAGCGGAGCTTGCGCGTCGGTTATCGCTTCGGTCGTTTCCTGCGCCTCCCCGTCAACGGCGTAGTATGCCGTAGGGTTGAAGTCGGCTTTCGCCACCATGGGAAGGATGGCGAGCAGGGCCAGCAAAGCTATAGTTTTCATCCTAACTACTTGTAACATAATTAGCGCAAAATTACGGAATAAAGTTGATTTATCCGCTCTTTTTTGTACTTTTGTGGCGCAAAAGCGTTAAATAAAGGATATGAAACTACTTTTCAGAAGTCTTGTGTTGGCCGTTGTTTTAGCCTTTGCCGCAGACATGGCCATGGCGCAGACCACAAAGTGGCGCGAGATACACAAGGTGAAGCGCAAGGAGACAGTATTCGGGATAGCCAAAGACAACGGACTGACCATCGAGGAGTTGCTCGACGCCAATCCCGAAATGAAGAAGCCGGGGTATGAGCTGAAGAAGGGCGACTACATATTCATACCCTTCCCGTCGGCTACGGCTGCAAAGCCACAGACGCAGGCACAGGCCCCGACGCAGAAAAAGACCGTGGCCGACACTAAGCCAAAAGCCATTAGGGTGGGGGTGATGCTGCCGCTGCACGACGAGAATGGCGACGGCAAGCGCATGGTGGAATACTATCGTGGCGTGCTCATGGCGTGCGACAGCTTGCGCCACAACGGCATCTCGGTTGACATCCACGCTTGGAATGTGCCCGAGAACGCCAACATAAGCAAGACTCTCCGCGACAATGCCGCCGCCCAGTGCGACGTGATAATAGGCCCGCTCTATTCAACCCAGGTCAAGGCTCTGTCGGATTTCGCCGGCAAGCATGGCATAAAGGTGCTTATCCCGTTTTCGATAAACGCCCCGGAGCTGGCTTCCAATCCCAACATCTTCCAGGTTTACCAAAGTCCAACAGACTTCAACGAGTCGGTGATAAAGGGTTTTCTCGACAAGTTTGCCGGCTACCACACGGTGTTCATCGACTGCAACGACACCACAAGCCGCAAGGGCATATTCACCTTTGGCCTGCGCCGCCGCATGGAGGCCATGGGTCGCAGCCACTCCATCACCAACGTGAAGTCGAGCGACGCCTATTTCGCCAAGGCGTTCAGCCACACCATGCCCAACGTAGTGATACTCAACACGGGGCGGTCGCCTGAGTTGAACATGGCTTTCGCCAAGCTCAACACCCTCACGATGAACGACGCGAAGCTGTCGGTGTCGATGTTCGGCTACACCGAGTGGATGATGTACACCAAATACAACCTTGACAATTACTACAAGTACAACGTCTTCATCCCGGCGGCGTTCTACACCAATCCCCTTTCGGCCAAGACGGCACGCATAGAACTGAAGTACCGCTGGAACTTCCACGCAGACATGCTTCAGGCTCTGCCGCGCTTTGCCATCACGGGCTTCGACCACGCCTACTACTTCATAAAGGGGCTGAGCATGTATGGCGACAAGTTCAACGGCGCGGCTGGCGTTGTGGGCTACACGCCCATACAGACTCCGCTGCGCTTCGTACGGGTAAATGCGGCAGGTGGCTACCGCAACAACAGCATGCTGTTCGTTCACTACACGCCGGGACACAAGATAGAGACACTGTATTATTAATGGTCAAGAAAAAGCCATGAAACGTTACCACACACTTGCCTGCGCCCTTTTCGCGCTTCTCGTTTCGCTGCCCTCGTGCGTCAGTGCGCAGGTGGGCGAGCACCGCAGCGAATTCAGTCTGGGCGTAAATGGAGGCTACACACTGAGCACGGTGGGGTTCAATCCCGAAATTCCGCAGAAGTCGTTTGGCGGACTCACTGGCGGCATATCGCTGCGCTACACCTGCGAGAAATACTTCAAGAGCATCTGCGCCCTTGTGGGCGAGGTTAACTTTGCCCAAGTGGGATGGCGCGAAGACATACTCACATCGGCCGACCAGCCCGTGGTGAACCCGTCCACGGGGCTGGCAGAAGAGTTTGAGCGCAGGCTCACGTATGTGCAAGTACCCATATTCGCCCGTCTGGGTTGGGGGCGCGAGCGCAAGGGCTTGCAGTTCTTCTTCCAGGCTGGTCCGCAGGTGGGCTTCTACCTTGGCGACAAGGTCAAGTCAAACTTCGACTACTCGCTGCGCAACTCGTCCGACCGCGTGGGCGCGCAGCGCGACGCCGTGCAGGACACGCTCGACATACAAAACAAGTTTGACTATGGCATAGCCGCCGGTCTCGGCCTTGAGTATTCCCACCCCAAGCTGGGCCACATCATGCTTGAGGGGCGCTACTACTACGGCCTTGGCGACATCTTCGGCAACTCGAAGCGCGACTACTTTGGCCGAAGCAACCTGGGCAACATCGTGATAAAGCTGACCTACCTCATTGACGTGTTTGGAACAAATAACCCTAAAATAAAATAATATTATGTTTGAAGGACAACCTAAAGGACTTTACGCGTTGGCTCTTGCCAACACCGGCGAGCGCTTTGGCTACTACACCATGCTCGCCATCTTCACTCTGTTCATGCAGGCCAAGTTCGGATGGACGGAGTCGCACGCCGGACAGGTTTACGCCATCTTCTTGGCTGTGGTTTATTTCGCGCCTCTCTTCGGCGGAATGATAGCCGACAAGATTGGCTACGGCAAGTGCGTCACCATTGGCTTGGTCACGATGTTTGTGGGCTACCTTGGCCTGGCCATCCCCACGGAGGCCAACGCCTCGGGCGAGTATGCCATGTATGCCGGCTTGGCTTGCGTGTCGCTGGGCACGGGTCTGTTCAAGGGCAACCTGCAGGTGCTCGTTGGCAACCTTTATGACGACCCCAAGTATGAGTCGCGGCGCATCGACGCCTTCAGCCTGTTCTACATGGCCATCAACATCGGCGCAATGTTTGCCCCCTCGATGGCCAAGTGGATTACCAATGTGTATTTGGGCAAGTATGGAATGGTGTATGACGCCTCCAATTTCAGTCCGGAGTATCTGACGGCCCTCTATGGCGCCTATGGCTTGTGCTTCGGTGTGGCTTGCGTGTCGTTGATTATTTCGGCAGTCATCTACTTCGCTTGCCGCAGCTGGTTCAAGCATGCCGACGTCACGGCCAAGCAGGCCAAGGAGCATGATGTGGCTGTGGAGCAGCTTACTCCCAAGCAGGAGAAAGACCGTGTGGTGGCTCTCTTGCTGGTGTTCGCCGTGGTCATCTTCTTCTGGATGGCGTTCCACCAGAATGGCTCTGCCCTGACATTCTTTGCCAAGAAGTACACCAACCTCACCGTATCGGGTGGCATGCGCATATGGTTCAACATATTCAGCTTGGCTCTCATCGCATTGGCAGTGTACACGGGCTTCGGCGCGTTCCAGTCGAAGTTGGCCAAAAACCGCATCATCTGTGGCGTTTCCACTATTGTGCTGGTTGGCGTGGCCATCGCGTTGTTCCTTGGCATGGACAATCCCACAATGGGCCAGCCTTCCGACTTCCAGCAGTTCAACCCGTTCTTTGTCGTGGCGTTGACTCCGTTCAGCATGCTTTTCTTCGGTTCGCTCACCAAGAAGGGCAAGGAGGTTAGCGCTCCCGCGCGCATCGCTTGGGGTATGCTGGTGGCCGCCATCGGCTTTGGTGTCATCACCCTGGCTTCCACGGGCTTGATATCTCCCATGGACTTGGGCGACAAGACGCAGAGCATCCTCTCGCCGGGATGGCTCATTTCCACCTATTTCACCCTGACCTTGGCCGAGCTTTTGCTCTCGCCCATGGGCATCGCCTTTGTCTCTAAGGTGGCTCCTCCCAAATACAAGGGTTTGATGATGGGTGGCTGGTTTGTAGCCACTGCCATCGGCAACTATTTAAGCTCCATCCCTTCAATGCTTTGGAACAAGGTGCCGCTCATGTACAACTGGGGCATCCTCATTGCCCTCTGCTTGGTTAGTGCGGTCGTGATGTTCGCTTTGCTAAAGCGATTGAAGCAAATGACGGAATAATCCCCGACGGAAAAAATACTTTCAAGGCTGCGGCATTTGCTCATTTGCAAGTGCCGCAGCTTGCGTTTGGTGATGCCTCACGCCCACCAAACGCAAGCTGCGTAGTGGGCGACGTGTCTCACGTCGCAACAGTTTTTGGTCAAGATTTGTGCGGTGAGACACCGCACCCACTACATTGCAAGCATCTGTGCCATGCATGGCAGAATGTCGGGCTAGGTATGATGGTAAGTCATGCCAAACACTATGGAAAGTCATGCCAAACACGGCACTAAGTCACCTCACATCGAACGATGCGCGTGCTCATATCGAACGAGATGAACACGCGTATCGAACGATGTGAGTGCTCATCTCGTTCGATACGAGCCAACTTTCCACGGCTTTTGGCATGACTTTCCACCATCTTTGGCATGACTTTCCACCGCATACAGGATAACTTTCAGTGTGTCATGCTGCAACAGAACGTGGCGTTCTCACCCGATGAAACAGTGCATTGTCGTTTTTTTTGTCGCCACTTGTTGCGGTTTTGTCGATATAAATTCGTACCTTTACGCCATATACCATGACACTAAGCATTATGGCAGACTATATCATCGACAACCTTTGGCAGGTGTGGGCGGCCGTGGCCGTTCTGTGCCTCATTCTTGAGCTTTGCTCTGGTGGCTTCTTCATCGTGTGCTTCGCCTTCGGAGCCGCGTTTGCCGCATTGGGTGCGGCGTTGGGCGCAGGCTTCGTGGTGCAGCTCGTGCTCTTCATCGTGTTCTCGGCGGTGGGCGTGTTTGGCGTGCGTCCCTTTGCCATGAGGTGGCTGCATTCGGGAGGCGACGCCCGCGTGAGCAACGCCGACGCCATCGACGGGCGCATAGGCACAGTGAGCCAGACCATAGAGGCCGGAGGATATGGCCGCGTGGCCATCGACGGCGACGACTGGAAGGCGGAGGCTGCCAACGGACAGGCCATAGCCAAGGGGCGGCGCGTGAGGGTGGTTGGCCGCGAGAGCATAATAATAAAGGTAACAGAAGTATAGTTTTATATGATTGGCAGATTGTATCGCGATGGGCTGAAAGCCCTATACTACATAGCCCAGGGCTGGCGCCCTGGGTACATCAGGTCATTAACAGCCGCCCTGTAAGGGCAAAAGTGCATAGACTATAATGCACAAGGCTATATACTTTTGCCCTTACAGGGCGCGTAGGTACATACAAACAACACCCAGGGCGCTGCCCTGGGCTATGGAGTCATTGGGCTTTCAGCCCGTACATGTACAAATATGCACAAGTTGTTTTTCTTAACATTACAATAATAACTAAAAACAATCCGACCTATGATTTACGTATTGGTAATTTGTTTGGTGTGCGTCCTTGTGTTCGCAAAGATGGCACTGGTAATCATCCCGCAGTCAGAGACGAAAATAATCGAGAGGCTTGGCCGCTACCACGCCACGCTCCAGCCCGGCATCAACCTGATAGTGCCGTTCATCGACAGGGCAAAGGAGATGGTGGTGCTCAACCGTGGCCGCTACCAGTACACCAACGCCATCGACTTGCGCGAGCAGGTGTACGACTTCGACAAGCAGAACGTGATAACCAAGGACAATGTGCAGACGGAAATCAACGCCTTGCTCTATTTCCAGATAGTTGACCCGTTTAAGGCGGTGTATGAGATAAACAACCTGCCCAACGCCATCGAGAAGCTCACGCAGACTACGCTGCGCAACATCATAGGCGAACTGGAGCTTGACGAGACGCTCACGAGCCGCGACACCATCAACACCAAGCTGCGCGCCGTGCTCGACGACGCCACCAACAAGTGGGGCATAAAGGTGAACCGAGTTGAGCTGCAAGACATCATGCCGCCCAAGAGCGTGCTCGCGGCAATGGAAAAGCAGATGCAGGCCGAGCGCAACAAGCGTGCCACGATATTGACCAGCGAGGGTAAGAAGGCTTCCGACATATTGCAGTCGGAGGGCGAGAAGGCGGCTACAATCAACCGCGCCGAGGCTGAAAAGCAGCAGGCCATACTCAAGGCCGAGGGCGAGGCGCAGGCGCGCATCCGCAAGGCTGAAGCCGAGGCCATAGCCATAGCCAAGATTACCGAGGCCGTGGGCAAGAGCACCAACCCGGCCAACTATCTGTTGGCGCAGAAGTACATACAGATGTTGCAGGATGTTGCCTCTGGCGACAAGACGAAGACGGTTTACCTGCCCTATGAGGCCACCAACCTCATGGGCAGCATTGGCGGAATTAAGGACTTGTTCAAGTCGGAATAAGACCACCGCACAGGCTTCTTTGTAAAGAGAATTAGCCCCGAGGATGGCGTGGCAGCTGCCGCGCCATCCTCGGGGCTAATTTGGGTTCTTCCGTTATAGTCAACCAGAATTGGTTTGAGAAAAATTTATGCTTTTATGCCCGATGGCTAAAGGATTTGTTTTCTCATTCTATTTCTGTTTGACTATAAATGTGTGGACAATGTCTACTCATATGAGGTATGGTGCTTGACATAGCCTCGAAGAGGCTGAATCTCAGTAACCCCACGTGAAGCGTAGCGAAACGTGGGGACAATAACCTCTGTGCCATATATCGGCTTCGAAGATGCCGCACAGTCGGAGATGGGCATACGCCACGTGTGAATACCATTTCCCTTTAAGTGCGGCATCTTCGAAGCCGATGTTTCGTCCATCCACATACAGCCCCATGTTCCGCTACGCTTCACAAGGGGTTACTGAGATACGGCCTCTTCGAGGCCAAGAAGGCAAGGGCATTATCAACGCATTTAACGGAACTCCTCAAAATTGGCATATTGCCACTAACATTACGCAAAATGCTTTTTCGTTGTATTACTCGCCCAAAAGTTTCCCCGTTTGGGCGTTATTTGCTACCTTTGAAGTCAGATAAAAGAATAAATCTTCATCTGAAAAGTATAGGTGACTTCTCTAACTTTCACAACAACGACATGAGCATCAAATACGAAATACAGTCGATAAAGAACTCGAAAGGCTCTGGCAAGGAACAGACTTTCGTGCGCATATTCGAAAACGCCCCCAAGACCGACCACCAGTTGGAGCGACACATGCAGAGCATAAGCGCACTGACCGAGGGCGCAGTGCAGACCGCACTCGCCACACTGCGCGACAGCATGGCCGACGAGCTGGCGCAGGGCAACCGTTTCCACATTCCCGGCATAGGCTACTTCTCGCTTGCCGTGGATCTCGACATGCCCGACGACAAGGCCATCGACAAGGTGCGCGGCGACTACATCAGCGTGCGCAACATCAAGTTCCGTCCCGATGCCAAACTGCTTGCAAGGGTGAAAGGCAGCGCAAGGTTTGAGCGCGCCACGTTCTCGTCGAAGTCGCGCCAATATACCGACGACGAGCTGTTGGACAAAATCAATGAGTTCATTGCCGAAAACAACTGCATCACGCGCCGCGACCTTGAGCAGCATTTCGGGCTGCGACAATCCTCCGCTCTGAAGTGCCTTCGCCACTTCACCGAAACGGGCGACCTAAAGAAGGGCGGCGCGCCAAACTCACCTGTGTATTTCAAGGGGGAGAGGTGAAGTAAACCAAACGACGAAGAACTTCTCAAAAAGATGGTCACTACACACAAGAGAATAACACAGACGCAACAGGTAATTGAGACTTTGCGTGAGAATGGTGGGTATGCCACCCTTGGTAATTTGTACTACCTCGTTGACACAAGTTCATGGGCAACAAAAACCCCAAATGAATCCATCAGGCGAATAGTGCAGCAGTCCAAAGACATATTCAAAATTCACCCTGGTCTTTGGGCGTTGGAAGAATGTCGCGATGAAGTAATGCTTAAATTCGACATTCAACCGAAAGAGGAAAAGAGCATAGAGGTTTTCACACATGGATATTATCAAGGGCTTATTGTTGACATTGGCAACATGAAACATTACACAACCTATGTTCCTGCACAAGATAAAAACAGAAAGTTTTTGGAAAAGCCATTGAAAGAGTTGTGTTCTACAGTTGAAATGCCTGAATTCTCGTACAAAAACTTGACGGACAGGGCAAGCACTGTCGATGTGGTTTGGTTTAACGACCGTAAAATGCCAGACAGTTTCTTTGAGGTGGAACATACCACAGACATACAGAATTCTGTTGTTAAATTCTGCGACTTGCAGGATTTCTACAGTCGTTTCTTCATTGTTGCACCAAAAAGCCGTAAGGGACAGTATGAGAAAGTAATGGAAAGAACTGTTTTCAAGGACATGAGAAAGCGCATAGAATTCCGTTGCTACGAGAGCATCTTGCAGCAGTACGAATTGATGTGCAAGGGAAGATTAGTAGAGGGATTTATTTAGCTTTTACCATGGCAGAATATTTATTTTATACCACAGAAGGCTTTACTCAAGACCCTGAAGGGAATGATGTGGAGAATTGCCAAATTCTTGGCAGTGCCTTTGGCGAAAACAGAGAAGAGGCAAAACGCAATCTTATCAAGGAGAACAGGTGGATACAAGAACACGGCTTCGACACGGCAATGCTTCGTTGCCGGGAGTTGGCACCAGAATGATATGGAGAAGATAATACTTGGCATTGACCCCGGAACCAACATAATGGGCTACGGACTGATAAGGGTGGACGATGGCAAGGCGCAGATGATGACCATGGGCGTGATAGACTTGCGCCGTTTTCCTGACGCATACATGAAGCTCGGCCATATCTTTGAGCGCGTCACGGGCATCATCGACGCCTTCCTGCCCGACGAGATGGCCATCGAGGCTCCGTTCTTCGGCAAGAACGTGCAGTCGATGCTGAAGCTGGGGCGCGCACAAGGCACGGCGATAGCCGCCGCCATACACCACGGAGTGACCATACACGAGTATGCGCCGATGAAGATAAAGATGGCCATAACGGGTAACGGGCAAGCCTCGAAGGAGCAGGTGGCGGCCATGCTCCAGCGCATATTGAAGATAAAAGACAGCGACATGGGCGACTTCATGGATGCCACCGACGCCCTCGGTGCGGCCTACTGCCACTACTTGCAGATGAACCGCCCCGTGGCTGACAGCCACTACCGTGGATGGAAAGATTTCGTAAACAAAAACAAGGATAGAGTATGCGGACAACGATAAGCATAGAGGGCGGCGTGGCCCGACTGGACGAGTGGCGGCTGGACGCGCCCGTCGATTTTGAACTGGCCGAAGGCGAACAGATGGCCATAGTGGGACTGAACGGTGGGGGCAAGTCGCTGCTTACCGACATGGTGCTGGGCAGTCACCCACTGGCTGGCGGCACGCTGAAGTATGACTTCGGACAGGACGCGAAGCCAATGGCTTCAGACAACATCAGGTTTATAGCCTTCAGAGACTCGTATGGGGCAAGCGACGGCGCTTACTTTCTGCAGCAGCGGTGGAACCAGCAGGAGATTGACAAGGAGACGCCGCTCGTGGGCGAATTGCTCGACAAGGCGTATGCCGCCAATGGCGACGACACGGCTGAACGCAGAGCCATGCGCGACAGCATCTACGGCATGTTCAGTCTTGACAGTCTGCTCGACAAATATATAATACTGCTTTCGAGCGGTGAGCTTCGCAAATTCCAAATGGCCAAGGCTCTGATGGCCGACCCGCGCGTGCTGGTGATGGACAACCCCTTCATAGGTCTCGACGAGGAGACGCGCGCGCAGCTCAGGCAGCTGCTCAAGTCGCTGGCGGCCACGGGCAAGTTGCAGATAGTGCTCGTGCTGTCGAAGAGCGACGACATTCCCGACTTTATCACCCATGTGGTGGAGGTGAGGGACAAGCGCGTCTGCCCAAAGGTGACCAAAACGGAATATGAGGCGGCGAGACAAACAATACCGCCACACGTGCTGGCGGAGGAGAAGCGGCAGGCCATAATCAATCTGCCACACCGCACCAACGACTACAGGGCCGCCGAGGTGGTGAAGTTGTCGAAGGTGTCGATACGCTATGGCAAGCGCACCATACTGAAAGACCTTGACTGGACGGTGGCCAACGGTGAGAGGTGGGCGCTGAGCGGACAAAACGGAGCGGGAAAGAGCACGCTGCTGTCGCTTGTGTGTGCCGACAACCCACAGTCGTATGCTTGCGACATAGCCTTGTTTGGCAACAAACGAGGGTCGGGCGAAACCATTTGGCAGATAAAGAAGCACATCGGCTACGTGTCGCCCGAGATGCACCGGGCCTACCAAAAGAACTTGCCCACGATACGCGTGGTGGCAAGCGGACTGAAAGACACCATGGGACTGTATGCCAAGCCTACCGCCGAGGAGTATGACATGTGCAAGTGGTGGATGGACATGTTTGGACTGGGGGGCATGGAGGAACGCCCGTTCCTGAAGCTGTCGAGCGGCGAGCAAAGGCTGGCCTTGTTGGCAAGGGCTTTTGTGAAAGACCCCGAACTGCTGATACTCGACGAGCCGCTGCACGGACTCGACAACATGAACCGACGACTGGTGAAGGACATCATCGAGACGTTCTGCCAACGACCCAACAAAACGATGATAATGGTGACGCACTACCGCGAGGAGTGGCCTTCGTGCATCGACCATTCGCTTGTGTTGACCAAAAACGCATAACAATGAAACGACTCGTATTATCGCTGCTTCTGACCGCAACCTTGGGCGGCAATGCCAAGGCGCAGGCTGTCTACAATGAGATAAGGAGCAACGCACAAACGGCGGCACAGACTGCCACAAACAACGTGGCAAAGCAGATAGGACAGTTTAAGGTGGATGCGCTGGACTACATGCTGATAAAGATGCGCGAGCAAATGCCCGACTCCACAACGGCTTTTCTCGACAAGCAGGCTTATGCGCTGAACAACTTCATTGGCTTCTATCTGCAAAAAGTCGCGGAGATGGCCACGATGCCAAAGGTGCGACAGGTGAAGGTTATAAAGCTGTTTATGGATGCAAGCGTGTCGAACCCTCTTTTCAACGACAAAGACACCGAGTTGACCCTTGGCTACTATGAAAAGGCCGACTGCCTCACACGCTTTTCACTCGACACCGATTGGCGCAGGGCAGTGGCCGCAGTGGCCATGGAGATAGGCAAGATAGAGTAGGGGAGCGGCACTCTACATCATTGCGCTTGCCTCTTGTCGGCATAGTCTTTCGTGGCCATTTCATACACAAGCTTTAGCCACACAAGCACGCAGGGCAGTGCCTTCAGGGCGTATGGCTGCACATAATGCTTGCGGATATAGGCCGGGAAAAGGTCGCTTGGCGACATGCTCGTGAGAATGAAGGCGAAGACCATGAGGGCAATGTCCCAACGGGTGCGCTTCCACGGGGCGGTGACATACCAGATGGCAACGCCCAAAAGGGCGATGATGTAGGTGCTCGACTCGCTGCCTGTGCTGAAAAGCACCACGAACATGAGGGTGGAGGCGAGGAAGGCGTAGCGGAAGGCTATGTTGCCATATTGCTTCAGGCGCAGATAGGGATAGCAGAAGGCAAGAATGCCTGGGACGATAAGCCAAAGGTCGGAGTAGGTGGCCACGTGCGAAATTTTCCTGACCAGACCTAATAGCGATTGGTTTGTGCCGCAGCTGAACATGTTGTCCATGTTCTTGTCGGCCAAGCTGAGATACCATTCCTTGTATTGGCCAATGACATATTCGGGACTGCTTATCAGCATCGGAAGCACAAAGAACAACAAAGCCCAACCAACCAGCGCTGCCACAAACTTGACCTTGTGGCGCGAGAAGAAGAAGAACGCCAAGCCCACAATGCCATACAGCTTGACAAACGTGCCTATCATTATTAGGCAAGCCGCAGTGATGTCCTTCTCCTTTTCCATGCAGTAGAACGACGCCACGATGATGGCTGCTATGATTATGTTGAACTGGCTCATGAACAGGGCCGTGAGCAGTTCGTGGGCACAAAACCAATAGATGAATATCTGCTTGCCTTGCTTCATGGGCAGCTTGCGTATGGCCACAAACAGGGCCAACGCCATGAGCACATGCCAAAAGATGAGTCCCAAAGGGTGGGGCAGCACGGCAAACGGGGCTATAATCAGGCTGAAGAAAGGTCCATAGTGGTTCATGTCGCCATACTCGCTGGGGGATGGGGCATAGAGCGATGTCTGTTCCACAGTGTGCCAAAACACATATTTGAATATCAGAAAGTTGTTGCACTTGTGAAACTTCATCAGTGAAGATATCAAGCCCAAAAGCAGCCAAAGCCACAGCAGAGTGCGTGGGTCGCTGAAGAACGGCCGTCCAAAGAATTGTCTCGTGCGTGCCCATGCCCTGCCTATCATTGCGTTTGCATTGTCCATCGGTGTGTTCGTTTCGTTTTATGTAATGTTTTTGGTCGGCAAAATTAGCTAAAATCCACGTAATCAACAAACTTTATTTTGAATTGGTGCGGAGCTTAGTAATCCCACAAGCACATATGGACACATTCCACAAACTTGCTCAAGTTATTTTTGAACATTACTTATGCACCACAGTCCACAAAAAAAACTCCCCACGACATTGCGGCTTCTGCAAACCGCAATACCATGGGGAGGCCTGTATTATTGGGGTAGGGTATCTCCCTTATGTCATTTTGCCTTCACTCCGTTTATCACGAGGTTTTTGGCTGTGCAATTCTCTATGAGCGAAGTGTTGAATGCCTTTTTCTCATCCTTTATGTCGCAGTTCTCGAACGAGAAGTCGGTGAGGCGATACTTGTCCGACTTGCCAACGTCGAAGAAATTCTTGCAGTCGGCCTTCACGTTCTTGAACGAGATATTGTTGCACTGCGACAGAGGCATGTCGTCGCGCTTCTCGGGCTTGAAGAATTGTGTCCATGGGCGTACCACGAGAAAGCTTGTGCAGTCGCCCGTAACGTTCTCCATACTCACATACTCGTAGTGCTGCGGTGTGTCGGGGCGCATCTTCAGCCAAAGCACGCGGTTGGCTCCAGTCATTGTGTTGTTGCGGAACACCACGTTGCGGTCGTGTATCGACTCGCTTCCGAGTGTGAGGCAACTGTGTACCTTGCCGTAGTTGCAGTCTTCCACGATGATGTTGGTGTTGGCTCCATTGTTTGGGTCTTTGTCAGCCCAGGTTCCCTTGCCGCCCTTCAGCACCACGGCATCGTCGTTGACACTCATGTAGCAGCGGTTTACGAGCACATTGCTGCACACGTCAATGTCGATGGCATCGCTGCTGGGCGCCTTCAGTCCGCTTGTGGGGGCGTAGATGTGGCAACCCAGATAGCGCACATATTCGCAGCGATAGAGGTGGTTTGTCCAAAATGGGCTGTTTATTAGGTGTACATCCTGCACGGTGACGTTCTTTGAGTTTGATATGTACACCAGACGTGGGCGCATGGCCTCAAGGTTGGTACACTGACGGTTGTACTGGCGGCGTATCCAAAACTCTTCCCAGTAGTTGTGTCCGTTGCCGTTTATCGTGCCTTTGCCGGCTATGGTGAAGCCATCGGTGCCATCAGCGTTGACAAGAGCTGCGAAGTATTGCAGCGTCTGTCCCTCCATGCGTGTCTTTATTATCTTGAAGTCGCGTATGCGGTCGCTGCCCTTCAGCACGCCACCCTCGTCAACGAGCAGGTTGACTCCCTGCTTGAAAAAGAGCGATCCGCTGAGAAACGTTCCCTTCGGCACAACCACCACGCCGCCACCGTCGGATGCCACACGGTCAATCACAGCCTGTATCGCGCTGGTCTGTACGGTGGAAGAGTCATTCTTCACTCCGTAGTCGGTTATGACATACCGCTTTCCAAGTTTTTCCATGCCCACCTTAGTGGTGTCGTTAAACCATTCAGGTATAGGCGTTCCGTCGGGGAAAAGCTGCTGAGCCTTCTTCTTGCCGAACGAGGTGGTGCAGAGCATGGCCATGGCCATCACTGCAATGAGTCTTGTCTTCATTCTTCCTTATTGTTTTTGTTGATTAGTATTTTGCAAAATCCGTTTGTTCGTTTTCATTTTTGCGAAAATCCGTTTGTTTGTTTGCATTTTTTCAGGTTAGTGGCGGTTGGGAGATTGGCACTTTGTGCCTGACATCACACCACCTTTCTGCAAAGTTAATGCAAGTGTAGCTATCGGCAAAATAAATACATGACAAAAAGCCTCTCCGTAAATTTAATATATTCCACATAACGGGCATTATGATAAATAAGTAAACATAAAGAAAAGAATTATAAGTCTGGCTTATAATTCTCATTCTCTTGCAATTGTCTTCTGTTGACTAAGAATTTCCTAATCAACACGGTCTTCGCCCTCTGAAGGAAAAGGCCCAACGTTCTTCATTTCGTGCAATATGCGGTCGCGGCGAGTCATAACATAACTACTTGGACTTGCCGAATTAAACTTGAGTGGATTTGGGAGCGTTGCGGCAATTTGGGCACATTGTACCTTTGTAAGATTTGCGGCACGACACTTGAAATGTCTTTTTGCCACAGCCTCTGCTCCATATATTCCATCGCCCATCTCTATCGAGTTGAGATATACTTCCATTATCCGTTGTTTGCTCCACATAAGTTCAATCAGCGAGGTGAAGTATGCTTCAAGTCCCTTGCGCAACCACGTGCGCCCTGGCCAGAGGAATACGTTTTTAGCGGTTTGCTGTGATATTGTGCTTGCGCCCATTTTCCTTTTTCCATGCTTCATATTGTTCTTTGCAGCGTGCTCAATAGCCTTGTAGTCGAAGCCATGGTGGTCAAGAAAACGCTGGTCTTCGCTCGCCATCACCGCAACTGGCAGTTCTGGCGATATTTCTTTCAACGAGACCCATTTGTGGTGTAGCTTAAGTTCTTCTCCTTTACCCATTTGTTCGGCCAAACGGATGAACATGAGTGGAGTGAAATATACAGGAACGAAGCGCAAGACTACAACAGAAAGGATGGTGGAGCCAAAAAAGGCAGCCACCATCCATTTGATAATAGTACGTATCTTCTTAAGAGCAAACATCTTAAGAATTGTTTGTGAATGTTTCGAATTAAATCGCAGGAATAAACCGTTCGCCCATTATTGGAGCGTACCGCTTTCAGCCTTCTGTATCATGGCCTGGCTTGCATACATATAAACCTCAACGCGACGGTTCTGCTGCTGGCCTGCGGCTGTTGAGTTGTCGGCAACGGGGTTGGTCTGTCCCTGGCCCTCAACGGTCTTGAGTTGGCTTGTGCTTACACCAAGGCTTGTGAGATAGCTTGAAACGGCCTTTGCGCGCTGTTCAGAGAGTGTAAGGTTCTTCTGCTCGCTCTGCTCGGCGGTAGAGTTCTTCCATCCTTGGTTGTCGGTATGGCCATAGATGGCGATGTCACAGTCGGTATTGTTCTTCAACACTGAGGCGAACTTGGTCAGTGAGTTCTTGGCCG
Source organism: Lachnospiraceae bacterium (assembly GCA_963659505.1). GTDB lineage: Bacteria > Bacteroidota > Bacteroidia > Bacteroidales > Bacteroidaceae > Prevotella. The sequence continues at coordinate 19,964 of CAVKUV010000009.1, forward strand.
AAGAGTTGAGCGTAGAACCGCCAGTGGCAAACAGAATGCCAGAGTCGAATGTAACCTTGACAGCCTGAAGTCCGTTGGCATCTGTCACTTCCTGAACTTGCGCATTGTCAACGGCTGCGGCCTGTGCCTTCACCTTGTCCATGTGCTTTCCGATGATGGCACCAGTTCCTGCGCCCACAGCGGCACCGAGAGCTGCGCCCACAGCGGTGTTGCCAGCCAGCTTACCGATCAACGCGCCGACCAAGGCTCCGCCACCAGTACCAATGGCTGCGCCTTTTTGTGTGTTGTTACAAGCCGACAATACAATGCCAAAGCAAAGGATCACTGCTAAAACTTTAAAATTCTTCATCTTTGATTTATTAATTGTTAAACTAAATTCTATTACGTTGCAAAGATAGCCCTTTTATTTATTCTTGCCATACCATTCAAAGTTTTTTTATTAATTTTGCAATCAATTATCGGAAAGAACAATACAAAATGGCTAAAGAATTAAAAGAGTTAACAAAGAGGGCTGACAACTATAGTCAATGGTACAACGACCTCGTTGTAAAGGCCGATCTAGCAGAGCAGTCGGCTGTCAGAGGTTGCATGGTAATCAAGCCCTATGGCTATGCCATCTGGGAGAAAATGCAACGCCAACTGGACATGATGTTCAAGGAGACAGGGGTGCAAAATGCCTATTTCCCACTACTTATACCAAAATCGTTCCTGTCGCGTGAGGCCGAGCACGTAGAGGGCTTCGCCAAAGAATGCGCTGTAGTGACCCACTATCGTTTGCGGGCAAAGGACGACAAGAGCGGTGTTGAGGTAGATCCAGCTGCAAAACTAGACGAAGAGCTTATCATCAGACCCACATCCGAGACAATAATATGGAATACATACCGCAACTGGATACATTCGTGGCGCGATCTGCCATTGATGTGCAACCAGTGGTGCAATGTCATGCGTTGGGAAATGCGCACTCGCCCATTCCTCCGCACAAGCGAGTTTCTTTGGCAAGAAGGCCACACGGCACATGCCACACGTGAGGAGGCTGAAGCCGAGGCACAAAAGATGCTGCACGTGTATGCCGACTTCGCCGAAAAGTGGATGGCTGTTCCTGTGTTGCAAGGTGTGAAGAGTGAGACAGAACGCTTTGCTGGAGCGCTCGATACCTACACCATCGAGGCTATGATGCAAGACGGCAAAGCTCTGCAAAGCGGAACAAGCCACTTCCTCGGCCAGAATTTCGCCAAGGCGTTTGACGTGACATATCTCAACAAGGACAACAAGCCTGAATATGTGTGGGCAACATCATGGGGCGTTTCCACCCGACTGATAGGTGCTCTCATAATGACCCACTCTGATGACAATGGATTGGTGCTTCCTCCGCGTATAGCCCCCATACAGGTTGTGATAATCCCCATAAGCAAAGGCGCAGAGCAGTTGCAGGCCATCAGTGCAAAGCTGCAACCAATTATCGACGAACTGCGCAAGGCAGGAATAAGCGTCAAATATGACGATGCCGACAACAAACGGCCTGGCTTCAAGTTTGCCGACTATGAGTTGAAAGGCGTGCCTGTGCGTTTGGCCATGGGCGGACGTGACCTTGAAAACGGCACCATTGAGATTATGCGCCGTGACACCCTCGAAAAGGAAACGCTGCCATTGGATGGCATTGTAGAACACATTGAGAAACTTCTCGAAGACATACAGCAAAACATATTTGAAAAAGCGCGCAAATATCGCGATGAGCGTGTGTACGAGTGTGATAACTACGATGAGTTCAAGGAGCGCATCAAGGACGGCGGCTTCTTCCTCTGCCATTGGGATGGCACAGCGGAAACTGAAGCGAAGATAAAGGAAGAGACGCAAGCAACCATCCGCTGCGTGCCATTTGCATACGAGCAGACTCCTGGTGTAGACATGGTGAGTGGAAAACCTGCAAAATGCCGTGTGATAATCGCTCGCAGCTATTGACAAAAGCCAAGACACACGCATGACATATATTTAATGAAGAAGAGAAGCCAAATTTTCATACGTTTGGAGTTGGCTTCTCTTCTTCATTTTTTATGTGTTGCAAAATAGCATAATCCCCTACTCTATTTTATTGATTGTCTCAAAAATAAAGGCAAATCTTGAAATTCATAAAAGTTTAGACGACTTCATTTCCCCAAGAATTTCATGGACACATAGTTTTGCAACTTGTCGCGATAGCTGTCGCCAATTGGAATATCGGCATCGGTGTCAAGCACAACGCGGTTTTTGTTTATTTCGGCTATGTGGCGAAGATTTATGATATACGACTTGTGTATGCGCATAAAATTGCGGTCGGCGAGCCTTTCCTCCATTTTCTTCATGCTCAGGTAAACCACCAAAGGTTTATCCCTACCATTGAGGGTTATGCGAAGGTATTCGCCATAACCCTCAACGCAGACGATGTCTTGCACAAGTATGCGCACGACTTTATATTCGGCGCGTAGAAACATGGCGTCATACTCGTCGATTGGTGAAAGGCAGACTGAATGCTCAAGGGTGTACTGCCGTTTCACCTTCTCTGCCACACGCAATATGTCGGCCATGCCAAATGGCTTGAGCAGATAATCTATTGCATTGACGCGATAGCCCTCGACAGCATATTCCTGGTAGGCCGTGGTGAACACCACCATCGGTGCATTGTCGAGCGAGCGCACGAAATCAAGCCCGTTGAGGTCAGGCATGTTTATATCTACAAAAAGCACATCTACGGAATCCACATCCAACTGTTGCATCGCGTCCATGGCACTTTGGCAGCAAGCAGCAAGTTCGAAGAATGGTACTTTGCCTATATAATAGGCCAACTGCTGCAAAGCAAGAGGCTCGTCATCAACGGCCATACATCTTATTTTTTGAGTGTCTGTCATGTCGTTTTTTATGTGAATATCAAAGAAGCCCAATATAGAGATATGACAATGTTATATCACATATAGCTCCTCCCTACGGGTAAGTGCAGCGTGACGCAATATTCTGTGTCAGAAGCTGCTATGTCAAGGGTGTAGTCATTGCCGTATATCAGTTTTAGCCGTTTTATGGCATTGGCTATGCCCACGCCTCCATGTGTGTCGGTAGCCTTTGGCAAGCGGCTGTTGCGGCAAACAAAACACACGTTGCCATCAGTCACCGTAATACACACACGCACAAAAGACTCACGCTTGTAACTCACGCCATGCTTGAATGCGTTTTCAAGGAAAGTGGCAAAGAGCAACATTGGCACCGACACATCTGGCACCGTGTCAGGGAAGTCAACATCGACAACGACTTTCTCCGTATATCTAACACGCATCAGCTCGATATAGTTTTCCAAGAATGCGATTTCCTTTTGCAACGACGCCATGCTGCGGTTGCCCTCATACAGGACATAGCGCATCAGTCTCGACAATGTTTCAATCATCCTGTTGGCCTGCTCTGGGTTAATGAGCACAAGTGCATGGATGTTGTTGAGCGTGTTCATGAAGAAGTGCGGATTTATCTGGTATTTCAGATACTCCAGCTGGCGGTTTAGGTTCTCGCGCTCCAAGTCTTTTATGCGCTTGCGGTCGTCAAGCGACTTGAAATAGTACTTGACCCCAACGTTTAGTGCTATGAGCAAACCCATTATTATGAAGGCCACCGTGTCTTGCCCACCGAATATGCGTGGTGGCTCATGCCGTTGTCTTTCACTGCTGTCGCCTTTAGGCCTGGCTGGAGGCGCATCTTCTTTACCGTCAAAGGCATGAACGTCGCCGTCGGGTTTGCCTTCATGGCGATTGCCCCCGTCAAGCAGTGGCATTGGAGGTCGTCCATTTGGCCTTGTTTCATGCCGCTCTTCCATTTTCGCGTTGTTGCGCATGGTGGGAGGCGTTGGCGGGTGTGGGCGGCATAGCGTCTGATACGCGACAAACGCCACTGCGAGGATGGAAACCAGTGTCCAATAGAGCCTGCGGCGGTTTCGGTAAACGAGCAAAGGGGCCAGCAGGAAATTGTGGATGAAGAAAACCACACAAAACATTGCGAGCAAAGCCCAAGCGTTCCACACCGTTTGCCAGTCGTATTCCACACTGTCAGCTGTCTGAGAACTTGAAATCGACGTGAGTGACTCGACATACAGAGAAAGAACAGGCGCAGCAAACATGATTGCCCACAGCACCAAATAGAAGAACAACTCGCCTCGCTTTTGCCCGTTAATCATCCGACTACAACGTTTCGTTTTATTCCTTATAACGGTTTTCATTGTCATTTTATTATTCGTTGTCACAACAATTGTTGTTTGTCGCGGCGGTAATTTATAGAACCCATTGCAAATGTGGGTATAGCCAAACAGAAGTCTACAAAAGGAAAACGCAAGTCCAATTGGCGCAGATGCTTAAAAAGCGCGCCAACGGACTTGCGTGGACATACCTATCACTAACTTATTTCTTTGAAAGCGTCACCAAGGACGGCCACCGCCGCCACTGTTGCCCTTGAGCACCGCCGTCACTGTAGATGTTGACGAGCCGTTGGACATTGTGTAGCTGCTGCCCGATGTGAGTCCGGCGCAGGTAATCAGCACAGAACTGCCGCTACCAGTATTTCCGCCAGGACCGCCACCGTTTCCTCCGGGGCCGCCGCCATTGCCGCCAGGAGCGCCAAAGCCACCACCGGGATTTCCGCCCTGGCTCGACGACGAGAATGTGCTCGGGACAGTGAATGTGGCAAGCACAGTGTCGCCACTCTTCAGTGATATTTCATTTCCGGCACTCACTGAAAGGTTGCCGCTTACATAAGGCTGGGTAGACTCCGACGTGCTTGGAACGGAATTGCCGCCACCAACGGCGAGCAATGTTCCGCCAGTGAATATCACCGTGTAGCCATCCTCTTCGTTGGCATCAATGCCACACTCAGGCGATGTCGTGCCGAAAGCCTTTATCACTCCGCCACGTATGTACATGTTCCCATTGGAGTCAAGTCCGTCGTTGTTGGATGCCACCACAGTGATGTCGCCGCCATTGATGTACATATGGCTCGACGAGTTGATAGCGTCGTCGTAAGCATTGATAACTATGGTGCCATCATTGATGGTAAGCACGGCCTTGCTCTCAATGCCCTCGGCGCCGTTGCCCGTAGTGGTCACGTTTATTGTGCCCCCATTGATGGTCACGTCACCGTCAATCTTCATGCCCTTGGGCGACGACTTTTGGTCGCTTGTGAGGCGGTCAGTGCTGCCTGTGTAGTTGGAATACTCCGTGCCATTCACATAAGCATACATTCCACCTGTGGTGCTGATTGTTATCGCGCCGCCATTTATGACCAGTGTGCTGTCGCCATTTATACCTTTGCCGCCAGAGCCCGAACTTGTCAGCGCGAACGTTCCTCCGTCAATCTGTATGGCACCGTCGGCACTGATGCAGCTTGCAGCCTTGGTCTTGGCATCGTCGGAGTCCCATTTGCCACCCCCTGACGTGTTGATGGTTATCGTACCGTCAGACACAGTCAGATTGCCCTCGGCCTTGAGTCCCTTGGTGGCCGTGCCTGTGACAGAGATGTTGACCGTTCCGCCTGATATTGTCAACGAGCCGGTGTCTTCAGCCTCACGGTCGGTATCATCCTTGTAAGACACCTGCACACCATCGTCGGCCACACCCGACACATTAAGTTCGCCGCTCTCCAAGAGGAAGTATTGGTTGCAGTTGATGCCGTCCTTGACTGCCGAAAGCACGTTGACTGTGCAGTTCTTCATTTCGACATACTCCTTCGCATATATTCCATGAGCCGTGTTGCCATAAACATTGAGCACGCCCTTGCCTTTCAGCTCCAAGTGGCCCTTGCACACGACGCATCCTTTTTGGCTGCCAGAGGCGGCGTCCACGAGTGTGTTCTCTGTGCCTTTCTTCACGCTCAGCTCTATGCGCTTGCCGTTCTGTATGTCGATTGCCGCACCCGACGGGTTGGTCAGGCTAAGGCCATTCAGCGATATTGAAGACTTGTAGGAACCGCTAAGCGCAAATTCACCATCGGCCGAAGAACCGCTAAGCGAATAGGTTATCTCGCCACAAGTGTCGTCGCTAACGTCAGAGCTTTGCACTATGCCCACATGGCCATTCGCCACGGTTGGCTCAACATACTTTGCTACATTGCCGGCCACCGTCACCGTAGCACTTGACCCGCTGTAGGCCACACTCACGGTGTTGTCGGCCACCTCGCTGTCGTCAACATACATCTTTGTTATGTCGGCCACGTTGAGGGTTTTGCCCATGACTGTGAGCGTCTCACCATTATTATATAGCATATCGCCTGCTTGCGACGACGGCACAGCATACGTGACGTTACCCACAACGACGTTGAGCGTCTGTGCGTCCATGCCTACCGCCGACGCACAAGCAAGCGCGAACAGATAGATTGTCTTTTTCATCGTAATGCAACTTTAAGGGTTTTACCATTGCTCTTCACTATATACACCCCTGCACCTACACCATTGCGCAGTGCCGCGTCATTGTCAAACGAGCCTACCTTGACGCCCGACAGCGTGTAGACATCCATTTGACCATGGATGTCACTGCTCTTCAAGTCGGAAATCGCAGTGAGATTGCTTGCCGAGAAATACATACGGCTAAGACTGGCCACGTCTATTTCGTAGCTGTCAGTGCCGTTGCTTGCCAGAAGTTTCCCGTCGGAAAATGTCATCGTGAGCGACTCGACACTCACAGACCGAGTGGTCCCATCCTGTGTCTCAAACGAGAGGTAAGGATAGGTGTCGGCATTGGCCGCCACGAAGGGCAGCCATGCCAACGGTAAAAAAAACAGTTTCTTATTCATAATCCAAACTCCACTATGGTTTTCTCAATATGCACCTACATGGGTGACGACGCATTGCAGAGGGCTATAAACACATACGGTTTGTCGATTGTTTTGCCCACTTGCAATGCAAATATAAACCAAATTGACCGAAAAAGCAGATATTTTTCAACCAACACCGTTGTTTTTTCAACGAAACAGAGGGTGCGGATAAGAAAGGCTACTCCTCAATGTGCGACATGGAGTTGATGAACGATGATATGAAATTGGTGACGGTCTCCTTTGGGTAGTACTTGAAATAGCGTGCGCTATGGCGTATGTGCCACAGCATGGCGCCTGAATTAGTGTTGTGTACGAATATGTTCTTGCCCTGTGTGAAGTACCAATCGGCCGAGTGACTGCCTGTAAGGCTGAAGATGTCGTCCTTCACCCTTGACAAATCTTCGGTGCGGCGGTGCTCAACAAACTGCATCTCGTCCTCGTCAAAGTTGAACAGCTGCACGAGCAAGGCCCCCTCAAGCTGGGCCATCTGTTCCATGCCGAGGCTTTTCAGCCATCCTTGCAACTTCACATAGTCAACCTTGTCGCCAATGGTACGGAGAAAGACTCCAAGATCGACAATCTGCTTTAGGCAGATGCCCTCGCTTATCACATAGTGGGCAATCCGTATCATTATGAGCAGCAGATTGAGTGTGGGCGGAATAACTTCCACTCTTGAACCGTTGACCATGGCATAGGCCGAGTCGCAACATCTCACCTCGCTGTTTATTATGCCCTGCAAACGACGGTTGAGCAGAGGGTTCGACAGCTTTTGCGCCACGCCATGATGCTCCACGGCAGCACCGTTCCATCCATACCGCAGCAAACCCTCGTCGGTACGCCCTACCCCATTGCCGTTTGCCAAGGCCCACTCGTTGGCTTTGCGCGCCTGTGCCGCATATGGAAAAAATATGTCGATGTCGCCGCCGGTGCGATGCAGCGGATTTGCATAGAGAGAAGCCAATCCCTGCCCCTTGAGCAGTATAGGCCGAAGCTGTTCTTTGCCCATAATTCCGAACAATTCCGACGTTTGCTGGTTCAGGTTGGTGTTGTCGGCCTCTATGTCGCTTGTTGTCTTGCGCCATGTGGCAGCCAGATCACGCGGCAGTTGCATGAAGAAGTCGCCCGAATGCGCTTCTATGCCATCGCCCACGAGAGCTGCCACGCCGTGCATGAGCGACAGTTGGTAGATGCGCCGCCACTTCCATGCCGAAAGAGGCTCTATCGGGTCTCCGTCGCCAAATGTTCCACTGCGCAGCAGCCGGAAGAAATTTCTTTGTATGACATCCATGTGCATATGGCGCATCTGTATTTTAAATACCGTTTCTTTTTGAATTACCCTTGTCCTGCCTCGACTAAGCCTCAGATAGCCCATCGCCTGCGGACAAGTGAACAACGTCTCCTATATCCTTTAGCCACGCTCGCATCAAGAGAAGCGGCGCGGATAGCGCAGCAATATGGCCAGCACGGTGACTATGCCTATGGCCATCGGATAGTATAGATATGGTATGATGCTCACAGGATTGATTGATGCGAGTCCTGCGGCCATGAGCATCTGCGCCCCATAGGGAATGAGTCCCTGCACGCAGCACGACATGGTGTCGAGTATGCTCGCGCACTTCTTGTTGTCAACGCCAAAGTGGTCGCCTATCCTCTTGGCTATTCCGCCGACGGTGATTATGGCCACTGTGTTGTTGGCCGTACACATGTCGATTGCGGCCACCAGTCCGGCAATGCTAAGCTCCGCCCCACGCTTGCCTTTTATGCGGCGCGTGAGTTGCTCGATGGCAAAGTCGATGCCGCCATTCGCCTTTATCAGTTCGAGAAGGCCGCCTGCCATAAGTGTTATTATGATAAGTTCGCCCATGCTTATTATGCCTTCGCCCATGGAGCCAAACCACCCATACACGTCGAACGACCCGTCGAGCAATCCAATGGCCCCGGTGAGCACGATGCCAAGCGTGAGCACAGCCATCACGTTCATGCCCAAGCAAGCCGTGACGAGCACCACCAGATAGGGCAACACCTTCAGGTAGGCCACGGGTTGCGCATTGGCGGCAAAGTCCATGCTGTTGCCCATGAACAGATATATGGCGAGAATGACCACGGCGGCGGGCACGACGATGAACAGATTGACGCGAAACTTGTCGCTAAGTCTGCATCCCTGCGTTGATGTGGCCACAATGGTGGTGTCGGATATGAACGACAGATTGTCGCCAAAGAACGATCCGCCCATGACCACCGCAGTGAGCAGCGGCACGCTTGCGCCCGTGGCGTGGGCCACGCCAGCCGCAATCGGCGTCAGGGCCACTATCGTGCCAACGCTTGTACCTATGGAAAAGGAGATGAAACATGCTGCGATGAACAATCCGGCGAGCAACATGTTGCCAGGAAGAAGACTCACCGCAAGGTTGACTGTGGCCTCGATGCTGCCCATCGTCTTGGCACTGTTGGCGAAAGCCCCGGCCAAAACAAATATCCAGAGCATCAGCATCATGTTGGCAGAGCCTGCCCCTCGACTGAATGTCTCTATGCGCTGCCGCAGTGGTAAGCCGCCGTTGACAGCCACGGCATATATCGATGCAAACATGAACGCCACTGTTATCGGCACCTTATAGAAGTCACCGGCGATTAGCGATGTGACCAGATACAGGCAGATGAACACCAGCAGCGGACTTAATGCCAATAGTCCTTTTCTTTTATCCATAATACAACCCTTCACTAAACTTATGCCGAGACCTAACGGCCTCGGCATTAAGCGTATGCAGAACTGCGATTAAAGCGTCACTCCATTCTTGAATATGGCAATCTCGCGATAGTCGTTTTCTTCGTTGCGTGTCTTCTCGCCGCTTGCCACGGCCAATATCTTATCGATGAACATGGGCACCACCTCGTCCCAGTCCTTGCCTTCAATCAGCTGTCCTGCGCTGAAGTCAATCCAGTTGGGCTTGTTGGCTGCCAATGTCGGGTTGGTGGCAATCTTCATCGTAGGCACGAAGGTTCCGAAAGGCGTGCCTCGACCCGTGGTGAAGAGCACGATGTGGCATCCTGCCGAAGCCAACGCCGTTGAAGCCACGAGGTCGTTGCCTGGCGCTGAAAGCAGGTTGAGACCGTTGCACTGCAAGCGGTCGCCATATTCAAGCACGCCACTCACCGGGGCGCGGCCACACTTTTGGGTGCATCCGAGAGCCTTGTCCTCGAGTGTTGAAATGCCTCCGGCCTTGTTGCCCGGCGAAGGATTCTCGCCCACAGGCTCGCCATGGCTAAGGAAATACTCCTTGAAGTTGTTCACCATGCTCACCGTCTGCTGGAACAATGCCTCCGTCTTGCAGCGGTTCATCAATATCGTCTCGGCTCCAAACATCTCGGGAACCTCGGTGAGGATGGTCGTTCCGCCCTGTGCCACGAGCCAGTCGGAGAAGCGTCCAACGAGCGGATTGGCGGTGATGCCGCTGAAGCCGTCGCTGCCGCCGCACTTCAAGCCAACGCGCAACTTGCTGACAGGCACATCTACGCGTTCGTCTTGACTGACCTTGGCATACAGTTGGCGCAGCAAGTCCATGCCCACCTCAATCTCGTTGCCCTCGACCTGCTGCACGACAAGAAACTTGATGCGCTCCTTGTCGTAGTCGCCCAGCAGCTCGGCAAACTTGTCGGGCTGGTTGTTCTCGCATCCAAGGCCAAGCACAAGCACGCCTCCTGCGTTGGGGTGCAGTGCGATGTCGCGCAACACCTTGCGTGTGTTCTCATGGTCGCCGCTAAGCTGCGAGCAACCATAATTGTGGTGCCATGCGTAGATGGAGTCAACTCCCTTTTCGCCAGTCTCGGCGCGCATCTTGGCAGCAAGCTTCTCGGCAATGCCGTTAACGCATCCCACGGTGGGAACAATCCACAGTTCGTTGCGTGTGCCGACATCGCCGTTCTTGCGCACATAACCCTTAAAGGTTCGCTTTTCGTCTTTTATTGAAAGTGTCTCGTCTACAGGGTTATACTCATAGCTCAACGTTCCGGCCAAGTTGGTCTTCAGGTTGTTCTCGTTAACCCAGTCGCCAGCCTTCAAGTCTGCCTTGGCGTGGCCAATTGGGTAGCCATACTTTATGATGTCGGTGCCAGCCGCAGTGTCGGCAAGCAATATCTTGTGTCCCGCTGGGGTGTCCTGGTTGACGGTTATGGTCTTTCCGTCAATGTCAATCACCTCGCCCTTTTTCTTGGGCTGAAGACAAACCACCACAGAGTCTTTGGGGTCAATCTTTATAAATGTCTGTTCCATAAATCAGATGTTATTTGTTTTAATGATTATCCGTAATATTCTTGGTTTCATTTGGTTCTGTGCTGCTGTTCAAGAATTGCCGTAGCATATCTTCACGCTGCGGCCTGCTTGAAGCCATCCACGGGTCGCTATATCTGCGTGCGGCGGTAGAAGTCGATGTTCTCCCGTGTCAGCAATTCTATTGGCATATAGTTGACCGGCGTGACCTTCTTTTTCAGCACGATGGCCTCAAACAGACACTCCACACAGGCATAACCCTGCAGATAGGCGTGCTGCGCGATGAGAAACGATATTGCGCCCTCGCGCAGGCACACTGCGTTTTTCCACACCATGTCGTAGCCCATTATCTGCACGTCGCGGCGGTTGCTGCGCAACAAGAACTCGCCCACGAGGTGGGCCTTTGAGTTGAGCGTGATGCAATGGTGAACGTGCGGATGGCCCTTGAAGAAGTCTTCCAATATGTCGTCATACTTTGAGCGGTCAACATCCAGCGGCAAGTTCACCTCAGTAATCTTCACGTCGGGGAAGTGGTCGTGCATATAGTGGCGGAACCCCGTCTCGCGGTTTTCCTGCTGCTTGCTCGCCACGTTGTTGTTCTTCATCTGCTTCATCAGCATTATCTCCGTTTCCTTGTACGCCACAAGCATAAGCATGCGCCCTGCAAAATAGCCGCTGCAAAAAGAGTCTTGCCCATAGAATGCCAAGGGCTTTAGGTCGGGCATGTATGAGTCGAGCAGGACGAATGGTATGGCGTGCTCGTGCAGAGCGTCGGTAAATAGGCGCGTGACATCGAGCTTCGACGGCACTATCACCACACCGTCGGGCTGGGCGGCCAAACATTCTTCCGTGAGTTTCTTGAATGTCTCAAGGTCAAATCGGTTGTAGTATGCCATCTTCACCGTGACGTGGAAGTCGCGCCTGCGCTCACTGGCCTCCATGGCTCCCTCCTCGATTTCCTCCCAATAAGCCTCCGACTCATGCTTGGGGATGATGAAGTAGAAAAGGTATTTCTTGTTGTAGGCCAATGCGCTTGCATACATGTTTGGGCGGTAGTCCATCTCCTTGAGGGCTTTTTCCACCTTTTCGCGCGCATCCTTCGACACGTTTGGCCTGTCGTGCAGCACTCGGTCTACCGTGCCTACCGACACACCCGACAGTCTTGCTATATCCTTAATCCTTATCTTGTCTGTTGACATTCGCTTCTCGCTCTTTTTGCTTTTCAACCGCAAAAATACGAATATTCGCCGAAACAACGAACAAAAGGACAAGAAAACACGACACCATACGCCGCGCACAATCGCTATGTGCGCGACACACACAGCGTTCCGGCACACTCAGCGCACAACACACAACAACCATAGATGCCGGCAAGACGCACAATAATATATATGCCAACATGACACACGGCCACATGCAAGCGATGCCTTTGTAATGCTAATTGGCAATAATTTAACACTTCATCCACACCCATTCTAGCAGCAAAACGGCGGATTTTCTCAACCAACACAAGCGTCAAGAAGTGTAAGTAGCCCACTTTTGCATCGTAAATGGCATAGTTACGTATCCTAAATGGCATAGTTACGCATCGCAAATAGGCTGTTTACGCCTGCTAACTTCCATTGTTTTCGCAGCCATTCAATATGCATACACTTGAAAAACAGGGCGTTGCGCAACTTTAAAAAGTAATCGCGCAGACGCAAAGAACCTAATTTTCCATGCGGAAATCGGCATGATAGGCACAACAATCACATATTCAGTAAATTACGGTAGAAGGGCAAATACGGGCATATTTTGAGGCCGACCAAACGAAAGTGGCAAAAATCGCAAGCATGCGCAGGTATTTGTAAATTTATATGATGTATTTTAACAGTTAAAACATGTAGGCAATAGCCCTTTCAAACATCAAGATGCACACACGAAGCAGTCATCAAAAGCACGGAAAAAATCAGCGACACTGTGCAAAAGCACAATGGAAGATAACTAAACAGGTTCGCTTTTTTCGCACAAATGTTTCGCAGTTTAAGAAATAAGTGGTATTTTTGTGCTCGTAAACAGTGACATGACCAAAATTTAAGTACAACAATATTTATTGTAAAAAAGACAATGGCAAAAGTAGTAACATTAGGAGAAATCATGCTCCGTCTGTCCTCTCCCGGACAGAAAAGATTCGTCCAAAGCGACACATTCGATGTAGTTTATGGTGGCGGTGAGGCTAACGTGGCTGTAAGCTGCGCAAACTACGGACACGACGCATACTTCGTGACCAAGCTGCCCAAGCACGAGATTGGCCAGTGCGCCGTAAACTCGCTGCGCAAGTTTGGCGTACACACTGACTTCATCGCACGCGGCGGCAACCGTGTGGGCATCTACTATCTTGAGACAGGTGCTTCAATGCGTCCGTCAAAGGTGGTTTACGACCGTGCTGGCAGCTCCATCGCTGAGGCCGACCCCACAGACTTCGACTTCGACAAGATTATGGAGGGTGCCGACTGGTTCCACTGGAGCGGCATCACCCCGGCCATAAGCGACAAGGCCGCCGAGCTGACACGCCTTGCCTGCGAGGCTGCAAAGCGCCACGGCGTTACAGTGTCTGTTGACCTCAACTTCCGCAAGAAGCTGTGGACATCAGAGAAGGCACAAAGCATCATGAAGCCCCTTATGAAATATGTGGACGTGTGCATCGGCAACGAGGAAGACGCACAGCTCTGCCTCGGCTTCAAGCCCGAAGCCGACGTTGAGGGTGGCAAGACCGACGCTGAGGGATACTACGGAATATTCAAGGGCATGATGGAGACATTCGGCTTCAAGTATGTCGTTTCGACACTGCGCGAGTCTATGTCGGCCACACACAACGGCTGGAAGGCCCTCATCTATGATGGCAAGGAGTTCTACCAGAGCAAGCGCTACGACATCATGCCCATCATCGACCGCGTTGGCGGTGGCGACTCGTTTGCCGGTGGCCTGATACACGGTCTGCTCACCTATCCTGACAACCAGGGCAAGGCTCTTGAGTTTGCAGTTGCCGCATCGGCTCTGAAGCACACCATCCCCGGCGACTTCAACATGGTTAGCCGCGAAGAGGTTGAGAATCTGGCTGGTGGCGACGCTTCAGGACGCGTGCAGAGATAATCTACCCCAAAAACAAACAAGAAAACAAGAAGAAGACAAACAATGGCAAAGTTTGACAAGATAGCTGTCCTCGCCAAGATGGGACAGACAGGAATGGTGCCCGTGTTCTACCACAAGGATGCGGAGATTGCAAAGAAAGTGGTAAAGGCTTGCTACGACGGTGGCGTGCGCGCATTTGAGTTCACCAACCGTGGCGACTTCGCCCACGAGGTGTTCGCCGAGGTGGTTAAGTTCGCCGCTGTTGAGTGTCCCGAAATGGCACTTGGCGTAGGCTCAATCGTTGACCCCGCCACAGCTGCGCTCTACTTGCAGCTTGGCGCTTGCTTCATCGTTGGCCCGTTGTTCAACCCCGAAATCTCAAAGGTGTGCAACCGTCGCCTCGTGCCCTACACTCCCGGTTGCGGAACCGTATCGGAGGTTGGCGCTGCCCAGGAGACTGGCTGCGACCTCTGCAAGGTGTTCCCCGGCGACGTGCTCGGTCCGAAGTTCGTGAAGGGCATGATGGCTCCGGCTCCTTGGTCGAAGCTGATGGTCACTGGTGGCGTTTCGCCCGACGAGGAGAACCTTGCTTCATGGATCAAGGCTGGCGTATACTGCGTTGGTATGGGTTCGAAGCTGTTCCCGAAGGACGTGATAGCCGCTGGCAACTGGCAGGCAATAACCGACAAATGCGCCGAGGCTCTTGGCTACATCGCTAAGGCACGCGCTTAAACGCACAATCACAAAAGGCTTTCTGTGGCTACTTTCCACGGGAAGCCTTTTGTTTTTATCAGCTTGTTCACACGAAGGCAATCCAAACGTGGACAGGCTGAACGATATTTCTTATGCCTTCCACTACCGCAACCTTGACTCCACCGAAACTTATGCGCGCAGGGCTTACCGCTTGGCAACAAACTACAACAGCGGAAAGGCTGAGGCTCTGAACAACATGGCCTTTGCGAGCATGGGGCGCATGGATTACGCTGAAGCACGCCAACTGCTCGACGAGGTCACAACCCACACCGACAACTACATCGAACTGCTCATAGCCGAGGTTCAACAGATGCGCCTGTGCCAACGAATGTCGCGCAACAAGGACTTCTACGACTACCGCGAGCGTGCCGACAGATGCATGAGGCGCATTGGCGAAGAGCGCGACAAACTGCCCGAACGGCAGAAACGGCGACTGGCATACGCCGAAACGGAATATGCCATCGTAAACTCCACATACTATTACTACGTGGGACTTGAGCGGCAGTCGGCTAAAGCCATCGAGGGCATCGCCTCGAACGACGCGATGCGCAGCGACACGGCACAGTATCTCAACTATATATATAATGTGGGGGCCGGGGGCATAATCACTCAAGGCTCACAGGACGACATATACCAGCAGGAGTTTGCCCTGCTGCTGAAATGCCTCTTCATGGCAAAGGAGCAAGGCTACACATTTTTTGCGGCTAATGCGCTTGAGGCAATGGCCGAACATCTGCTCATATACAAGCAAGGGCAAGCCTTGTTGTCGGCCAACAGGGCCTCGCTGCAATTTGTCGCACCGGGAGTGAGCGACAGTTTGATGGCTGGATGGATGGCCGAAAACGCACTCTGCTTGTTCAAAGAATATGGCGACATCTACCAGATAGCAGGAGCCGAGCGCACGCTTGCGTCGTGCTACACGGCCATCGGCGACCACCAGTCGGCCCTGATGCACCTCGAACAGGCTCTCGCTGACGCGAGAACCGCCCAAGCCCCAGAACTTGTGGCGAGCATACGCGAACAGCTGAGTGTGGCCTATTCGGCCTTGAACGACAAGATGGCAAGCGACTACAACCGCAACATATATCTCGACTTGCAGGAGGAGACACGCCAAGACCGATCGCTTGAAGCACGCGCCGACGCACTAAGCCATACCGTGGCTCTGCTCAACACGCTCATGGCTGTCGTGCTGCTGGCCATAGTCCTATTGGTGTTCTTTCTGTGGCTGTTTAGCCGACTTAACAAAAGGCGGCAGAAGCGGATGGACACCGACAAGCTGCTTGCGCCACTGCGCGAGTGGCAACAGACAAACGAGCGGCACAAGGCCAAGATGCGCGAAAGGCGCGACGACCTTGACGACAAGTGCGCCCAAGGTTTGATGCAATGCCAAGCCTACGAATGTGGCAATGTCGACAGAAGAGCCAAAGTGTCGCTTGCCAGTGGCATACTGCCGCTAATCGACCGCATGAGGCACGAGGTGGAACAACTTGCCTCGCGCGACGAGAGCGAGACGATTCGGCAGGAAAGACGGCAATACATAATGCAACTTACAGCCAAGATCGACGAGTGCAACCACGTGCTGACGGAGTGGATACAGATGAACACCGGACAGCTTAGTCTGCACATCGAGACTTTCCAGTTGGCTCCGCTGTTTGCGATGGTGGCGAAGAGCGAGGCCAATTTCCGCATGAAAGGCGTCAAGCTTGTCGTTGGCGGCACCGACGCTGTGGTGAAGGCCGACAAGGTACTTACGCTATTCATGCTAAACACGCTCGCCGACAACGCGCGCAAGTTCACCCCACAGGGCGGAATGGTGGCCATTGACGCAGAGAAGCACGACGGATATGTAGAAATATCGGTGAGCGACAACGGCTGTGGAATGACCGACGAGGAGCTGAAGGCTGTGTTTGAGCGCAAGATATACAAGGGCCACGGCTTCGGACTGCTCAACTGCCGAGGCATAATCGAGAAATACCGCAAGACGAGCCGTCTGTTCAATGTGTGCGCCATAGGCGCGACATCGGCTAAGGGGAGCGGAAGCCGCTTCTTCTTCCGCCTGCCCATGGGGGCGGTTAGGTGCGTTTTGGCCTTTGCCATGTGTGCCATGCCAATGCTGTCGCTGGCACAAACCGCAAAAGACACATTGGGCGAACACACGGCAAACGACGCGTCGCACACAGCCACTGCCAAGGACTATGCCGCCAACGCCGCACGCTTCGCCGACAGTGCTTACTTCTCCAACATAGCCGGAACATACGGCAAGACGGTGCAGTTTGCCGACTCATGCCTGAAATACCTCAACCTGCAATACGCCACTTCACACCCTGCCAGCCGCATCCTCCTGCGCAAGCGGGGTAACACAGCACTGACACCGCCCGAAATCAAATGGTTTCACGACAGTGTGCGCGTGGACTTCAGCGTGATACTCGACATTCGCAATGAGACGGCTGTGGCGGCCTTGGCCCTGCACGACATGCCTCTCTACGAATACAACAACAAGGTCTACACGCAACTGTTTAAGGAGCGGTCGGCCGACAACACACTGGCCGACTACTGCCGGGTGATGCAGCAGTCGCAAACCAACAAGACAATAGCCATAATGATGTTTCTGTTGGTGCTGTTGCTCATATTCCCGGCCTACTACTTCCTGTACTACCGCCACCTACTCTACTACCGCTTCTGCATGGAGCGCATCGACAAGATGAACGGCATTCTGCTGAGCGACATGCCGCAAGCTGCAAAGCGCAAGCAGATAATGCGTATTTCCACCGAAGAGTTTCGGGGCGAACTGCAAAACGTGGCGCGGCGCATAGCCCAAACATTGGACAAGGAGGCCGAGGACGACCAGGCCATGGCCAACGACATCGAGGAACGTGCCAACAGGCAACGGCGGCTAGAGTTTGAGACAAACCGCTACTATGTGGGCAACGCCGTGCTTGACAATTGTCTGTCAACGCTAAAGCACGAAACACTCTATTACCCCAGCCGCATAGCCCAGCTTGTTGGCGAAGGCGATAGTGCCATCGGCGACCTGCGGGAAACGGTGCGCTACTACCACGACATCTACGGCACACTGTGTGGACAGACTGTCGCCCAGACTCAGACGGCGAGGATGCACATGGAGAGCATCAAGGCAAGCGACATTTGCCGTAATGCCACTCCGGGGCTTATGGTCATAGGCAACCGCCAGCGCATTGAATACATGATGCGCACGCTGCGTCGCCAACTGAAAGAGGCCGACATCTGCGAGTCGTGCATTATGGCCGACGGCGACAACCGATACGTTGCACTCACATTGCAGGCCACTTTCGCTGGCGCATGGATGCCTTCGCCCGACACGATGTTCACGCCACGCAAAGAGAGCATCCCGTTTCTCATTTGCCGGCAAGTCATGCGTGACCATTCTGAGGCCACGTCCATGCGCGGCTGTGGCATTGAAGCCACCGCCAACGGACATACACTGACAATAAGAATAGTCCTGCCGGGACACAAACAAAAGAAATAGAAAAGAATGGAAAAGTTCAAAGTGATAATAGTGGAAGATGTGCCTCTGGAGCTGAAAGGCACCGAAGGCATACTGCGCAGCGACATTCCCGAAGCAGAGATAATAGGCACGGCCACGTGCGAGAGTGAATACTGGCAACTCGTCAAGCGCGAGACGCCGCAGCTCGTACTGCTCGACCTCGGCCTTGGAGGCTCAACCACCGTGGGCGTTGAAGTGTGTCGCCACACGAAAGAGCGTTTCCCTGCCGTGAAGGTGCTGATATTCACAGGCGAGGTGCTCGACGAGCGGCTGTGGGTTGACGCTCTCGACGCCGGGGCCGACGGCATCATACTGAAATGCGGCGAACTGCTTACGCGCGGCGACGTGCGCAGTGTGATGGAGGGCAAGCGGCTTGTGTTCAACCAACCCATACTCCAGCGCATTGTTGACCGTTTCAAGACAGCCATTGGCAAGCAGACGGCCAGCCAAGAGTCGCTCATAGACTATGAGATAGACGAGTACGACGAGCGTTTTCTTCGCCATCTTGCCCTCGGCTACACCAAGGAGCAGATAGCGTCGCTGCGAGGCATGCCTTTCGGCGTGAAGAGTTTGGAGAAGAGGCAGAGCGAACTGGTGCAGAAGCTGTTTCCCAATGGTAACGGAGGACTGCCCGTCAACGCCACGCGCCTTGTGGTGAAGGCCATAGAACTGCGCATTATCGACATCGACAACCTCGAAGCCGATGAGGAATAGGCTGCTTGCACGCACGGCCTTTGCGCTTGCGCTGCTTGAGGGCGCACTTGTCGCCGCGTCGTGGGTGGCAAGCGTGCTGCTGCCCAATGGTGGTGGCATGCGCAGTCTGCTTACAGGCGAGGGCGCAAGATGGCTCATTGCACAGTTTGCGCATGGCCTGTTCTCGCCCGTGCCAATGTGGATTGTGGTGTGGTCGATGGCCGTGGGCTGCGCCAAAAGCAGTTGCATTGGCAAGACCTTCATGCGCAAGCGTCGCCCCCTACTCTATCGCGAGCGCGCCGCTCTCTGTTTTGCCTCGGCTGTCGTGGTGGCGTTTGTCGTTGCCATGACACTGCTCGCCTTGCCTTCGCAAGCCGCCCTGCTTAATGCCACTGGCAGCTTGCTGCCATCGCCATTCAGCGAAGCCATTGTCCCTGCCACAGCCCTCTGCGTGTGCGTCGCGTCTACGGTATATGGCCTTACCGCCGGACACTTCCATTCGCTCACCGGCATATACTCATCGCTGATTAAAGGTATACAAAGGGGCGCGCCTCTGCTGCTGCTATACATCTTGTTAATCCAAATCTATTATTCTCTCTCGTTCGTCTTCTGTCAAAACCCCAATTATTAGGTATTGCGCAGACTTGGAATATGCGCTACCTTTGCAACGCAATTAGGAACAAAACCAATAAAGATAGAATAAGATGAATAAGACAATTGTTATTTACGGATCTTCGACAGGCACATGCCAGGCTTTGGCCGAGAAGATTGCAGACAGCCTTGGTGCTGACGCCATCGACGTGCAGTCGCTCGATGCCGACACAGTAAAGGCCAACACCAACCTCATCCTCGGCACTTCCACATGGGGAGCCGGCGAGATGCAGGACGACTGGTATGAAGGCATTAAGGTGCTACAAAGCTCCGACCTCGCCGGAAAGACTATCGCCATCTTTGGATGCGGTGACTGCGAGTCGTATGGCGACACATTCGTTGGTGGCATGGGTGAGCTTTACAATGGCATCAAGGACAGCGGAGCAACTTTCGTTGGACAAGTTGGCACCGATGGCTACACTTTCGACGACAGCGATGCTGTGATTGACGGCGAGTTTGTCGGTCTGCCGCTCGACGAAGTGAACGAAGACGACAAGACAGACGAGCGCATAGGCAACTGGATTGCCTCGTTCAAGGATAAACTTTAATCCCTCAACTGAGATTCATAAAGTATTTGTTTAGTTTTAATGAGATAAAGGCTTGCTGTGAAGCAAGCCTTTGTTTTTCCCGAAAATTTGAATCAGCACAAGTCAGAGGCGCACTCTGAAGTCAAATCCCACTTGTATTGGATTGCCGCATTGGACAAACGAGCGTGTGGTTTGGTCGGCTGAACTGTTGACGAGAAACGTGTTGTATCTTGTGTTGGTAAGGTTACGCCCCCACAGGTTTACCGTAAACGAGCCAAAATCGAACGTCGCATGCGCTCCTAAAACAGCATACAGTTTTTGTGAATAAGTGTTTTCAACGTCCCAGTATGTCCTTCCGTTGCCAACCACGTTTGCTCCTAAGGTTATGGACCGTATCACTCCACCCTGAGATAGGTCAATGCGATAGTCGGCCATTGCGCTAAATGTGTGCTCCGGCACAAACGGGACGTGATTTCCTCGATAACCGCGTGCCTCATAGCTGCGCCCAGTACGCACACTGTCGGTATAGTTTCTGAACGTGGAGCGGGTGTAACTGTATGTGGCCGCCCACGACAGGCGGTCGGCGAAGGCCCCGCCGCGCAATGCCAGCTCAACGCCATGACTGCCGCTGCGTCCGGCGTTCACCATCATGCGACCATAGCCGTAGTTGCCGGCAAGAACGGAAAGCTGCTGGTTGCTTATGCGCATATAGAAGGCCGAAAGGTCGATGTTGACCATTCCTTTGAAGAGATTGAGATGCGCTCCTGCCTCATAGTTCCAGCTCACCTCTGGCTCGTAGGCTATTGTTTGGTTGACCTTGGCATAGTTGTCGGCACTGTGGTCCAAGTTGTAGTCGCCCTTGGCAAGCTGCATCAAGCTGCCGCCCAAACCGCTTTGCTCTGTTTTGAATATGTCCGCAAACATTTGCAGATTGTAGCCTCCAGCGCGGAAGCCTTTGCTAACCGTGGCGTATATGTTGTTTTTACCATCTAACTTATACATGACGGCAAACTTTGGCAGCAATTGATTGTAGCTCTTGCTGTCGGAACCTTGTAGCAACGAACTGAAGCGGCTGCTTTGCCCCACGGTCTGCCCATGCGTCTGGAATGAGTAGTTGAAAAGAAACTGCGATTGTGTGTCATAGTCGATGGTCGCGTGCTGATGGTCATAGCGCAGTCCGATGGTTGCAGTCAAGCGCGATGTCAGGTTTAGGCTCGTCTCGTGGTATATGCCAAGGTTGAGCGTGGGAGTCTTAAATGAGCCAGGCACATAGTTGTCGGTGAAACTGCATCCGCCGAGCATCTCCTTTACGGTTTGTGGTATGCGGTCGTTTGCCATCATGGTGGCAAGCATACTGGCCTTTATCTGTTCGTTCATCGCCTCTCCGAAATAGACAGGGGCGTTTGTGCTTAGCCATTGGTAGCTGAAGAACACTCCCGACGCATGGTTCCAAAGTGATGCGCCGTGGCTCCGTATGCTCAGTTCCTGTGTTATGGCGTTCATCTTCTGCCGTTGCTCAAGGCGCATATAGTCGGCTGGCAGATAGTCCTGATCCATTTGCATCAGGTCTTTCAAATATTGGTAGCTTGTAGTTGAGCTTAGCAACAACCGTTGAGTGGTGTATGCGAGGTTGAGACCTGTGGTCACCATCTGTCGCTTGTAGCCGTTCTTTATGGTTGTCGAAGGGTCGGCGAACGAGCCGTCGGTGGCATACTCGCCGTATGGAAATGCGTTTTGGTTGACGTACTGATAGTCAGCTGTCAAGTCAGCGCTGAAGTTTGTTGTCGGTTTCATGATGAAGCGCATGCGCCCACCAAACTCGTTGGCCAAGTCGGCCTTATCTCCAAGGTTGGCGTTGTTGAAGAAACCGCCGAGTCCACAGTAGAACATGGCTGCAGAAAAGGCGAGACGATCGGATGGACGGTGGTAGTGTGCCGCCTCGATATTGCCGTATAGCCCTGTACCTATGCCCAAACGTATGTCTGTGCCTTGATAGGCCATGGGGTTCTTTGTGTATATTCTGGCCACTCCGCCCTCTGTGTTTACTCCATAGAGCGTACCCTGTGGACCGCGCAATACGTCGATGCGGTCTATCTGGTAGAAGTGTCTGTTGTAGGCGGCCTTGTTCACAAGTGGAATGTTGTCGTAATAGATGCCTATAGCAGGATCTCCCGACCGGGAACCAATGCCGCGCACATACACTGAAGACGTGTAGCGCGAACCGTATGCGGGAACCACAAACGAAGGAACGTAGAATGACAGTTGCCCAAGGTCGTGTATGTTGAGTCTGTCAAGTTCGCTTTGGGTGAACACGGTGCTGCTAAGTGGCTGGCGACGAAGTGTGGCACTCTCTTTGGGCTGTGCCACTACAACCACCTCATCGAGGTCTACTACTTTCGACGTGTCGGCAACGGCTTCTGTTCCACAAGCCGTATGGGTACAAACTGGCATTGCCACCATTGTTGGGGCAACGCTTGCAATCATAAAAAAGGCTATTGTAAACTTTCTGTCCTTCATCTTTTGTTCATTCTTTCGGCTTGCAAAGGTATATATACGCCTATTCGCAAGCAATCCTTATTTATATGGATTTTAGCGACGAACAAAGACTTTTGGGGAAAGGTGAACTCATTCATTGAGCGCGCCACAATGTGGACAAATACCCTTGTGCGACAACCGTTCACCGCAGTTGCCACATACATAGTGGGTGTAAGATTCATTGAAATAGCGACGCACGGCAAAGACGACATAGGCGAGAAGCAAAGGGTAGCCTATGTAATATAGCGTGGAAATGCTGAACACGATGTAGTCCACTGCGCAGACGGCTGCCAGTCCACAGGCGTATAGCGCAGCCTCGGGCACCGACAACTTGCGGTGCAGCTCACCCAGCACCGTAAGCGAGACAATCAATATGGCCCACACCGAACTGACAAACAAACCGAGAGATGGGGGTAACGTGAACGGATTGAGTGACGGATGGTAATAGAAATGCCGCCAAGTTTCTGGCGCAAACAATTGTATGCTTGAGTAGAACGTGGCCGAAGAAGCCACCAACAATGCAAGAAGAGAGGGGTAGAACGAGTCGATGTCGTTGAAATGCACGATGTGTGCCTTGCGCCTAAACAACAGTCTAAGCCCATATACGGCGGCGACAACACCAAACAGAGCGAGGAAGATGAGCAAGTGCGTGTCGGAAAATGTGTCGATGAACTGCGATATGTAGTCGTCAGGTTCGACATTTGCGAGCAAATCACACTCGTGTATCCACCCTTGCGTAATCTGGTCGCGAGCTATCTTCACCCAAACGGAGTCAATGGTGTCGCCTGAAATGGTCATTATGTCGGCCACGACTACATGGTCGCCAGTAAAGAAAGAAACAGAGTCGAATGGCAACTCATCGGGTTGTTCGCACACAAGGCGAATGCTATCGCACTTGACCACAAAATTGTAGCCCTGTGAGTAGTGGTGAGTGGTAGAGAAAGATATGGAGTCAATTTGTTTTTTAGTCAAGTCCCATGCGTCAGATGTGTCGGAGGCAGGGTTGTAACATGCAGTAAACATGGATACAATAACGATAATGATTGGCGCAAGTGACTTGCACGCAATCATGGAAATGCCTTTACGCAGACCCAAGGCGATAGTCGTCGCCTGCGATAAGAATTTCCTCAATGTGTATTTCCCACATCCATTCGTCATGCTCGTTGTCTTTTTATGAAGTTGTCCAACCTTTTCTGCCAAAGATTTATTTTGTCTTTTATCTCTTCTAAATTCAATCTTCATCTTTCTTTTAGGCCGCTTTTTAATCTTTCATCGGTCGTGTAGCTCGCCACCATTCACATTGCCGACACATGAAAGCATCGACAGAATTTCGTAAGCATTAACTAATCGACATAAATGTTCATTTGACAGTGGCTACAGTCGAACTCTACGCGGAAATTGCGGCCATCAGCCAAGCGAAGAAGAAGAGGTTCGCGCCACAAGGGCTTCGTTCCTCCATTCTTCACGCAATATCCGAAAGCATGGCGAAGGCAATAGCGGCACTGCATGAGCGGTCCTTTGGCATCGGGACTAAGTTCGAAGGCCATGGCCACAGTCGGTTTACCGTGGTGTGCATAGAAATTGGCGGCCTTGCCATTGGCTACATTATATAGATATTGCGTTTTGCCATAATCGGGCGCAGGCTTGTTTTCGTCTGCCATACAAGTCGCCGGTTCCCGTCTGTCGCCCATTCTTTGGGCGTCGAGCTGCTGCACGGCATCGCGGCGCATGGTGGAAAGAACGCCCGAAGGAATGAAATAGTTGAAGCCTGTGGCAAGTTCCACGTCATCACATTTGTATATAGTATTGCCTAACTTGGTCAGTTGGCGCACTATATTGTCACGTTGCGGTTTCTGTGCCGTTTGGTGCTCGGCATCAACTGAAACTTTCACGATGTCCCCATCTGGAGCTTCCACAGTCAACTCGAAGCCATTGTCAATGGCAACCAACTTCATGTCAATGACAATCTTGCGCTCTGCGCTTTGGTGTGCCATCAACCGTTCAAAAGCCATGTCATTGTTGCGATAAAGATGTACGCCACGGCGCAGACCACTGGGCATACGCAAGGGAAAGAGGCGGTTGTTTTCCACCCTATTCACCCGAAAGCCTTCCAATTGTCTTTCTCCATTCATAAAGCAAAGGCCGTCGCCATTGGCAAACACGGCTGTTCCGGCAACGGTAAACGAGCCTCCACGCACTTCTTTCACATAGCCGACATATTCGCCTATGGCCTTGGGGGTGTCTATGGATGATATGTTTGGCTGTCTGCCATCGATGAAATATGTGGTGTAGCCTCGGTTAAAAGTCTTATTGAGGTTAGGCTCAAATGTGTAAGTGCAACGACCAAGCGACGCACGGCGGTATTTGTCGGGATAACGCCGCACCAGTTCGTCGAGCTTTTGACTGTAGGCTGCGGTGACATTCTTCACATACGCTGCATCCTTGAGTCGTCCCTCAATCTTAAATGATGTGGCTCCTGCCTCGGCCAAACGCTCAATATTGTCGCTTTGGTTCATGTCTTTAAGTGAAAGCAAGTGGCGGTCGGATATGAGTTCACTACCATTGGCGTCAACAAGATTGAACTTTAGGCGGCAGAACTGTGCGCATTCGCCTCTGTTGGCCGACCTATTGAAACAATGTTGTGACGCATAGCACAATCCACTGTAGCTTACACACAATGCGCCATGCACGAACACCTCAAGTTCCATGTCTGGCACAGCATGGTGGATGGCGGCAATCTCCTCTATCGACAGTTCCCTTGCAAGCACGGCCCGGCTAAAACCTACACTGCGCAACCATTCCACTTTGTCGGCTGAGCGGTTGTCTGTCTGAGTGCTGGCATGCGCTGCCATGCTGGGATATTCTTTCAGCATGTCAAGCATCGCCATGTCCTGTACAAGCACGGCGTCAACGCCAGCCTTGTCCAGCTCTTGTATCAAGTCGTGCGTGGCTTCAAGTTCGGTGTCATATACAATGGTGTTGACCGTGACATAAACTTTTGCGCGGAAGCGGTGGGCATAGCGGCACAATTCGGCAATGTCGTCTACGGAATTGCCTGCGGCGGCACGTGCGCCAAAACGGTTGGCGCCAATATAGACAGCATCGGCACCATGGTCGATAGCCGCCTTTCCACACTCCAGGTCGCGTGCGGGGGCAAGAAGCTCAAGACTTTTCATCATTTAGCTTATGGCATCAATGTCGTAGGGTGTCTCTTGATAAACATAGTAGTTTATCCAATTGTTATAGAGCAGGTTGGCATGGGCACGCCAAGTGACGAGAGGCGACTTCGACGGGTCATTGTCACGATAGTAGTTTACAGGCATGTCAACATCGTCGCGCACGCCCATATCGCGTTTGTATTCAGTGTCAAGCGTGTTGGGGGCGTATTCCAAGTGTCCCGTGATGTATATCTCACGGCCACCACGTGCCATCACCATACTCACTCCACTCTCTTCCGACTCTGCAATGAGCGAAAGGTCGGGGCAAGCAAGCACATCCTCGCGCCGTATCTCGGTGTGGCGGCTATGGGGCATATTGAAAATGTCGTCGAAACCACGGAATATTGGCAACTGTGGTTGCAGGGCGTGTTGCGGAAACACGCCAAACATCTTCTTGGGAAGCGCATACTTTGGTATGCCATAATGACAATACAGTCCAGCTTGGGCGGCCCAACAGATATACAGGGTCGAGGTGACATGGGTACGCGCCCAGTTGAGTATCGTCTTTATCTCGTCCCAATAAGTTACCTCTTCAAACTCATAGGTCTCCACAGGTGCACCAGTTACAATCATTCCGTCGAACTTTTCGTTGCGCATATCCTCGAAATCACGGTAAAACATCATCATGTGCTCTATTGGAGTGTTTTTGGGAGTATGGCTTTTCAACTTCATGAAACTCACCTCAATTTGCAACGGTGTATTGGAAAGCAAGCGTATGAGGTCGGTCTCTGTGGTTATTTTTATCGGCATCAGATTGAGTATTACAATCCGAAGCGGCCTTATGTCCTGCATCGTGGCGCGCGAGTTGTCCATCACAAAGATATTCTCTCGCTTCAAAAGCTCAATTGCAGGCAGTTTGTCTGGTAGTCTTAATGGCATTGTCTGTTTGTTTTTAGAATTCTGCTTGTCTTGTTTGCCCTGTTTTTTTGAAAGGACAAAATTCTAAGAATATGGGGAGCAAGGTGGCAGTGGCACATTTTGCATCACTAACGCCTTGCTCCCCATGAAACTACTATGGTGTATCACCAAAGCGACAGGCGCTCCGACTTGGGAACGAACATCTTGTCGCCCTCTTTCACTCCAAAAGCGTCATACCACATGTCGATGTGTGGCAAGGCTCCATTCACCCTCCAACGGCTCAGTGAGTGAGGGTCGCTCTTCGTCAATTGCCGTATGGCGGCCTCGGTGATGTTTCCTGCCCACACTCCTGCATAGGCCAGGAAGAAGCGTTGGTCGGGGGTGAAGCCGTCTATGGTAGACAGAGGAGCGTCTTTAGTGGCCGTTTTGTATGCAAAGTATGACACCTGCAAGCCTCCATGGTCGGCAAGATTCTCGCCAAGGGTGAATTTGCCATTTGCATTGAGGTCTGGCAATACCTTTATATTAGAGAAGAAGTCAGCGTATTTGTTCACCTTCTCTTCAAAGTTCTTGCCGTCAGCCTCAGTCCACCAATCCTTCATGTTGCCGTCCTTGTCATAGTGGCGACCTTGATCGTCAAATCCGTGGGTCATTTCATGGCCAATTACGACTCCGATTGCACCGTAGTTGAACGCGTCATCTGCTGTCGGGTCGAAGAAAGGCACCTGAAGGATACCTGCCGGAAAGCAGATTTCATTAGTCGTCGGATTGTAGTAGGCGTTGACCGTCTGTGGATACATCTGCCATTCGTTGCGGTCAACTGGTTTGCCAGCCTTAGTCTCCACTGACCAGTTTGTCCAAAACTTACGACACTGTTCAACGTTCTCATAATAAGACTTTGTGGGATTGATGTCCAAAGCAGTCATGTCAATCCACTCGTCAGGATAACCAATTTTCACATAGAAAGTGCTTAGCTTCTCCAAAGCATTCTGTTTGGTCGAATTGCTCATCCAGTCTTGTGCCTTTATGCGCTCAGCGAGCGACAACTGAAGATTGGCCACAAGCTTCTTCATGCGCTCCTTTGACGATGCTGGGAAGTAGCGTTCCACATACATCTTACCGAGAGCCTGCCCCATTTGGTTCTCCACCTGACTTGTGGCACGCTTCCAAAGAGGATGGTTTTCCTTGCGTCCAGACATCACCTTGCCAAAGAAATCAAACTGTGCGGCAACAATCTCGTCGTTAAGATAGTTGGCTGCGCTCATAATCTGGCCCCATTCCATGTAGTCGCGATATTCCGCAGGTGTCAGGTTGGCAATGACCTTGTCAGCACCAGCCATGAAGTCGGGCTGTCCCACTACGATTTCCGCCAAATGTGCGTTGCTTAAGCCTGCGGCTTTCGACACCGTTTCCAATTGCAGATGAGGATACTTTGCGTTAAACTCCGCAAGCGTCATCTTGTTGTAGTTGGCTTCAGGGTCGCGCAGTTCTGTTCTTGACTTCGATACCTTTGCAAGAGCCGTCTCAAGTTTCATGATGTTTTCCATCTTCTGCTTCGCGGCCTTCTCTTTAAATCCGAACAACTTGAACATCTTCACGATGTGATTCTTGTAAGCCTCGCGGATGGTTGTTGTGGCAGAGTCGGTATCGAGGTAATACTCCTTAAGTCCTAGTGTAATACCTCCTTGCGAAACATTCAAGATATTCCATCCTGCGTTCTTTTCATCTGCGCCCAAATAGGAAGAATAGAACTCACTGTCGCCATAAGGTACTAGTTCAAGCTGGATGGCAAATAGGTCTTTCACTGTTTTTGCACCCTCCATCTTTTTGATGATGGGCATTACGGGGCTTACGCCATCCTTGTTTCTGCGCACCGAGTCCATGGCAAGCTTGTACAACTCGCTTAGTTTCCACTCGGTAGTGCCTTTTGCAAATGTCTTGCTCCGCAGTTCGTCAAGTATGGAGTTGATGCGTTTGTCATTGTCCTCAGCCAACTTGTCGAAACTGCCATAACGCGAATAAGCCGCTGGGAGAGGGTGTTGCTTCATCCATCCTCCACAGGAGTAGTCGTAGAAGTCCTCTTTGGGACTGATTGTCTTGTCGAGATTTGCAGGGTCGATGCCAGACTTCAATTGATTTTGTCCAGAGGCGACTATTGCCATAGAGGCAAATGCCACCATCGGAATTAATCGTTTAATCTTCATTGCTGTATATTGTTATTTTATTGAGTTATCTATTAATGGCTTGTCCAATTTGTGTTCATGAAAGGCTTTCGAGTTCTTCCGACAACTTCTCCCACTTTTCCACTTCATCGTCAAGCGACTTCTTCACCATGGTGTATTCGTTTATGAGTTCCATGTTTGATGCGTTTTCGGGCTTGCAAAGTATTTCGTCAAGTTCCTTCAGCCGCTTCTCCATCTTGTCGATTGAAGCTTCCGATTCTTTAACGGCTTTCTCGGCTCGACGTATCTTGCGTTGCTGTTCTTTGCGCTCCTCGTAACTTTGTTTTTGTGACATGTCGGTTTGCGCTCCATTGCCGTTATGCGGCTTGCCGTCTTCAGAATTTGCAATACCGTCCTGCCCGTTGCTGTTGCGTAAATCTCCAGACTTGGAATTGCGGCTTTGCGGGTTCACGCCAAGCGCGTCAAGAGTGTCGATACGCTTGCTTCGCAAAAAGTCATATATGCCGCCAAGATGCTCGCGCACTACCCCACCGCCAAATTCATAGACCTTATCCACAAGGCCATCAAGAAATTCGCGGTCGTGGCTCACTATGATGGCCGTGCCGTCGAAGGCGCGTATGGCATCCTTCAAGACATCTTTCGACTGCATGTCCAAGTGATTGGTTGGCTCGTCGAGTATCAGCAAATTGACAGGTTCAAGCAGAAGTCTTATCATTGCCAAACGGCTACGCTCACCGCCACTAAGAACCTTCACCTTTTTGTCAGAAGCCTCGCCTCCAAACATGAAAGCGCCAAGTATGTTCTTTATCCGCAGACGTATCTCACCTCGTGCCACATTGTCTATCGTTTCGAAAACAGTAAGGTTTTCGTCAAGCATCTGTGCTTGGTTTTGTGCGAAATAGCCAATCTGTACATTATGTCCAATCTTGAGGGTTCCACCAAATGGAATTTCTCCCATGATACACTTAACAAGTGTTGACTTTCCCTCGCCATTGCGCCCAACAAAGGCAACTTTTTCGCCACGCTTTATAGTGAGGTTGACATGGTCGAAAACGGTGTGCTGGCCATAGTCCTTGCGAACTTCATCGCAGATGACCGGATAGTCACCACTACGCAAACACGGTGGAAACTTGAGCCTAAGTGCCGATGTGTCTACTTCGTCTATCTCGATAGGAACAATCTTTTCAAGCTGCTTGATACGGCTTTGCACCTGCACAGCCTTTGTAGGCTTATAGCGGAACTTCTCAATGAAGTCCTTCATGTCGGCTATCTCTTTCTGCTGGTTCTCGTAGGCACGCAACTGCTGTTCGCGCCGTTCCTTGCGCAACACCACATACTCGTCATACTTCACCTTATAGTCTATCACTTTGCCGCAAGATATCTCCAATGTGCGGTTGGTGATGTTGTTTATGAAAGCACGGTCGTGGCTCACAAGAACCACGGCTCTTGCGCTTTGGGCAAGGAATTGTTCAAGCCACTGTATGCTTTCTATGTCGAGATGGTTGGTTGGCTCGTCAAGCAGAAGAACGTCCGGTTTCTGCAGAAGTATCTTGGCAAGCTCAATTCTCATGCGCCAACCACCACTGAACTCACTTGTAGGTCGGTTGAAATCAGTGCGTTCAAAACCAAGTCCAACAAGCGTGCGTTCCATCTCGGCCTCACAATTGTCAGAACCCATCATCATCAGGCGGTCATGCTCTGTCGAAAAGCGAGTTACCAAGTCCATGTAGTCTTGGCTTTCATAGTCAGTGCGCTCGGCAATTTGCCTGTTCAATTCTGCCACACGCTCTTTCAGACGCGTTACCCCGGCAAATGCCTTTCTGGTTTCCTCCAACACCGTGGTGTCGTCTTGTAGCTTCATAACTTGCGGCAAATAGCCTACAGTCGTATCTGTTGGTACGGCAACATTGCCCGACGTGGGCTTTTGCAGTCCGCACAATATCTTGAGCATTGTCGATTTACCAGCTCCATTCTTGCCCACAAGGGCTATACGGTCATGGTCGTTGACTACAAAACTTACGTCTTGGAAGAGGGGCTTTACCCCAAATTCAACTCTTAGTCCTTCAACGGATATCATAAATGTCTTTTTCGGATGGCAAAATTAGCCAAAATCACTGTAATAAGCAACAAATAAAAGCTTTTTAGTGACGATTACCTGTTGTCTCCCCTATCGCCAAACGCGCCAAACAAATCAAATCCGCAATAGTCGTCTATCACTACATCAGCCAAAGGTGCTATGGACTCGGCAGAATTGGTCGTGGCAAGTCCGACGATGAACATTTTTGCCGCACGCCCCGATTTCAGTCCATTGAAACTATCCTCAAACACCACGCACCCTGCCGGTTCGGCATCGAAACGAGCCGCCGCCTTGAGATAACAGTCGGGATCTGGCTTGCTCTTGTCAAAGTCCTCTGCCGTAAGTATGGCGTCGAAAAGAGTTTTAAAGTTTGGATGCTTCACATATACCGCCGACATCTTCTGTTTGTTTGAACTTGTGACAACCGCCGTCTTGATTCCATTTTCACGCAGTTTGGTTATGAACGCCTCAAAGCCGTCCACAAATTTGAACGCCATATTACGCTCAAAGTCATCAAGGCGCTTCGTTATCAATTCTTGCTTGGACAAAAGACAGCCACTGAAATAGCGGTCATATATCTGTTGCAGGGTCTGCCCTTTTATTTCCTGCTCCAAACCTGGATGTTCAGGATGAAACTCGCGGCACTGCCTTCCCCAAAATTCGGTATACTGCGGCTCTGTGTCAAACACCACACCGTCAAGGTCAAAGAGTGCAGCTTTCAAGCTCTTGTTTATCATAGTGACTATACACCTTTATATATTATGAAAATCCAGAATGCAATGTTTTCTCCAACGCAGCACATTAGCTACTATCGAAACAAAAAAAATCCGCCAAGCCCCTTGTCTGCCGCACTGTTGGCAGGTTGGAGATTGGCGGACTCTATATTGTTTATTCGCTTTTGCAGGCAACTTACCTTATTCTGTCGGCAGCGCGCACAAGCCGTTCGTCAGCAAGTATGGCCTTACGTGCCAACAAATAAAACACCAACGACACCAACGGAAGTGCTGCAACAAATGAGGGGGCGAATGCTTCCCCCTTCGATGAGTCAGGCATTAGAAAGCCAAATGCGGCATATATAATGTACCATCCCACTGTGAGCAATGCGCTGAATAGGCAAAAACGGGCTTGCAGCACCCTATTGCCAAACATGAATATGGAATATACGCCTATTGCAGATGCCAATGTTAGCACCGCAAACAGCGGCCATACAGTAAAGCCTCCCACACCGCCGTCGGCAGTAACCCATAGGTTGTACATGCGCGCCACGACAAGTCCATCGACATCCACCGTGCCAATCTGAAGACAAAGGCACACTATGCCAGCCACAACGGCCACAAGCAAATAAATGGACTGTATGCGTTGTATCATTTCGGTTCTTTTTTTTTGTCTGCGCCTTGGGTGCAGTGTTTAGTTTTGTTTTTCTGCCTGTTGCTGTTGTGCGTCTTGTGCAGGGTCGCGCCAATAAACATTGCCGTCTATGAATTCCTGTGTGGCAAGCAGCGTTGGCTTAGGCAGTTTCTCGTAATAACGCGAAATCTCAATTTGCTCGCGGTTCTCGAAAACCTCCTCAAGACTGTCGTTGTAGGATGCGAACTCGGCGAGCTTCTTGCTTAAATCCTCTTTTATCTGCACCGATATTTGGTTGGCACGCTTGCCTATTATGGCCACACTCTCGTAGATGTTGCCTGTTTCGTCACAGAGATCCATGATGTTGCGTGTCACGGTGTTAACCGGTGCCTTCGATTTCTTGTAGTCCATAAAAACTTTGTTATGTTTTTGTTTGTTTCGTTCTTGTCAGTCCTTGGTCACTTTCTTGCACTGCTGTATATACTTTTCGGCAGTTTCCTTGTCTTTGCTTTCCGGGTACTCGTTTATGAAGCCGTAGCACTCGTCTTCGGCGTCGCGGTATCGGTCAAGTTTCTTCTCCTCAACACTCTGCTGCGCCAACTCATATTTGCTCTTCATTATCAATACGGCGAAATTCTCGCGCATCTTTGTGTAGGGATATGTCTTCAGTGCGTTTTGCGAAGTTATGATGCAAGCTTCATAGTTAGACCCTCCGCCTGTGCAATTGCCGAAATACCCGCCAAGGTCGTAATATAGTTTTGCGGAAAGGTATTCCTTTTGCACGAGCTTGTCCTGCAAGTCAAACAATCGGTTTTGTGCTTCTTTCCGCAGTTTTGAGTCAGGGAAAAGGTCCATGAACTCCTGATATGCATTGATTGCACCAATGGTGGGCGTTTGGTCAAGGCGTGGCTCAGGCGTGCTTTGGTATAGCGACTGCCCAACATAATATGAAGCCTGTTCTGCGTAGGTGCCTTTGGGGTATGAAGAGAAGTACTTCTTGAATGTTGCAGATGCGCTCTCATAGTCGCCGCTGCAATATTCCGCCATAGCCAGCATATAGAGGCATTCTTGTCCGTTGTCGGTTCCCTTCTGTATTGTCACCAGTTCCTGAAGCAAAGATATGGAACGCGTGAACTGGCCACGGGCGAAACACTCCTTGGCATACTCGTATTTGTAATCGTAGTCTGTAGACTTGTACACGCGGTTGAACTCAGAAGCGCAACCGCTCAGCACTATTGCCGCACAAGCAACCAAGAATATATTCTTCTTCATCTACCTATTTTTGAGCTGCAAAAATACGCAAATTCCAACGAAACTCAAAGATTTGGACTTCTTTTTAGCAAAAACGACCATATTATAACGTTTGTTATTGCGCAAATAGCTAATTTTGCGGCATGAGCGACTTTAAACTAACATCGAGGTACAAACCCACTGGCGACCAGCCAGAGGCCATCAGACAACTTACCGATGGGTTGCTTCGCGGCGACAAAGCGCAGGTTTTGCTTGGCGTGACCGGGTCGGGAAAGACATTTACAATGGCCAATGTGATAGCCAACGCCAAGCGCCCTACGCTTGTGCTTAGCCACAACAAGACCTTGGCCGCCCAGCTGTATGAGGAGATGAGGGGGTTCTTCCCCGACAACGCTGTCGAATACTATGTGAGCTACTACGACTACTATCAGCCAGAAGCCTACCTGCCAACCACAGACACTTATATAGAGAAAGACCTTGCCATAAACGAGGAAATCGACAAGCTGCGTTTGCGCGCGGTTTCGGCTCTGTTGTCAGGACGCAGAGACGTGGTCGTCGTGTCGTCGGTGAGCTGCATCTACGGCATGGGCAGCCCCATTGCCATGCACGAGAATGTCATTGAGCTGCGCCGTGGCCAAACACTCGACCGCAATGCCCTGCTGCGCCGTCTGGTGCAAGCCCTGTACGTGCGCAACGACATCGATTTGCAGCGCGGCAACTTCCGTGTGCGCGGCGACACCGTAGACATCGCAATGCCATACAACGAGACTGTATTGCGCATTAGTTTTTGGGACGATGAGATTGACACCATCGAGGAACTTGACGCAGTGACGCTCGACCGCATGGCGCAGTTCGATGAATACAAGATATACCCGGCCAACCTCTTCATGACCACACAGGAGCAGACCAACGCCGCGATACGGAGCATACAGGACGACCTTGTGAAGCAAGTTGACTACTTCACCGAACTTGGCGATGCCATAAAGGCGCAGCGCATCAAGGAACGTGTGGAGTACGACATGGAGATGATCAAGGAATTGGGCCATTGCTCTGGCATTGAGAACTATTCACGCTATTTTGATGGACGTAGCCCCGGTGAGCGTCCTTATTGTCTGCTCGACTTCTTCCCCGACGACTACCTCATGCTCATCGACGAGAGTCATGTCAGCATACCCCAAATCGGCGCAATGTATGGCGGCGACCGCGCACGCAAGCAAAACCTTGTGGAATATGGTTTCCGTCTGCCTGCCGCATTCGACAACCGCCCCCTCACGTTCGACGAGTTCAAGGGCATGGTCAACCAAGTTATATATGTGTCGGCCACGCCAGCCGACTACGAGTTGCAAGAGGCCGACGGCGTGGTTGTCGAACAGATAATACGCCCCACGGGACTGCTCGACCCGGAGATTGACGTGCGCCCAAGCGAAAACCAAATCGACGACCTTACAAATGAGATAAACGAAAGGATTGACCGCCACGAGCGGGTGCTTGTCACCACACTCACCAAACGCATGGCCGAGGAGTTGTCAGAATATCTTCTTGGCCATGGCATAAACACCGCCTATATCCACAGCGATGTGGCCACACTCGACAGAATAAAGATACTCGACGACCTGCGCCAAGGCGTCTACGACGTGCTGGTGGGAGTAAATCTTCTGCGCGAGGGTCTCGACCTGCCTGAAGTGTCGCTGGTGGCCATCCTCGATGCCGACAAGGAAGGCTTCCTGCGTAGTCGGCGCAGCCTGACACAGACTGCCGGACGTGCGGCACGCAACGTCAATGGCAAAGTCATCATGTATGCCGACACCATTACCGACAGTATGCAGCAGACCATCGACGAGACCATGCGCCGCAGAATAAAGCAGATGCAATACAATGATGCCCATGGCATAACACCGACGCAGATAACAAAATCAACCAAGCAAAGCACACTGCGCTCGGAGATTGGCTCTGGCGAGAGTGACGACACAAAGAAGACCTCTTCGGTTTACTATGTAGAACAGACAGGACCGTCTATGGCTGCCGATCCGATAGTGGAGCGGATGACACGTCCACAATTGGAGAAGAGCATCGCCAACATGACGCGGTTGATGAAAGAGGCTGCCAAGAAGCTCGATTTCATACAGGCGGCCCAATACCGCGATGAGATAGCCAGAATGCAGAAAGAGCTTGAGATGAAATAATATACGATGTTCAAAAAAACAACTTGAGCATATTTTATGTGATAGGTGGAATTTACCGCGATGGGCTGAAAGCCCTATACTACATAGCCCAGGGCAACGCCCTGGGTGTATACGAACATCACCCTTCGCCCTGAAAGGGCAAAAGTGTATAGACTATAACACACAAGGCTATATACTTTTGCCCTTACAGGGCGCATAGATACACACAAACAAGCCCCAGGGCGTTGCCCTGGGCTATGAAGTTGTTGGGCTTTCAGCCCGTACCTGTGCAAAAATCTGAGCAAGTTATTTTTTTAATGTTAGTAATGTTCTTGAAATAAGGCTTCGCCTTTGCAAGACCAAATTAGTAGGGTGTCCAATTTGTTGTACCCAAAAGTGGAAGAGTGTCTCTGACTGATTGGCGCAAGCCTATTGAGGGTAAATTCGGCGCATGCCGCGCCCTGAAAGGGCAGCTACACATAGCCCAGGGCAACGCCCTGGGTAGTAGACAGAAAGGTAACTTGCGCCCTGAAAGGGCAACTACATGAAGCAAGTAATGCCCCATTCTTCCAAATCAAGTGCGCCTTCATGCAGCTGCCCTTTCAGGGCGCAAGTTAGAATGAGAACTTTTGAAACCCAGGGTGTTGCCCTGGGCTATGTGTAGCTGCCCTTTCAGGGCGCGGCATGCGCCGAAGCGGTAGTATAAGGAGAACTGACCACAAAAAAGAGGAACATCAAATTGGACAACCTAACAAGCAAAGCACTTCAAAATTAAAGCTTGCGCTTTTTGGTACGGCGAGGCGCCGTACCTCCTACATGCTCCGTGGCTTCACTCTTTTTCAGGGCGCGGCATACGCCACTAAGTTTGCCTTGTTGGCTTCACGATGGCGCATGCCACGAGGAGCAGCGCATCCTATGCACTTCACCCGGCGCCACGGCATCACCCCTTGCGGTAGGCCGAGGGCGACACGCCAACGTGCTCCTTGAAGTATTTGCCGAGGAACGACTGGTTGGGGAAGTTCATCTCGCGCGCTATCTCCTTAATGGTCTGCGTGGTGTTCTTCAGTCTTACGCGCAGCTCAAGCGTCACGTAGTTGTCAATCCACTCGTTGGGCGTGCGCTTGCTCACCGCCTTTACCGTTTCCGACAAGTACTTGGGGGTGATGCAGAGCTGCTCGGCATACCACCACACGCGCCGCTCGCGCACGAAATTGTCCTTGAGCAACTGAATGAACTCGGTGAATATGGCGTCGCCGCGCATGCTGCGCACGTCAACGCTCTGCGGCATGCGGTACATCACGTTGCTCAAGTCGTAGAACATGGCGAGCAGTAACGTGCGCACCACACTGCGGCGGAAGCGGTTTTGCGTGTCGGCCACCTTCTCCTTCAGCATGTAGAAGTAGCGGCTGAACAGCCGCGCCTCATCCTCCGACAGCTTCACCACGGGGTGGTTCTTTGAGAAGAGCAGCAGCGACGACACCTCGCTCACGTTGTTTACAATCTCGTAGAAGAAGTTCACCGAGAGCATGATGCACAGTCCCTGCAGGTCGGACGAGGCCGAATAGTCGTCAACCACGTGGCGGTCGCTCACCATGATGAAGTCGTTGACCTCCACCGTCTGCGGCTGCGTATCGACGGTGTATGTGGCAGTGCCACGCGTACACATCGCAAGCACGATGAAGGTCATGCGCTTTGGCGACGTGGCCATGTTGACCTTGCCCATGTTGTCGGTCATGATGATGTCGTCTTCTATGAAGTCGGCATTGCCAAGCTCCTCTTTCGCCACCTTGATGTTGGTGTCGCTTATCATGTTCTTTGCCATTGCTTTTTGCTTTGCTTATTGCAAAAATACGATATTTATTCCATACCGCCATCGGCAACGCGACGCTGAAACGCCGCAGATATGGCGATAAAGGACATTTTTGGGCAAATTTCGAAAGCGGGAAATAGGCGTTTCAGCACTATTTTTGCATAAAACTATTGACAACAAAAGCACCCGACATGAACCACAAAGCGACCATAACGGCAATGGCGACGGCCCTGTGCCTGACGCTGACAGGATGCGACAGCCTGTTCAGCTACCACCCCTACGACACGCGCTTCGGCGGCGACACCGGCATCAACGCGAGCAACATGGCGCGCATAGAGGCCGAATGCCTCGACAAGGACACCTTGCGCATAGCCATAATGAGCGACAGCCACCTGTGGATAAGCGACACGCGCGACATAGTGGCCGACATAAACGCGCGGAGCGACAGCATAGACTTCGTAATCCACATGGGCGACCTAACCGACACCGGCACAACCAAGGAGTTTGTGTGGCAGCGCGACGCCCTGTCGGCACTCGCGCGCCCCTACGTCGCGCTGATTGGCAACCACGACTTCCTCGGCACGGGCGACGAGGTGTACGCAAAGATGTATGGCGAGATGGACTTCTCGTTCATCGCCGGACGGGTGAAGTTTGTGTGCATCAACACCAACGCCACCGAATATGACTACCTGGCCGCCGTGCCCAACTTCGACTTCATGGAGGAGCAGTGGACTTCCGACTCTGCCAAGTTCGACCGCACCATAATATGCATGCACGCCAGGCCATACAGCGACCAGTTCAACAACAACGTGGCCAAGGCCTTCGAGCACTACGTGAGCAACTTCAAGGGACTGCTGTGCTGCATCAACGGCCACGACCACGCCATTCAGGAAGACGACCTGTATGGCGACGGCATAATGTATTACGGGTGCGACTGCGCACAACACCGCAGCTACCTATTGTTCACCATAACCAAATCTGGCTACAAGCATGAGATCATACACATTTAGCCTCATCATGGCTCTGCTCGCCGCCCTACCGGCAAGCGCGGCGCAGCCCAACGACAGCATAAGCCGCATCGACTCGATACTCTATCTCGTGAGCACAGGCAACGAGCAAGGCACGGTGATGGCCGACGAGCCGCACGAACAAAGCCGCTACGACAAGCGCGTGCGACGCTACCGCCGCCACTGGGCGTCGCTCATACCAACGCACAACACCTACCAGTTTGCCGGCAACATGGGACTGCTGTCGGCCGGAGTGGGCTGGGAATATGGCAAGAGGCGGCAATGGGAGCTTGACCTGCTCTTCGGCGTGCTGCCGAAATACAACAGCAAGCGCACCAAGATGACCATGACCGTGAAAGGCACGTTCATTCCATGGAGCACATACATGAAGAAGGGATGGTTTTTCGAGCCGCTGTCGTGCGGACTATACCTGAACACGGTGTTCGGCAACGAGTTTTGGAGCCGACAACCCGACCGCTACCCCGACGAATACTATCCGCTGCTTGCCACCAAACTGAGGGCAAACGTATTCGTCGGGCAGCGCATCGGCAAGATTGTGCCGCGCAACCACCGCAAACTGGTGAAGCACGTAAGCACATTCTATGAGATAAGCACCTGCGACCTGTACATCAGGTCGATGTTCATGGACAGCTCAATAAGCCTTTGGGACATACTGAGCCTGTCCATCGGCATCAAGGTGCAGTTGCTTTAGGCGGTTTAACGAACCGCCTAAAGCAACTTGTGAAGTGGCAGGGAAGACTACCTGCCTACCACTATTTTGCGGTTGCCCATGATGTAGACACCGCGAGAGAGCGTATTCAAGCAGTCGGAGCCATGGCCAACGAGGCGCCCGTCGAGCGTGTAGACATCGGCGGCATGGGCATCGGTGGCCTTTATGGCTACTATTCCGCTTGCCTTTCCGGCCACGGTGAGCTTGCCGTTGACGTAAGACAGGTCGTAGTTTTCGGCCTTTCCGCCACTAACGACTATGTCATACACGCCCTCGGCCGACAAGCTGTCGGCGGCGCAAGCCACTGTCGGACGAATGGAGAACACCGTGTCGGTCTCGCCATTCTTGAAGCCGTCGTATGCCAAGGCGAACTCGGGGTTGTCCTCGCCCACCTTTCGGGTGGTGTCGAGAGCGGTTACGGTGAGCGGCGCGGCGGTTATTATGAGGAAACCGTCAACATACTCTACATCTTCCGACGTGATGGTGCCGGGCAGCACCCGTATGGGATAGCGCCCGACGGGCGTTGTGGGCAGTGCGTCGCACACCACCTCGGGCCGTCCGTCAACAACGGTTCCCTCTATGCGGTAGCCCAACTGTGGGTTTGGCTCGCCATACTTGCGCATGCAGTTGCGCCCCTTGACGGTGGTGCCAAACTCGACCATGGTCTTGAAGCCGCTCCACTGGGCGGCCGCTTTGTAGAGTGTGGCCGTGCCAGCCGGCACATACAGTGTGGCGGCATTGCTGCTTGGCGACCCAAACACGAACGCTCCGCCGAGGTGGGGAGGTGTCTTCGAGCGCGTGCGCACCGACGACAGACCGTTGCAGCCGTTGAACGCCTCGCGCCCAAGGGTGTCGATGGTGGCGGGAAGCACCACTTCGGTAATACGCATATTGCCGGCATAGGCGAAGTCGCCTATCACCCTGACACTCTTTTTCACCGTTCCGTCGGCAAGGCGCGGCAGTGCGGCTATCACTCTGGTGGTGTCTCGGGTGTAGACGGTCTGGCCGCTTACGATGAAGTCGGCATCGGCCGATGGGCGCAGAAGCACCGAGTCGAGGCGCGTACACAGCGACAACGCGCCCTGGCCGAAGTGGCTTATGCTGTCGGGCAGGTATATCTGCCGTAGCGAACAGCCATAGAACAGGCGTTCGGGCAACGCGCCGTCGCCCGCGGGGCGCAGTTCCTTGCCGTCGGCATGCAGGTAGTAGTCGCCTCCGGCGACGATGCGCGCGTCGGAAAGGTCGAGCACGCGCAGCCGCCCCTTGGTCTTCTCGCCATTGTAGTCGCGTCCGGCCATGGAGCGCATCAGCCGCAAGTCGGTGCCGTTCACCTCGCCCACCACGCGCAGTGTGTCGTAGCTGAAGACAAGCGAGTCAACGATGTGGGCGGCAAGCGTGCCTGCACGGTCGAGCGCGATGGTGTCCGAAATGGTCTGGCTTAGCTTCTCGGGGTTGATGTTTACCACCATGTCCTGCCCTTGCGAGAAGTTGTAGTAGCTCGGATCGAGCACCGCCACGTCGAAATAGCCGTCGTAGCTGCCGCTCCAGCCCCAGTTGACGTGTACAAGTCCGTCGGCGTCGTATCCGTCGAACACGAAGGAGTGGCCGCCCGACGACCAACTGGAACCGCCATACACCAAGGGCAGACGCTCGGTCAGCTGCTCGTAGATCATGCCCATCCACTCCCTTTCGGTGTAGTTGTTGCGCTCGTAATACTTCGTCTCAAGTCCGAAGTACTTGTTTATGCCCTCCGAAGCCTTGTCGTGGTATGCTCCACTGCCGTCCTCGGCCGCAGTGCCATACTCCATATCGACGGCCACGCCGCAGTCGCGCATCAGCAGAGCCACGGCCTGAGCCTGTTCGTCGGTGTAGCTGCCGCTATAGTCGTCGAGCATGTTGGTCCAATCGTAGGCCGACGAGGCGAAGTCGGCGGTCACGGCAACGCCGTTGGTGTCGTTGTGGGGATAGTATATTGTGCGCGTACCGATGCCGCTGGCCGGTGCCTTGTGGTAGTTGAGCACCTGCGCGAATGACGTTGCCACGCACCCTGTGAGGCAGCGCGACCCGTAGGCGTTGGTGGGACACATGAGCCAGTAGGGTTCTTCCTGGTCCC
Organism: Lachnospiraceae bacterium; assembly: GCA_963659505.1. Classification (GTDB taxonomy): domain Bacteria; phylum Bacteroidota; class Bacteroidia; order Bacteroidales; family Bacteroidaceae; genus Prevotella. Next base: position 61,587 of record CAVKUV010000009.1, read on the forward strand.
AGCGGCTGGTTACGAGCGGCGCGACACTTGCGTCGTGGCGCGAAACGTCGGGCTTGGCCGTGCGCACTATCGGGGTGTTGGTGGCCACTGCATAGGAAACCACCTGGCCGACACTCTGCATCCACCACGCAAAGTTGGGGTTTGCCTTCCCGTCTTGCATCCTTGAGTCGGAATAGCCCAGCACCGCCGGGGCCAAATCGTCGGTGGCGACCACCACAAAACCGCCTTCGTCGTAGCCGTAGACGGCCAAGTGGCCACTCTGCGTAAGCCGGCGCAGGGCCGATGTGCCGCCGTTGGGGGCGGCGCGCCTTATGCCGTTGGCGTTAAGTATGCGCAGTGCGGCGTCGCGCATCTCCGCGTCGGTTCTGTCCTTTGCCGCCGCTCCTGCCGTGGCGAGCAGCAGCGCCGCAGCCACGAGGGTGCGTAGTCTAATGTTGTTTGTCATGTTCATTGGTTGGTTGAAACATTCTTTGCTTGAGGCGTGTTCTATAAATTCCACGCTTTGTTAAACTTCGTTTTTAGACGGGTCGCTCTTTGTGTCTTTTTGATTTTATCCGGCAGATTTCACTTTCTTCTTCAGTCGCATAGCCCGCTATGCTCTTTCAGAAAGTAAAGTGAAATCTGCTCGGCTAAAATTCAAAAATCCATCAAAGGTAATTTATAGAACCCGCCTTGAGCGAAACGCTCGTTGTACTTACTGAAAAGTCAAAAAATACCGCACCCATCACAAGGGACGGATGCGGTATCCATTAGCATTTCACGTATATTGTTACTTCACAATCGACTTTTTGTCGTTGACGATGTAAACGCCCTTCTTCAAGCCATCGAGCGACTTGATGTCGGAGCCTACGCGCTTGCCGTCAACGGTGTAGACGTTGTAGGTCTTGCCGTTTGCGGCGTCAACGCCCTCGATTGCCGAAATGATGACTGGCGTTGCGGCCACGGGAGCCGACTCGCCGTCGGCATACACAGCCGTCACAGCGTAGGTGTGTGCGCCCTCGGCAGGCGAGGTGGTGTCGATGTAGCTGGCAGCATCGGCGGGAACGGAAGCCACAAGCTCACCGTCGCGGTAGATGTTGTAGCCAACCAGCGTACCTGCACCGGCGATATAGGTAACGTCGTCGATGCCGAGCAGGAAGCCACCCTCAACAGTAACGTGGTGTATGGCGAAGTTGGTTGCTCCGGCAGGCACTTCAAACGAAACCTCTGTCCATGCGTTCTGGTCGATTACCACTGTGTCTACAGGCACGAATGTCGAGATGTCAGAGCCGCCGTCGGTTGCATAGAGCAGCACGATGGTCTCGGCGTATGACGACTGCGAGTCGCCCTGGTTCATGGCATAGAACTTCACGGTCTGCTTGTCGCCCGACAGTGTGGGGCTGATGAGCCAGTTGTCGGCGTCGGGGAACGTTGAGTCGTCGCCAACGCTATACAATGCAGCGGCATACTTGTTGCCTGAGTGGGGAGCCAAGGTCGGGTTGTTCTCTACGCATCCCTCGAAGATTGCTTCGGGTTCCCATATCTCGAAGGCGAACGCCTCGCCCTGGTGGCCATAGCTGTAGCTGCTGAACATTGAGCCTGTGGCGCCCTTGTCGCCGTCGTAGCATGTCCAGTCGCCAAACTTGTCAACGCTCCATGTGGTGTAGCTCTCGAAGTCTTCGGTAACCTCGGTCTTCGTTGTTGCGGGAGCCGTCCATGCCACCTCTGCGGTGCTGCCGCTTGGTGTGGCCGTGGCCGAAGCTGGAGCCGGCTTGGTTGAGGTAAGCAGTTCTACAGTGGTAGAAGCGGTGTTGTCGTCGGGGTTCAACTCGTTGGCGAAGTCTACAGTTGCCGACAGTTCAACGGAGCTGTTCTCGTCAAACGCGCTTGTCTTATAGTCGAAGGCGAACGTCGTGCTTTCGAACGAGGCGAGAGGCTCGGTCACTTCCTTGGTCTCAACGAGGGTTGAACCGGCGTAGAGCTTCACTGTGTAAGCCGAAGCCACGTTGTCGCCGAAGTTGGTCACCTTGACATTGACGGTTGCCTTGTCGCCCTTCTTCACGCTTTCGGGAGCGGAAATCTCTGCGGCAAGGTCGTTCTCGTAAACGTCGCGCACGTTGACATCGTCAATGTAGACGTAGCCCTCGGTCACACCCTCGCCACGGAACTGCAAGATGATGTAGGGATCGTTCATGTACTTGGCCAGCGAAACGACCTTCTTGGTCCATGCCGTTGCAGCAATGGTGTTGGCTGGGGTGTAGTCTACGGCAGCAATGCTGTCTGCCGTGCCGTCCGGCCTGCGCACGAACACTGTCACAGTGGCGTTGCTGTTGGCGTCGGAGCTTGTGCTGAACACCAGCTTCGGATTGGTTGCGCCGGCTATGCTAATCTTTCCTGTGGCCAGGTAAGCTTCGTCGCCAGTGCCGTTGAACACAGCCGAACCGCCATTGTCGTCGGCCGACGCGCTGCTAAGCAATCCCCAAGAGGACACGCCCGGTGTGATTGTCCACCACAAACCATAGGTAAGTTTGCCGCCAGGGAACATTTCGCGGAACGGAATGGTGTAAGGCTTACCAGTAACAATCGAACTTGTGGCGGTCTGTGTGCCCTCGCCCATCTCGTTCTTTGCCGAAAGAGCGAAGTTGAGCAAGTCCTGGTCGCCCTCGTTGGTGTTGTAAGGTATGGCGTAAGACGTTGTGGCCTTGATGCTGTCGATGAGCGAAAGCTCGGTAAAGCCATAGTCGTCGGTACCTATTGAGTACACATTGTACCACATTTCACTTGGGTCTACATATCCGCCGTTGGCACCTGTGGTGACGGCGTTCCACGAAAGACCGATTGATGTGGTGTTGTCAGTGAGCTTGATGCCGTCGGCATCCACTGCACCAGGCGCGTCGAGACCAATGTAAACCGATGTCTCCACAGACGAGCGTCCGCCACCGTTCTCGTTGTAAACGCGAACGACGTATGTATGGCTGCCGTTAGGCACGTCGGTGTCGGTGAACGAAGCCGTGCCACCGGGAGTCAGGCCACTTGCAATAGTGCCAACCACCACGCCGTCGCGCAGGATTTCGGCCTTGGCGATAGCAGTAACCGCACCGCCGTTGATGGTCTTGGTAGGCAGAGTGAACGACACAGTGGCCGTGGGAGCACCTTTTGCACCGGCAACCACGGCGATGGCCGTTGCAGAGTCGGGAGCGGTGATGAACGAACCCTCGCTAACCTTGATGTTGTCGAGCAACAGGTAGTACATGTCGGGGTCGCTAATGCTGTGGAAGCCTATCTTCACCTCCTCGTCGGCCTCGGGAATGATGGCCTTGGTGTACTTGGTGTAGACTGCCGAAGTAAGGTCGGTCGTCGGAAGTATCTCGCCCGTGTATGTAGTCGGGTCGTTTCCGTTGCCATACTTCACCTCAAGACGCTCGGGATAGTACGACAGATAGTTGCATGCCTCAAACGAAACGACATACTCCTTGCCAGCCTCAAGCTTCAGTGTGGGCGTGAGCAACCAGTCGTCGGCTGCAAGGCTGCTGTTATACTGGCAACGTGCATGACCCTGGCCTTCAGAGTAGTTGTACAGGAACCATGTGCGTCCGTCGTTGTTGGCGTCGATAACGGTCAAGAGGTCGAACGCATCGTCGCTCTCAAGCGTGTTCACGTATGGCGGAACGATGGCCTGGCCGAGCACGGCCTTGTTCGACGTGGCCTCATCGCCGCGCTTCGTGCCGTTCACGGCAACCACTCCATAAGAGTAAGCCTTGGCTTCGGTTGCGTTGAGCGTCTCGGCAAACACGGTGTCGGCCAAGTCTGTGGCCACGGTCACTGAGTCGGGATAGCGAACAACGTCGTACTTCAACACGCCGACATAGCCGTTGTGCAGTCCTGCCTTCGGCGCAGTCCACGTGAGCTTCATGTCGCCAGTCTTCTCGTCGGCATCCAGCGTGACAGACTCGATGGCCTCGGGCGTGTCGTAGCCAATGTACTTGGTGATGGTTGCCTTTGGACTCGAACCGAAGTCGTTGGCTGTCGTCACCTTAAACTTTATAGTTCCGTCGGCAGGCACGGTCACGTTGGTAGCCACCTTTGCTCCAGCGGTGGTCACGCCTGTGGCGATGGTGTCGTTGCCAGCCACCACATAATATGTAAGCGCACCCTTTAGTTCGCTTCCGCCATAGGTCTCAGCCGGAGCGGCGAAGCTAACCATACCCGAAAGCGAAGCTCCCTCGAAGTCCAACTCCACATCGGAGGCCAAGCCAGGAGCATCGTCAACAGCAGCCGGGTCGGGCACTGTGAGGGCGTAAATCTGCTCCTCGGCGGGGAAGTCAGACACCTTCGTGGCGGCACCCGTGGTCAAATCGACGGTGTAGAGCGCACTCTCGCCATCGACGTTGATTGCCGCCCAATAGAATGTGTTGGTGCGGTAGTCTATTTCGCCGCTCTGTCCGTAGTACGAACCGCTTGCGTCGGCAATGGTGACACCCGTAGGGCCAACGAGAGTCTCGGTGGCGTCGTCGGCGCTTATCTTATACAGGTTGCCGTCGGAGGCCACACCATATATCTTCTTGTCGCTCGTTATGCCGAGAGCCACATACGACTTGGTGAGCGTACCGATGGTTGTGCGCGTCAGAGTGTTGTAGTCGGCTATGCCAAGCTCAAGTGCGTCGAGGTTTGAAGAGTAGTACTCGCCATAGACAGTGCCGTCGTGGGCCACTGCCGTTTCCTTTGCGAGCATCGCATAGTCATCGACACTCTCCGACACGGTTTCCTCCCACGTGTCGGTGTCGAAGGCGTAGTGGGTCATGAAGATCATGCCCCAGAACGAGAAGTAGTTGATTTCGTGGAACACGCCGTCAACAAGCGCGCCACCGCCAACGGCCTGCAGGTCGTCGTTGAGGGCGATTGAGTTTACGGAAATCGGCGATGTGGCGTTGAACGTGTACATACCGTAGGCCGTGCTCTCCGAGCTCCAGCCCGTCTGGTAGGCCACGTTGCCCCACAGCTCGCGCCCTGTGGCGGCGGCCAGCGACGGTGCCTTGGCCACGCCGCTCTTGGCCGAAGCCGACTTCACATGCACATAGTTGAGCTTCATCTCCTTCAGTCCCTTGTTGAGGGTGGTCTTGGGAGTGCTGAAGTTCTTCACTTGCGCCAGCAGCGGATGTTTCAACTCAAACGCCTTCTGACGCTCGTTAATCTGGCCGGGCTTCACCTTGGCCATCACCTCCTTGACCTTGGCCTTGGCCGGACGCAGTCCGAGCTGGGCCGAAATGGTCTGTGTAGGCAACGCAGCTAGCAACGCCAACGCACCAGACAGCAAATAGTTAGTTTTTTTTACCATGCTTAATAATTTAAAAATTAAACATTCTGAACACCTATTGTATATTAAATACTATTTTCCATCCATATGTGATTTTGCCGTATGCCTCGCTTCTTTCCCTGTGAAAACGTCTTCGAAGCCCTCGCCCAGCAAAGCAAAACGTCAACTATCACGCCACAAAAGTAGACAAATTGCTTTTTATACACAAACTTTAAGCAACTTTTGTTGCGATTTAACCACATTTTATTGCATTAATGCCATATTTATGGTATCCACACATGACATATGTATGGTATTCGGCCTTGCGCCGACGCGCGGAACGCCTTTTGCTAACGTTAACAAACGGCGGTGACAGCGGCGGTCGTGCTGCAAACGACGGATGGACTTGCCGCAAACGACGGATGGTCGTGCAGGCAAAAACCGACAGTCTTGCGACAAGAAGAGGCGCATTATTTGCACACGAAAAACACTTTGCTTACTTTTGCACTGCCATTCATTACATAATGACAAAACTCACATCAATATACTAATAGGTATTCTATACGTTTAATTTCAAATTCAATTACGCATGACAAGAAACGATTATCTGTTGTCGGGCGCACTGGCACTGCTGGTGGCGTGGCCGACAACCGACGCCTCGGCGCAGACGGCACGGCGCACACCGACCGCCATGTTTACCGAATCGGCGGTGAAAGTGAAGCCGTCGCAGACCGAGGCACGGCAAAGCGACTTCCTGGCCAAGCATCCGCTGCTGGGAAAAGTGAAGATGTTCGGCATGAAGAAGGCCACGCCCAACAGGGGCGAGCGCGAGATGAAGGCCGACTACCAACGGCTGAACGGCGCCAAAGCCACCGTCGCCACGGCCAAGAGTCCGCGACTGGCCAACGCCGAGGGGCGCGAGCTTTGGGGTTGCGTGGCCTACCAGTCTACGTGGGCTTCGGGCGAGACCCCCTATGGAGTGTACTCGTTCAACGCGGCATCGCCTATCACCGTAACCGCCAAGGCACTCAACGACAACATGGTGGCCACTGGCGGCGGCGCACTCGTTGACGGAATATACCACATGGTGTATGCCGTAGAGTCGTGGGGCATGATATTCATGACCTACTACGCCTTCGACACCAACACATGGGAGCAGGTTGCCGAGGCCGACGTCGAAGACTACGCCATGTATGGCAAGGAGACCGCCGTGGCAGCCGACGGCACCGTATATGGCGAGTTCTACTCCTCCGACCTGTGCAGCTACGAACTGGGCGTGGCCGACTACAGTTCGCTGACGCGCACAACCATCGGCACGCTCGAAAACGCCTATGCCGCAATGGGCATAACGAGCGACAACAAGATATACGGCGTGGCCTCCGACGGCAACCTATACAGCATCGACGCCAAGACAGCCAAGGAGACACTCGTGGGCGCGACGGGCGTAACCATTGCCGACGAGTGGGGCGACTACTACGGACAGAGCGGCGAAATCGACCAGAAGACCAACACATTCTACTGGGCGGCGGTCAACTCCAACGGCGAGAGCGCACTCTACACCGTCGACCTGACCACTGGCGCGGCAACCAAGGTGGCCGACTTCCCCGCCGAAGAGAAGATATACGCACTCTCAATACCCGAACCGCCCATCGCCAACGCAGCACCTGCCGCAGCCACCGACGTGGCGGCAGTGTTCGACAAGGCGTCGCTCACGGGCATCGTCAGCTTCACCGCACCGACAAAGACCTTTGGCGGCGACGAACTGACGGGGCAGCTTGACTACTACATAATTGTGGGCGGCGACACCATCGGCACGGGCAAGACCACCGCAGGGGCAAAGACGGAGGCAACCGTAACCGTGCCCGCCGACGGCGCGATACGCTTCAAGGTGATTACGGCCAACAACGCCGGCGAGAGTCCCAAGGCCACGGCCACGCAATATGTGGGCTACGACAGTCCCGAAGCCAGCGGCTCGGTAAAGCTCGACGCCGACGACAACACAGGAAAGATGACCGTAAAGTGGACTGCGCCCACCACGGGAGCCAACGGCGGCTACATCGGCAGCCTGAAGTATGACGTGGTGCGCTATCCCGACTCAGTGGCAGTGGCCACTGGCCTGGCCGACACGGTGTTCACCGAGACCATCGAGGCCACAGAACTGAAAGCCTACACCTATGGAGTGGTGGCCGTGAACGACACCAAGAGGGGCAAAGAGGCCACTTCCAACAAGGTGGTGATGGGCCCGGGCATCGTTCCACCCTACGAGAACACGTTCGGCAGCAAAGACGCGTTCGACCTAATGTCGGTGATCGACGCCAACAACGACGGCTGCACATGGTCGCTCTACACATACAGCGACGGCACCGGCTACGCCAGATACTCCTACAGCAAGACCAACAAGGCCGACGACTGGCTGCTCACGCCGCCGCTGAAGCTCGAAAGCGGCAAGGAATACATCGTGTCGTTTGAGGCGGCCAACTACCAGTCGAAATATCCCGAGACACTCGAAGTGAAATATGGCGTGGGGAGCGACCCCACTATATATAAAGGTGTATTGCTTGAGCCTACGGTGTTGCCTTCGGCACAATACACCAAGTACACAAGCGCCATCGTCCCCGATGCCGACGGCAGCGTGAAGATTGGCTTCCACTGCATAAGCGACCCCTACAAATACTTCCTGCTGCTGCGCAACGTCACCGTCAGCGAGGGGTCGTCGGTGGCCGCCCCCGACTCGGCAACCAGTGTCAGTGCTGTGGCCGGAGCCAAGGGCGCACTTGAGGCTACCGTGTCGTTCACTCTGCCCTCGAAGGCCATCAACGGCACCGACCTTGCCTCCATAGCCAAGGCCGACATTCTGCGCGACGGCGTGGTTGTGGGCAGCATAACCGACGGACTGAAGCCCGGCGCCACCGTGTCGTTCACCGACACCAAGGCCGCCAGCGGCAAGAACACCTACAGCGTTCGCGTGCATAACGCCAACGGCGGCGGACGCTACTCCAGCGAAGCCACGGTGTTTGTTGGTCCCGACAAACCCGAGGCCGTGGCTGCCGACGGCATCAAGACGATTGACAACACCTCGTCTATCAACCTGTCATGGACTCCCGTAGCCACGGGTGTCAACGGCGGCTACGTCAACCCCGACGAGTTGTGGTACAATATATATAATGTGGCAATCGACAAGTATGGCGACACCGAGCTTTCGCTGCTCGACAGCGTGAAGGCCGCCACCGCCTACGACATAGCCTACGACACAGAGGAAGGTGACCAGCGACTGGTTTACTTCGGCCTCTCGGCCAAGAACGCCATGGGCGAGGGCAAGCAGACGCTGACCAAGGCCATCGTTTGCGGCAAGTCGCACACACTGCCCTACAAGGAAGTGTTCCCCGGAGGCAAGAACAGCTACACCTCGTGGTGGTCAACCACACCGGGCAAGTCGTATTGGGGCACGGTGAGCAAGACCTCCTACGACGACCTGGGCGGCTCAGCCGCATTCGCCGGCGAGGGCGACGCCGCATATCTGGCCACAGGAAAGATAAGCCTGGCTGGCGCGGCCACACCGAAACTGGTGTTCAGGACGAAGACCGACAAGAAGACCGACGGCAGCATAACGGTGCTCGTACGCCGCTTCGACAGCACGGTTGACACCGTGGCCACCGTAAGCTACAACACCATGGACAGCACCGCAGCCACGCCGTGGACAACGACGAGCGTGTCGCTGGCCAAATACACGGCCGACCCGTATGTCATCGTGCAGTTCTGCGGCAACGGCTCGACCAACGGCTACATATACATCGACGACGTCAACGTGCGCAACGTGCCCGACAACGACCTCGCCGCAATGCTCTCCATACCCGAGAGCGTGAAGAAGGGCGACAACGCCGCCGTCAGCGTCAAGGTGACCAACTATGGCGACAACACCGCCGAGGCTTACACCGTGAAGCTCTACGCCGGAAACACTCTCGTGGAAACCAAGGAAGCCACAGAGCCTCTCGCCTCGTTCGACAGCAAGACGTTTGCCTTCGACTACAAGACGAGCATATTCGACGAGAACGACAGTGTGAGCCTGACGGCCACAGTAGACTTCGCCGGCGACCAGGATGCCGACAACAACACCGTTTCAGCCTCCATGCAGCTGCTGGCATCGACCAAGGCCGCCCCACTCTCGGCCTCAGCCTTCATCAGCGACGACGCCGTCGAGGTGGAATGGACAGCCCCCGAGACCACAAAGGCCGAGACCACCGAAGACTTCGAGAGCTATGCCACATGGGCGGTTGACAAGTTTGGCGACTGGACATGCTACGACGGCGACAAGGGCAACACGGGTCTTGTGTTCGACGGCTACAAGTATGGCCACCAGGGCGAGGCTTTCGCCTTCGGCATTTGGGAGCCAGAGGCCATATTCGAGGGCTTCGTCGAGAAGAACCCAAGCTTTGCGCCCCACTCCGGCAACAAATATGCCGCTGCGGTGTACAGCTCGGTCAACAAGGAGTTTGTCGATGCCGACAACTGGCTGATTAGCCCCACTCTGTCGGGCGACGCGCAGACGGTGAAGTTCTATGCACTGAACCAGGGCGACGCGCAGAACATATATCCCGAGGAGGTCGTTCTGCTCTACTCCACCGACGGCAGCACAGACACGTCGAAGTTCATTCCCGTAGACACCATAGTCATCGACCAGGACGAGTGGACGGAGTTCTCGTTTGACGTGCCTGCCGGAGCCACCAACTTCGCCATACACCACACCACAAAGGACGGCGGCTTCGTTCTCGCCATCGACGACATCACCTACGTTGCAGGCATCGGCATGCCCATCGGCTACAACATATACCGCAACGGCGAACTTGTGGCCACTGTGAAGGGCAACGCCACAAGCTATACCGACACGGACATCCCGACCGACGGAGTGTACAAGTATGCCGTTACGGCGGTGTATGACGACGGCGAGTCGGCTCCCGTATTGGCCTCGCCGGTAGTGATAACGGCCATCGACGGCATCAACGTGCCCGGCGGCAATACCTACACGGTGTACACCCTCGACGGCAAGCGTGTGGCCACAGGCGTCAAGTCGCTCAACGGACTGAAGAAGGGTGTCTACATCATCAACGACAAGAAGGCCGTGGTGAAGTAAGCCGCGCCCAAACTAAACGCTAATTAAAGAAACCGCATCTGTCGCAATGGCAGATGCGGTTTCTTGTTTTTGTGGCCGCCACATAGGCGGCAAGCCGAGCCGAACATGGGGCATTGCCATGCCAACGACCACGGCAAGTCAAGCCAAACATCATGTTAAGTCATGCTGGATAAGGCGCAAAGTCATGCCAAACATAGCGCAAAGTCATGCCAAATGCCATGGAAAGTTGGCTCATCTCGAACGATACGCGTGCTCATATCGTTCGAGATGAACACGCGTATCGTTCGATATGAGCACGCGTATCGTTCGATGTGAGGTGACTTAGTGCCGTGTTTGGCATGACTTACCGTGGTGTTTGGCATGACTTAGTGCCGTTGCTGCGGCAAGAAATCACGATAGGCGGGTTCTATAAATTGCCTTTGATGGATTTTTGAATTTTAGCCGAGCAGATTTT
>CAVKUV010000010.1:0-69022 GCA_963659505.1 Lachnospiraceae bacterium
CATTGTGGGGCAAAGATAATACTTTCCGCCAAGACTTCTGTGTACTACAAACGCGTTCCCCAGAACGCCATCATTGAAAATCAAACATTTACACCGAAGCAACCCTTGAAAATTCATTGAAATTTGTTGGTAGGGGTCAAACTTGGGTTAAGTTGGTCAAGTGACGGTGAAAAAAGTCGGTTCAATGGTAAACATGTGTTACTGGGCTTTCCGCCACATCTTTTTGCCCGCGTTCATTCGTTTATTACGCCAACAATAAGTAAATTTGCCCCTAACAAACAATATTGCTACAAATTAATGATGGCTCATCAAGCAGTCCATCCCAACGAACAACAGACATTATATGGAAACACAATCTTCAACAAAGCCCTATGCCATAGGGCTTGACCTCGGGGGCACCAATGCCGTGTTCGGCATAGTTGACCGTCACGGAGAGGTGAAGTCAACCACATCGCTGAAGACGAAGAGCTTCGACAGTTCCGAAGCCTTTGTGCAAGAATCGGCCAATGCGCTGCGCCCCATGATTGAGCAGGTGGGCGGCATAGGCAACATACACGCCATGGGCATAGGCGCACCCGACGCCAACTACTACAAAGGCACGATAGAGAACACCTTCAACATTTCGTGGGCCAAGGGCATTGTGCCACTGGCCAAGATGTTTAGCGACGCACTGGGCATACCTGCCGCCATAACCAACGATGCCAACGCCGCTGCCATAGGCGAGATGACCTACGGTGTGGCGCAGGGCATGAAGAACTTCATAATGATAACTCTCGGCACAGGTGTGGGGTCGGGCATCGTGGTAAACGGCGAACTGGTGTATGGCAGCGACGGCTTTGCTGGCGAGTTGGGCCACTTCACTGTGGTCAGGGAGAATGGCCGTCAGTGCGGCTGTGGCCGCAAGGGATGCCTTGAGGCCTACTGTTCGGCTACGGGAGTGGCGCGCACGGCACGCGAGATGCTTGCTGGCAGCGACGCTCCGTCGCTGTTGCGCAGCGTGAACCCCGACGACCTCACCTCGCTCGACGTGGGCGTGGCTGCAAGCAAGGGCGACAAGCTGGCCTTGGATGTGCTCAACTTTACGGGTAAGATGCTGGGCGAGGTGTGCGCTGACTTCGCCACTTTCTGCAGTCCTGAGGCTTTCGTGTTCTTCGGTGGTTTGGTCAACGCCGGCGACTTGATAATGAACCCCATCAAAAAAGCATATGATGACCACGTGCTCGACTTGTACAAGGGCAAGGCCAAGCTGCTTGTGAGCAACCTCGGCGGATCGTCGGCGGTGCTTGGGGCAAGTGCAATAGGCTGGAGCATATAGTGCGATAATGGGCTGAGGGCATTAATGGCTGCGGTTGCGGCCGCCCCGCAATGAAAGGCTATCATGATACAACAAACCACATTCCGCCTCACGGCAAAACGCCGTGGATGCCATCTCATAACGAGGGAGGTGCTGCAACATCTCCCTTCGCCACTGCCCACGACAGGGTTGCTCAACCTGTTTGTGCAGCACACCTCGTGCGCACTGTCCATCAACGAGAACGCCGATCCCGACGTGCGCAGCGACATGGAGAAGATACTAAACCGCATGGTGAAGGAGAACGAGCCTTACTACGACCACACGCTCGAGGGTGACGACGACATGCCTGCCCACGCCAAGTGCTCGCTGTTTGGAGTTAGCCTCACCATACCCATCACCGACGGCCGGCTAAACCTTGGCACGTGGCAGGGCATCTACCTCTGTGAGTTTCGCAACTATGGAGGCGAGCGCAGGATAGTGGCTACTATTTACGGATAGGTTGGCGGCAACCAACACAAAAGAGGCTTCCTCCAACTTGTGTCAGTATTTTGCATACTGCAACAAGTTGGAGGAAGCCTCTTTTGTGTGGTTGCTTTTTTGGGGGTATTACCCCGTCCTTTCAGACATTCGGCTTTGAAGTCGCCTAAACTTTTCTGACGAAGATTTATTTTGTTTTTATCTCTTCTAATTTCAATCTTCACCTTTCTTTTTGGCCGCTTTTGACCTTTCATCGGTCGTGTAGCTCGCTACACTCCCTATTCAAGGCCAAAAATCGCCTCAAAAATAAAGGCAAATCTTGAAATTCATAAAAGTTTAGGCGACTTCTTTGCGACTGTCTTGTCAGAAGGCATAGCCAAGGGTCATGAGCAGTTGGTGCTGGTTGTTCTTCACCTTCACCCCGTTGGCGTAGTTGGTGAAGTTGCCCGACTCGTAGTTGGTGAAAGGATGGAACGTGCCGTTCTGCATGGAGTATTGGTAGGCCAGGTCGATGGTGAACCTATCAACGGTGTATCCCAGTCCGCAGGTTATGCGGTTGGTCGAATCCCAGTTGGTGTAGTCGGTTGTCGATGTGTAGGAGCCGCCTATGGAGTTCACACAGATGCCTTTATACGCATTGTCCTTATACATGGGCGACACATAGTTATAGCCCAAGCGAATGGCTATGGCTGGGTCGGGGCGGAACTCCGCACCCAGCTTCAGCGTGCTCACGCCCTTTAGCGTCTGCTTGGTGGCCGTGTTCATGGCGTTGTCGCTTGTGCTTGAGGTGTAGTAGTAGCCGTCGATGTCGTAGTATCCATTGTCCTTTATTCTCGTGTCGAGACTTCCGTAGTCGGCATATTCGTAGCTTGCTCCCAAAGCGACACTGCGGCCAATGGTTGTTCCGGCGCTTAGTCCGAACTTCCATGGCGTGTTGAGCCTGAAGTCGTACGACTCAGTGCGTTTTCCGTAGTAGTTTCTCACATAGCCCGTTTTGTTGTTTTCGGTGCTTGCGTTGTACGAACTGGTCAGGTCGTAGAATGTTGGCGAGGCCACCGACAGGCCAAAGCGGAATGGCGAGTCGGCCACGGGGCGCACTATCACGCCTGCCTTGATGCTCACTCCCGTGCCTGTTATGCGGCGGTCGTCGGTCATGGTGACCGTTCCAATCGGCAGGTTCTGGTCGTCAACGAGCTGTTCGGAGTATTTCGTGTACGCATTGTAGTGAACGTCGTTTATGCCCACGGTGAGTCCCCAATACAGTTGGTCGTTGTGGTTGCCGCTTAGGTTCAGCTCGTAGCAGCCTATGTAGCCCGTGCTTGCGCGGTCGAAAATGTAGCCTGTGGCATTGCTGAATCCAAACTGTCCTCTTGTCTTCGATGGCAGCAATGTGTTGTAGTACATGTAATCCACATTGTTGAACAGGTTGCTCTGACAGTAGGAGTTGCCATCGTAGCCCGATGTCACCTCATCGCCCGATTGGCTAGTGGAGGTCACGAGCTTGAACAGCCCGTTGAGGCCCTTCAGATAGGACAGCTTGTTTTGCGAGGCACTGTTGAGTGCGTCGGCCGCCGAGAGTATCTGGTCGAAGTTGGAACTCTTGTGGTAGTTGAGCGCCACGTTGAGAAAGGACTGCGGACCTGTGCGCATCGAGTAGACGAAGCCGGCCTGGTCGAAGCTCATTGTTGTCTTGTTGCCATTGGCGAAGCTCTTCACGTCGTCTTGCGAGACGAGGCCGAACGACACCTTTGCCTGCGAACTTCTGAACAGTCCGATGCCGGCAGGGTTGCTGCTTATGGTTGACAGGTCGGCTCCAAGGGCATCCATTGCGCCGCCCATGCCCACATAGCGTGCCGTGCCGTTAAGTCCCTCGGTGCTCATGGCCGCATTGAGGTATGTCTCCTGGGCCATGGCTTGCGCTGCGGCGACCATGCCCAATGAAAGTATTGCTATTCTTTGTTTCATGATGAAATGCCTTTCTTTGTTTGTCGCGATAGACATGTTGCTGTCAATTTAGCGTCGCCCTCCAAACGAGCCGCTGCTGCGCGCCCCTCCAAACGAGCCACCTCCGCCGCTGAATGAGCCGCTGCTGCGCGCTCCTCCAAACGAACCGCTGCCGCCGCTGAATGTGCCGCTGCTACGTGCTCCTCCAAACGAGCCGCCGCTAAACGACTGTTGCTGGCGCACAGGTGTATTGTTGTTGCCCCTGTTGAATGTGCCGCTTGTGCGCGACCCTCCAAACGACGATGTTCCGTCAAACGACTGTTGGCGGTTGGCCGTGCTGCGCCCGTTGCTGAAGCTGCCTCGGCTTATCGCACCCCTCTGCGTACCGAAACTGCCATAGCTGCGTCCCGACGCCATTGCCGAGCTGCCTCTGGAGTTGCGGAAGTCGTTGGGGCTTATGCGGTGTATGCCGTTGCTCCTAATTGGCGCGTGGCCAATGTGTGCATAGCCGTAGTAGGGCGCATACCAACCACCGCCATACCACGGGCGACCCCATCCCCAGTAGCTATAATAATAAGGATAGTCCCAATACCATGACCCATAGCCATAGTAGTAGGGGTAGTCCCAATACCACGGACTGCTCCATCCCCATGAGTCAAAGCGTCCGTCGGCGTAGCCTGCCAGATAAGAGTCGGTCCAGTCGTAGTCGTCGAAGCGGCTCATGCGCCTTGTGTACTTGTAGTCGTCGGCCATGCCTGTAGAGTCGGGGTACACCCCCATGGCTCCGTCGAAGCTGATGATGTCGTTGCCTACAGAGTCGATGCTCTGCACGAAACTGCCTTGGCGGTTGTAGTCGTCAACTGTCCGGCGGCTACCCGAGTAGTATGTGTCGCGCGGCATGCCATATTCCGCCATGCTCTTCTCGACGTTGGCCTTGGTCGGCACGAAGTACATGTCGTCTTGTGCCTGCAATACAATTGGCAGTGCCAACAGTGCCAGCGGCAAAAAAACAATCTTTTTCATATCCTTTATGCTCCTTTTCTTTCACTTTTTTGTGCAGTGCGGTTTGCCCGAGTGCAGCCTATCTTATGCAAAGATAGTGCAAACGAGCGGCAATAGAGCTTGCTCTTGTTTGCCCGAGTGCAGCCTATCTTATGCAAAGATAGTGCAAACGAGCGGCAATAGAGCTTGCTCTTGTTTGCCCGAGTGCAGCCTATCTTATGCAAAGATAGTGCAAACGAGCGGCAATAGAGCTTGCTCTTGTTTGCCCGAGTGCAGCCTATCTTATGCAAAGATAGTGCAAACGAGCGGCAATAGAGCTTGCTCTTGTTTGCCCGAGTGCAGCCTATCTTATGCAAAGATAGTGCTAATCATGATAAGACAATAGGGAAATTCCCTAAATCGTGGTAGGTGAAACCCTATATCCCACTTTGTCGGCCTCTGAAATCTTGCGCAGTATGCGGCAGGGGTTGCCGGCTGCCACCACGCCCGACGGTATGTCGTGAACAACCACGCTCCCTGCGCCTATCACTGTGTCGTCGCCTATGGTCACGCCTGGTACAACCGACACGTTGCCGCATAGCCACACTCTTTTGCCTATGGTGATGGGCTTTGGTATCAGTCCGCCGGCGGCGCGCTCCCCGGCGTCGATGGTGTGGTTGCCAGAGAAGAGTCCCACATTGGGGCCAATCAGCGTGTTGTCACCAATGGTCACCTGTCCGCAGTCGAGTATCACGCAGCCGAAGTTGATGTACACATCGTTGCCTATGGTGATGTTCTTGCCAAACTCGCAGCGGAAGTCAGGCTCTATCCACACGTTCTTGCCCACCGACTTAAACAGCCGCCGCATTATGTCGTTGCGCTTCTCCACCTCGTCGTCTTCCAATAGGTTGTAGGCGCGGAAAAGCTTTTTCGCCTCCACCCTTCGGTTGAACAGGTCGCGGTCAAAGTCGTTGTATATCTCGCCGTCCTGCATCTTCTCCCAGTCAGTCTTTGTTGTGTTCATCGTCATGTGTGTCTTTTTTGTTGTGCGTGTATGACGTTTCCGTTTTTTTTTTTCTTGGCGGTTATTTTGTGTAGTCGCTCTCATATCCCTCGTAGTAGTAGCTCTGCTCTATTCCCTTGAATATCACTTCACGGTTTTCCGTGTCTGAAGTCAAGTTTTGGCTGAGCAGATAGCGTATTTCAAGGTCGTTGATAGGCGAACGTTCCATGGCAGAGAGATATTGGTCTTTGTCAACAAACTGCCAGTTCACCACTTTGCCTAGCGATCTTTTGAGCATCATGTCGAGCCAAATGCGTGTGGAGCGCCCGTTGCCCTCCATGAAAGGATGGCACACGTTCATTTCGACATACTTTTCCACTATATGTTCGAAGGTGTCTTCTGGCATGTTTTCCACGGCGGCGAGGGCGGCTTCGAGATATAGTGAGTTGGCGAATCGAAATCCGCCCTTGGCAATGTTCTTGCTGCGGATGACACCTGCAAAGGGCAGCAACCCGTCAAACAGATAGCGGTGTATCTGTTGCAGCCCGGCTGTTGTGCCAATTGGCATCTTCTTTATGTCGCCAGTTTCAAACAATCTGTGCGCGTTGGCCAGTGACAGTTCGTCAATTTCCCTTGTTGTCATGATGCGTCCTTTCGTCTTTCTCTGTGCGGTTTCGCCCTACAAAGATAAGTCTATTATGGGTTAAACCGCAGAGTTCAGTAGATTATTTGCCAAAAAGCGTGCTTTGACAATGATGAAAGTTATAGCCCTTGTCAACACATTATCCACAAAAGAAGGGCGGCGCAGGTGGAAACTACATGGTGTGGTGTTCCTGCGCCGCCCTTAATTATGTTCAGGCGTAATTTGCAATGGCCTTAAAGGCACATGGCTATATAGCCAAAATGCGCCTTAGGCTGATTGCCAGATTACAGTGATGGCACTTCGATCCAGCGCACATAGCAGAAGTCCTGGCGATGTGGCAGCTTGTCGTTCTTGGGATACATGCGTATGGCACACTTGAATGTGCCGGCATTGTTCAGCTCATACTTGCCCTCGAAGGTGTAGTTGTTGCCCTCGTGTCCGGTCACTTCGAGCGGGAACACGCTGAACACGCTCTCCTCGCCGCTCTTCGACACCTTGAGGTTGACCATTTCAAGGCCGATGGCGTCGTCAAGTCCTTGCTCGTTGATCACGTACTTCACGTTGTACTCGTGGCCGATTACGGCTCCCGAGGCGGGTATTGACCACTCCGACGAAACAACCGACACGCTGTCCCAACGCTCGGCCACGGTCTCCTTCCACTGTGCGATGTCCTTTGCCAGACGGTTGCCGTTGGCCGACAGAGCCTTGAAGCGCTCGGCCTGCTTGCCGTAGAACTTCGTGTAGTAGTCGTCCAGTTGGCGCTTCATGGTGTAGTGGGGGGCGATGCGCGCGATGGAGTTCTTTATCACCTTTATCCAGCCCTCGCTGTAGCCGTCCTTGTTTTTGTTGTAGTAGAGCGGAATTATCTCGTTCTCCAGCAAACCGTATATTGTGGCTGCGTCGAGCTGGTCTTGATAGCCTTGGTTCTGGTATGTGCGCTTTTCGGTCAGAGCCCAGCCTGCGCCCTCGCGGTATCCCTCAAGCCACCAGCCATCGAGCACCGAAAGGTTCACAACGCCGTTCATCTCGGCCTTTTCGCCAGATGTGCCTGATGCCTCGAGTGGACGGGTGGGGGTGTTCATCCAGATGTCAACACCCGACACAAGGCGGCGTGCGAGCTGTATGTCGTAGTCCTCAAGGAAGATGATCTTGCCGAGGAACTCAGGTCTCTGGCTGATTTCGTATATCTTCTTGATGAGGCCTTGTCCTGCTCCGTCGGCGGGGTGGGCCTTTCCTGAGAAGAGGAACTTGACGGGACGCTCCGGGTCGTTTACAATCTTCGACAAACGGTCGAGGTCGGTGAAGAGCAGGTGTGCGCGCTTGTATGTTGCGAAGCGGCGGCAGAAACCTATCGTGAGGGCGTTGGGAGTGATGTTCTCAAGCAGCGACACCACGCGCGAGGGGTCGCCCTGGTTTTTGAGCCATGTCTCGGTGAACTGCTCGCGTATGTATTGTACCAGCTTGTTCTTGAGCACCATCCTTGTTTCCCAAATCTCGCTGTCGGGAACATTGTATATTGCCTCCCAGATGCTCTCGTTGCTCTGGTCGAACATGAAGTTCTTGTCGAAATACTTGTCGTAGAGCTTGCGCCATTCTGTGGCTGCCCATGATGGGAAGTGAACGCCGTTGGTTACGTAGCCCACGTGGTTCTCCTCGGGGTAGTAGCCCTTCCATATCGGGGCGAACATCTTCTGGCTCACCCATCCGTGCAGCTTGCTCACGCCGTTAACCTCTTGGCAAGTGTTGCAGGCGAATGTTGACATGCAGAACTTCTCCGAGTGGTCGTCGGGGTTGGTGCGTCCCATGCCGATGAACTCGTCCCACGAGATGCCCAGTTTGGCTGGATAGCCGCCCATATACTTGCCGAAGAGGCCCTCGTCGAAGTAGTCGTGGCCGGCTGGCACGGGAGTATGTACCGTGTAGAGGCCAGATGCGCGCACAAGCTCCAGAGCCTCTGAGAACGAGAGGCCACCGTCGATGTAGTCGCACAGGCGCTGCAGGTTGCACAGGGCTGCGTGTCCCTCGTTGCAGTGGTAAACGTCCTTTGTGATGCCGAGCTTCTTCAGCGTGAGCACGCCACCGATGCCGAGCAGTATCTCCTGCTTCAGGCGGTTCTCCCAGTCGCCACCATAAAGCGAGTGTGTTATCGGGCGGTCGAACTCAGAGTTCATGTCGTTGTCGGAGTCGAGCAGGTAGAGCTTGATGCGGCCCACATTGACACGCCAAACCAGCGCGTGTACCATATAATTATTGTAAGGCACGTCAACCACCATTTGGTTGCCGTTCTCGTCGAGCTGACGCTCTATGGGCAGACTGTTGAAGTTCTGTGCCTCATAGTTGGCAATCTGCTGTCCGTCCATGCTGAGCGACTGTGTGAAGTAGCCGTAGCGATAGAGGAAGCCCACTGCGCACATGTCAACATTGCTGTCGGAAGCCTCCTTCAGGTAGTCGCCGGCGAGGATGCCGAGGCCGCCAGAGTAGATTTTGAGCACCTGGTTGATGCCGAACTCCATGCAGAAGTAGGCCACCGACGGACGCTTGCTGTCGGGCTTTGCGCTCATGTAGTCGGTGAAGAGAGCGTAAACGCCCTTTATCCTCTGCATGAGAGCCTTGTCCTTCACGATGTCTTCTTTGCGCTCATAGCTCAGGCGTTCGAGCATCAGCACGGGGTTGTGCTTCACCTCGGTGTAGAGTTTAGGGTCAAGGTCACGGAACAAGTCGCGTGCCTCGTAGTTCCATGCCCACCACATGTTGTGGGCCATCTCGTCCAAGCATTTCAGCTGCTCGGGAAGACTCGATTTTACCGTCACTTCCTTCCATTGAGGATTGTTGACGTAGTCAGCTTTGATTTTCATAATTCGTATGATGGATTGGTTTATTTATCTTGTTTTGTGGACTTCGCGCTGTTCATCCGCGCCTCGGCCTTGGTGAGGGCTATGTCGTAAGCCTCATAATAATACTTGATGAACTCGCTCCAGAGCGCCTTCTTCGACAGAGCCTCGGCGTTGGCCCTGGCCTCTTTCACCTTGTCGGGTGTGAAGCCGGAGAACTCGGCCACGGTGTCCTTTATCACGTCGGCCACTTCCGAGTAGTTGTAGTCAGTGCGGTGTATCACCTTCACGCCGTCGGCAATTTCGCCTTGGTGGCCAATTTCCTTGTTGGCCCAAAGGCCGAAGCCTGCCAGGTCGGTGGTGATGCAAGGCACGCTGAAGGCCACCGACTCGAGCGGAGTGTAGCCCCATGGCTCGTAGTACGACGGGTAGATGCTCAGGTCGTTGCCTATCACGAGGTCGTAGTAGTGCATGTTGATAACCCCGTCGTGGCCGTCGAGATAGCAGGGTATGAATATCAGCTTCACCTTGTCGTCCTTGCGGTTCCACATGTCGCAGTACTTGAGCTTGTCCAGCACGTTGTCGTGGCTCATCTCGTGCAGCCAGTGGGTTATCAACGGCACGTTGAGCGGCGTGTCGAAGCTCTCTCCGCTGGCCAGCCGGTCAACCAAGTCCTTGCGTGGCTCGCCCACCCAGCCCGGCACTTCGATGAACGCCACCACCGTCTTCTTCAGTTCGCGGTCGCGAAGCAGGCGGTTCATGGCCTCTATGTACACGTCGACACCCTTGTTGCGGAACTCGTAGCGTCCGCTGGTCGATACTATCAGCGTGTCGTCGCCCAGGTTTTCGCCCAGCAGCGCGTTGGCCACGTTGAGCAGACGCTTGCGCGCCGCCTTGCGCTTGGCCATGAAGTCTTTGGGTGAAGGCACAAAACTGTTGTCGAAGCCATTGGGCAGCACCACGTCGACGCTCTTGTCGAGCAGCTCGCGGCACTCGTTGGCCGTTATGTCACTCACTGTGGTGAAGCAGTCGGCGTACCTTGCGGCCTGTTTCTCCACCGAGTGCTTGCTCTGCATGTTCAGTTCGCCGGCCATCTGGTCGCCGTTGTATGCAAAGAGGTAGTCGTACAGAGGCTTCTGGTTGCCGGCTATGCTTCGGCCAATGCTTGTGGCGTGGGTGGTGAATATCGTGCCCACCTGCGGCAGACGGTTGTTCACGTACATCATTCCCAATGCGGTCATCCACTCGTTGGCCTGGTATATCACCTTTTTGCCGTCGGGCACGTTGTGCTTGCAGAAGCTCTCCACAACCAGTCCGGCTGCATACGAGAACATCGAAGCCTCGTCGTAGTCGCCATAGGCGTGCAGGCTGTCAACGCCATAATGCTCCCAAAGCCATCCGTACAGATCGTTCTTACTTGCGAAATAAGGTTTGAAGTCAACCAACACGGCTATCGGCTCCCCCGGAACCAACCACCGGCCCACCTTGAACGACAAACCTTCGGCTGCGGCCTCGGCTTTCCAATCGGAAAGAAGGGTCGCGTCTTCGCGGAAATATGGACAAGCGGTGTCTGTCCAACAATCGGGTCCTATGAATATAATCTTGTCGCGCATGGCCTCTTGCAGTGTTTTGGCACGCGTGGAAAGCACTGTGTATATTCCCCCGACCTTGTTGCAAACCTCCCAACTTGACTCTAAAATGAAGTCAGGAATTAGTTTTCCCATATTGTTTTTACAAAAACTTTATATATTCAAAGGTGTGCAAAGATACTAAAAAATATGAATTGGTTGAAGAAATAGGACATAAAAATGACAAAATCAAACAATTAACTGATTTGCATTTAGTAACTTTGCCATTGCAAAAACATTACCAAACAAGAAGGAACGAGCATGAAGAAGACCGCAATGTGCATTTTGGCAGCCGTAATGCCCCTGTTTGCCATGGCGCAAGACGCGCAGTCGCCATTCCGTGGCCACTTGCAGAACGACGAGTATGGGGTGTACATCGAGCTAAACCTGTATGACAACAATATAAATGTGCCTGCCCACGAGTTGTTCGGCCCCTTGCCCGGCTATCTCGGCAAGCGCAACAACAGCTTCTACTGGCTCATTACCGCCGCAAAGCTCCACGGCAAGAGCAAGGCCACGCTCAGTCTAATCAACGACTATGGCAGCGAAGACCTCACGGCCACGCTCACCATGAAGAACGACAGCACGTTCACATTGCGACAGGACGACGGCAGCACGCTGAAAGTACCTGACAAGGGCAAGTGGATGAAGCTGCCAAAGGAGTTGGAGCTGAAGAAGACTCGCCGGTAGGGCAACGGTGCGGTACTTGCGATTGTGCGGTGAGACACCGCACCCACTACCATGCAAGCATCCTTTGTGAAAACTACATTATATAAATATGGGAAATAGAGATTGGAAAAGGATTGAGGGCTTCGACTTCAAGGAGATACTTTTCGAGGAGTTTGAAGGCATAGCGAAGATAACAATCAACCGTCCACGATACCGCAACGCGTTTACGCCGCTCACCACCACTGAGATGTCGAAGGCGCTGGCGTGGTGTCGCGAGGCGCAGCGCATAGGCGTGGTCATACTCACAGGAGCCGGCGACAAGGCATTCTGCTCAGGTGGCGACATGAACGTGAAGGGACGTGGCGGCTATGTTGGCGACGACGGCGTGCCAAGGCTCAATGTGCTCGATGTTCAGAAGCAGATACGCTCGCTGCCAAAGCCGGTGATAGCCATGGTCAACGGCTATGCCATAGGCGGTGGCCATGTGCTCCACATAGTGTGCGACCTGACGATAGCCTCCGACAACGCCATCTTCGGGCAGACGGGCCCCAAGGTGGGGTCGTTCGATGCAGGCTTTGGCGCAAGCTATCTTGCGCGCATCGTCGGCCAAAAGAAGGCGCGCGAGATATGGTTCATGTGCCGCCAGTACAGTGCGGCCGAGGCCGAGCGCATGGGAATGGTCAACAAGGTGGTGCCGCTCGACAGGCTTGAGGACGAGTGCGTGGAGTGGGCGCAGACGATGATGGAGCGCAGCCCCTTGGCTCTGCGCATGATAAAGGCCGGACTCAACGCCGAGCTTGACGGCCAGGCTGGCATTCAGGAGTTGGCCGGCGACGCCACCATGCTCTACTACTTCCTCGACGAGGCGCAAGAGGGCGGACGCGCCTTCCTCGAAAAGCGCAAGCCCAACTTCGACAAATACCCCAAGTTGCCTTGATGGTGGCTTGTAAAACAGTACTTAAACGCTCTGCCACAAAGCAATGGAGAGATACAATATAGCCATAAGGCCGCGCACGCTGCACTTCAAGCGGCCGGCAAGGACATCGCGCGGAGCCTACACCACGCGCCAGATATGGCTCTTGGAGCTGACGTCGCCCGACGTTCCCGGCGCCAAGGGCATTGGCGAGTGCGCCCCGTTGCCCGACTTGAGTTGCGACGCGTCGCCCGACTACGAGCAGACGCTGCGCTTGTTGTGCGACAGATTTGAGCATCAAGGCTCCATCGACTACGATATGATGCGCCCTTACCCCTCGATGCTCTTCGGCTTGGAGACGGCCTTGCTGCACTTCAGAAACGAGAAGAAGCGCATCATGCAGCCCAGTGCCGCAGCCGCCCCCGCCGTGCCGCTGATATTCGACACACCGTTCAGCCGTGGCGAAGAGGGCATACCTACCAACGGACTGGTGTGGATGGGTACGTTGGGCGAGATGAAAAACCGCATAGAGGAGAAGCTGATGCAGGGCTTCAGGTGCATAAAGCTGAAGATTGGCTCGCTCAACCTTGCCGACGACATCGCCATGGTGAAGAGCGTGCGCCGCTATTTCAGCAGCAAGACGGTTGAGTTGCGCGTCGACGCCAACGGTGCCTTTCTTTGCGGCGAGGCTCTCAACAAGCTCGAACTGCTCGCCCTCTTCGACATCCACTCCATCGAGCAGCCCATCAAGCAAGGGCAGTGGGGCGAGATGGCCAAGCTGTGCCGCGACACGCCACTGCCCATAGCTCTCGACGAGGAGCTTATCGGAGTGAACAAGACAAAAGAGAAGCGGCTGCTGCTCGACACTATAAAGCCCTCCTACCTTGTGCTGAAGCCGTCGCTGCACGGCGGCGTGGGCGGCGTGGCCGAGTGGGTGGAGCTGGCGCGCCGGCGTGGCATCGGCACGTGGATAACCAGCGCGCTCGAAAGCAACATTGGGCTTAACGCCATAGCCCAACTGGCCGCCAAGCTGTATGGCCCTGGCGTGGAAATGCCGCAAGGGCTTGGCACCGGCCAACTGTTTACCGACAACATCGACTTGCCTTTGGAGATAAGGAATGCCCAGTTGTGGGCTGGCAAGGCCAACGGCAAGGATAGCACTTCAGCACAATGACAATCGACGAGTTTCTGTCGGAGTGGCGTGGACCGTCGCCATGCGTCCTCGTCCACACAAGCGGCTCCACCGGAAAGCCCAAGCCCATGTGGGTTGAAAAGCGCCGGATGGAGGCGTCGGCGCGCACCACGTGCCGCTTTCTCGGTTTGCGTCCAGGCGACACCGCCCTGTTGTGCATGTCGCTCGACTATATAGCCGGCAAGATGATGGCCGTGCGTGCCGAGGTTTGCGGCCTGCACCTCGTTGCTGTAGCCCCGTCGAGCCACCCCTTGGCCACGCTTGCCGAGGCCCCTGTGTTTGCGGCGATGGTGCCGATGCAGGTTCACGAGAGCCTGAAGGTGGCGCGCGAGCGCAAGCTGCTTGGACAAATACGCCACTTGATAATTGGCGGCGGAGCCATCGACGATGCCCTCGCCCACAGTCTGCAAGCCTTTGACGGGGCGGTGTGGAGCACATATGGCATGACCGAGACCCTGTCGCACATAGCCATGCGCCGCGTCAACGGCGCAGAGGCGAGCGAGTGGTATGAGCCGATGGATGGCGTTGGCGTCAGCGTCAATGAAAACGGTTGCCTTGTTGTCAACGCCCCGGCTGTGTGCGATGCGACGATAGTGACCAACGACCGTGCCGTTATGGCCGCCGATGGCCGCCACTTCCGCATAATAGGGCGTGTGGACAATGTGATATGCAGTGGCGGAATAAAGATACAGGCCGAAGAGGTGGAGCAAGCCCTAAGGCCGCACTTGCCATTCCCCTTCGCCATAACCAAGGTGGCCGACGAGACGTTTGGCGAGGCCGTGGTGCTTCTTGGCGAGGGCAAGGCCGATGCCGATGCTGTGCGTGCCGTCTGCCGGCGAGTGTTGCCACGCTATTGGGTGCCTCGCCACTATGTCTTTGCGCCCCGTCTGCCGCTTACCGACACGGGCAAGCCAGCCCGCAAGCTCATTCAGCAACTTGCAGCGCAGCTGTTGGGTGGCGCGGTGGAGTAGGGCGGATGGCTTATGGGCGGTTCTATAGTGGGTGCGGTGTCTCACCGCACAATCCCGGGCGGAAACTGTTGCGACGTGAGACACGTCGCCCACTACGCGGCTTTCCACTATGGTCAACCCACCATGGTCTGGTAAAGCCATTTTTAGAAAAACATTTGTATGCAAATAATCGAAATAAACTCGCTTGACCATTCCGGAGTCGAGGTGTTCAGTTCGCTCACCGAGGCACAGCTGCGCAACCGCATCGACCCCGGCAACGGCATCTTCATAGCCGAAAGTCCCAAGGTAATCAACGTCGCGCTGAATGCCGGGTGCCAACCCTTGTCGCTGCTCTGCGAGCGCAAGCACATTGAGGGCGATGCGGCCGACATTATAAATAGGTGTGGCGACATACCCGTATACACAGGCAGCCGCGAGCTGCTCGCGCAGCTCACTGGCTACACGCTGACGCGCGGAGTGCTGTGCGCCATGCGCCGTCAGCAGCCTCCGTCGGTGGCCGACGTGTGCCGTGGCGCGCGGCGCGTGGTGGTCATCGACAACGTTGTCGACACCACCAACATTGGAGCCATATTCCGCTCGGCGGCGGCTCTTGGCATCGATGGCGTGCTTCTCACCACCACGTCGTGCGACCCACTAAACCGCCGAGCGGTGAGGGTGTCGATGGGAACGGTGTTTCTCGTGCCTTGGACGTGGGCGGCCGACCCCATTGCCGACCTGAAGTCGCTTGGCTTCAGCACTGCGGCAATGGCTCTAAGCGACGACTCCGTGCCTATGGACGACCCCCGACTGAACGCCGAGCCACGGCTTGCGGTGATAATGGGCACCGAGGGCGACGGCCTGCCCCACGCCACGATACGCAGGGCCGACTATGTGGTGCGCATACCAATGGCGCATGGGGTCGATTCGCTCAATGTCGCGGCGGCTGCCGCCGTGGCTTTTTGGCAGCTGAGGGCGCGTTAGCAGGCAAGCTTACCCATTCTTCTTGTAGCTGGCCACTGCCCACAGGTCGATGGCCGTGGCCATTGCGGCGAGCGTGGCCAGTGGGGCGGTGATGTCGGCTAGCGTTCCGCCGCGCACAAACACGGTGCGCATTATGTCGATGTAGTAGCGTATGGGGTTGGCCAGAGTCAGCGTCTGCGCCCATTCGGGCATGCTGCGCACGGGGGTGAACAGTCCGCTCAGCAGCATCATGCACACCACGAAGAACCACATTACGAATATGGCCTGCTGCATGGTGTCGCTGTTGTTGGATATTACGAGTCCGATGCCGCTCACGCTCAGTGCGAAAAGCATCGAGGCGAGGTAGAGCAGAGCCAAGTTGCCCTTTGGCGTTATGCCATACACCAGCCACGACAGCAGGAAGCAGAGCGTGAGCACGAGCATGCCCACAATCCAGTAGGGCAGCAGCTTGGCCGCGATGAAGCAGTGGCGGCTCACGGGGGTCACGTTTATTTGCTCTATCGTGCCCTTCTCCTTCTCGCCGACGATGTTGAGCGCGGGCAGAAAACCGCACAGCATCAGCACGAGTATCGACATCAGAGCCGGAATCATGAACACCTTGTAGTCGAGGTTCTTGTTGTATAGGTTCAGTTCGGCCATGCTTGTCTGCGGCGTGGCGTTGCCGCCGAAGTCCTGGGCGATGATGCTCGTCAGGTAAGACGCGCCCATGCCGCCCTTGGTGCCGTTCATGGCGTTGGCGGCAACGAGCACTTGCGGCCTCTTGCCCAGCGTGATGTCGCGGCTGTAGTGTTGCGGAATGGTCACCACCACGTCGCTGTTGCCCTGCTCAACCTCGCGTATGGCGGCTGCGTTGTCGCTCTTCAGACCGCAGAATATGAAGTGGGGCGAAGCCTCGATGCGGTGCATTATCCGTGAGGAGCGCACGCTGCGGTCGAGGTCAACCACACTCACGCGTATGTTTTTCACCTCCATGTTCATCACCCACGGCATCACGCACATTATGACAATGGGAAACATGAGCAGCAAGCGCGGCAGAAAAGCATTGCGCCGCATTTGCAGGAATTCCTTTTTCACTAAGTGTCTCAGCATATATGTCTACTCGTTTTCTTGCTTTGGTTATTGTTATCCGTTCTTCTTGGCGAACATCAGTAGCGACGCGGCCATCAGCGTGGCGGCCATGGCGCACAGCACCCCAATCTCGGTGGCGATGGTGTCGAGCCCCACGCCCATGATCATGAGCTTGCGTATGGCCGATATGTACCATCGGGCCGGCACTATCGCCGACAGGCATTGCAGCACCGTGGGCATGCTCTCAATGGGATATATCATGCCCGACAGCAGCAGTGTGGGCATCATCAGCACTATGGCCGACCCAAGCAGCGCCGCCAACTGCGTATGCGTGGCAATGCTTATGAGCAGTCCGAGCGACAGGGCGAGCAATATGTAGAGCAGCGACACGAGGAATATGCTCGCTATGCCGCCACGCACAGGCACGTCGAGCACAAAGGCCGACAGCGACAGTATGCACACGAGAATGCACAGCGACAGCACCATGTAGGGCACCATCTTGGCCACTATCACCGTCAGTGGGCGCACTGGCGACACGAGCAGCACGTCCATGGTGCCGCGCTCCTTCTCGCGCACTATGCTCACCGATGTCATCAGCGCGCATATCAGCAGCAGGAGCATGCCCATGATGCCCGGCAC
This sequence comes from Lachnospiraceae bacterium, assembly GCA_963659505.1. Taxonomy (GTDB): domain Bacteria; phylum Bacteroidota; class Bacteroidia; order Bacteroidales; family Bacteroidaceae; genus Prevotella. The sequence goes on from CAVKUV010000010.1 coordinate 17,214, forward strand.
GAAGTTGTATGCGCTGCGCATCTGTGGGTTGTAGAGCATCTTGGTCGTCACGGGCACTGCGCCCATGCCGGCGGCAAGCGTCTGTTTGGCGTAGTTGGCCTGCTGCACGGCCATGTTGGGGTCGGCGGCATCCATCAACAGTTGCACCGCCGCGCCGCCCGTGGTCAGTTTGTCGGCAAAGCGTTGGCCGAACACAACGCCCATGTCGGCCTTCCGGGCGCATATGAGCCGCTCGGCCTCGGCAGGTGTGGCCACGGTGCCAGTTATGGTGAAGTACTCCGACGCCCCCAGCCGGTCGATGGCTTGGCGAGTGGCGTTGTCGGAGGACGACGTCACCACAACGGTTCTCACGTTTTTCACGTCGGTCGATATGGCGAAGCCAAACAGCAGGATCATGGTCACGGGCATGCCAAACAGTATGAGCACCGTGCGCGGGTCGCGCAGTATGTGGCGCGTCTCCTTTATTATAAAATGTATGAACGTCTTCATGGTGATACTAGTTTCGTTTGGCCTGGCGCGCCAGATAGGTGAACAGGCTGTCCATGTCGGCCATGCCATAGCGCGCCTTCAGTTCGGTGGGAGTGCCCATGGCGCTTATCTTTCCGTCGACCATGATGGATATGCGGTCGCAGTATTCGGCCTCGTCCATATAGTGGGTGGTCACGAAGACGGTTATTCCGCGCCGCGCCGCGTTGTGTATCAGTTGCCAGAACTGGTGGCGCGTGGCAGGGTCAACGCCGCCGGTAGGCTCGTCGAGAAACACCACTTCGGGCTCGTGGAATATGCTCACCGAGAAGGCCAGTTTCTGTTTCCAGCCCAAGGGCAGCCGTCCGACGATGGTGTTGCGGTGGGCGGTGAAGTCGAGCCGCTCAAGCAGCCGCTCCGCCTTTTGCCTTATGTCGCGGCTCTTCATGCCGTAGATGCCGCCGAAGAGTTGGATGTTCTCGCCCACGGTGAGGTCGTCATACAGCGAAAACCGCTGGCTCATGTAGCCTATGTGGCGCTTTATCTGCTCGTGCTCGCTGCTCACGTCGTAGCCGGCCACGGTGGCGTGGCCGCTTGTGGGCTGGTTCAGTCCCGTCAGTATGTGCATGGCAGTGGTCTTTCCGGCACCGTTGGCTCCGAGAAAACCGAATATCTCGCCACGGCGCACCGAGAAGGATATGTCATCCACGGCGCGAAACTCGCCGAACGCCTTGACGAGATGCTCCACGCGTATCACTTCGTCGGCGTCAACGGCCACCTTGTGGCTCTCCTCTTGGCCAAAGCCGGCAGGGCAAAACACACTGGCAAAGCGCGTTAGTATGTCGTCGGGCGTGCCAATGCCGCGCACCTTGCCCCCGTCGATAAACGCCACGCGGTTGCAGCGGCGTATCTCGTCGATGTAGGGCGTGGCGGCCACGATGGTTATGCCGCGCTGCCGCAGTTGGCCGAGCATGTCCCACAGTTCCTTGCGCGACACGGGGTCAACGCCCGTGGTGGGTTCGTCGAGCAGCAGCACCTTGGGCTTGTGCACCAGTGCGCACGACAGGGCCAGCTTCTGCTTCATGCCGCCCGACAAAGCCCCTGCGCGGCGGTTGCTGAACGGCTCTATCTGGCTGTATATGGCCTTGATGCTGTCGTAGTTGGCCTCGACGGTGGTGCCAAACAGTGTGGCGAAGAAGTGCAGGTTCTCCTCCACCGTGAGGTCTTGGTAGAGCGAGAAGCGCCCGGGCATGTAGCCCACCACGTTGCGTATGGCGCGCTTCTGCGCCACGGTGTCGCATCCGCCGACCGTGGCCGTGCCGCTGTCGGGGCGCAGCAGTGTGGCCATGATGCGAAACAGCGTAGACTTGCCGGCGCCGTCGGGGCCAATTAGGCCGAACACCTCGCCCTCGCCAACGCTGAGGCTCACGTTGTCGAGAGCCTTCACGCTGCCGTAGCTCTTTGATATGCCGCTTATCTCAATCATTTCTCTTGCAGTCTCACTTCGCCATACATGCCTATCTTTATGTAGCCGTCGTTCTTCACGGCAATCTTCACCGCATACACCAGGTCGGCACGCTCGTCGTCGGTGAGTATTGTCTTGGGCGTAAACTCCGACCGTGCCGAAATCCAGCTCACTGTGCCTTGGTATTCCTTGCGGTTGCCGTCGCCGTAGTCGGCAAACACAGTCGCCCGCTGGCCAATCTTCACGTTTTGCAGCTGAGCCGTGGTGACATAGGCGCGCAGATACATATTGTTGATGTCGGCCACCTTGAACAGAGGTTTGCCAATGGCGGCAAACTCGCCCCGCTGGGCATACTTCTCTATCACCGTGCCGGCTATTGGCGACTGTATGTGGCACTTCCGTAGCTGGTCGAGCACCGCCGCGCGCTGTATCTCGGCCGCACTCATCTGGCTGTTCAGGCTTCGGGTGCTGTTGCCGAGTTGCGCCGCCTGCGCGTCGATCTGTCTTTGCAGCACCTGCACCGCACTCCGTGCGTCGTCGAGCTGCTTGCGGTTGGCGGCGTTGTCGCCCACGAGAGCCTCAAAGCGTGCCTGCTCCTGACGGGCCTTGGCCAGTTGCTGCCTTAGGGTGGCCATCTGCTTCTGCGTGTCGGGGCGTTGGTCGGCATAGGCTTGTCGGGTGGCCCCGACCTGTTGCGCTTTCAGCCAAAGCTGCACGGTGTCGATTAGTCCCACTTGCTGTCCGGCCTGCAGAGCTTGTCCCTCGTCGGGGGTGAAGTCTGTGAGTCGTCCGTTCTGTTCGGCCGACACCGTCACCTCGGTCGCCTCGAATGTGCCTGTTGCGTCGTAGTCTTTCTTGTCGGTGCTGCATGCGGTGGCCGTAAGGGCCAAGGCCGTAAGGATGGTGAATGTAGCGTTTCTGTCCATTGTCTATGCTTGTTTTGTCATTATTTTTGGCGTTTTTGGATGTGGCTCTGCCGCTTGCGATTCGTAAATGGCCTATTTACGGGTCGTAACTATGCCATTTACGATGCCTAACTATGCCATTTACGATGTCTAACTATGCCATTTACGACTCGCAAATGGCATACCCAGAAAATCTAATTGCCGGAGTTGCCTGTGATAAGTTGTCTATTGTATTGTTCCTGAAGTAGTTGCAGCTGATGCAGGGCTTTGGCTTGGCGAGCCTCGGCCACGGCGTTTATGGTGCGCAGCAGCTCGCTTACGGTCTCAGTGCCGTTGTTAACTTTTTTCTCTGTCGTGGCCTTGATGTTGTCGCGCAGCGCGATGATGTCGTCGTCGAGCGCAATCTGACTGCGCAGACCGTTTATCACGCCGCCCGACTGTTGGCTCTTCAGCTCTGTGTTGAGCAGGAATGTGGCGCGCTGCGCATCGATGTTCTGTTGCTGAAGGTCGATGTTGCGCAGGTCGTTGCGGCGTGTGTAGAGTGCGCCAATGTTCCAGCTGAGGCTGATGCCGGCTGCGAGGTTGGTGTTCTTCATCATGCTGAGCAGTTTGTTGTGGTAGGCCGCCACGGCAAACAGACCCAATTGTGGGCGCAACTGGCTGTCGAGCACCTTGCGGCGGCTGTCGGCAAGTTGGCTTTGCGCTTGCAGCAGACTGAGTTCGGGGCGGTTGTTGGCCGTGCAGTCGGTGGTAGGCTCTGTGGGACGCTCCAGACTGACGCTGTCGCCGAGCGTCTTGCCCGTGAATGTGGCGAGCATCAGCACGTATGCCTTGCGCTGTTCCAGCAGCGCACTCTCCTGTTGGCGCGCCTTGAGCAGTTCCACGCTCACCGCGTCCTTGTCGCTTTGGCTGGCCACACCGTGGCGCATCATGCTCCCTATGGCATCGAGGCTGATGCCGAGGTCGTGCTGCAAGAGCCGGTTGTGGCGCAGCTTCTCGTCGGTGGCGAGCACGCCGAAGAAGAGTTGGTCGGTGCGCTCCATCACGCCATACATGCTTACGTCAATCTGCCTCATGCCAACTTCGCTCTCCATGCGCGCCGCATTGCGCTTGGCGCTTATCGCCCCGCCGTCATATACGGGTTGCGTCACTTGCAGCGCGGCTCCATAGGCGTAGTTGTCCATTGTGCCGACGAGACCTGCGGCCTGCTGTGGCATGTTGGCAATGTCGGTGAATGTGGTGGCGGTGGCAGTGGCCTTCACTTGTGGCAGCCATCCCTTCATGGCGTTGCTTAGGGTGTAGTCGCGGCTCTGTTCGGTCAGCCGGTACTGGCGTATGGCCGGATAGTTCTGGCGTGCCGCCTCTCTGCACTCCGAAAGTGTTAGTCCTGCCCATGCGTGTAGGGCTGTGGCAAGCAGCAGTAGTGCTGATATTGTTCTTTTCTGCATATCGCTTGTGGGTTGTTGTGTGGGTGCAAAGGTATGGCCTTGCAGCCTCATAGCCATTGCCTTTACTTGTCGCGATATGTTCTTTTTGTATTGTATTTGTCGTGAAATGCCGATTTGGTATGATTGTTTGTCCTTTTTGTGCTATTTTTGCCGCATGAAGACAGACAAACAACTGCAAAGACTGACGCTTTCCGACATGAGAAAGCTCATTGGCGGCAGTGGCGTTTCGACAAGCGGCATGTTCCATTTGTCGGGCGACTTCGCCATCAGTGCCGGCGACAACAGTGCCTTTAGGACGATTGTGCCGATAGGTGTGCCGATACTTGTTGACGACGGCCGACTGGGAATGGTGGCCCGTGGCTCACTCGACGCCACGGTCAACCTGATGGATGTTCACATTGAGGCTGGGGCGGTGGCTTATCTGGGGCGCGGAAGCATAGTGCAGATAAACCGTATGTCGCCTGATGTGTGCGTGAAAGGGGTGCTGCTGCGCGACGACATGCTCAACCACGCCCTGCGCGGACAGTTGCCATCGGCCTTCGTGGGCAAAAGCTACGATGTGTGCGCCACGGCGACTGCCGAGGAGCGCGGCGTGATAGAGGCCATGTTGCAGGCCATGTGGCGCATAGTGGAGTGCGAGCCTATCAACCGCGAGGCTCTCTGTGGCATGGTTTGCGCCATGTTCTCTTTCTACAACGATTTGTTCAGCCGCAGTGATGTTGAGAAAGGTGTGGCTATGGCCGGCCGGCGCGACCGCATGATATTCGAGAAGTTCATTGCTCTTGTCAACGCCCACTGCCGCGAGCAGCGCCAATTGGCCTACTATGCCGATCGGTTGTGTCTTACGGAGCGATACCTGGGTGTGGTGGTTAGCCATACGAGCGGCACTACGGCAAAGGAGTGGATTGACAGGGCGGTGGCTACGGCGGCCAAGGTGCTGTTGCGCCACACCGACAAGTCAATAAGCCAGATAGCCGACGAGCTGCATTTCGCCAACGACAGCTTCTTCTGCAAGTATTTCCGCCGCATTGAGGGCATGGCCCCCGGCGAGTATAGGAAGGGTGGGGTGGGATAAGTGGCCGTCACTTGGTGTGTCTCTTGGGGCTTGCATGAAGTGGACACACGGATGATGCCACCTTCATGGAGCGTGCGTCACTCGATTTCAACCATCTTGTTTTCGCCAAACTTTTTGATGGCGCGCCTTATCTTCAGTGTGTTTACAATCTCGGTGACGCCATAGAGCAGGCAGCACCAGCCTATTATCAGCAGCGGAAGAGCCGCCGAGGCCATGGGCTTGAGCAGCACGATGAGTCCGGTGAGCAGTATCAGCGTGGGGCATATCCACCATGCGAAGGGTATGCGCACGGTCTTGTTGGCGTTGATGAGCGTCAGGTATTGGTTGATGGAGCCGAGTATGAGCACGATGCTAAGTATGTACATCTGCCACTTTACGAACACCGACGGCGTGAGCGCAAGCAAGAGCCCGAAGATGAGGCTGCCGGCGCCGACTATGGGGAACACGGGACGGCCAGTCCTCACGTCGGCCATGTCGCCGGCCGTGGCTGCGCTTGCGGCAGACTTGTGCCTGAGGCTGACGTAGGTGAGGCACGATATTACTCCCGAAACGAAAAACAGCACGCCGATGGCCACCGTCAGCCACAATACCATGCTGTCGGGATAGAGGATTAGCAGCATTCCGGCGGCAAGCGAGCATACGGCGCGGAACAGGGAACTCATAATTCCTTTCATTTTCACCTTATATCATATATGTATAGTGTTACTGAGTGATGGCACCGATTGTCGCGGAGTAGACTTCCGTTTTATCTGTTTAAGCCATCCTTTATGTTGACAAAATTACGAAAATAAGCCATACGGTGCAATTGTTTTAGTAATTTTGTGGCCTAAAACAAACATAGGCATGACAACATTGTATCTGGTTCGCCACGGCGAAACCGTTGACAACGCGGCGCAGATAATGCAGGGGCAGACACAAGGGCAACTGAACGAACGCGGCAAACAGCAAGCAAGGGAATTGGCCGACAAGATGGCCGGCGAGCGGATAGACGCCTTTGTGGCGAGCGATTTGCACAGGGCTGTGGAGACGGCGGCCATAGTGGCCAGGCCGCATGGCATGGACGTGGCCACCACGCCACTGTTGCGCGAGCGCGACTGGGGCGGCTTCACAGGACGCTTCATACCGTCGCTGAAAGGCGAGACGTGGCCCGACGACATCGAGTCGCTCGACGACTTGCTGCGGCGCGCACGCTTGTTTATCGACTACGTGAGCCACACATATCCCGGACAGACGGTTTTGGCCGTGGGCCACGGCATAATAAACAAGGCCATACAGGCGGTGTATTATGGCAAGGGGATGAAGGAAATCGAGCGCATGGGCAACGCCGAGGTCAGGGTGCTTAGGCTGGGCGACGATTAGCGAGAGTGGCATTGTGGCCAGCGCAACGAAAAAGGCTTCCACACATTCGTGCGGAAGCCTTTTCTATGGCTCATAGTCTTGTTTTTGCAGCGAAAGGGCTTGGCATTTGCGTCTTTGTCAGAAAAGTTTGGACGGCTTCTTTGTCAATTTAAGGATTTATGCTAATTTTGCAACTCTTTTTAATGATTTTGCATTATTTCGCTATTAAGCAATATTTAGGATAAGCAGTAAGAATGAAAGCATTGTCAATGAAGCCCAGACTGATAGAGTGCATCAAGGGCTACAACCGCAAGACGTTCATGTCCGACCTTATGGCGGGTGTGATAGTGGGAATCGTGGCCCTGCCTTTGGCCATCGCCTTTGGCATCGCCTCGGGCGTGACGCCCGAAAAGGGCATAATCACGGCCATAGTGGCCGGAGTGATAGTGTCGGTGTTTGGCGGCACAAAGGTGCAGATAGGCGGACCCACGGGTGCGTTCATCGTGATAGTGTATGGCATAATACAGCAGTATGGAATTGAAGGATTGGGCATAGCCACGTTCATGGCTGGCATATTCCTGCTGTTGTTCGGCTTTCTGCACCTCGGCACCATAATAAAGTATATACCTTATCCAATTGTGGTGGGCTTTACGAGCGGAATTGCGGTGACGATATTCACCACGCAGATAAAGGACTTGTTCGGACTTGACCTGCAGAGCGTGCCGTCGGACTTCATCGAGAAGTGGGGCGTGTATCTCACCAACATGGACAAGATGGACTTGTGGAGCACTCTCGTGGGCGTGGTGAGCGTGGTGGTGATAGCCATAACGCCCAAGTTCAGCAAGAAAATACCCGGCTCGCTCATTGCCATTGTGCTGATGACGGTGGTGGCGCTGCTGCTCAAGAACTTCGCCGGGGTCACTTCGATAGAGACCATCGGCGACCGCTTCTCGATAAGTGGCGACCTGCCTGATGCCCACATACCGCAAATGACATGGGAAACGGTGAAGGGACTGGTGTCGCCGGCGTTGACCATAGCCGTACTCGGTGCCATTGAGTCGTTGTTGTCGGCCACTGTGGCCGACGGTGTGGTGGGCGACCACCACGACTCCAACACCGAACTGATGGCGCAGGGGCTGGCCAACATCGCGTCGCCGCTGTTTGGCGGCATCCCGGCTACGGGTGCCATCGCGCGAACGATGACCAACATCAACAATGGCGGCAAGACTCCCGTGGCTGGTGTGGTGCATGCGATTGTGTTGCTGCTGATATTCCTCTTCCTCATGCCCTTGGCGCAATACATCCCAATGGCTTGTTTGGCCGGAGTGCTGGTGGTTGTGTCGTATGGCATGTGCGGATGGCGGTCGTTTGCCGCACTGATGCGCAATCCCAAGAGCGACGTCACCGTGCTGCTCATCACATTCTTCCTAACGATAGTGTTCGACCTGACGGTGGCCATCGAGGTGGGACTCATCATCGCCTGCTTGTTGTTTATGAAGCGCATGGCCGAAACCACCGACGTGAAGGTGATTTCCGACGAGATAGACCCCAACGAGGATACTGGAATAGCGTCGGGCAACCTTGAGCACCTTACCATTCCGCACGGTGTGGAGGTATATGAGATAAATGGTCCATACTTCTTTGGTGCCGGAAACCGTTTCGAGGAAATCATGGCCGCTTTTGGCGACCGTCCTAAGGTGCGCATCATACGCATGAGGAAGGTGCCTTTTGTTGACTCCACTGGCATACACAACCTCACCAACCTGTGTGAGATGAGCAAGAAGGAAGGCATCAGGGTGGTGCTTTCGGGTGTGCGCCCCAACGTGAACGCCACGCTTGTCAAGGCCGGGTTCAACGACATAGTGGGTGCCGACAACATATGTAGCCACATCAACATCGCCCTCGCTAAGGCAAGGGAGATTGTTGGCGAGGAGGAAAAGACCGAATAGCCCATTAGCGCACGGCCAGTTTTCGGCGTGCGCCACACATAACGAAGAGCGAAAAATCCCTTGGCTTGAACTGGCAAGCCAAGGGATTTTTTTAGTAAAGGGATGTCTGTAATGTGCAGATTCCATTTCTATGGTGTGCAGATGCCACTTCTCAGATGTACAGATGTGACGTTTGCGAATGCAAAAAGGTGGCCTTTGCGATGCGTAAAGGCCACCTTAGGATTGTGTATTGGATGGTTGGCTGAATGTTCTCCTTCCGAACTGTCACCTAAAGCTCGCTCTCCTTCAGACGCTCGGCGTTTTCGGCCACGGTGAGCGCGTCGATCATCGGTTGGATGTCGCCGCCGAGGAAGCCCTGGAGGTCGTGGGTGGTGAAGCCGATGCGGTGGTCGGTCACTCGTCCCTGCGGGAAATTGTATGTGCGTATCTTGGCGCTGCGGTCTCCGGTTGACACAAGTGTCTTGCGACGGTTGGCAATGTCGTCAACATACTTCTGGTGCTCGCGGTCGTAGATGAACGTGCGCAGACGCGACAATGCGCGCTCCTTGTTCTTGGGTTGGTCGCGCGTCTCGGTACACTCTATGAGTATCTCCTCGGTTTCGCCCGTGTTGGGGTTCTTCCAGGGATAGCGCAGGCGCACGCCCGACTCCACCTTGTTGACGTTCTGGCCACCTGCGCCGGAGCTTCTGAACGTATCCCATTTGATGTCGCCCTCGTTTATGCTCACCTCAAACTTGTCGGCCTCGGGCAGCACGGCCACTGTGGCCGCACTTGTGTGCATGCGCCCCTGCGTCTCTGTTGCCGGCACGCGCTGCACGCGGTGTACTCCCGACTCGTATTTCAACGTTCCATAAACATTGTCGCCACTCACGGCGAAGTCTATCTCCTTGAAACCGCCAACGGCACCGTCGCTCACGCTCGTGATTGACAGCGACCAGCCCTTGGAGTCGCAGAACTTCTTGTACATGCTGAACAGGTCGCCGGCAAACAGTGCGGCCTCGTCGCCGCCAGTGCCTGCGCGTATCTCCATCTGAACGTTCTTCGCGTCTTCGGGGTCTTTAGGCACAAGGGCCATCTTTATGGCCTCTTCGATGCTTGGGCGCAGCTCTTCGTTGACCGAAAGCTCTTCCCTTGCCATCTCTTTCATCTCGGGGTCGCTCTCGTTGGCCAGTATGTCCTTGGCCTCGGCGATGGAATTGAGACACGAAAGGTATTTCTTCCGCGCTTCCATTATGTTCTCCAAGTCTTTGTATTCCCTTGTCAGTTTCACGTAACGCTCCTGGTCGGCAATCACCGACGGGTCGGTTATCAGTGTCGAAACCTCTTCGTATCGGCTCACAAGGCCGTCAAGTTTCTCAAGTATGCTGTTGTTTTCTGGCATAAGCCGGGTAGTGTGTTGTTATTGAAGTGTATGGTTTTTGCTTTGGAAATGGGTGGCTTCTTCTTCGGAAACAGAAAAATTCGCTTTTGGAAACGGCAATGCCCGTTTCCAAAAGCGAATGGCATTAATATTCAAAAGTGCCGTATTCCGACTTTATGGTGAGGCTCTTCTTGCCCTCCTCTATGTGGCCAATCACCTGCGCGTCGATGTTGAACGACTTGCTTATCTCTATCACCTTGTCGGCGTCTTCTTGGCTTACATAGATTTCCATGCGGTGTCCCATGTTGAACACCTTGTACATCTCTTTCCATTCGGTGCCGCTCTGCTCTCTGATTATCTTGAACAATGGCGGAATGGGGAACATATTGTCCTTCACCACGCGGCAGTTGTCGCCCACGAAGTGCAGCACCTTGGTCTGCGCACCGCCAGTGCAGTGCACCATGCCGTGTATCTTCGGGCGAAGCTCGTCGAGCACCTTCTTTATGACAGGGGCGTATGTGCGGGTGGGGGAGAGCACCAGTTGGCCGGCGTTCACGCCTTCAAGGCCCTCGATGGGCTGGTCGAGGCGGTAGTTGCCGCTGTACACCAGTTCGTCGGGCACAGCGTGGTCGTAGCTCTCAGGGTATTTCTCGGCGAGATACTTGGCGAACACGTCGTGGCGCGCGCTTGTCAGTCCGTTGCTTCCCATGCCTCCGTTGTAGCCGTCCTCATAGGTGGCCTTGCCGAAAGAGGCGAGTCCGACGATCACGTCGCCTGGGCGTATGTTGGCGTTGTCTATCACGTCGCTCCTCTTCATGCGGCATGTCACCGTTGAGTCTACGATTATCGTGCGCACAAGGTCGCCCACGTCGGCCGTCTCGCCGCCAGTGGCGTATATGCCCACGCCCATTTCGCGCATGCGGGCAAGCAACTCGTCGGTGCCGTTGATGATGGCCGAGATTACTTCGCCCGGCACAAGCATCTTGTTGCGCCCTATGGTGCTCGACACGAGGATGTTGTCAACGGCTCCAACGCACAGCAAGTCGTCGGTGTTCATGATGAGCGCGTCTTGGGCGATGCCCTTCCACACGCTCACGTCTCCCGTCTCTTTCCAGTACATATAGGCGAGCGACGACTTTGTTCCGGCGCCGTCGGCGTGCATGATGTTGCAGTATTCTGGGTCGCCGCCCAGTATGTCGGGTATTATCTTGCAGAAAGCCTGTGGGAAAATGCCCTTGTCGATATTCTTTATGGCGTTGTGTACATCCTCCTTTGCGGCGCTTACGCCACGCATCATGTATCTGTTGCCTTTGTCCATTGTGTGTTCTTTTTCTTTTGTTGTTTATTTGTCTTTCCCGTTCCAGAACTCCCAGCTTGCGAAAGCCTGCAGAAGGAGCATCTCAAGCCCGTTCTTGGTGTTGGCCCCATATTGGTTGCCTTTCTTCATGAACAGAGTCTCGTCGGGGTTGTATATCAAGTCGTACAATATGTTGTGGCTGTCCATGGCCTCGTAGGGCAGGTCAGGACACTCTTCTGTCTTTGGATACATGCCGCAGGGAGTGCAGTTGACGATGACGTTGTATTCCTTTATGACCTCTGGCGTGACGTCTTTGTACTGTATTGTGGCCGTTCGCTCGAAGCGGCTCACGAACACCGACTCTATGCCCAGCGTCTTCAGGCCATACTCCACGGCCTTCGACGCGCCGCCTGTGCCGAGTATGAGTGCCTTCTTGTGGTATTTCTCCAGCATCGGCTCAATGCTTTTCGTGAAGCCGATCACGTCGGAGTTGTAGCCCTTCAGCACGGTTCTCGACCCTTCGCGCGCCACCTTTATCACGTTTACCGCCCCGATGGCCCTTGCCTCAGGGCTTATCGTGTCCAGATAGGATATCACTTTCTGCTTGTAGGGTATGGTCACGTTGAGTCCGCGCAGCTCGATGTTGGAGGCGAGCACCTCGGGCAGAAGGTCGATGGTCGGTATTTCGTAGTTCTCATACAGGGCGTCTATGCCCTCGTCGGCAAACTTTTGGTTGAAGTATCTCTTTGAGAAAGAGTGCCCCAGCGGGTAGCCAATCAAACCGTATTTGTCCATATAGCGTAAGTAAGTTTATTTTGTTGCGAAATACATTGTGCATACACCGAAGGTCAGTCGCTTGAACTTCGCGTCGCGGAACCCCGCGTCTTGCAGTATCGTCACCATGCGCTCGCCTTGTGGAAACGCCTCGATGGTGGCTGTCAGGTAGGAGTAGGCCGAAGTGTCTTTTGATATCAGTTTGCCGTAGGTAGGCAGAACCGTGTGTGAATATATCTTGAAGCCCTGCTTGAACGGGAATGCCACGGGCGTTGTAAGCTCGATGATGCACAGGTGTCCGCCGGGCTTCAGCACGCGGAACATCTCTCTCAGTCCCTTGTCGAGGTCGGGAAAGTTGCGTATGCCGAAGGCCGCCGTCACGGCGTCGAACGAATTGTCGCCAAACGACAGGGCCATGCAGTCTTCCTTCTTGAATGAGATGACGCCCGAAAGCCCTTTCTCCTTGGCCTTCACCTTGCCTATGGCCATCATTTCCTCGCTTATGTCGGCCCCCACGATGCTTTTCGGCCTCAGCGTCTGTGCGGCAAGAATGGCAAGGTCGCCCGTTCCCGTGGCCACGTCGAGCACGGTTTGCGGTGCGAAAGGCTTCAGCTGGCCTATGGCTTTGCGTCTCCACAGCTTGTCGATGTTCCACGACATGCGGTGGTTGAGCTTGTCGTAGGAGTGGGCGATGTTGTCGAACATGCGCTCCACCTGCTTGCCCTTGCCCTCGCTGTTGTTGTATGGGTTTATCTTTTCCTGCCTGTACATGGGTTTGTCTTGGCCTACGATGATGGGCACATCGGAGCCTTTGCGGTTCCGATGCACCCATGTAGTGTTGTTATCTTGTCTTGAGATAGGCCGCCACGTTCTTTTCTATGCGTGCGGCTATGTCGCCTTCTTCGGCAGCCTTGTCAAACTTCTCGCCGGTGATGTGCTCATACAGTTCGATGTATCTGTCGCTCACGCTTTCGGCGTATTCGTCGGTTATCTCCGGCATTACCTGTCCAGGCTCGTTCATGAAGTTGTGCTCGATGAGCCATTGGCGCACAAACTCCTTCGACAGCTGCTTTTGCTGTTCGCCCTTTTCAAACTTCTCCTCGTAGCCGTCGGCATAGAAGTAGCGGCTTGAGTCGGGCGTGTGTATCTCGTCGATGAGGTATACCTTGCCGTCGCGCTTGCCAAACTCATATTTCGTGTCAACGAGTATCAGCCCGTGCTTTGCGGCAATCTCCTGTCCGCGCTTGAAGAGCTTGCGTGTGTAGTCCTCCATCACCGCATAGTCCTCGGCGCTGGCTATGCCCTGCTTGATTATCTCTTCCTTTGATATGTTGAGGTCGTGTCCCTCGTCGGCCTTGGTTGTGGGCGTGATGATAGGCTCGGGGAAGCGTTGGTTCTCCTTCATGCCTTCTGGAAGCTTCACTCCGCAAATCTCGCGGCATCCCTTTTCATACTCGCGCCATGCCGAGCCAGTGAGTATTCCGCGTATGATCATCTCCACGCGGAAGCCCTCGCACTTCAGTCCGACGGTCACCATAGGGTCGGGAGTGGCCAGCTTCCAGTTGGGGCAGATGTCGCTTGTGGCATCGAGGAACTTGGCTGCTATCTGGTTGAGCACCTGTCCCTTGAACGGAATGCCTTTGGGCAGGATTACGTCGAATGCCGAAATTCTGTCGGTGGCAACCATAACCATGAGGTCGTCGTTGATGTTGTAAACGTCGCGCACCTTTCCGTGGTACACGCTTTTTTGACCTTCAAAATGAAAGTCAGTCTTTGTCAATGCTTTCATTGTCGTTATGTTGTTTTTTAGTCCTTGACTTGTCGTGTGTCTCGTATGCGTTGACGATTCTTGTGACGAGTTTGTGGCGCACTATGTCCCTCTTGTCGAGGTTCACTATGCCTATGCCGTCAACGCCGTCCAGTATGTCGAGAGCCTCTATCAGTCCGCTCCGCTGTTCGCGTGGCAGGTCGATTTGTGTGCGGTCGCCCGTGATTATCATCTTCGAGTTCCATCCCATTCTTGTTAGGAACATCCTGAGCTGTGCCGAGGTGGTGTTTTGCGCCTCGTCGAGTATCACCACGGCGTCGCTCAGCGTGCGTCCGCGCATGAAGGCCAGCGGGGCTATCTGCACCACGTGCTTCTCCATCATCTCCTGCAGCTTCACTGCCGGTATCATGTCTTCGAGGGCGTCGTACAGAGGTTGCAGGTAGGGGTCTATCTTCTCTTTCATGTCGCCCGGCAGAAAGCCGAGCTTCTCTCCGGCCTCCACGGCGGGGCGGCTAAGGATGATTTTCTTCACCGCCTTCTCCTTCAGGGCCTTCACCGCCAGGGCTATGCCAAGGTATGTCTTGCCTGTTCCGGCTGGACCCACGGCAAACACCATGTCGTTCTTGTTGTAGGCGTCTATCATGCGCTGCTGGTTGCCGCTGCGCGCCTTTATGGGGCGTCCGTATATGTTGTACACCAGCACGTCGTCGGGCACGTCCACCGTTTTCCGTCCGCCTTTCACTATTTCGAGTATGTCCTCGGCGTTGAGCGAGTTGAACTTCAGCACGTGCTTGCGCAACGTCTCGACATTTTCCTCAAACGAGCACATCTGCTCCTCGTCGCCCAGCACGCGTATCACGTTGTTTCTTGCCACTATGCGCAGTTTCGGAAACAACGCCCTTATCATCTGAAGGTGTGCGTTGTCCACTCCATAGAAGACCACGGGGTCGATGTCTTCAAGTACGATATGCTTCTCTATCAATTTTGTCGCGGTGTTTATTTTTGTGCAAAATTACAGATTATTTTCTAATATGGCATTGAAGTCGTCTAAACTTTTATGAAGTTCAATAAAACTTCAAATCCAGACTTTGCCAGAAAAGTTTAGGCGACTTCTTCGTTTTCCATCTCTTTTTGTGTGGTTGTGCGGCCTTGGCTTCGCTGAAAAAGATTATCTTTGCAATGCCGTTGCGCGCGGTGCCTTCGGGGCTTGTGCGCGTCAAGCGCTTTTCTGTTGCCGTCGATGTTGGCGTGCAGGCTATTTGCTTACTGATGAAAATAACAAAGAATGGATATTTGCTGGGCTTCGCCGTTGCCGTTGCCGTGTTGGCGCTTGTGCGCTGTGTCTTCCCCGGTGTGGCCGGACAGAGCCATGCCACAGCGCCGGCCACACCCGTAGAGGGTGGGGTGGAGGATGCCCCAAAGGCCGTGCCGGCGAAGGAGCCTGTCGCGCAAACTCGCTTCCGCAACGCCGACGGTTCGCTGCGTAAGAATCGCATATACAGTGTGCCGTCGTTCAAGAACACCTTTCCCGACAACAACGACGTGCAGCTTGAGGCCGCCGGGCGTTATGGTGTGGAGCCTGTAAAGGACCGACTTGAGGCCGAAAACCGCAAGAAGGACCTTGTGTATGTGGGTAGCAACCCATATTACCACGTTGACAACCTGAAGAACAGCATTCCCTACCTTGTGCCTCGCGCCGCAGTGCTGCTGCAGGACATAGGGCGCACCTTTTTCGACAGTTTGCAGATGAAGGGGATACCGTTGCACAAGATAATCGTCACGAGCGTGCTCCGCACCAAGGACGACGTTCAGAAACTGCGTAGCCGCAACGGCAACGCCACCGAGAACAGTTGCCACCTATATGGCACCACCTTCGACATCTGCTACAACCGCTACCGCACGGTTGAGGACCCCGACGGGCCTGAGCGTCGGCGCGTGCGCAACGACACTCTGAAGTGGGTGCTCAGCGAGGTGCTGCGCGACTTCCGCGAGCAAAACCGTTGCCACATCAAGTATGAGGTGAAGCAGGGTTGCTTCCACATGACGGTGAACTGAACCACCAAGGCATCCTGCAAGACGGCCATACTCATACACGCAAAAGCGGCTTCCACATGAACCTTTGTGGAAGCCGCTTTTGCGTGTATGAGTATGCTTGCAGTGTCGTCTTGTTACTCGTCGCCGAAGTCGGATATGTTCTCCGCCTCTTCGTCGGGGTCGCCCTCAATCTCGAATGTCGTGCGGTAGTTGTCCTCGCTTATGTCGTCGCCGAAGTCGTTCGGCTCCTCGATCTCGTCGTCCTCGTCGGGCTTGTTGAATGTGTCTTCGGGTATGTCTTCGTCCTCTTCGTCCTCGCTTTCCGATGGAGCGGTCGAGTATTTCATTCTCGGCTTTTCCATTTCGGGCTTCACCTTGGCGAATATGGCCTCCACCCAAGTGCCTTTGGCCACTTCGAGCACCTCATATCCGTCGGCCACCTTCTTCTCATACATGCCTCCTGGCTTGTGCAGCCTGTCCTTGGGCAGTGTGGTGGTCGATATGTCGAAGCCGTTCTCTATTATGTCCTTGACGCTTTGCGACAGCGAGTCCCATCCACCGCCGAAGTTGCGGTCGAGCACCTCGACGAGCTTTGCGGCCGAAATGTGGTGTATGTTTTCGTATGTCAGGTCGGACACTCGCATGATGGGTCTCTTCTTCACCGCCCACAGCACCTTGTCGTTGCTGTCGGTGTGTATCGAGCCTACCTTATAGCCCATCTTCTCGTATTTGCCTTTTGTCAGGGGGTTGTCGTCAATCTGCTCTACGGTGAACGCCGTCTTGATGATGTCAACATAGTGGCGCGTGTTGTCCTTGGCGTCAGCGTCTTTGTCGGCGCTTTCCCACATCCTGAAGATGTCGTTTTCCTGAATGTCCCAAACGCTGTTCTTGTTGAGTGTCTTTAGAGTAATTGGTTTTTTTGCTCCTGTTTTCATTTAGTTTTCCATTGTTTGTGCTGCAAAAGTAGGCACTTTCTTTCTCTGCTACAAGATTTGCCAATGTTTTTTTTGTTGGCGGCGGCAAAAAGTGGGGTGATGATAGTGTTGGCGAAAGCCTTGCAGGGTATTGTCGCCTGTGCTTACATCTCGTGCCAAAGCCAGGCCAAAGCTGGCTTACACCAACTGAAGTAAGCTCTTACACCAACCGTTGTAAGCTCTTACACCAGTTGGAGTAAGCTCTTACACCAACTGGAGTAAGCAGGCAGATGAAGTATGGCGGCGCGATATTCCACAGCGTCGGCCGCGACATTGAGTGGCGGTTTCAGAAACTTGCCGCTTCGGTGCCCATCCAGTCCTCGTTCTTGTGGTCGGCAATGAACTTGTCTATGATGTCGATGCCCTTGCTCGTGCACAGACCTCTTATCGACAAGTACATTATGTTGAAGAACACCACCTTCATCGAGTATTGCTTGTATAGCTGCTGTGACATTATTATATTGTTCTGCTCCTCGATGAAGTGAACGAGAAACTCGTAGTCGAGGTTTTTGCAGAAGAAGCCCTCGTCGGCGCCGCGCTTCATGAACGAAACGAACTGCGCGCTGTTGGCCTCCTTCTCTTGGCGGAAATACTCAAGCAGCTTGGGGTAGCTCTGCATGTCGGAGAAGAATAGGGGATTTGTCGCCCTGATGTCGGCCATCTTCGAGCGTATCTCGTATATCAGCACGTCCATCACGTTCTTGTGGCATGTGGAGTCGCGCTGAGCCTTGGCCATCTTTTCCTTGTGGTTCTTCTTGACGCATTCGAGCAGCAAGTCCTCCTTGTTGTCATACAGCTCATAGAGTGTGCGCTTCGATATCGACAGACCAGTGGCGATGTCGTCCATCTTCACCGCCTTTATGCCCTTTTCCACAAATTCTCCCATGGCGGCGTCGAGAATTCTCTCCTTCAGCTCCATGCGGTATTCCGACATAGTCTTGCTTTCTTGCATATTGGTGGGGTCTAAAAAATGGCTTTTCCAGATTGCAGTTCTTTCGCTTCAGCGTCTTTGCGGTGGCGTGTTCAGAGTCCACCGTGCTTGAACAGGCAGCCTCTTGTCGTCGTTTGGGCGCGGCGATATTGCAAGCAAAATGAATTAAAACACGTTTTGGCCATTTTCATACAGTTTTTCTTTTGCAAAGATAGTGAATTAAACCAAAAACTTGCCGTGTAAAGATAGTTTTTTGTTACCTTTGTCTCGCAAAAGTTGTCAAATAGACAATCAATGGCGCAATTTAAAGGGTGGTTCTATAAATTAGCTTTGTCAAGATTGCGAGGCTATTTTCGTGGACAATGTGTTTGCGAATGAAAAAGTATAGCGGGCTATACGACTGAATGAGCAAACAGATTGTACCGAAAAGAGACCGCAAGATGGCAAAACGAAAGCCGCTCGAAATACAAAAGAACACGGTGGTAATTTATAGAACCACACTAAATATAAACTAATAACAATACGCTACTATGGTGAAAATATCTAAGGAGGCAGCCCTCGAGTATCACGAGAATGGCCGTCCTGGAAAAATCGAAGTGAAACCAACCAAGCCCTACCGCACGCAAACCGACCTCAGTCTGGCCTATTCGCCCGGAGTGGCCTATCCCTGCCTGGAAATACAGCAGACACCCGACGCAGCATACCAATACACCGACAAGGGCAACCTCGTGGCCGTGATAAGCAATGGCACGGCGGTGCTCGGTCTGGGCGACATAGGTGCCATGAGTGGCAAGCCCGTGATGGAGGGCAAGGGACTGCTCTTCAAGATATATGGCGGCATCGACGTGTTCGACATAGAGGTCGACGAGAAGGACCCCGAGAAGTTCTGCGAAGCGGTGGAGCGCATAGCCCCCACATTTGGCGGCATCAACCTTGAGGACATCAAGGCCCCCGAGTGCTTCTATATAGAGGAGAGGCTGAAGAAGAACCTCGACATACCCGTGATGCACGACGACCAACACGGCACGGCCATCATATCGGCGGCTGGACTGAAGAACGCGCTTGAGGTGAACGGCAAGGACATAAGCAAGGTGAGAATCGTGGTGAACGGTGCCGGTGCCGCCGCCATATCATGCACCAAGCTGTATCTGGCCCTCGGTGCCAAGCGCGAGAACATCGTGATGCTCGACTCCAAGGGCGTGATAACCTCCGACCGCCCCAACCTGACGGAGCAGAAGAAGCTCTTCGCCACCGACCGCCGCGACGTACACACGCTGGAGGAGGCCGTGAAGGGTGCCGACGTGTTTGTGGGACTGTCGAAAGGCAACGTGCTTACGCAAGACATGGTGCGCTCGATGGCCGACCAACCGATTGTGTTCGCATTGGCCAACCCCGTGCCTGAGATAAGCTACGAGGATGCCATGGCCAGCCGCCCCGACGTGCTCATGTCAACCGGCCGCTCCGACTATCCCAACCAGATAAACAATGTGATAGGTTTCCCCTACATCTTCCGTGGCGCGCTCGACGTCAACGCGTCGGCCATAAACGAGGAGATGAAGATGGCAGCCGTGGCAGCCATCGCCGACCTTGCGAAGCAGCCAGTGCCCGACGTGGTCAACGACGTTTACCATGTGAACAACCTCACCTTCGGTCCGTCATACTTCATCCCGAAGCCCGTAGACCCACGCCTCATCACCGAGGTGTCGGCAGCCGTGGCCAAAGCCGCCATTGAAAGTGGCGTGGCGCGCAAGACAATCACCGACTGGGACGCCTACAAGAGCCACTTGCGCGAGCTGCTCGGCCAGGAGACCAAGCTCACCCAGAAACTCATCGACACCGCCAAAGCCCACCCGCAGCGCGTGGTGTTTGCCGAGGGCATACACCCCAACATGCTCAAGGCCGCCGTTCAGGCCAAGGCCGAGCACATCTGCCAGCCAATACTGTTGGGCAACGACGAGCGCATAGAGAAGCTCGCCAAGGAGTTGAAGCTGAGCCTCGACGGCATCGAGATAGTAAACCTGCGCCACGACAACCAAGCCGAGCGCCGTGAGCGCTATGCAAGGCTGCTTGCCGAGAAGCGCCAGCGCGAGGGCTACACCGTGGAGGAGGCCAACGACAAGATGTTTGAGCGCAACTACTTCGGCATGATGATGGTGGAGACGGGCGAGGCCGACGCCTTCATCACTGGTCTCTACACGAAATACTCCAACACCATCAAGGTGGCTAAGGAGGTGGTGGGCATACGTCCGGAATACAAGCACTTCGGCACGATGCACATCATCAACTCGTCGAAAGGCACTTTCTACATCGCCGACACGCTCATCAACCGCCGCCCAGACAAGGACGTGCTCGTCGATATCGCCCGGCTGAGTGCCACGACGGTGCGCTTCTTCAACGAAACGCCCAACATAGCCATGATAAGCTACTCCAACTTCGGCACCGACGATGGCGGCAGCCCGCAGCAGGTGCACGAGGCGGTCGATGAGTTGCAGAAGAAGTATCCGCAGCTTGCCATCGATGGCGAGATGCAGGTGAACTTCGCCCTCAACAAGGAGTTGCGCGACAAGAAGTATCCGTTCTCGCGGCTCAAGGGACTCGATGTCAACACCATGGTGTTCCCCAACCTCAGCAGCGCAAATGCCGCCTACAAGCTCCTGCAGGCGTTGTCGCCCGACACCGAGATTATAGGCCCGATACAGATGGGACTCAACAAGCCTATCCACTTCACCGACTTCGAGAGTTCGGTGCGCGACATCGTAAACATTACGGCTGTGGCCGTGATCGACGCTTATGTCGAGAAGCTGAAGGGCGGACGAAAATAAGAATATAAATACTAATGAAAAGGGGAGGGGTGCTTGCCTATATTATTATATAAGGTAGCGTCCCTCCCTTTTCATTGTTGCTTTGTGGCTCACTGTAGGTGCTTTTTCACTTGCACCAACCACCTTTCTTGTCGTTTTTTCGCCGCATTCGACAAAAAAAACACCGCATTTCTTTGCAATTCCGAATATTTTGTCTACCTTTGCACTCGCTTTCAACAAGCAACCAACATGGTGGATGTAGTTCAGTTGGTTAGAGCGTCAGATTGTGGTTCTGAATGTCGTGGGTTCGAGTCCCACCTTCCACCCAAAACTGAGATACGAGAGAGACAATGGAAAATTAACATGGTGGACGTAGTTCAGTTGGTTAGAGCGTCAGATTGTGGTTCTGAATGTCGTGGGTTCGAGCCCCACCCTCCACCCGAAGCGGAAGTCGTTGTTCTTCAATGACTTCCGCTTTTTCGTTGTATGCCTATATGTGTATAAGGGTGTTGGAAACGTTCAGCATTGGGCGCTCAAGTGCCCATGTTTAGTGGCTTCCAATAGCTTGTGCTGACCCTTTTATGCCCTTTATATGTCCATAAAGATGCAAAAAGTGTAAAAAACACACCTGTTGCAATGTTTTTCTGCA
Source organism: Lachnospiraceae bacterium (assembly GCA_963659505.1). Lineage (GTDB taxonomy): Bacteria > Bacteroidota > Bacteroidia > Bacteroidales > Bacteroidaceae > Prevotella. Next base: position 38,447 of record CAVKUV010000010.1, read on the forward strand.
GACAAATCATTGCCATTTCAATTATTCATAGTATTTTTACACCAAAAATCAAAGTAATCTTTAATAATAACTAAGAACTTTTTGACAATGAGAAACCAAAAAACAATCGTCGCGATGATGGGAGTTGCTATGGCTGTGCTTGCCTCGTGTGCATCAGGCAGCCAGTCGCAAACTACGGTTTCGGGCTTAAACCCGGCCGACTTCGACTCTACCATCAACGGCAAGAAGACTGAACTGTTCACCCTGAAGAACAAGAGCGGCATGGAAGTGTGCATAACCAACTTTGGCGGACGCGTGGTGTCGCTCGTCGTTCCCGACAAGGACGGCAATCCAACCGACGTGGTGCTGGGCTACGACAACATTGCGCAGTATGCCGACACGGTAAACTCGCCGAGCGACTACGGCTCGTCGGTGGGACGCTATGCCAACCGCATAAACCAAGGCCATCTGAACGTTGGCGGCAAAGACTACCAGCTGCCGCAAAACAACTTTGGGCACTGTCTGCACGGAGGTCCGTCGGGATGGATGTACCAGGTGTATGACGCAAAGCAACCCAACGACTCTACTCTTGAACTTACGATAGTGTCGCCCGACGGCGACAACAACTTCCCCGGCACGGTGACGGCAACGGCCACCTACAAGCTGCTTGGCGACAACACGCTCGACATAACCTTTGGGGCCACTACAGACAAGGAGACGGTTGTCAACATGACCAACCACAGCTACTTCAACCTTAACGGCGACCCGTCGAAAGAAGGCATGGACATGGTGCTCTACGTCAACGCCGACAACTACACACCAGCCGACGACACCTATATGACAACGGGTGAGATAAAGTCAGTGGAAGGCACGCCGATGGACTTCCGCAAACCCCACGCCATCGCCGAGACGGTGAACGACACCACCTTCGACCAGATACGCAACGCATCGGGCTACGACCACAACTGGTGTCTCAATACATACAAGGATGGCAAGGGCGACGACACGCAGGTGTGCGCATCTCTATACTCGCCCAAGACAGGCATTCTTCTCGAAATGTTCACCAACGAACCGGGCGTACAAGTGTACACGGGCAACTTCCAAGGCACAGGCATCAGTTGCAAGCACGGCATCAAGTATCCCAAGCACGTGTCGGTTTGTCTGGAAAGCCAGAAATATCCCGACTCTCCCAACAAGAAGGACTGGCCTTCGCCATATCTCAAGCCAGGCGAAAAATATTACAGCCATGTGGCATACAAGTTCAGCATCAAGTGAAAAACCTAATGAAGTAGCCTAAACTTTTATGAATTTCAAGAAGACCGAATAAACCAATCTTCGTCAGAAAAGTTTAGACGACGTCAATACCATAAAACAAGTAATTACCAATAATTAAAAAACAAATGAACTGGAATAGTAACGAATTTGTATGGCTTGACTGGCTCGTGCTCGCCATTGGATTTATCGGCGTGGTGTGGGCTGTATGGCACGCTATTGTAAAAGACAGAAAGGCACAGAAAGGTGAAGACTCATCCGCCTACCTCTTCGGTAAGGGCGAACCTTGGTATGTAATCGGTATGGCAATATTCGCCGCCAACATCGGATCGGAGCACCTCGTTGGGCTTGCTGGAACAGGTGCCAAGAGCGGTGTGGGTATGGCACACTGGGAGATGCAGGGCTGGATGATCCTCATCCTCGGATGGTTGTTCGTGCCATTCTATCAGTTGCTCATCAACAAGATGGGTAAAATCATCACCATGCCTGACTTCCTCAAGTTCCGCTACACACAGCGCACAGGCTCATGGCTCTCCATCATCACCCTTGTGGCTTACATTCTCACCAAGGTGAGTGTGACAGCACTGACTGGTGGTATCTTCTTTGAATACCTTTGGGGCTTGAACTTCTGGGTAGGAGCCATCGGACTCATTGTGCTGACAACCATTTTCACCGTGTTCGGCGGTATGAAGGGCGTTATGACCCTTTCCACCATACAGACACCTATCCTTATCATCGGAGCCTTCATGGTGCTCATCCTCGGACTGGCATCCCTCGGTGGTGGCAGCATAACAACTGGTTGGGCTGACATGATGGACTACTGTAGCAAGCTTAACAACGGCTATGGCACAACCCATATGTTCCACTGGGAAGCCGGTGACGAAATGTTCTTGGATTATCCTGGCTTCACCGTATTCCTCGGAGCTACCATCATCGGTTTCTGGTATTGGTGTACCGACCAGCACATCGTTCAGCGTGTGCTTGGCCAGAGACCTGGTGAGAGCAATGCAGAAGTGATGAAACGCGCTCGCCGCGGTACTATCGCCGCAGGTTTCTTCAAGGTTCTGCCTTGCTTCATGTTCCTTATTCCGGGTATGATTGCGGCAGCCTTGGCACAGAAAGGTGCCATCGAGATGGAAGTGACCGACGCCGCCTTCGCTATCATGGTGAAGACTGTGTTGCCCGTAGGTTTCAAAGGTTTCGTAACCATAGGTTTCATCTGCGCCCTCGTGGCTTCTTTGGCTGCATTCTTCAATAGCTGCGCCACTCTCTTCACCGAGGACTTCTATAAGCCTCTGAAGAAAGGCATGAGCGAGGCTCATTATGTATTTGTAGGTCGTGTTGCCACTGTGGTAGTCGTGATACTTGGTTTCGCATGGTTGCCCATCATGATGAAGATGGACACCCTGTACAACTACCTCCAGGGCATTCAGTCGCTCCTCGCTCCGTCAATGGTGGCTGTGTTCGCCATGGGTATCTTCTTCAAGAAGATTACTCCCAAGGCTGGTGAGTACACCATGATTTTCGGCTTCCTCATCGGTATGCTGCGTCTCGTCACAAATGTAATCACCGACACTGGCAAGGCAACGATGGATGGCGCCTTCTGGGAGTACACATCCTGGTTCTGGCAGACCAACTGGCTCGTGTTTGAGTGCTGGTTGCTCGCGTTCCTCATCGTCTTCATGGTGGTGGTGAGCTGCTTCACGCCCGCCCCAAGCAAGGAGCAGGTAGCGGCAATCACATTCACGTCAGACTTCAAGAAGTCCATCCGTGAGAGCTGGGGCGCATTCGATATCATCGGTACACTCTTTGTCATCGGCCTCTGCGCTGCATTCTACATTTACTTCTGGTAATATACATATATAATATGTGTGGCGTGGCGGAGGGGCCACAAGGCCAGCCGCCGCGCCACACAAATGACAAACCAATCCTAAATGACAGGATTTTACGTAACCCACCAAAAAGTCTATGTCTCGGTAGACTGTATCGTGTTCGGCTTTGACGAGGGCGAACTGAAAGTGCTTATCGGCAAGCGGCAGATGGATCCTGGGCGCGGACAGTGGTCTGTGTATGGCGGCTTCGTCGGCAACCGGGAGAGCGTTGACGATGCAGCCACAAGGGTGTTGTCGGAACTTACGGGGCTTACCAACCTGTATATGCGCCAAGTGGGAGCTTTCGGCAATGTTGACCGCGACCCCGGCGAGCGTGTCATATCCATCGTCTACTACTCGATGATAAACGTGAGCGACTACGACAAGTCGCTTCTTGAGCAGCACGGACTGAAATGGGTGGCTTTCGACGACATACCTCCTCTGTATTCCGACCACTTGCAGATGATACACAAGGCGCAGGCTATGATGCGTGAGAAGATCTCGAGCGAGCCAATCAGCTTCAACCTGCTGCCCGAGCTGTTCACGCTCACGCAGTTGCAGCATGTGTATGAGGCCATTTGCGGCGAGGAGGTTGACAAGCGCAACTTCCGCAAACGCATAAAGGACATGGAGTTTATCGAGAAGACAGATTTGATAGACAAGAAAAGCTCCAAACGCGGGGCTTTCCTCTACCGATTTAACAAGAAGGCATACAGCGAAGATTCTAACTTTAAATTATAGGTGGACTCTAAAAACATCCGCCGTAAAACGATATAACAACTATCATGATTGAGATTGAAGAACTGAAAGAGAAAGTGTTTCGGGCCAACCTTGACCTCGTGAAGCACAATTTGGTGATATTCACTTGGGGCAACGTGTCGGCAATCGACCGTGAGCGCGGACTGGTTGTGATAAAACCGTCGGGCGTAAGCTACGACACAATGAAGGCAAGCGACATGGTCGTGGTTGACCTTAACACTGGCAAGGTTGTAGAGGGCGAGCTTAACCCTTCGTCCGACACGCCAACCCACCTTGTGCTTTATAGGGCATTCCCCGAAATTGGAGGCATAGTACACACCCACTCCACATACGCCACAGCCTGGGCACAGGCCGGCAAGGACATTCCCAACATCGGCACCACGCACGCCGACTATTTCCACGACGCCATACCATGCACGGGCGACATGACCGCCGCCGAAGTGAACGGCGACTACGAGCTTGAGACGGGCAACGTCATCGTGAAGCGCATCAAGGAAGGAGGCATCAACCCTGTGCATACGCCCGGTGTGCTCGTGAAGAACCACGGCCCGTTCTCGTGGGGCAAGGATGCCGACAACGCCGTGTACAACGCCGTGGTGATGGAGCAAGTGGCCAAGATGGCATTCGTGTCGTTCTCGGTGAACCCCGACACCACCATGAACCCTCTTCTTGTGGAGAAGCACTTCAGCCGCAAGCACGGACCGAACGCCTACTATGGCCAGAAAAAGAAAGAAAACAAATAAAGGTGGGTTCTATAAATTACCACCGCAACAAACAATAATACAATATGGGTTACTTATAGAACCCACCAAAAAAGCATTAACTAAAAACACTACAACTATGATTAAGGCATTTGAGAATTTCGAGATTTGGTTTGTAACCGGAGCACAGCTTCTTTATGGAGGCGAAACGGTTAAGATTGTTGACGGCCACTCAAAGGACATGGTGGACGGACTGAACAATAGCGGCATCATTCCCATAAAGGTGGTGTACAAAGGCACCGCCAACTCGTCGGCAGAGGTTGAGGCTATAATGAAGGCCAGCAACAACGACGACAAGTGCGTGGGCATCATAACATGGATGCACACTTTCTCTCCGGCAAAGATGTGGATCAAGGGCTTGCAGGCATTGAAGAAGCCTTTGCTCCACTTCCACACGCAATACAACGCCGAGCTGCCATGGAAGGACATCGACATGGACTTCATGAACCTCAACCAGTCGGCACACGGTGACATCGAGTTTGGCCACATCTGCACCCGCATGCGTGTGCAGCGCAAGGTGGTGGTGGGCTACTGGAAGAGCGAGGAAGCTCAAAAGCAGATAGCCACATGGGCACGCGTGGCGGCAGCCGTTGCCGACGCCCACAACGTGCGTTGCTTGATGTTCGGCATGAACATGAACAACGTGGCTGTGACCGATGGCGACCGCGTGGAGTTTGAGCAGCGTCTCGGCTACCATGTTGACTACTATCCTGTGTCTTCGCTCATGGAGTATTTCAAGAAGGTGACCGACGAAGAGGCCAATGCCCTCGTTGAGGAGTACAAGAAGGAATACACCATAAAGATCGACGAGTCGGGCGAGGAAGTTTATTGGGAGAAAGTGAAGAGTGCCGCTAAGGCAGAAATCGCTTTGCGCCGCGTGCTGAAGGACGAGGGAGCCATAGCGTTCACAACCAACTTCGACGACCTTGGCGACGCAGATGTCAACGACCCCAACTTCGTTGGCTTCGACCAAATTCCTGGTTTGGCATCACAGCGCCTGATGGCCGAGGGCTACGGCTTCGGTGCCGAGGGCGACTGGAAGACGGCTTGCCTGTATCGCACTCTTTGGGTGATGAACCAAGGCTTGGAGAAGGGCTGCTCGTTCCTTGAGGACTACACATTGAACTTCGCCGCCGACCGCACGTCGAGCCTTCAGAGCCACATGCTTGAGGTATGCCCTCTCATCGCCACCGACAAGCCCAAGCTTGAGGTACACTTCCTTGGCATCGGCATCCGCAAGTCGCAGACCGCGCGCCTCGTGTTCACATCGAAGACAGGCAAGGGCGTTAAGGCCACAGTGGTAGACCTTGGCAACCGCTTCCGCCTCATAGCAAGCGAAGTGGAGTGCATCGAGCCGCAAGAGATGCCCAAGTTGCCAGTGGCTTCTGCTCTCTGGGTTCCGCAGCCCACATTCGAGATTGGCGCTGGCGCATGGATTCTTGCCGGAGGCACACACCACAGCGCATTCTCTTACGACATCACTGCCGAATACTGGGAGGACTTCTGCGAGATGCTCGACATCGAGTTTGTCAACATCGACAAGAACACCACCATCAGCACCTTCAAGCAGCAGCTCCGCAACAACGAGATTTACTACATGCTCAACAAGGCACTGAAATAATCAAATAGTATAGAGGGTAAGTTAATGTTGAGGACGGTTCTATAAATCGCTGCCCTAAAAGGCAATTCTCGTGAATGTTTGCGTGTGTTGTCTTTGGGGCTAGTCCGGAGATTTTTATGGAGACGCGTTTTCGGAACTGGCCTCAACATTGAAGTCATCTAAACTTTTATGAATTTCAAGATTGCCTTTATTTTTGAGGCTATTTTTGGCCTTGAAGAAAGGTGAAGATTGAAATTAGATGAGAAAGACAAAATAAATCTTCGGCAGAAAAGTTTAGATGACTTCATTACAACCTCTCCAACCTCAACAACAAAAAGACAAAGGCATGAGCGCAACAACGACAATAGAATCAGGCAAGGCCATACTTGGCATCGAGTTTGGCTCTACGAGAATAAAGGCCGTGTTGATAGACCAGGACAATGCCCCAATGGCAGTTGGCACCTACAAGTGGAAGAACGACTTGGTGGACGGTCTGTGGACTTACAGCATCGACGAAATTTGGGCAGGACTGCGTGGCTGCTACGCCGACCTGCAGAAAGCCGTGAAGGAACAGTACGGCTGCGAGATAAAGCAGTTGGCCGCCATGGGCATCAGTGCCATGATGCACGGCTACATGGCTTTCGACAAGGATCAGAACATACTCGTTCCTTTCCGCACATGGCGCAACACCAGGACCGGACAGGCTGCCGCAGAGCTGTCTGAGCTGTTCAACTTCAACATACCTCTGCGTTGGAGCATCGCCCATGTGTACCAAGCCATACTGAATGGCGAGAGCCATGTTGACAAGATTGACTATCTCACCACTCTCGCCGGCTACATGCACTGGCAGCTCACAGGCAAAAAGGTGCTGGGCATTGGCGACGCGTCGGGCATGCTGCCCATCGACTCCACCACCAATGGCTATGACGCCACGATGGTCGAGAAGTTCGACAAGCTCATCGAGCCGAAGCACTTGGGATGGAAGATACTCGACATACTGCCTGAGATACTCAATGCAGGCGAAGACGCCGGAGTGCTGACCGAGGAAGGAGCCAAAAAGCTCGACCCAACAGGCACTTTGCAGGCAGGCGTGCCTCTCTGTCCGCCTGAGGGCGATGCCGGAACGGGCATGGTGGCCACCAACGCCGTGCGTCCGCGCACTGGCAACATCAGTGCCGGAACGTCGTCTTTCTCAATGATTGTGCTCGACAAGGCTCTGAGCCGCCCCTACGAGGTAATCGACATGGTGACGACCCCCGACGGGAAACCCGTGGCCATGGTGCATTGCAACAACTGCACCTCTGACGTCAACTCGTGGATAAGGGTGTTCAAGGAGTGCATGGAAATCCTCTCCGGCCCAATCGACATAAATGACGTTTACGACAAGCTGTACAACTATGCCCTCGTCAATGGCGAGGCCGACTGTGGCGGTTTGGTCACTTACAACACCGTGTCGGGCGAACCCGTGGTTGGACTTGAGAAGGGCCGTCCTTTGTTCGTGCGTTCGCCAAAGGACAACTTCAACCTCGCCAACTTCATCCGCGCCCACCTCTATGCCACAGTGGCTGTGCTGAAGATAGGCAACGACGTGCTCTTCAACGACGAGCACATCAAGGTTGACCGCCTTACCGCGCACGGAGGTCTGTTCAAGACCAAGGGCGTGGCGCAGCGTTTCCTCGCTGCGGCTCTCAACACCCCCATCTCGGTCATGGAGACGGCGGGCGAGGGTGGCGCCTGGGGCATCGCGCTGTTGGCTGGCTATCTGGTGAACAACCACGACAAACAGAGCCTCGCCGACTATCTCGACCAGCATGTCTATGCGGAGAATGAGGGCGAGGAGATTGCTCCCGTTCCCGAAGAGGTGGAAGGCTTCGAGAAATACATCTCGAACTACAAGGCCGACTTGGCCATCGAGCATGCTGCGGCCAAGATCAAGACGAAATAAAGTTAAGGTATATGCGTTTGTGGGGAAGTGCTGTCCCCACAAGCGCATTTTGTCTTTAGCCGACGGCGGGCGCATTGCCCACAGCGGTGGTTTGGTGCGGTTGGCCGTCACGTGAAAACTTTTATAAAAGGTGGTAACTTATAGAGCCACTCTATATAACCCATAACCTATTACAGACATGAAAAGACTTATTGCAACGACGTTGCTGTCTGCCGCAATCGCATTCTCGGCACAGGCGCAGGACGCAACCGGAACAATACATGCCGACAAGGGCAACCAAAAGATATACAAAGAGATTTACGGGCAGTTTGCCGAGCACCTCGGCTCGTGCATATATGGTGGCCTGTGGGTGGGCGAAGACTCGCCGATACCCAATGTCAACGGCTACCGCAAGGACGTGTTCAACGCCCTGAAGGCCCTGCAGGTGCCGGTGTTGCGCTGGCCTGGCGGATGTTTCGCCGACGAATACCACTGGACCGACGGCATCGGTCCCAAGGACAAGCGCCCCAAGATGCAGAACAACAACTGGGGCGGAACCATCGAGGACAACTCCTTCGGCACTCACGAGTTTCTCAATCTGTGCGAGATGCTTGGCTGCGAGCCTTACATCAGCGGCAACGTTGGCAGCGGCACGGTCGAGGAGCTGGCCAAGTGGGTTGAGTACATGACCAGCGACGGCGACACCCCAATGGCCAAGCTGCGCCGCCAGAACGGGCGCGACAAGGCGTGGAAGGTGAAGTTTCTCGGCGTGGGCAACGAAAGCTGGGGATGCGGCGGCAACATGCGCCCCGAATACTATGCCGACCTCTTCCGCCGCTACTCGGTGTACTGCCGCAACTACGACGGCAACGACCTCTACAAGATAGCCAGTGGAGCAAGCGACTACGACTACAACTGGACCAAGGTTCTGATGAACAACGTGGGCAACCGCATGAACGGCTTGTCGCTCCACTACTACACCGTTACGGGGTGGAGTGGCAGCAAAGGCTCCGCACTCAACTTCAGCAAGGACGACTACTACTGGACGATGGGCAAGTGCCTTGAAATAGAGGATGTGATAAATCGCCACTCGAAGATTATGGACGAGAAAGACCCCAAGAAGCAGGTGGGTCTCTTGGTTGACGAGTGGGGCACTTGGTGGGACGAGGAGCCAGGCACCATAAAGGGGCATCTGTATCAGCAGAACTCGATGCGCGACGCCTTTGTGGCCGCACTCTCGCTCAACGTGTTCCACCGCCACACCGACCGCATTCGCATGGCCAACATAGCCCAGGTGGTCAATGTGCTGCAGTCGATGATACTTACCGACCAGAAGGGCACGGGCCACATGGTGCTCACTCCCACATACCATGTGTTTGAGATGTACAAGGGCTTCCAGGACGCCACATATCTGCCTATGGACTTCAAGTGCGACAGCATGGCCGTGCGTGGCGACAAGCACGCGTCGGGCGGACGCAAGATACCTGCGCTGAGCACCTCGGCGGCCAAGCAGAAGGATGGCTCGATAATCATTTCGCTGGCCAATGTCAGCATCGACAAGGCGCAGAGCGTGGAGATAAACGTTGACGGGGCTGCCGTGAAGGCAGTCGAGGGCCGCATGCTTACCTGCAAGGCCGTGACCGACTACAACGATTTTGACAATCCAAACCGGGTTGCGCCCACAGCCTTCAAGGACGCGAAGTTGAAAAAGGACGTGCTTACTGTCAAAGTTCCTGCCAAGTCGATAGTGGTTCTCAACTTAAAATAGTAAATTTGTAGGTGGCTATATTATGGAACCCACCTATACCGAAAGAAGGCCGTTGATGGCCAACCGGGATTAGCTCGAAGTGTAAAAAAATAACAGTGGCAAGCTATGCTGCCACCCACATAACGACTTTATGAACAAATCAACTATCATTACCATGGCGTGCGCGGCTTGTTTTGCAACAGGCCACGCGCGCAATTCCCAACAGGCCGACACAAAATATGCCGGCTACATCTTCGCCTATTTCGAGGGCCGATGCGACAAGTCCAAGCAGGAGCACCTTCGGTTTGCCATAAGCGAGGATGCCAAGACGTGGCGCGCGCTCAACAACAACCGCGCCATAATCTCGTCGGACACCATTAGCGAGAGCGGGGGCATACGCGACCCTCATATATTGCGCTGCGAGGATGGCAAGACATTCTACATCGTGGCCACCGACATGTGTACCTACAAGACAGGTTGGAAGGAAAACCCGGGCATAGTGATGCTCAAGTCGGACGACTTGGTCAACTGGACCCACGCGAAGATAAACCTGTCGAAGACGTATGCCAAGAACTTTGGCGACGCCTATTGGGTTTGGGCGCCGCAGACCATCTACGACCGCAAGGCCAAGAAGTACATGGTCTACTTCACGCTGAAGCGGCGTGGCAGCGACGACCTCGTCACCTATTACGCCTATGCCAACAAAGACTTCACCGGATTTGAAGGCGAGCCAAAGGTGTTGTTCAAGGCCAAGTATGGCTGCATCGACAACGACATACTGTATAAGGACGGTGTCTACCACATGTTCTACAAGGGCAACATCAAGGACGCGAGCGGCAAGGAGATAAAGAACGGCATACAGCAAGCCACGGCCAAGTCGCTGCGCGGCCCGTGGAAAGAAGACTTCAAGTTTATCGACCCCTATGCCGGCACGCGAACCCACGTTGAGGGTTCCGGGGCGTTCAAGCTCAACGGCAAAGACGAGTATGTGCTCATGTACGACCTCTACTCCAGTGGCCGCTACGAGTATCAGACATCCACCGACCTCAACACCTTCACCCAAAAGGCGCAGTCGTTCGACAAGGACTTCTTTCCGCGCCACGGCACCGCCATGTCGCTCACTGCCGACGAGATGAGGCGCGTGCAGGAGCATTGGGGCTATGTGTTCGACGACGACACGGACGAGGCCACGGCAAAGGAGTGGAGTGGCAACCCAATACTGCCGGGCTTCCATGCCGACCCCGAAATTCTTTACTCCAATAAGACCCACCGCTACTACATCTACTCCACAACCGACAGCTATCGTGGCTGGGGCGGGTGGTACTTCACGTGCTACTCGTCGAAAGACCTTGCCAACTGGCGCTATGAAGGCGTTACACTCGACGTTAAGGAAGACACCAAATGGGGCAAGGGCAACGCCTGGGCGCCGGCCATAATAGAGAAGGAGATTGACGGAAAGTACAAGTACTACTTCTACTATAGCGCCGATGAGGGCGAAAGGAAGGCCATTGGCGTGGCCGTGGCCGACAATCCGCAAGGGCCGTTCACCGACTTCGGACAGCCTATCGTTAACAAGCGCCCCAACGGGCAGAAGAACGGGCAGCAGATTGACGTTGACGTGTTCTCCGACCCCGACACGGGCAAGAACTATCTCTATTGGGGCAATGGCTACATGGCCGGGGCGGTGCTCAACGACGACATGACGAGCATCGACACCACCACGATAGTGCGCCTCACGCCGCCGGGCGGCACGCTTGCCGACTACCGCTACCGCGAGGCTCCCTATGTGTTCAAGCGCAATGGCCTCTACTACTTCCTCTGGAGCGTTGACGACACCGGCTCGCCCAACTACCACGTGGCCTATGGCACAAGCAAGTCGCCGCTCGGCCCCATCGAGGTGGCCAAGGATCCCGTCATACTCATTCAGCAGCCCGACGAGCAGATATACGGCACTGCCCACAACAGTGTGCTGCAGGTGCCAGGCAAGGACGAGTGGTACATCGTCTACCACCGTATAAACAAGGACTATCTGCCCAAGCCGAAAGGTCCTGGCTACCACCGCGAGGTGTGCATCGACCGCATGGAGTTCAATAGTGACGGCACCATACGCCGCACCACGCCCACACACAAGGGAATAGAGCGACTCAAATAGCAAAGCGAATAAAGAAAAAGAGCATTAAACAACAAAACAATCAACAACTTATAAAGTTATGAACGACAAGAACATCATGAACAAGGCTGCGGACAACATCCGCATACTTGCCGCCTCAATGGTGGAGAAAGCAAAGTCTGGTCACCCTGGTGGAGCCATGGGTGGAGCCGATTTCATCAACGTACTCTTCTCAGAGTTTTTGGTTTACGACCCTGAGTGTCCGTCTTGGACAGGCCGCGACCGCTTCTATCTCGATCCCGGCCACATGTCGCCCATGCTCTATTCGGCACTTGCGCTGCAGGGCAAGTTCACTCTTGACGAACTGAAGCAGTTCCGCCAGTGGGGCTCGCCCACACCCGGACACCCCGAGCGCGACATCGAGCGTGGCATCGAGAACACCTCTGGCCCTCTCGGACAGGGACACACCTTCGGAGCAGGCGCAGCCGTGGCCGAGAAGTTCCTTGAGGCTCGCCTCGGAAAGACTCCCATGCAGCACAAGATTTACGCCTACATTTCCGACGGTGGCGTTGAGGAGGAGATTTCGCAAGGCACAGGCCGCATCGCCGGCATCCTTGGCCTTAACAACCTCATCATGTTCTACGACTCCAACGACATCCAGCTCTCCACCGAGTGCAAGGTGGTGATGCAGGAAGACACCGCCGCCAAGTACACGGCATGGGGATGGAGCGTGGTGACCATCAACGGCAACGACCCCGACGAGATACGCAAGGCCCTGACCGACGCACAGAAGGAGGAGAAGCGTCCAACGCTGATCATCGGCAAGACCGTGATGGGCAAGGGCGCGCTGCGTGCCGACGGCACCAGCTATGAGCACTGCATCAACACCCACGGTGCGCCGCTCGGTGGCGATGCCTATGTCAACACCATAAAGAACCTTGGCGGCAACCCCGACGAGCCGTTCGAGATATTCCCCGAGGTGCAGAAGCTGTATGCCGACCGCCGCGAAGAGCTGAAGGGCATCGTGGCCGCTCGCCGCGAAGAGGAGAAGAAGTGGGCCGAGGCCAACCCCGACAAGGCAGCCTTGCTGAAAGAGTGGTTTAGCGGCAACGCCCCCAAGGTAGACTGGAGCGTGCTCACCCAGAAGGAAGGTTCGGCCACTCGCGCCGCTTCGGCTGCTTGCCTTGGCGTGCTGGCCGAGCAGGTGCCCAACATGGTGTGCTCATCAGCCGACCTTTCAAACTCCGATAAGACCGACGGCTTCCTCAAGAAGACCCACTCGCTTGCCGCCGACGACTTCACTGGAGCATTCTTCCAGGCTGGCGTCAGCGAGCTTACCATGGCTTGCATGTGCATCGGCATGTATCTGCACGGTGGCGTGATACCCGCTTGCGGCACGTTCTTCGTGTTCTCCGACTACATGAAGCCCGCAGTGCGCATGGCCGCCTTGATGGAGGTGCCAATCAAGTTCATCTGGACCCACGACGCATTCCGCGTTGGCGAGGACGGACCTACCCACGAGCCTGTTGAGCAGGAGGCGCAGATACGCCTGATGGAGAAGCTCAAGAACCACCACGGCAGCGACAGCGTGCGCGTGTTCCGTCCGGCCGACGCCGACGAGACCACCGTTTGCTGGGCCATGGCCATGGAGAACATGTCTACGCCTACGGCTCTCATCTTCTCGCGCCAGAACATCGCCAAGCTGCCCGAGGGCAACGACTACGAGCAGGCGCGCAAGGGCGCTTATGTAGTGGCTGGCTCTGATGCCGACTACGATGTCATTCTGCTTGCGAGCGGTTCCGAGGTGTCTACGCTTGTGGCCGGTGCCGACCTTCTGCGCAAGGATGGCGTCAAGGTGCGCATCGTCAGTGCTCCGTCAGAGGGTCTGTTCCGCTGCCAGAGCAAGGAGTATCAGGAGAGCGTGCTGCCCAAGGGCGCAAAGATATTCGGCATGACGGCAGGTCTGCCCGTCACCCTCGAAGGTCTCGTTGGCGCCAACGGCCGCGTTTGGGGCATGCCGAGCTTCGGCTTCTCCGCTCCCTACAAGGTGCTCGACGAGAAGCTGGGCTACACTGGCGAGAATGTTTACACACAGGTGAAGGCTTTCTTGGCCGAATAATCCATCCACAACACGCACGACAATGGACATAAAGACAGTGGGTATAGCTTGCGACCACGCAGGCTTCCCTTTGAAGAAGTTCGTCTTGCAGTATCTGGAGAGCCATGGCTATGCCTACAAGGACTATGGCACATATAGCGACCTTAGCTGCGACTATCCCGACTTCGGCCATGCGTTGGCGCGTGGCGTCGAGAGTGGCGAGGTTTATCCCGGCATAGGCATCTGTGGCAGTGGCGAGGGCATAAGCATGACGCTCAACAAGCATCAGGGCATACGTGCCGGACTGGCGTGGACCCCTGAGATTGCCCACCTGATACGCCAGCACAACGACGCCAATGTGCTCGTGATGCCCGGACGTTTCATCGACAACGCTACCGCCGAGGCCATTCTCGACGAGTTCTTCAAGACTTCTTTCGAGGGCGGACGCCACCAGCTCCGCGTCGATAAGATTCCTTTGAAGCAGCAATAGTTTTCTAAGGGGCAGGACTTCCAAAGGTCCAGCCTGAACAATATCGAGTTCCGCAACCGCTCACATTTGCTTGGGCGTTTGCGGAACTTTTTTTGTGTTCTGTATGGTTGAAACATTCCTTCAGCACAGCATGGCATTTATGCTTGCGAGGTAGTGGGTGCGGTGTCTCACCGCACAATCGAGTGCCGAAACTGTCGCGACGTGAGACACGTCGCCCACTACGCAGCATTCCTATACGGCAACCGTACATGTTAATCTTTTTTGTGTTCTGTGGGAAATGGTTGGTCTGCATATAGCACAAAGTCATGCCAAACATAGCACAAAGTCATGCCAAACACCATGGTAAGTTGGCTCACATCGAACGATACGCGTGTTCATTTCGAACGATACGCGTGTTCATATCGAACGATATGAGCACTCACACCGTTCGATACGAGGTGACTTTGTGCCGCATTTGGCATGACTTACCACGGTGTTTGGCATGACTTTGCGCTACGTTCAGCATGACTTTGCGCCACGTTCAGCATGATTTACCACAGCACGCAGGCCAACTTCCCTTGGTTGTGGCGGTGGCGTTTGTGTGCCGTAGAGATATGTAAGAGGCTTGTAGAGATATTAAAGGGCTTGTAGAGATATGTAAGAGGCTTGTGTAAGCAGTGCAAATGCACCTGTTGGGCTGCGGCAAACAATGAGGGGCGCATCGCTTTCTGATGCGCCCCTCATTTGGGTTGTTGATGGAAACTGCCGTTGAGCAGGACTTCCACTAAAGGGTGGTTCTATAAATTAGCTTTGCCAGATTGCGAGGCTATTTTCGTGGACAATGTGCTTGCGAATGAAGGAGTATAGCGGGCTATACGACTGAATGAGCAAACAGATTGTACCGAAAAGAGACCGCAAGATGGCAAAACGAAAGCCACTCGAAATACAAAAGAACGTGGTGGTAATTTATAGAACCACCCTAAGCGGGTTGTGCCGATTTCAGCAGTCGCCTCATCTCTTTATGAACTTCATGGCCGCACTTTGCTCCTGGCCTTCCAGCGACACTATGTAGAGTCCCGACGGGAGCGACGCTGCCGATAGGGTGGTGGCGGTGGTGGGGTCGAGTGCAATTGTCTTGATGGTTTGCCCACTGGCCGATATTATGCGGGCCGTTGCGAAGTGTGCGGCGGCGTCGATGGCGATGGTGGCCGTGGCGGCGTCGAAGCTGCACACAGGCTTCTTGCTGGCGGTTTCCACCGATGTGGTGGTGCTCTTTATCGAGAAGTGTATGCGTTCGGACACTTCCGTGTAGGAGTCGTTGATGTAGAGCGCGCAGAAGTAGTCGCCCGGCTCAAGGTCGGCGGCAGGTATCGTGACGAAGCCGTCGGTGGCGCCGTAGGTGTAGTAGAAGCCGTCGAGCATGTCGGTGTTGGGGTCTTTGCCCTCGGCAAACACGCCCACCCAGTCTTTGGGCGTGCCGGGACCATCGGTGTATGTCACCTTGATGTCCTCGTCGTCGTTGTACACGGTCTTCTCTGTGGCTACGGTTGAAATCTTGTCGCCCACGGAGAAGTACAGGCGCTCGTCAGACGGCTCGAAGTAGCCGCCGCGAGTGAAGTAGCTCACGAAGTAGTAGCCTTTGGGCAGTGGCGTGTCGAGCACCACCTTGCCCTCCTTTGCGCCGTCGTCTATGTATTTCCAGCTGTCGCTGTATGCCCAGTTGCCGCTTGCGTCGCTTGTGCCGGGCGTCTTGCCCATCTTGTATATGCCAATCCAGTCTTGGCTTAGCGCGGGTGCGTTCTTGTAGCTCACCTCGATGGTCTCGCCTTCGTCGAATGTGGTCTTTTCCATCGACAGCTCTGGCACGTCGCCCACGAAGAAGCGCACGCGCTCAGCCGCCTCGGTGTATCCGCCGTCTTTGAAGAGCACCGCAAAGTATTCGCCTTGCTCGTCGAAGCTGAATTTCAGTGCGCCCGACTGTCCTTGCGTGTATCCCCACTTCACCGATGCCGCCGAGCCGGGCTTCTCGCCGTAGCGGTATATGCCAATCCAGGCATTTTGGTTTTCGGGCGTGTATTTGTACGACACGGCTATCTCCTCGCCTATGCCGTAGGCCTTCTTTGTCATTGATATGGCAGGGTCGCCGTCGATGCTGCCCACCACCTTGAAGCTCTTCACGTCCGACCATTCCGACCACTCAAGGTTGGAGTCGCGGTAGCGCAGCCGCACGTAGTAGTTGCCGTTCTTCAGCTTGTATTCGCCCACGGTGTAGCGTGTGATGTCGGTGTTCTCGTTCAGGTCTGTGGGGATGTGCCAAGGCTTGCCTGTCGAGCCGTACAGGTCCTCAGTGTCAGTCACCTTGTTTACCACTATCGACGTGAAGTCGGGTGTGGTTGACACTTCTATCTGCATGGAGTTGAGCGGTTCGTCGGTAGTGGTCTTGTATTCGCTGCCGGCGAATGTGTAGGGCAGTGTTATGGTGTCGGGTATGTCGGCAAGCGCGGGCTTTTCGGGTGCGGCCTTGCCCAGTGTGCGGTGGAACGAGTCGATGAGAATGTTGTCAACCACGAGGTCGCGGTTGCCAATGGCGTAGCATTCGGCGGTCATCTCCTTCTTGTCGAAGTCGAAGTCGAGTATCTGGTAGCCCCAGTAGTCGATGGTCTTCTGCACGTCGTCGTAATCCTTCTCCGACGACATTCCCCACAGCTGGTCCCACGATGCCGCGCCGTTGATGATGTGGTAGAGCGGATAGTCGGTAAGCTGTCCGCGGTGGTATAGGTGGTGGTGTCCGCCATAGTTGAATATGTGCTTTGGCGTTTCGCTGAGAATGGGCATTATTTCCTCTCTCGCCCACGACGATATGTCGCCAATGTACTGTTCGGCCTGTATGGGGCGGTGGTTTACGCTGATGATGAAGTCTACCGAGTCGTCGTCCTTGGCTGCGTCAACCACCTTGCGCACCCACGCCTTCTGCTCCTTGCCGGTGTGCTCGGTGTCGAGCACCACGAAGAGCAACCGTCCGGCCTGGTAGGCGTAGTAGTTTTCGGTGCCGCTGCTTATGCCCTTGTATTCAAGTCCTTCGTAGTGGTAGTGGGCGGCATAGTTGGCCATGCCTGGGTCGTTGTATGTCTCGTGGTTGCCTATTGCGGTCATTATGGGCAGATAGGGCGACATGAGCTTCGACTTGAACATGTGTATCCATTCATATTGGTCGAGCGTGCCGTTGTCCACCTGGTCGCCCACGTTCATTATCATGTTGATGTTGTCCTCCAGGTTGCCGTATTTCTCCTGTATCTTCCGCTTGGCGGCCTGCATAAGCCATTCATATCCGCTCCTTGTCTTTATCTGGTGGTCGCCCATGAGCAGTATTCGCATGTGGCTCTTGCTGCCCGCCTCGGGCATGGTCTTGAAGCGGTAGGTCTGGCTCTCCTTGTCGCCGCTCTTCACCTTGTAGCAGTAGGCGGTGTTGGGCTGCAGCCCAGTTAGCTCCACCGAGTTCCAGAAGTATGTGTCGGAGAGCTTCTCGGCAGTTCCCCGTGTCGTGGTGGCGAGGTTGTTTTCGTCGGTGCCGAATGTTACTTCGGGCGTGTTGTCGAAGCTCGTTTTCCACGAAATCCATATCGAGTTGGCCGTGGCCGTCTGCAGGTGGGGCTGTGTCATGTCGGTGAATGCCGTCGGCACTATGGTGAGCCTGTGAGCCGTCACGTGGGCGGTGTCGCCGTCGATAGGCTCATAGTATATGTCGGCCACGCTTCGCTCCTTGCCGTTTATCATGCAGCTTTGTCCCTCGCTGATGCTGTGGTCGGCAACCTTGGTTATGTAGCGGTCGAAGCTGATGTCTGCCGAGAGGGTGTCGGTGTGCTCGTCGCTGAACACGCGCACCACGCGCAGCCTGCTGTCTTGCGACAGAAATGTGGAGCGGAGTGTAATCTTCGGTGTGTTTTGTCCGCTTACGGCGCGGCATCCTGTGGGCAGAAGCCATTTGTAGCTTGTCACTTCACCGTTTTCGGTCACGGCGAAGGTGGCTTCCGCGCCGATTTTCACCGTGCTTGGACCGTCGATGGCTGTTTGGGCACTGGTCGGCACGGCTACGCTTCCTGTGAGCGAGAGTGCGCATGCCATGAGTAGGTTCTTTTTCATACGTTTTTGTTTGAGGTTAAAGGGTTGGGTTGTTCTCTATGTGGAACACCCCGTAAAAATATACGCTGCAAAGGTACGCCCGGCGTGTTACAAACAACATTCGTATGTGTGACTATCCCGAAAACAATGTGTGACAGGTGTGCGACACCGCACATACAAAAAAATGCCCTCGCTTCACAGCGTGGGCATTTCACTCAATAGGTATTAGTCTCTTAAGGTAAAAAGATTGTATTCAGGATAACGAAAGCAAAGATAGAGTTTTTTGTTCGATTGTGCAAGTGTTTGTGTATGTTTAAAAACATATTTCCACGCTTTCGACCATTTTACATTAAAAAAACAATGGAATGGGGCTTTTGTGACTGTGCGCCTCTGTGCTTTGTAAGAAAATTGCAGAATTTTGGGGCGTTCCGTTTGGTTGAAAGTCTGTAATTGTGGTTACTCTTTCTGTAATCTTTATAGCATAGGCAATTGCGCAAATCATTATCTTTGCATTGTGGTTTGATGGTTGTTCAGAAACTGTTGTTTCCACAACCATACCACAACAAAACGGAGGAGGAACATGAACATACGTAGAACAACGCTTGTGGCCATCGGCATGATGTGCGCCACAATAGCAGTAAAAGCACAGAAAGAAATGAACGAGACACTGAGCAAAAGACAACAGAGCCTGATAGCCGTGGCCGCATACGAGGCCAAGGGCGACCTTGAGGGACTGAAGACCGCCGTCGATGAGGCTCTCGACGGCAACCTCACCGTGAACGAAGTGAAGGAGGCACTTTCGCAACTGTATGCCTACACAGGCTTTCCGCGCAGTCTCAACGCCCTGGCCACGCTGCAGGCAGCCGTGAAGGAGCGCGAGGCCAAGGGACTGCACGTTAGTGAGGGGCGCGAGGCCACTCCGCTGCCCGCCAGCTACGATGCGCTGAGCCAAGGCACCGAGGTGCAGACGCGGCTCTGTGGCGGCACGCCCTATAACTATGCCTTCGCCCCGGCCACCGACTACTATCTCAAGGCCCACCTCTTTGGCGACATCTTTGCGCGCGACGTGCTCAGCCACACCGACAGGGAACTGGTCACGGTGAGTGCGCTAGCGTCGATCGACGGTGTTGAGCCGCAGCTGAAGTCCCACGTCAGGGGAGCCAAGAACATGGGCGTGAGCGACGCCGAGCTGCACGCCCTGCCCGGCGTGCTGGCCGCGAGGGTGGGCGACACCGAGGCTTTCCGTGCGTCGAAGGCCGTGGCCGAATACTACGGCGAACCGTTCAGCGAGGGCAAGCCCATACAGGACATGGTGTTTCCAAAGGGCGAACTCAACACCGCCTATGCCAAATACTTCATCGGCAACAGTTGGCTCGCACCGTTGGCCAGTGGCGGACTGCACATGTCGAACGTCACGTTTGAGCCGCGCTGCCGCAACAACTGGCACATACACCACAAGGGCGGCCAGGTGCTGATATGCGTGGGCGGCGAAGGCTGGTATCAGGAGTGGGGCAAGGCCGCGCGGCGGTTGCGCCCAGGCGACGTGGTTGACATTCCGGCCGAGGTGAAGCACTGGCACGGAGCCACGGCTGGCTCATGGTTTCAGCACATAGCCATAGCCGTGCCGGCCGAGGGGGCGAGCAACGAGTGGCTTGAGCCTGTGGCCGACAGTGAGTATGACAAGCTTGAGAGATAGAAAGACAAGCTTTGGTTTTGAAGAGATAGAAGACCAAATAAATCTTCGTCAGAAAAGCTTAGACAACTTCACAAAAAACAAATGCAATGCAAATGAACATACGCAACACCATCGTTGCCGCCGCACTGACGATATGTGCAGCGGCTGGAGCACAGCCAAAAGTGTACTTCACCCGCGAGATAACTCCCGAGTCGCTTGTCAGGATATACAAGGCTCTTGGCAAGGAGGCCAAGGGGCGCGTGGCCGTGAAGATAAGCACCGGCGAGGCCGGCGGCCACAACTACTTGAAGCCACAGCTCATAAAGAACCTTGTTGACACCGTTCGCGGCACCATCGTGGAGTGCAACACGGCCTATGGCGGAAGCCGCAGCACCGTTGAGTCGCACATGAAGGTTGTGCGTGACCACGGCTTCGCCGACATTGCCAAGGTTGACCTTATGGATGCCGAGGGCAACATGACCATACCCGTGGCCGACACCACCCACATAAAGTACGACATCGTTGGGTCGCACCTGAATAACTACGACTTCATGGTCAACCTTGCCCACTTCAAGGGTCACGCCATGGGGGCTTTGGCGGAGTGCTGAAGAACCAGAGCATAGGTGTGGCCTCGGCCGACGGCAAGGCTTACATCCACACGGCAGGCAAGAAGCAAAGTCCGGCGGAGCTGTGGAGCAACCTGCCGGCGCAAGACCATTTCCTTGAGAGCATGGCGGCTGCGGCGCAGGGCGTACACAACTATTTCAAGGGCAACGTCGTCTACATCAACGTGATGAACAACATGAGCGTTGACTGCGACTGCGACAGCCATCCTGCCGAGCCGCGACTGAAGGACATGGGCATTATGGCCTCGCTCGACCCCGTGGCTGTCGACCAGGCTTGTCTCGACAAGGTGTTCAGCTACACAGGCGCGCCCGACGACGACCCCAAGCCGCTGATGGAGCGCATCAACCGCCAGCACGGCACCCACATCACCGAGTATGCCGAGCAAATAGGGTTTGGCAGCCGCCAATACACAATAGTGAACCTCGACGAGTAGGGCAGGGGGCTTGCGGCAAATTGCCGGTGTGCTGTGGGTAGTGGGCGACGTGTCTCACGTCGCCCACTGCCGCATTGCCGCTTGGTGTGCGGTGGGACACCGCACCCACTACATATTAGTCACAACAAAATGGACACCCTACTTTAGTAGCCCCCATATATATGCAAAAACGCCAAAGGCGCAGTCGCCACAATACTGTGGGACTGCGCCTTTGGCGTTTCTTTTGTTTCTTTTGTCTTTCCCTATTTCTCGATGTTTGGCTTCTGCAAGCCATAGCCCTTGCGCTTGTCCTCCATGAGGAGCAACACCGATATCACTATGGCGAGCACGCCGAAGCCGGCGAATATGGTCATCGTCTCGGTGTAGTCTATCTTGCCGTCGGCCATGGTGTTGGCTTGGTTCACCTTGCCAATCCACACAGGCACCAGAGCCAGACCGATGTTCTGTATGTAGAATATCAGTGCGTAGGCCGTGCCGAGCAGTTTCATGGGTATAATCTTCGGCACCGAAGGCCACATGGCCGAGGGCACGAGGCCGAAGGCAATGCCGAGCACCACCATCACGGCGATGGCCAGCACCCACGAGTTGAAGGGCAGGGCAAACACGATGTGTACGCAGGTGAGCAGCACGCTGCCTATTATCATGAGCGTGGCGCCCTTGCCATACTTGTCGTAGATGCCGCCGAAGAACGGGGTGAGGAATATGGTGCCGAAGGGGAGCATGGCCGGGATGAGTCCGGCAACACTGGCGTCAACGCCATACTTGAACACCATGAGTTTGGTGGCGAACTTGAGGAAGGGGAACACTCCGGCGTAGAACATGAGGCACAGCACGGCCACATACCAGAAGCCTATGTTGGTGAGCAGCCCCTTGAGGTCGGCAAACTTGAAACCCTCTTCAGGCTCCGTCTCCACGGCAGCGGCTGAGGCATCCTCGCGCTTGTCCATCACGCAGTATACGATGAAGGCCACCATTCCGGCGCAGAGCATGGCCGCGCCCAAGCCCACCGAGGCCGACACGCCGCCCATGGCCTTGGCGAAAGGCAGGGCCACAGCCAAAGCACCGGCCGTGCCAATACGGGCGAGAGCCACCTGCAGACCCATGGCCAAGGCCAGTTCGTGGCCAGTAAACCACTTCACAATAACCTTGCTCACCGTAATTCCGGCTATCTCGCAGCCCACGCCATAGATGGCGAAGCCGAGCACGGCCCAAAGCACCTGCACGCTGTATGTGCCTATGCCCAGGGGCAGAGTGACGCTGCCGCTGAAGTCGTTGGCCAAGGCCCACCACTTGATGAGTGCGCCGCCGAACATCAGCACGGTTGACATCATGCCGGTGAAGCGTATGCCGAACTTGTCGAGGATGATGCCGCCGAAGAAGAGCAGCAGCAGAAACACGTTGAAGTAGCCGTAGGCTCCCGAGAAGAAGCCATACTCGTCGGATGTCCAGCCGAGACCCAGTCCGCCGTCTTCCTTGGCTGCCGTGAGCAGCGGCTCAAGGGGCGACATCACGTCGGTGAAGAAATACCCGAACATCATCGTGAAGCTCACGATGACCAGGGTTGTCCAGCGAGCCGTCTTCGAGTCGCTGAGCTTTTGTCTGATTGCTTGTGTCATTTCTTTATTGTATAATGTTCATGTTGTTCGTCTTGTTTATGCATTATTCAACTGTACGGTTAGCCGTAGTGGTATGCTGCGTAGTGGGCGACGTGTCTCACGTCGCAATTTGCGTCTTTTGCGATTGTGCGCTGAGGCACCGCACCCACTACCTCGCAAGCATGTCATGCATGAAGGCGTGTTTCAACCGTACAGGCTGACATTATTTCTTCAGCCAGCGGTCGAGCCATCCGAAGAAAGTGCGCTGCCAGAGTATGCCGTTCTGCGGCTTGAGCACCCAGTGGTTCTCGTCGGGGAAGATGAGCAGCTCGGCGGGTATGCCCCTCATGCGGGCGGCGTTGAAGGCTCCCATGCCCTGGTTGTAGTTTATGCGGTAGTCCTTCTCGCCGTGTATGCAGAGTATAGGCGTATCCCACTTGTCAACAAACTTGTGGGGCGAGTTGTCGTAGGTCTTCTTGGCGTTGGCCGTGAGCGGCTTGTTCCAGAAGGCGTCCTCATACTCCCAGTTGCTGAACCATGCCTCTTCGGTGTCGGTGTACATCGACTCAAGGTTGAATGCGCCGTCGTGCGAGATGAAGCACTTGAAGCGCTTGTTGTGGTGGCCGGCCAGATAGTACACGCTGAAGCCGCCGAAGCTGGCTCCCACTGCGCCGAGGCGGTCTTTGTCGACAAAGGGCAGGTTGGCGGCTGCGTCGTCGATGGCCGAGAGGTAGTCGTCCATGCACTGGCCTGTCCAGTCGCCGCTGATCTGCTCGTTCCACTCACTGCCGAAGCCGGGCAGTCCGTGTCTGTTGGGCAGCACCACCACATAGCCGTTGGCGGCCATTATCTGTATGTTCCAGCGGTAGCTCCAGAACTGGCTCACGGGGCTTTGCGGTCCGCCCTCGCAGAAGAGCAGGGTGGGGTATTTCTTGCTTGCGTCGAAGTGCGACGGCAGCATTATCCAGCAGAGCATGTCCTTGCCGTCGGTGGTCTTCACCCAGCGTTGCTCCACCTTGCCGAGCGCGAGTTGGTCGAGTATGTGCTTGTTCTCGAATGTCACTTGCTCCACCTTGGTCTTTTTCACGTCCTTGCCCGGCGTCACGATGTATATGTCGGTGGGTGCCGACATGCTCTGGCGCATGGCCAGCAGTTTGCCGCCGTTGTTGGCCGGGGCTATCGACACGAAGTCGCTCCAGTTGTCGGTCAGTTGGCGCACCTCGCCGTTGAGGTTGGTCTGGTAGATGTTCACGCAGCCGTGCCACACGCCTATGAACGAGAGGGTCTTTGAGTCGGCGCTCCAGCAGTAGGCGTCAACGTTTGAGTCGAACGACTCGGTGACATAGTGCTTCTTGCCCGTTGACAACTCATACACGCACAGGCGGTTGCGGTCCGACTCGTAGCCGTCGCGTGCCATGCTCTGCCATGCTATGTACTTGCCGTCGGGCGAGAACTGCGGGTTGGTGTCGTAACCAGGGTTGTTGGCGAGGTTGGCCTTGCTGTTCACCTTCTGGTCCTTCATCGTGTGTGTAGCGTCCACGGCCACGGGCTTGTATCCGTCGGGCTTGCACAGGTTGCGTGTCTGTCGTGTAGCGGTATTATAAAGGTATATGTCGGCGTCGGTCGATATGGCGTAGTCCACGCCCGTCTTCTTGCGGCAGGTGTAGGCTATCGACTTCGAGTCGGTGCTCCAGCTTATCTGCTCCATGCCTCCGAATGGTGCCAGTGGAGCTTCGTAAGGCTCTCCCTTCATTATGTCCTCGCCTTCACCGATGCCGTTGGCCGTAACGTCGGCCACGAAGGGGTGCTGTATGCTTTCAACGTAGTGGTCCCAGTGGCGGTAGTTCAGGTCGGTCACGAGCCGTCCGCTGGCCTTGGGCAGGTCGTCGGGGTTCTTCTGTATGATGTCGTTGTAGGGCAGCGACTTCACGAGCACCACCTTCTTGCCGTCGGGCGAAAACTTGAAGCCGTCGATGCCCGTCTTGTCGTTGGTCAGTTTCACCCTGTTGGTGCCGTCGGGATTCATCGCCCACAGCTGTCCGTCGGCCAGATAGGCTATGCGCTTGCCCGCCTCAATCCATGCGGGGTCGGTCTCCGACGTTGCGGCGGTGGTCAGTTGGCGGTTGTCCTTGCCATTTGCCCCCACCACGCAAATCACCTGGTGGCTCTTGTTCTCCTTTACGCTGTAGTAGCCCACTTGGTAGGCTATGGTCTTGCCGTCGGGCGAAGCCTCGGCGGCGGCTATGCGCCCCATGGCCCACAGAGCCTCGGGGGTCATCAGGTCGCTCTTCAGCGTGATGTTGTTCTTGCCTATGGCCACGGTCTCCTGTGCCACGGCACTGCCTCCCAGCGCAAGCAGGGCGGCAGTGGCTATTGTTGCCATTGTGTTCATTGTTGTTTATGTATGTGTTTTAGCTTTCTGTTTTTAACTTGCGGCGGTAATTTATAAAGCCGTCCTTCACGGTGTCACTCACAAAAAAGAGAGGCACGGAAACACGCAGAGAAATTCCTTCGTTGTGAATGTCAGGATATTCCAGTTGCTGTGTTTCCGTGCCTCCCGTATTGTCGTCGCTTTGACAAAAGTGTGCGTCTGTTGCCTTTTTTATTTCTTGTTGTTCATGCGCTCGCGCTGCTTGCGCAGTTCCTCGGCCTCGCGCTGCATGGCCTCAAGCCTTGCTGCCAGTCCGCTCGTCTTTTTGGGCTTGCCCTGGTTCTCCTTGTAGCGAGCCTCCAGTATGGCCAAAAGCTTGGCGTCGTTGGTGGTCTTGCGCAGCAGCCACATTATGGCGGCACTGAAGAAGAGCGACACGAAGTAGTAGAAGTTGAGTCCTGCCGAATAGTCGTTGAACATGAAGAAGAACATCAGCGGCATGATGTACATCATCCACTGCATCATCTTCATCTGCTCGGCCTGTTGCCCCACCATTTGGTCGCGCTGCTGGCGCATGGTGAGCATGGTGTAGAGCACGTTGGTGGCGCAGAACAGTATGCACGTGAGGCTCAGGTGGTCGCCAATGAGCCACAGGTTGGTGCCCCATTCCACTATCGGGTCGTAGGTTGACAAGTCCTTTATCCACAGGAAGCTCTCGCCGCGCAGCTGGATGGCGTTTGGCACGAAGTTGAACATGGCAATCCAGATGGGCATCTGTATGAGCATGGGCAGGCATCCGCTCAGCGGACTTACGCCATACTGCGAGTAGAGGCTCATCATGGCCTGCTGCTTCATCATCTGGTCTTCGGGCTTGTCATACTGCTTGGTGGCCTCGTCGAGTTTCGGTTTGAGCACACGCATCTTCGCGCTGCTCATGTAGCTCTTCTTCACCAGCGGATAGGTTATCAGCTTGAGCAGCATGGTTATCAGTATGAGCACAACGCCCATGTTGAAGCCAAGGCTCGTGAGCCAGTCGAACACGTAGATTGTGAACCAGCGGTTGATGATGCGGAACA
Organism: Lachnospiraceae bacterium; assembly: GCA_963659505.1. GTDB lineage: Bacteria > Bacteroidota > Bacteroidia > Bacteroidales > Bacteroidaceae > Prevotella. Next base: position 64,933 of record CAVKUV010000010.1, read on the forward strand.
GCGGCCAACCAAGATACACCAGGCGTTGCAGTTCCAGATCCTTGCCAAACGAACTTTCGGCCTCCACCTTCTTCAGCAGTCGGAAGTCGTTGGGACCTATGTACATCTCCAGCTCCGTGGGCTTTGCGCCTGTGGGGTCGAAGAATGTCTTCATCTTGGCCTCATAATGCTTCAGGTAGCCCGAGCCTTTGGCCTGCGGTATGCTTGTCAGCTGCGCGTTGGCGGCGATGTCGTCCTTGCTGATGAGCACCGCACTGAAGAACTGGTTCTTGAAGGCCACCCAGTCGAGCTGCTTGTCGATGGTCTCGTCTATCTTCTCCGATGTCTCGCTCAGATAGTCGGTGCCGCCGTCCTTCTCCTTATATGTGAGCGAGGCGTAGCGGTTCTCAAAAGTAAAGCCCTTCTCCTGCTGGCGGCAGTTCTCGTTCCACACGATGTCCATGTCCTTGCAGTTGGGCGCAAACACGCCCGACAAGCCCTGCGCCCTCAGTGCCACGTGCAGCAGATAGTCGGCTCCGAGCGTGTAGTCGATGTTTATCGAGCCACCGTTGCCCGCGTCGGCGGTCATGGTCACGGTGCTGTCGGTCTGGTTTGTTGGCGTGAAGTACAGGTCGCCCGTCATTATGTTGGTGCTCTTTCCAGCCAACATGAAGTTCAGGCTCTGGTCGTTGCCGCTGAACAGCGTCACGCCGTCGGCTCCGTCCTTGTCCTTGAAACCGAGTATCTTGGCCTGCTTCACCACTCCGCCCTTGGTGTCGAGCGTGAGTTCCACCTTGCCGTTGCGCAGCACCACCTTGCCGTTGGTGCCTGTCAGAGCCTTGTGAAACAGAGCCGTGGTGTCGCCCTGTGCCGCTGCTATGGCCTGCGCCCTTTTGGCGGCTGCGTCGGCCTTTTGCGCCTTTTCGGCGTTGTCCTTGATGGCCGTGGCTATTGAGTCCTGCTTGCGCTGTGCCGCCAGGTCGGCCTCCGATGGCTGGTTGAGCCACATGTAGCCGAAGAGCACTGCGGCCATCAGCAAGAAGCCTATTACTGTGTTCTTGTTCATTCTTGTCGGTGGAAGTTGTTATTTCTTCTGGTTGGCGATGGCTGTCTTGATGAAGTCAAGGAACAGTGGGTGGGGCTTGAGCACCGTGCTTTGGTATTCGGGGTGGAACTGCGTGCCGATGTACCACTTCATTCCGGGTATCTCCACTATCTCCACGAGGTCGCTCTCGGGGTTGCGTCCCACGCACTGCATGCCGTGGCGCTCAAACTCTGTCTGGAACGAGCTGTTGAACTCATAGCGGTGGCGGTGGCGCTCCTGTATGTGCTCCTTCTTGTAAATGTCGAACACGCGCGAACCCTGCTTCAGCACGCACTCGTAGGCTCCGAGGCGCATTGTGCCGCCCATGTCGGTTATGTTCTTCTGCTCCTCCATTATGTCTATCACGTTGTGCTCCGTGGCGTTGTCCATCTCGCGGCTGTTGGCGTCGGCATAGCCGAGCACGTTGCGTGCGAACTCAATCACCATCATCTGCATGCCGAGGCATATGCCGAATGTGGGTATGTCGTGGGTGCGGGTGTAGTGGGCGGCCACTATCTTGCCCTCGATGCCGCGCTGTCCGAATCCGGGGCATATCACGATGCCGTCCTGTCCGGCCAGCTTCTCGGCCACGTTCTCTTCGGTGAGCTTCTCCGAGTTGATGAATGTGAGCACGGTCTTGCGGTCGTTGTATGTTCCGGCTTGCGAGAGGCTCTCGCGTATGCTCTTGTAGGCGTCCTGCAGGTCATACTTGCCAACGAGTCCGATGTGTACCTCCTCGGTGGCCTTGTTGCGGCGCTCCAGGAAGTTGCGCCACGGGCCGAGTGCGGGTGTCTCGCCCACTTCCATGCCGAGCTTGCGCAGTATGGCGGTGTCCAGTCCTTGGTTCTGCATGTTCACCGGCACCTCGTATATCGACGGCAGGTCTTCGCTCTGCACCACGCAGTTCAGGTCAACGTTGCAGAACGATGCCACCTTCTTCAGTATGTTCTGGTCCAGGTGCTTCTCAGTGCGCAGCACGAGCACGTCGGGCTGTATTCCCACGCTCTGCAGCTCCTTCACCGAGTGCTGTGTGGGCTTGGTCTTCAGCTCGCCGGCGGCCTTCAGATAGGGCACGTAGGTAAGGTGTACGCACACGGCGTTGCGCCCCAGCTCCCATTTCATCTGCCTTATGGCCTCCAGGTAGGGCATGCTCTCGATGTCGCCTATCGTTCCGCCAATCTCGGTTATCACGAAGTCGTAGTGGTACTTCTCGCCGAGCAGCTTCACGTTGCGCTTTATCTCGTTGGTGATGTGGGGCACCACCTGTATCGTCTTGCCGAGGTAGTCGCCCCTGCGCTCCTTGTCGATAACGGCCTTGTATATGCGGCCTGTGGTGAGCGAGTTGGCCTTGGTGGTCTGTATGCCCGTGAACCGCTCGTAGTGGCCCAGGTCGAGGTCGGTCTCCATGCCGTCAACCGTCACGTAGCACTCGCCGTGCTCATAGGGGTTGAGTGTGCCTGGGTCGATGTTGATGTACGGGTCGAACTTCTGGATTGTGATGTTGTAGCCTCTCGCTTGGAGCAACTTACCTATTGACGATGAGATTATTCCCTTGCCAAGCGATGACACGACACCGCCCGTTACGAAGATGTATTTTGTTTCAGCCACGATATTATTGAAATTAATTATTGTTGCATTATCCAAATATCATGGGTGCAAAGGTATAAAATAAATCCGATACCTACAAAACAATGCAAAACAATACATTTCTTATCGCTTGTGGCCTTGGCTGTCGTTTGTACTCTTGGCTTGCAAGTTAGTAATATGGCAAAAGTCAAAAACGACAAGCGAGGAGGGCGTTGCGTGTCGCCATCCTCGCTTGTCGTGTAGCCTCCCTTTCAATGGGGTGGGAGGCACGGTGCCGTCAGTGCGTCACTTCATCACTGCGTCGTACAATTCCTTATATGTTTTCACCACGCTGTACACTACGTCGCCCGTGCTGATGGCGGCGAAGTGGCGGCGCGCGCACTCTATCTTGGCATCCTCCGCCTTGCGCAGTTGCGACACCTCGATGTCGTTGCCCTTGGTTTCCGCCACGAAGTAGACGTGCTTCACGCTGCCCTCGCGGAAGGCGATGGCCCAGTCGGGGTTGTACTTGCCCATAGGCGTGTTGATGTAGAAGCCGTTGGGCAGTTTGGTGTAGACCACCACGTCGTCCTCCGCTTCAAGCGACTCGGCAAACGACTTTTCTATGCCCTGACTGTCGAGCACCACCATGTCGTAGAGCGACTTCGCGCTGGCTATGGCATCTTTTCCTATCGTGCCGCGCAGAGTGGCCTCGGCGAAGATGTCGGTGTCGAATGTGTTCTGGCTCTTCTGATAGCAGATGTGCTGAATGAGCGATATGGCCTTGCAGTCGTTGATGATGCGCGACGCCTTCACGATAAACTCCTCCGGGTTTTTCTTGAACTGGTGGAACGTGTCCGCCTTCACGCCTTTCAGCATCTCCACGATGGTGCGGCGCGTCAGACCCGTGCTCTGCACCAGTTCGCCCACAAGGTCGTATGCTACACCTGAGCCAACGGTTTCGTTCACGTGGATGGTCTTCACCTTCTTGTCGGTCATGGCGGCACCGGCCTCCAGTTCCTCGCGGTCGCGAATGGAGTCCATGCCACCGCTCTCCACCACGATGCGTATCTCCGTGACGTTCATGTGGTCGTCGAGCTGCTTTATCGCCTCCTTGATGAGTTTCGGAGTCTCGAAACTCACGTTGTAGTAGGTGCGCGTGTTGATGCGTCGCCACAGTTCCTGCCACTCCTTCTTCTTGAAGTTCTCCTCGCGGAAGTGCGCCTCGGTCTTCTTGCGTCCGTTCTCCGGCTTGTACTGGTCGGGGTCGAACACGCGGTCGAGTTCCTTGGCCACAAACTGCTTGATGTCGTCCACGTCGCCGAAGTCGAGCGTATTGGCCTTCTTGTCGTCGAAATACTTCTGCGTGAGTTTGCCCTTCTTGATGTAGCCCGCAATGGCGAGTTCCTCCATAATCTCGGAAGCTTTGGCGGTGGTAATCTTGACGATCGTGCCGTCCTC
>CAVKUV010000011.1:0-1133 GCA_963659505.1 Lachnospiraceae bacterium
TTGTCGTCCCAAACGGAACGTATCTTTTTTTCTTCAAACAGCTGAAGAGCCTCTTGCTTTGTCATATTACGATAGGTTGTTTTTTAGGGCGGTTCTATAAATTACCTCCGTACTAACATTAATGTATTATGAGTTACGTTTTGCCATCTTGCGGTCTCATAAAAAGCCTACATCGGCTCATAATCGTCCAAATTATCCACAAGTTTACAAAGAGGTGTTCCTTCTATGCAAAAATGCTCCAAAACATCGTTGCCGTTAGCAAACTTCCGAACCGTTGCGGTAAAGTTCTCGTCCGACAACCACACACAGTCAGTGTCTACCATAAAGAAATATGACAGACCTTTGTATTTGACCATCAAGTCATATCCTTGTACGGCAAAATCATAGAACAAGCACTCTTGTGCTGGAGTTTTATATCCATGATACAAACTGTCGTTGCTGTTAGGTGGAAACTTTCCGTTAAAGGCATAACCGCATATGTTGGTTCTTATATAAGGGTCTTTAATCATAACTTTTCAAATTATAGAATTAAGTAATGTTCAAAAAATAACTTGAGCATATTTTATGATTGGTAGATTTTACCGCGATGGGCTGAAAGCCCTATACTACATAGCCCAGGGCAACGCCCTGGGTATATACGAGCATCACTCGCCGCCCTGTAAGGGCAAAAGTTTATAGACTATAATGTACAAGGCGATATACTTTTGCCCTTACAGGGCGCATAGATACACACATAAGACCCCAGGGCGTTGCCCTGGGCTATTGAGTTGTTGGGCTTTCAGCCCGTACATGTACAAATCTGCACAACTTATTTTTTTTGAACATTACTAAATATGCTCGGCTAAAATTCAAAAATCCATCAGAGGCAATTTATAGAACCCACCTTATCAGTTCGTTTATAGCTGCCATGCAAAAAAAATATATATAGGCTAAATCATAATTACTCTTCCTCTGTGAGCAACTTGCGCATTTCGTCCATATCGGGCAGAGCCTTGCGCAGTTCTTCGCTCATGTCCTTGGCGGTCTTGTAGGTGGCAACGCCCATAGGGTGGTTGTAGTCGCGGATGACGTATTCCACAAAAGCCTTGTCGGCACTCTTGCAGAGCAGTATGCCGATGGTGGGGTTCTCGTGC
>CAVKUV010000011.1:1236-63420 GCA_963659505.1 Lachnospiraceae bacterium
CAAATGGTATTGGTTGCCGATGTAGGCGAAGTCGCGCCCAAAGGTCATGATGAACTTCTTAATATTGCGCACAACGGCTTGCTCAACCACACGCTCATCCACGTCATCGGACTTGTCCACCTCCATTTCTTCCACATTGATAAAGTCGAGCAGATACTCATCCTTGAACATACCTACCGCCTTGCGAGCATCCTTGACTGGCATCGTTTGAAGGAAATTGTTGGCGGCAGCACCAGCCTTTGCGTAAAGGTTTTCCTTCAAGCGGTTGCGCAAATCGTACTTGTCCCAATTGTGAAGAACGGTCTGATGAATGTAGAAAAGAACTTCTTGAATGTCCTTAGTCTTTTGGAGAATCTCCATGTGGTGTGAGAAGCTAATGCCAAGAAACTCTTCTCTGTTAATTTCGCTCGCCACAGGCGACCATTTTTGCAATGAGAAGCAATCGTTGTCTATAAGTTCTTTATCTATATGTGTTTGCAATTTGGCAGCCGTCGGCTGCCAAATTAGATATTGCGCCCAATAGTCATAAAAAGTTCGCATATTGCGAATGCTTCTTGCCGAGAATCCACGTAGGCCGGGAAGGTCGCTTCGCAGTTGCTCACTGATACGGTCGATGGCAGACGTGCCCCAAGCGTCTTGATGCGAATGTGCCGACACATATCCGCCTATGCCGAAATACAGCGACAGTTGTTCGCCTGTCACCAATTTTGCTGCACGGTATTGGCTATGCAAGATGGCATCCTTTATGACGGATACCGCATGGCGATATTCTTGTATGCTCGTTTCCATTAGCTTCTAATTATGTTCCTATTCAAAGACGGTGTCGTTGAGCAATGTCTTCACGTCCACCTTCAACGTCTTGGCGATGCGGTCGAGTGTGATTGTGCGCCTGTCAATTGAAGAAGTTCCACGAGAGGCCCATGCGCAGTATGCGGCTGTTCTGCGCATAGTGCGGCACGAGGAAGTACATCCTGTCGCCTTGGCCGGCGTTGACGTGGCTGAACATGATGAAGAAGCGCGTGTTCTTGAGGTGCATGTTGGCATAGGCGTCGACAAAGGGGTAGCCGCCAATCTTCACCCGGCTCGCCTCGTTGCCCTGCACGGCAAACTGGTTGATTTGCGGAACGAAGTCGGGGGCGTAGTACTTGGTGAAGTAGTAGGCGTCGGCACCAAGCTCCACGGCCAGCTCATGGGCAATCTTGAACTTTATGTACAGGTTGGAGAACACGTTGAGTGCCGGAACGGGCAGAATGTCCTCATGGTTGGAGTTCTGGTAGGTCAGAATGTTCTCCCAGTTGAGTATGCCCAGTCGGAAGCTCTGGCGCAACTGTGCGGTGAGCAGGTTGATGTTGCCGCCAAACTGCCCCACGTAGGCCGTCATGTTGGTGCGCCCCAGTGTGGTGGCGTCGTAGCTCATGCCGAAGTAGGTGTAGTTCTGTATCTCCTCGATGGCCACTCGCAGGCTGGTCTTCGTCTTCTTGTAGGTGAACAGTCCCTCGATGCGCGTGCGCGTCTCGTTCTCCAGTCCGCCGTTGTCCCACCACAGGTGCTTCGAGTGGTAGTTGCGCTGGTAGAACGTTGGAGCGAGGCGATAGAAGTAAGCCTTGGCCGCCAGCGTCACGGTGTCGCCCCATAGGCTGAAGTTTATGTCGGTGTTGAAGTCGGCCTTCAGCTGTCCGAAGTCCTTGCCGGCGAGCCACGTCTCGGCCTGCAGGTTGTAGTGCAGCGTGCGTCCCTGCGTCTTCAGAATCTGTCCGCCCACACTCACTGAGTGCTCGTTCCAAGTGGCCAATGCCGACATCCGGTTGTCGGCGTCGACGATGGACGGCATCTCAAACTTGCGGAACTCGTGGCTTGCAAACACCTTCAGTCCGGCCTTGGCATACTTGTTGAAGCCTTCGAGCATGGCAATGGCCAGCGTGTTCTTCACGCTGAGGTGGCGCGTCTGGTCGTAGATGGAGTCGCCGCCATAGATGCCGTCGTTGCTATAATTATAATATGTGTCGGCATAGTAGTTTGTTGGCGACGCATAGGCTTGGTATATGCGGTCGTAGCGGTTGACGTCGAGCGTGTGGATGAAGCTGGTGACAGGCACAAACTCGCGCTTCATCGTGGCGTCGATGGAGTCTTGCAGAGCCTTTGCCGCCAGCAGACTGTCCATCTTTTCCTGCGACTCCACCTTTATGCGCGTGGTGTCGCCCTTCTCCTTGGCCGCCTCAGGCTCGTCGCCCACGATGCGCGCCCCCTCGGGTCGGCCTGTGGGCTGCTTGGGCGCACCCTTCTGGCCGCCGCGTCCGCTTGCCGCCACGTCGGCAGTGGCCTTTTGTGCGGCGTTGTTGGCTTTGTCGCGCTTCGACTCGGCGGCGAAGCGTCGCGCGCGAAGCTCGTCCTCGGTCATCTTCACCTTGCGGTAGAAGCCCAGGCTATACCTGTGGGTGAGGAAGAAGTGGGTGTTGTCGTTGCGGTTCCAGTTGCTGTTGAGCACCGTGGGTATCTCGTCCTCGCTATAGCTGTCGTCGATGCTCTCGGGGTGGGTTATGTAGTTGTCGTCGGTGATGCCGCCGTTCTCGGTGGCCTTCTGGTGGTAGGTCGAGAAGAAGGCGTGCATCTTGTATCTGTCGCCCAAGTAGGAGGCAAACAGCGTGGCGCCGAAGTGCGACACGTTTTGGTTGGCGTAGTAGCCGCGTGCGTAGGAGTAGTTGAGGTCGAAGCCAAAGCCGAGCCTCTTGCCTGCGTTCACGGCAAAGAGTGCGTCGATGTGGTCTTCGCCATTGGTCTTGTCGCCGCAGTTGTCGTAGGCGATGTTGGTGATGGGCGACAGCGTGTTGGTGAAGAGGAAGCCGTCGGGCTGCTTCATCATGTGGCTGTAAGGCTGCGTGAAGATGAACTGCTCGGTGAGCGGACGGTCGATGACGATGCGGCTCTGCCGTGCGGTGTAGTTGTTGCCCGTGGTGTTGTATTCCCCGTAAAGCCCGGTGTTGAACACCGTGTTCATAAACAAGTGGGGCATGGTGTCGGGCTTTGCCGGCGTTATGTCGCCAAACTTGCGGTCGATGGTCCACACATAGAGACCCTTGGGTATCTCCTTGTGTACATTCGACGTGTCCTTGTTGTGCTTGTTGAAGTTGCCGTTGCTGCTGTTCTGGTTTTCGTCTATTTGTGTTATCTGCCCGGTCTCGTCCATTTGGTTGTAGACCTGCGCGGTGGATGTCGCCGAGAGCAACAGCAACAATATGGCGGGGAATAAACGCTTCATCTAAGAATAAATAAAAGAAAAGGTGGCAGGGCGTGGCGGCTTGCCTAAAACTGGTTGCGCTGGCTTTTGCCGGGTCCGCCCGTTATCAGTCGGAGCGCCGCCTCGACAAACTTCAGTGGCAGCGAGCCAATCACGATGTATGTGCCTATGGTCTTGCTATAGGCCAGATAGCACACCACGCCGGCCAATGCGCCAATCATGAACAGCGTGTTGAGCACATTGCGCAACACGAAAAGCTTAGCGCCCGGTCGCCTATGGGGGCGTTCGGGACGCTTGGGCACAAACTCGCTATCGTCGTATGTCATGTGTGTGTGGGGTGGGGAAGTGTGCTATGCGATTAAACGTGTATGCTATCAAGGTGGGCAAGCGGGGGCTGCAATGACAAGCGGCCCGGCCTCGCCCCGCAGCTTACTTCAGCAGCGAGGCGAACTTGGCGAAGAGATAGTCTTTGCGGTCGATGGTCTTGCGGCGGAACTTGCCCGACAGGCGCGACAGCTTCTGCTTGTTTTTCTTCAGTCCATACTCGTCGGTAATCCACTCCTCGGCCTTGTAGGTCTGCGGAGCGCGCTCCTCGTCGTATAGGTACATTATGCGCGTGATGGTTATGTCGGCCTTGCCGTCGTAGCAGTTGGCGATGATGTTGTACATGAAGCGCGTGCGGTCGAGCACGAGAGCGGAGCTCTTAAACACGAGCCACTCCTGAAACGACCCACACAGGCAGTGCTTGGCCGAGTCGGCTATGGCCACGCGGCTCTGCTCCGACTGGTTAGGCTCCTTGACCATGCGGTTGAGATAGGCGTGCAGAATGGCGTATATCTGGTCGGCGCTCTTGCCCGGTGCCTCAATCACCGTGTTGAACTGCACCCGGCCGTCAACCACAGGCACTGCGCCAACGAGATACTTCTGGTCGGGGTTTGCGGTTACGCCCTGCTCGTTGGCCTCAGGCATTTCCCATGTGTTTTGCGCTGCCGCGAATAGGGGCAGAGCCATCATTATGGCAATCAAAAACTTTTTCATCAGCTGTCGTTCGTTTTTTTGTCTTTTGCAAAGATAGTGCAAAATGTTGAGATTGTGCAAAGTGGCATTGCTTTTATGGTCTTTTAGTAATGCTAAAAAACAACTTGAGTAGATTTTACATGATTGGCAGATTGTATCGAAATGGGCTGAAAGCCCTATACTACATAGCCCAGGGCAACGCCCTGGGTAAATACGAGCATCAACTGTCGCCCTGTAAGGGCAAAAGTATATAGACTATAATGCGCAAGACTATATACTTTTGCCCTTTCAGGGCGAGTAGATACACGCAAACAAAGACCCAGGGCGTTGCCCTGGGCTATGGAGTTGTTGGGCTTTCAGCCCGTACATGTATAAATCTGCATAAGTTGTTTTTTTATCACTTACACATTCTTTCACCCTTTGCGCCATACAAAATACAAGGTGTGGAGCACGGGCTTTCACCTATGCTCCACACCTTATAATATATATATACCCACTCGAAAGTAGGCTGTCTAATTTGTTGTTCCCTTTGTAGTGGGTGCGGTGTCCAACCGCACACCAAGCGGCGATGCGATAGTTGCGACGTGAGACACGTCGCCCACTACCCAATGCACCAACCACAATAGGTACATCAAATTGGCACCCGAACTCGAAAGAGTTACTCCTTGTCGAGCAGTATCTTCATCATCTCGACGGCAGCCTTGGCCACCGACGTGCCGGGGCCGAATATGGCAGCCACTCCGGCCTGATAGAGGAAGTCGTAGTCCTGGGCGGGAATAACGCCACCGGCGATGACCATGATGTCCTCGCGTCCCTGCTTCTTCAGTTCGGCGATGAGCTGCGGAACCAGTGTCTTGTGGCCAGCGGCGAGCGACGAAACGCCCACCACGTGAACATCGTTCTCTACGGCCTCGCGCGCAGCCTCGGCCGGAGTCTGGAACAGCGGACCCATATCGACGTCGAAGCCGCAGTCGGCGTAGCCCGTGGCCACCACCTTTGCGCCACGGTCGTGGCCATCCTGTCCCATCTTTGCTACGAAGACGCGCGGACGGCGTCCCTCCTTCTTCGCAAACTCCTCTGTGAGCTGGCATGCCAACTCGAAGTCCTTGTCGTTTTTGCTCTCTGATGAATACACGCCTGATATAGTTCTGATTATTGCCTTGTAACGTCCCACAATCTCTTCGCACGCGTCGCTTATCTCGCCCAGCGTGCAGCGCAGCTTGGCGCACTCTATGGCGTGGGCGAGCAAGTTGCCCTCGCCCGTGCGCACACACTCGGTAAGCTCGGCCAGAGCCTTCTTGCAAGCCTCGTTGTCGCGCTTTGCCCTAAGCTCCTTTAGGCACTCCTCCTGCTGCTCGCGCACGGCGGTGTTGTCAACCTCAAGGATGTCGATGGGGTCTTCGTGGTCGAGGCGGTACTTGTTGGTGCCCACGATTACCTGCACGCCGCTGTCTATGCGTGCCTGTGTGCGTGCGGCGGCCTCCTCGATGCGCATCTTTGGCACGCCCGTCTCAATGGCCTTGGCCATGCCGCCCAGCTTCTCTATCTCCTGGATGTGCTCCCACGCCTTGTGTATAAGCTCGTTGGTGAGGCTCTCCACATAGTATGAGCCAGCCCACGGGTCGATGTGCTTGCACACCTTGGTCTCGTTCTGTATGTATATCTGGGTGTTGCGGGCTATACGGGCCGAGAAGTCGGTGGGCAGGGCGATTGCCTCGTCGAGCGCGTTGGTGTGCAGCGACTGCGTGTGGCCGAGCACTGCCGCCATGGCCTCGATGCACGTGCGTCCCACGTTGTTGTAGGGGTCCTGCTCGGTGAGCGACCATCCCGACGTTTGCGAGTGGGTGCGCAGAGCCATCGACTTGGGGTTCTTCGCTCCGAAGCTCTTCACTATCTTAGCCCACAGCACGCGTGCGGCGCGCATCTTGGCAATCTCCATGAAGTGGTTTACGCCGATGGCCCAGAAGAACGACAGTCGCGGCGCGAAGGCATCGATGTCGATGCCGGCGTTCACTCCGGCGCGGATGTACTCCATGCCGTCGGCCAGGGTGTAGGCCAGCTCGATGTCGGCTGTGGCTCCGGCCTCCTGCATGTGGTAGCCCGAAATGGATATGGAGTTGAACTTGGGCATGTTCTGCGACGTGTACTCGAATATGTCGGCGATGATCTTCATCGAGAATGCAGGCGGATAGATGTAGGTGTTGCGCACCATGAACTCCTTGAGAATGTCGTTCTGGATGGTTCCGGCCATCTCCTCCAGTTTGGCTCCCTGCTCCAGTCCGGCCACGATGTAGAAGGCGAGCACGGGCAGCACGGCACCGTTCATCGTCATCGACACCGACATCTTGTTGAGGGGGATGCCGTCGAAGAGCACCTTCATGTTCTCCTCGTTGCAGATAGACACGCCGGCCTTGCCCACGTCGCCCACCACGCGCTCGTTGTCGGGGTCGTAGCCACGGTGTGTGGGCAGGTCGAAGGCCACAGAGAGTCCCTTCTGTCCTGAGGCGAGGTTGCGGCGGTAGAATGCGTTGGACTCCTCGGCGGTGGAGAATCCGGCATACTGGCGTATGGTCCACGGGCGGAACGGATACATCATTGAGTAGGGGCCGCGCAGGAACGGCGGAATGCCGGCCGTGAAGTCGAGGTGCTCCATGCCCTCAAGGTCTTCCTTGGTGTAGACTGGCTTCACCTCGATGTGCTCGGGTGTCTTCCAGTTGTAGTGTATGCCGTTGTCCTTCTGCCACTGGCTGCCGTCGGTGGCCTTGATGCCGGCAAATATATCTATGTCTTTAAAATTCTTTCTCATTACTTCTATTGTTTATTGGTGGTCTTGTAAAAAAAGGATGACCACCTTAAATACCCAACTTCTTGTTATACTCGCGCAGAGTCTCCAGCACATTGCACTTCACATGGACGAAGTTCTCGATGCCGGCGGCCTTCAGCTCGTCCATGCAGGCAGGCGCACCGGCCACGATGAACATGGCGCGGCCATCGAGGCACTTGAACGCCGGGATGGCATAGGTGGCATACTCGTCGTCGCTTGAGCAGAGCACCACGATGTCGGCCTTGGCCTTCATGGCGGCCTCTACGCCCTCCTCGACAGTGTCGAAGCCCAGGTTGTCGATAATCTTGTAGCCGGCGCACGCCAGGAAGTTGCTGCTGAACTGCGCGCGGGCCTGGCGCCATGCCAGGTTGCCGATGGTGAGCATGAACGCCGTGGGGGTCTTGCCACTGCGCTCCGTGGCGAGGCGCAGCTGCTCGAAGTCGGCGGCCAGGCGCGACGACTCAATCGACTTGAACGCCGTGGCCTCGGCATGGCCGCAGCCGCCGTGGCAGGCGTTGGCGCGAGGCTCCTTGCCGTCGCTCTTCTCGGTGAAGTTGGGGAACTGGTTGGTGCCCAGTATGAACTCGCGGCGCTTGGCGGCGTCGCCGTGGCGCTTGGTGTTGGTGGCGTTGATGTCGTCTTGCACAGTGCCCTTCTTCACGGCCTCAAGGAAGCCGCCCTCGTCTTCAGTCTTGAGGAATATCTTCCATGCGGCGTCGGCGAGCGACGTTGTAAGCTCCTCGATGAAGTATGATCCGGCCGAGGGGTCAACCACCTTGTCGAAGTGGCTCTCTTCCTTGAGCAGCAGCTGCTGGTTGCGCGCGATGCGCTCTGAGAAGTCGGTGGGCTGCTCGTAGACCTCGTCGAACGGGCGCACCACGATGGAGTGTACGCCGCCCAAGGCAGCGCTCATCGTCTCGGTCTGCGACCGCAACAAGTTGACGTAGCTGTCGAACATGGTCATATTATAAGATGTGGTGGTGGCATTGACGCACATCTTGCAGGCGCAGTCGCACTTAGGCTCATACTGCTTCACGATTTCGGCCCAGAGCATGCGCGCGGCGCGGAACTTGGCAATCTCCATGAAGTAGTTTTCCGACACGCCCATGTTGAACTTTATCTTGCTTGCGGCCAGCGTAGGCTCCACTCCGGCATCGACCATCTCGGCCAGATACTCGTTGCCCCAGGCCAGGGCGTAGCCCAGTTCCTGCACGATGTAGGCACCGGCGTTGTTGAGTGCGGCGGCGTTCACCGTGATGCACCTGAAGTTGGGATAGTCCTTCAGCGCGTCAACCAGTTGGGTGGCCAGCGGCAGTATGGCCGTCACGTCCTTGCCCTTCATCACCATCTTCTCGATGGGGTCCCAGTCGATGGAGGCCACGATGCGGCTCTTGTCGTAGCCCTTGCTCTCGAAGTAGTCGGTGAGGATGTGGGCCAGCTGCACTGAGTGGCGCTTGCAGGTGTTGAAGTTAAGCTCCACACACTCGCACACGATGCCGTCGAGCAGCGTCTCGACATACTCCTTGCTCACCATGTCGCCTCCGAAGTGGAAGCCCAGCGAGTCGATGCCCTTGTTGAGGATGTCGAGAGCCTTGGCGTTGGCCTTCTTGGGGTCGGCCTCATTGATGTTTTGGCGCACATACCATGCGTTGTCTTCCTTCTTGTTGCCTCGCACGAAGGGGAATTCGCCCGGCAGCGCGTCTGGAGTCTTCAGCTTCAGCACGTCTTCGCGGCGATAGAACGGAGGCACATTGAAGCCCTCGTTGGTTCTCCATACCAGTTTCTTGTCGAAATCGGCTTCCTTCAGGTCCACCTGTATCTTGTCCAGCCACTCTTGGGTTGTCGGTACGGCAAACTCTGCAAAGAGCTTTTCCTTGTTGTTTGACATAGTGTGTTTCTTTTATTATATAAGTTCGTTGTTCTTTGTTTTGGCGCAAACTTGGCTTTGAGTGCAGCCTATTCTATGCAAGGATAGTGCAAGCGAGGGCAATGAGAGCTTGCTCTCTGATTGCCGAGCGCAGCCTATTCTATGCAAAGGTAGTGTATTTTCCTTATACACAACGAATACAAATGAAAGTTTTATGTTTTGTAACAATGGCGAGGCGCAGCATGATGGCTGTGTTTGTCGTGGTGGACACAAGGGAGTATTGTGCCGAGGGCGGCGGAAAATAGTGTCGAAGGCACGTCAATGTCGGCTTACACCAACTGAGGTAAGCGCTTACTTCAGTTGGTGTAAGAGCTTACCTCAGTTGGTGTAAGAGCTTACCTCAGTTGGTGTAAGAGCTTACATCGGTTGGTGTAAGCCAACTTTGCGCACTGCTAACCAGCATGGATAGCACTGCTAACCAGCATAGATAGCATGGCTAACCAGCATAGTTAGCATGGCTAACCAGCATAGATAGCACTGCTAACCAGCATAGATCGCATAGCTAAGTGGCATCTTCAGTCTCTTCGAGGCTATGGGGCACATCCGCCTTGCCGGCGGAATGGATGCGGAATGGTGGGCAGAAAACGAATTTCGGCGCGATAATTTGTTGTGTTGAGACTTTTTTATCGTAAATTTGCACAGACTTTATACAATAATATACTTTATGGAATGGTTTATTAATCTATTCACGACCACCGACTCCGTGGCCCACATCGCCCTGTTGTATGCGATAGTGATAGCCGCAGGAGTGCTTCTTGGCAAGATCAAGATAGGAGGCATCACGCTCGGCGTGTCGTTCGTGCTGTTTGCGGGCATCTTCGCCGGCCACATCGGCCTCACCGCCCCCAGCAACATCCTTACGTTCTTGCAGGACTTCGGCCTCATCCTCTTCGTCTTCATGATAGGACTTCAGGTGGGCCCCGGCTTCTTCGAGAGCTTCCGCAAGGGCGGCGTTACGCTCAACCTGCTGTCGACGGCCACGGTGCTGCTCAACATCGCAGTGATGTTTGCGTGCTACTTCCTCTTCTTCGACACCAGCAATCCGCAAAACCTGCCAATGATGGTGGGCACGCTGTATGGAGCCGTGACCAACACCCCGGGACTCGGAGCCGCCAACGAGGCGCTTGAGAGCGTGTTCGCCAAGGGCAGCATACCGCAGATAGCCTCGGGCTACGCCTGCGCCTATCCGCTCGGCGTGCTCGGCATCATAGGCGCCACGATAGCCCTGCGCTTCATCTGCCGCATCAACACGGCCAACGACGAGAAGAAGCTTGAGGCCGAAGAGGCCAACGACACCCACGTGAAGCCCCACAACATGCACCTGGAGGTGACCAATTCATACTTGGCAGGGCGGTCGCTCAAGCAGATACACGACTTCCTCAACCGCGACTTCGTTTGCTCGCGGCTGCTGCGCGACGGCCACGTGATGATACCCAAGAGCGACACCGTGTTTGAGCTGGGCGACCAGATATTCATAGTGTGCGCCGAGGCCGACGCCGAGGCCATCATAGCCTTCATAGGCCCTGAAATCGAGGTGGCCTGGGAAGAGGTTGACAAGGACCAGCCGATGGTATCGAAGCGCATACTCGTGACGCGCGCCGCCATCAACGGCAAGACGCTTGGCCAGATGCACTTCGCGTCGGTGTATGGAGTGAACGTGACGCGCGTAACCCGTCAGGGCATGGACCTATTCGCCAGCACCAACCTCGCCCTGCAAGTGGGCGACAGGGTGATGGTGGTTGGCCCGGAGAACTACGTGAACCGCGTGGCCGACGTGCTCGGCAACTCGATAAAGCGACTCGACGCGCCCAACATCGCCACCATATTCATAGGCATCATCATAGGCATAGTGTTTGGCAGTCTGCCAATAGCCATACCGGGCATGCCCGTGCCGATGAAGCTCGGTATTGCCGGAGGCCCGCTCATCATAGCCATTCTCATAGGACGCTATGGCTACAAGGTGCATCTCGTGACCTACACCACCACAAGCGCCAACATGATGCTGCGCGAGATTGGGCTTGTGCTCTTCCTTGCCAGTGTGGGCATCAAGGCCGGAGCCGGCTTCTGGGAGACGGTGGTGCAGGGCGACGGACTGAAATACGTGTACACGGGTTTCCTGATAACCATAATACCTATATTAATAATAGGAACTCTGGCGCGACTGAAGTTCAAGTTCAACTACTTCACCATCATGGGTATGATAGCCGGTACATATACCGACCCACCAGCCTTGGCCTACGCAAACCAAAGCTGCTCGAAGGAGGCCCCGGCCATCGGCTACTCTACGGTGTATCCACTGAGCATGTTCCTGCGAATACTCACGGCGCAGCTCATCATTCTGCTATGCTGCGGAGGCATATAAACGCATAACGACACGTCGCCCGCCCCACCACACAGGGGTGGGCGAAACGTCTTTGTGGCGGCTCGTGCCGCCAACTGTGACACAGACAAAATAAACTAATATAACCAAAACACCTTAATTTAACCAATGGACAAATTCACATTAGTGTCGGGCGCAATGTTGCTGCTGGCCACCTCGTCGTTTGGGCAAATGGAGAAAAGCATAAGGCTCAACGAGGTGCAGACGAGCAACACCGCCGGACTGGAGGACGAATACGGCCAGCGCGAGGCTTGGGTGGAGATAGCCAACATCTCGCACTCCACGTACAACATACGCGGAATGTACCTGACCACCGACCGTTCGGTTCTCGACAAGAAAATGAGCGTGCCGGAGCGCGTAAAGCGCATGAGCATCATTCCCAGCGGCGACGCGCGCACCAACCTCACCGCACGCCAGCACATAGTGTTCTACTGCAACAGCAACCCGGCCATGGGAACGCTGCACCTCACCATGCCCGTTGACTCGCAGAAGACGGTGTGGGTGGCACTCTACAACGGCAACGGCGTTGACCTCGTCGACTCGGTGACGGTGCCGGCCATGGCCGACGGCCAGTCGTATGCACGCGCCACCGACGGCAGCGACACGTGGCTTGTGCGCAAGGGCACCGACGTGACCCCCGGCATATCGAACGACACGAGCAGCGGCGAGTCGAAAATAGCCAAGCTGAAGCGTGAGGACCCCTACGGCATAGGCATCACCATACTGTCGATGGGCATCGTGTTCTTCTGCCTCGCCCTGCTGTTTGCCTTCTTCTACTTCTTCGGACTCTTCATGCGCCACCGCTCCACGGCGGGCAAGGTGGCCGGACTGCAACCGCTGAAGGCCGGAGTGAAGACGGTGGAGAAGACGGTGGAGATAGGCCACATAGCCAACAACCTGCTGCAAGACGGACTGGCCAACAAGGGCATCGACAAGGAGATATACATGGCGGTGATAGCCATGGCCCTGAAGCAATACCAGGACGAGGTGCACGACGTTGAGAGCGGCGTGATAACCATAAAGCCCAAGCACACCGACTGGAACGGCGAGTACTTGCAGATGACGCAGTTCCATGAATAAGGGCCAACAAGAAAAACAGGCGACAAAGTAAACTTACCAACAAAAGGTGGACACTAATAATTGACACCGCAACAAACAAACAGTAACACAGCTACACAATCATGAACAAGTATCAATATAAAGTAAAGGGCGTTGACTACGAAGTGGAAATAGAGGAAGTGGAAGGCAACATAGCCAAGGTCAACGTAAACGGCATACCATTCGAGGTGGAACTGAAGCAGCCCATCAAGGCCACCAGCGTACACCCGGCCCACACAGTACACCACCAGCCCGCAGCACCCGCAGCGCAGCCGGCGGCAGCACCCGCGCCCGCACAGCAGAGCGCGCCCGCGCCCACGGCGGCAGGCACTCCGCTGAAGTCGCCTCTGCCAGGAACAATCACGTCGGTAAACGTGAAGGTGGGCGACTCTGTGAACGAGGGCGACGCCGTGGTGGTGCTCGAGGCCATGAAGATGCAAAACAACATCGAGGCCGAGAAGAGCGGCACCGTGAAGGAGGTTTTGGTGAAGCAGGGCGACTCTGTGCTTGAGGGCGCAACCCTGGTCGTAATAGCATAAGAATGGGGGAACTATGGGAATAATGAGTTTCATAACAGAAAACTTCAACGAGTTTCTGACCTACACCGGCTTCGCCAACGCCACAGCCGGCAACATGGCCATGATCGTGGTGGGGGCCATACTGATATACCTCGCCATAAAGAAGGACTTTGAGCCGCTGCTGCTCATACCCATCGGTCTTGGCATCATCTTGGGCAACATTCCGTTCCGCGCCGACGCCGGACTGGAGATTGGCCTCTATGAGGACAACTCGGTGCTCAACATATTCTACCAGGGCGTGCGCCAAGGGTGGTATCCGCCACTGGTGTTTCTCGGCATAGGCGCCATGACCGACTTCTCGGCCCTTATAGCCAACCCCAAGCTGGTGCTCATAGGAGCGGCGGCTCAGTTTGGCATATTCGGCGCCTACATGGTGGCCCTCGCCCTGGGCTTCGAGCCTAACCAGGCGGCCGGCATTGCCATCATCGGCGGAGCCGACGGCCCGACGGCCATCTTCCTCTCGTCGAAGCTAAGCCCCAACCTGATGGGCGCCATCGCCGTGTGCGCATACTCCTACATGGCACTCGTGCCGCTTATCCAGCCGCCGTTGATGCGTCTGCTCACCACAAAGAAGGAGCGCGTGATACGCATGAAGCCGGCTCGCCAGGTGAGCCAGACCGAGCGCATACTGTTTCCCATCATCGGACTGCTGCTCACCACGTTCATCGTGCCGTCGGGTCTGCCGCTGCTGGGCATGCTCTTCTTTGGCAACCTGCTGAAGGAAAGCGGCAAGACCACGCGTTTGGCCAAGACCGCCGGAGCGGCTCTCAACGACATCGTGGTGATGCTGCTCGGACTTACCGTGGGCTGCTCCACGCAGGCGAGCGAGTTCTTGACGCTCAACACGCTGTTCATCTTCATCATCGGCGCGTGCGCCTTCATGATAGCCACGGCCAGCGGCGTGCTCTTCGTGAAGTTCATGAACCTGTTCTTGCCTTCCGACAAGAAGATTAACCCGCTTATCGGCAACGCCGGAGTGTCGGCAGTGCCGATGGCGGCGCGCATAAGCAACAACCTCGGACTGGAATACGACCGCCACAACTTCCTGCTCATGCACGCCATGGGCCCCAATGTGGCCGGTGTGATTGGTTCGGCTGTGGCCGCAGGAGCACTGCTGGGCTTCCTCTCGTAAGGAACACCGCCTGACAATACAACATCCGCACATGGCTTGTGGCTACACAAACCGTGTGCGGATGAACTTTTAGGTGGGTGTGCGGCGGGACACCGCACCCACTACACATGAGCCACAACGAGTTGGACACCTTATTACTTAGAAGCTTCGGTGATTATAAGAACTATGGAAAACGAAATGACGCGCCCCAAAATAGCGGTTGTAGACCCCAACACATTGGCCACAATAGGCATGAAGTCGATATTGCAGAGCGTGATGCCCATGGCCGAGGTTGACGCGTTCGGGTCGTTTGCCGAGCTTGAGGCCAACCACCCAGAGCGCTACTACCACTATTTCGTGGCCACAAACATAGTGCTGCAAAACCGCAGCTTCTTCGCCGACAACCGCCACAAGACCATAGTGATGACCCTTTCAGTGGATGCCGACACCCAGCTCGGCGGTTTCCACAGCCTGTGCGTAGGCGTGCCGGAGCGGCAGCTCGTGAAGGCTCTGCTAAGGCTTGAGCAGAGTGCGCACGCCAAGGGGCGCAACCTGCCACAGACACTGCCACAGTCGCAGCCCAGCATGTTGTCGAGCCGCGAGATGGAGGTGATGTCGCTGATTGTGCAGGGATATATAAACAAGGAGATTGCCGCCAAACTGAACATCGGTTTGGCCACGGTGGTCACCCACCGCAAGAACATCATGGAAAAGCTCGGCATAAAGAGCGTGTCGGCCATGACCATCTATGCCGTGATGCACGGCTATGTTGACATAAACAGGATTTAGTAATGTTCAAAAAATAACTTGAGCAAGTTTAGAGTATGCCCATATCCTTTATTTGGTTTGGCTCGCCCTGTCTTTTTGCCGTTTTTGCGACTTCTTTTCAGTCACATAGCCCGCTATGCTCCTTCAAAGAAGCCAACAAAACCGACTAAAAATACAGGGCAAACTTGCGCAACTTATTTTTAGAACATTACTTAGCCCACCTACAAGAGTGCGTCGTCGAACGACAGAGGCATAAGCCCCTTTATGCCCTCAACCACAAACGTGCGTTTCCCGCCATACATTATTATGCGCACCTCGCGCTTGAAGCGCAGCTCAGTCTCGACGAGAGCCTGGCGGCAACTGCCGCAGGGCGTGACGGGTTCGTCGGTGAAGCCGCCGTAAGTCTTTGCCGCCAGGGCAATGGCGACCACGGCGCAGTCGGGATATTGCGCCCCGGCGGAGAACAGGGCAGCGCGCTCGGCGCATATGGTGACCCCGTAGGCGGCGTTCTCCTGGTTGCACCCCACGACGCTTTGTCCGTTGTCGAGCCGCACCGCAGCCCCCACGGAGAAGTGGGAATACTTGGAATATGAGCGCGAGGTGGCCTCTTTGGCCAACTCTATCAGCCGTTGGTCGGCGGCGCACAGCTCGCTTGGCTGGCAAATGGTTATCGTTGTCTTTATTGTCTTTTCTTCCATGGCAACATCCTTTTTAGACGTTTCTATAAAGCAAACGGCATTGCCCGTTGTCGTATTAGTGCAAAAATAAGGAAAAAAGCGGTTAAGCTCAATTGTTTTCAGTATTTTTGCACACGAAATCAAAAAGAGTAGACCCATCATCCCTTTAGCATTGACCCGATTAAGACCATACATTGCCGTCTGCATGCTGCTGCTTGCCGTTTGCGCTTCCGCCCAGTCGAGGTGGAACAGTGCCTATCAGCAGTATATAGACCAGTATAAGGACTTGGCCATCGAGCAGATGAAACGCTACGGAATACCGGCGAGCATCACCCTGGCGCAGGGGGTGCTGGAGTCGGGTGCCGGGAGCAGCGAGCTGGCGCGCAAGGGCAACAACCATTTTGGCATAAAGTGCCACACGTGGGGCGGTTCGACGGTGTATTTCGACGACGACGCCACGAGCGAGTGCTTCCGCGCCTATCCCAGCGTCTACGACAGTTATGAGGACCACTCGCGCTTTCTGGTGAAGGGAAGCAGGTATCGGAACCTGTTTAAGCTTGGCGTGACCGACTACAAGGGGTGGGCGCGCGGACTGAAGGCCGCCGGCTATGCCACCAACCCCAAGTATGCCGACAGGCTGATCGACATAATACAACTGTACAAGCTGCACCGCTACGACACGGCGAAGACTTACGACCACTTCTATGCACGCCGCAGCCGCGACCACAAGGTGGGCGGCGCCGCGCTGCACCCCATATACGAGTTCAACGAAAACTACTATGTGAAGGCGCGCAAGGGCGACACCTTCGCCTCGATAGCCGCCGAGACGGGCATATCGCGGCGCAAGCTGGCCAAGTATAACGAGCGCGACAAGAACGACACGCTGGCCGAGGGCGACATCATCTATCTGAAGAAGAAGCGCAAGAACGCCCCCAAGAGCTATAAGGGACGGTTGCACTACGTGCGCAAGGGACAGTCGATGTACACCATATCGCAGCTCTACGGCATAAGGCTGAAGAGCCTGTACAAGCTCAACAAGCTGTCGCCCGACTACCAGATAAAGGTGGGCGACGGGTTGCGGTTGCGTTAGCCACAGCCGTCGGCTCGGCCTTTGAACAAAGGATAACACATTCTCTATGAGACGCTATTTCATCACTTTCGCCTACGACGGCACCGCCTATCATGGTTGGCAGGTGCAGCCCAACGGCAACACCGTGCAGGCCGAGCTTGAGAAAGCCCTGTCGCTGCTGCTGGCAACGCCCACCACGGTGGTTGGGGCGGGGCGCACCGACACTGGCGTGCATGCCAGCAGGATGGTGGCTCACTTCGACTCAGCCGCCGACATCGACTGTGTGCAGCTGGCCTACAAGCTGAACCGCCTGCTTCCGCGCGACATCTCGGTGGCCGGCATCGAGCCTGTAGAGGCCGACAAGCACGCCCGCTTCAGTGCCACGGAGCGCACATACCACTACTGCATACACACGGAGAAGAACCCCTTTCTGCGCTTCTATTCGTGCGAGCTGCGCTATCCGCTCGACTTCGAACTGATGAACAAGGCCGCCGAGCGGCTGATGCATTACGACGACTTCGGGGCGTTCTGTAAGAGCCACGCCGACGTGAAGACCACGCTGTGCCGAGTGACGCGCGCCCAGTGGGTGCAGCTGTCGCCCTGTGCGTGGCGCTTCGAGATTAGCGCAAACCGCTTTCTGCGCAACATGGTGCGCGCCGTGGTGGGAACGCTCATTGAGGTGGGGCGCCACCGCATGACCCTCGACGAGTTTTGCGGAGTGATAGAGGGTGGCAAGCGCACTGCCGCCGGCGAGTCGATGCCTGCCAACGCCCTGTCGCTCGTTGACGTGAAGTACTGACCGGCGCATCTCAACAGCGTCGCGCACTGGAGCGATGGCGGCTATGGGGTGTTGTTCAAAAAAAATAACTTGAACATATTTTATATGATTGGTCGATTTTACCGCGATGGGCTGAAAGCCCTATACTCCATAGCCCAGGCGGGCGCCCTGGGTATATACGAACATCACCTGTCGCCCTGTAAGGGCAAAAGTGCATAGACTATAATGCATAAGGCTATATACTTTTGCCCTTACAGGGCGCATAGATACACACAAACAAAACCCAGGGCGTTGCCCTGGGCTATGGAGTTGTTGGGCTTTCAGCCCGTACAGGTACAAATCTGAGCAATTTGTTTTTTACGTTACTAAATTTTTTATTATGTGGTTGATATTAGCCTTTCTTTCGGCAGCGTTGCTCGGCTTCTACGACTCGTTCAAGAAGAAGTCGCTCGATGGCAATGCCGTCATTCCCGTGCTCTTTCTCAACACGCTGTTCTCGTCGATAATCTTTCTCCCGTTCATAGTGCTTAGCCGCACGTCGGGCGCACTCGACGGAACGATATTCCACGTGGCCTCGGGCGGCTGGGAAGTACACAAGTTCATACTCTTGAAGAGCTGCATCGTGCTGAGCAGTTGGGTGCTCGGCTATTTCGGCATGAAGCACCTGCCGCTCACGATAGTAGGCCCCATCAACGCCACTCGCCCAGTGATGGTGCTTGTGGGCGCGCTGCTCGTGTTTGGCGAGCGGCTCAATCTGTGGCAGTGGGCAGGTGTGCTGCTCGCGGTGATGTCGTTCTTCATGCTTAGCCGCAGTGGGCGCAAGGAGGGCATCGACTTCGAGCACAACAAGTGGATATGGATGATTGTCGGCGCAGCCGTGCTCGGTGCCGTCAGCGGACTCTACGACAAGTATCTGATGGCCCCGGAGGCGGAGGGTGGGGCAGGTCTCGACACGATGATGGTGCAGAGCTGGTACAACATCTACCAGTGCTTCATGATGGGCGTTGTGCTCATGCTCATGTGGTGGCCCTACCGCAAGCGTTCCACACCGTTCAGGTGGGACTGGACAATCATTTTCATCAGCGTGTTTCTCAGTGCCGCCGACTTCGTCTACTTCTATGCGCTCAGCATACCAGGGGCGATGATAAGCATTGTGTCGATGGTGCGCCGTGGCAGTGTGGTGGTGAGTTTCCTCTTCGGTGCGGTGGCTTTCCACGAGAAAAACCTCAAGTCGAAGTTTGTCGACTTGGCCCTGGTGCTGCTTGGCATGATTTGCCTATACATTGGTTCGCGCTGATCCGTGGCGGAAAAGTATTATGTTTGAAAAATAAGAATAAGGTATATGAAGAAGACTATGTTTGCGGCTCTTGTTGTGGCCGCCTTTTCCTCGCTTGCAGGATGCTCAAGCGACGACGACAGTGGCTCGCACCGTGGCCAGTATGTCGGTCCCACGGTGGCCGAGAAGATGTTTTACACCATTGAGCTAAGCGACCCCAATGTGCTTGAGGCTGCCAACTTGCTCGTGCAGTATCTCGATGCCGACGGAACGATTAGGCAAGACACTGTGCGCAGTGGCCTGTGGCGCAAGCCTGTGCAGTTCAATACGGGCAAAAATGTGTATTTCACGTTGGCCGCCCATTACTTCGCCAAGGAGTCGCCCACGCTAACGAAGGATAGCTATGACTTCGCTCTCGACCTCTCGTCGCCACTGTTTTACATGGACGAGAAGGGCGACAGCCTTTTCGTTGGCAACATGACACCGCAGAAGAAAGACGGCTCAGGACTGTTCTACATAGGGAAGACAAAGTTGAGCAAGGCCGAAGTGATGTCGGGGCAAGGCAGGAGCGACATCGACACCACCATGGTGTTCTTCAACACGAACGACTCGGCCACGCAGAAGCGTCCATACACATGGGCGGAGTTTTAAAGATTGACTGTCCAATTTGTTGTTACTCATGTGTAGTGGGTGCGGTGTCTCACCGCACGCCAAGCGGCCAAGCGGCAATTGCGACGTGAGACACGTCGCCCACTACTTGCGCGCGCATCACAATTCTTTTTCCTTTAGATGGCGTTCGAATATCTCTGCCGCCAACCGCACTTTCAGCGCACACGGACGACTCTTGTATTGTTCGGGTGTGGGGATGTCGGTGGCTGTGCCTATGGCCTTGGTGAAGCCTTTCAGACCGAGTATCTCGCCGCAAATGGCCGAACCATAGCTTGTCTTGAATTCTTCGGTCATGCGCTGTATCAGTTTGAAGCTGCGCTGCATGGGCACCTTATGGTCGGCATCTGCGTCGGCGGTTTCAAGTCCGGCCAATACCGCAAGTGCGAGCACTGCGCCGCACGTCATGCGCTGGTGGCCTACACCTCCGCCAAAGGCGGCCGCAAGGTGGGAAGCCTGTTGCTCGTCGATGCCATATCGTTGGGCGAAGGCCATGAGCACGGCCTGTCCGCAGTTGTAGCCCTGCACAAATAGTTCGGTGGCGTTGTCGCTCGCCTTTTTTGTCGTGTCAGTCATTGTAGTATGTGTTTAGTTCTGTTATATGCAGAAGCCTATTTTATCTTGTCGAAGCCCTCGCCAAACACACCGTGGCAGAACGACTGCGACACGAGAGCCGACGGGTCGATCGACTTGATGTAGTTGAGCACGTCTTGCGACTCGTATTTCCTTGTGAGCACAATGAGTATGTCAACGTCGCGCTTGGAGTACCACCCCTTGCCGGGTATCACCGTCACGCCACGGTTGACGCTCTTGTTTATCGTGTCGGCAATCTTCTTATACTCCTTCGATATGATGATGAACTGCACCGTCTGGCGCGTGCCGTTTATCACATAGTCGCACACATAGCTTATTATGAGCGTGAAGGCCACACCATAGACGATGGTCTCGACGCTGTGGAACAGCAGGTAGGACGAGAGTATGATGCTAATGTCGATGAACTGCATGGCGCGCCCGAAGCTCATGCGGAAGTATTTGTTGAGCAGGGCAATGATGATGTCGGTGCCACCTGTCGATCCGTTGTGAGAGAACACCAGTCCCAGTCCCGCTCCGCACAGGGCACCGCCTATCAGCACGTGCATGAACTTGTCGTCGCCGGCGGTGACGATGTTGAACGACTGGAAGAACGGCTGCATCACTCCCACAACCAGCGATATCACACTTACACCTATTATGGTGCGGATGGTGAACTGGCGTGTAAGCGCGCGGAACGCTATGGCGAGCATGATGAAGTTGAGTGCCCAAAGCGACGCTCCAGCCGGCAGCTTGAATGCGTAGAAGAGCAGGGCGGAGATGCCGGCCACGCCTCCCATCACAACCTGCTCGGGGAGTATGAAGGCGGTGTAGCCGAAGGCATACAGCACTATGCCGAAAAAGATGAAGAACATGTCCTTGGCCGACTGCCTCATCCTTATTGTCATTGTCGATTGTGTAGTGTTGTCCATGGTGTTGTATATTTTATGGTGATGTGTGCTACTTTTTGTTGCAAGCTTGCTTTCTGATTGCCTTTTTGCAGCTATGGGTTATGCAAAGCCATTGCCAGCGAGGGCAATGAAAGCTTGCTTTCTGATTGCCGAGCGCAGCTATGGGTTATGCAAAGGTACGTAAAATAACGAAACTTCATATAAAAGGCATAAGAAAAGGCCGTGAAAAAAGAAGTGCTTGTTGGGTTTTTCAGCTAACTTTGCAGCCACTTATGGACAATATCTTGGATAAACTGAACGACAGCCAGCGTGCGGCTGTGGAGTATTGCGACGGTGCGCAACTCGTGATTGCCGGGGCAGGGTCGGGCAAGACGCGCGTGCTCACCTGCAAGATAGCCTATCTGCTGCAACAAGGCTACAAGCCATGGAACATACTCGCGCTGACCTTCACCAACAAGGCGGCGCGCGAGATGAAGGAACGCATTGCAGCCATGGTGGGCAGCGACAATGCGCGCTATCTCAACATGGGCACTTTCCACTCGGTGTTCGCCCGCATACTGCGAGCTGAGGCCGGGTCCATAGGCTACGAACCAAACTTTACAATATACGACCAGAATGACTCGCGCCAGCTGGTTAAGAACATAATAAAGGAGATGGGGCTTGACGAGAAGAACTATAAGCCCGCAAATGTGGCCGACCGCATAAGCATGGCTAAGAACAGGCTGCTACTGCCGCAGGCTTACGCGTCGAACCGCACGGCCACGATGGCGGATGCCGAGCACGGCACCCCTGCCATTAAGGATGTGTATCTGCGCTATGCCGACCGTTGCCGACAGGCCAATGCCATGGACTTCGACGACCTTCTGCTCAACACTTATCTTCTGCTCAATGGCGACGAGGAACAGCGGCGCAAGTATGCCGACCGTTTCCACTATGTGCTTGTCGATGAGTATCAGGACACCAACTATGCGCAGCAGCGCATACTGCTGTTGCTCACCGCCGACAGGCAGCGCGTGTGTGTGGTGGGCGACGACGCGCAGAGCATATACAGCTTCCGTGGGGCCAACATCGACAACATTCTCAACTTCGGCCAGAGCTATGCCGGGGCTAAACTGTTCAAGCTGGAGCAGAACTACCGTTCGACGCAGCTCATAGTCAAGGCGGCAAACAGCTTGATAAAACACAACGAACGGCAGATACCAAAGCGCGTGTTCAGCGAAAACGAGCAGGGCGACAAACTGCTGTTCAAAATGGCTTACAGCGATAAGGAGGAGGCTCTCATCGTGTGCAACGACATCAAGGCCATAAGGCGCAGCGAGGGTTGCGGCTATGGCGACTTCGCCATCCTGTACCGCACAAACTCGCAGAGCCGTTGCTTTGAGGAGTATCTGCGAAAGAACGACATACCTTATAAAATATATGGTGGAATGAGCTTCTACCAGCGCAAGGAGATAAAGGATGTGATAGCCTACTTCCGCCTTGTGGCCAACCCCGACGACGAGGAGGCTTTCCGCCGGGTGCTCAACTACCCCAAGCGCGGTCTCGGCGACACCACTCTCGCCAAGATTGTAGATGCGGCCAGTGTGGCTGGCGTTAGCTTGTGGTCGGTGGTGTCAAACCCCGACCTATACCGTCTTGATGTCAGCAAGATGGCCAGTGGCAAGCTGAGCCAGTTTGCTGACATGGTGGAGGGATGGCGAGGCCGCATGGCGAGCGACGATGCGTATGTGCTCGGACTCGACATCGTGAGGGAGAGTGGCGTGGCGCGCGACATCAACAGCGGAACCGAACCCGAGGATCTTGCGCGGGCGGAAAACCTTGACGAGTTTTTCGGCGGCATGCAGGATTTCGTGGAGAGCCGCCGCGAGCAAGACCAGGGCGACCGCGTGTCGTTGGGCGATTTTCTGCAAGAGGTGTCGCTCATGACCGACATTGACAGCGATGGCAACGACGAGGAACCAAAGGTGGCATTGATGACTATACACAGTTCAAAGGGACTGGAGTTTCCCACGGTCTTCGTCGTGGGCATGGAAGACAACATCTTCCCGTCGCCGCAGTGTTGCGACAATCCGAGGGCTTTGGAGGAGGAGCGCAGACTGCTCTATGTGGCGGTGACGCGTGCGGAGAAGCGGTGCATACTTACTTGCGCCCAAAACCGCTTCCGCTACGGACGGTTGGAGTTCGGTTCGCCGTCGCGCTTCCTAAGGGATTTCGACCAAAGCCTCGTCCGCGTGGTGTCGGCGAAGGGTGGGGGAGGCTCGCCCTTCAAGTCGGGCGGCTATGGTGATCGTGGCTCTTGGCAGCAGAATCCTCATCCCGTGGCCACGCAATTCAAGGCTGACCCAAAGCCGCGTGCCGTCGCCCCACGTAAGGAGGAACCGAAGGTAAGTCCTTTTTCCAAGTCGTTTGAGAATAAAATATTGAGTGCCGGTGGCCGACTGCGCCCAGTGTCTTCGTTGGTGTCGCAGGCGAATGGCCGTGGCGGATCTACTAGTTCTGGTGGCAAGGGCGGTGCGGTGGATAGTGGCATACGTGTTGGCGACCGTGTCGAACACACTCGTTTTGGGCGCGGAACTGTGCTCGGACTGGAGGGGGAGGGCAACAGTGGCAAGGCCAGGATTGACTTTGACAACATGGGCGAGAAGACACTGCTCTTGAAGTTCGCTCCACTTACGGTCATAAAGTAATGGTCAACTAAAGCGACATAGCATCATTTAGTGACAGTGTTCCAAAGTGGCATCGCATCATTTAGTGACAGTCTTCCAAAGCGACATCGCATCATTTTGATAAGGGTGGTTCTATGAAATGGCATAGAACCACCCTTATTGTATGCTCGGCATGAGCATTGTTTCCCCTATTGTAGTAGATGTTTTGTTGCGGAAACCAACTTTTTTATGAAATCAACCGCATCAAGTCATTTTTTTAGTGTCAAACAGAATGACTTCCTATAGCCTTTTCATGGGACAAATACCTCGCAAAACCCTCTTTGAAGCCCCAAATTAGCCCAAAAACAACTTTTTTCGCAGTTTTTCGAAAAAAAAACATGGAAAAGCTTGCACGCATAAAATAAAACCACTACCTTTGCATCGCAATTCAGAAATGAAGCGCAAACAAAAAGGCTCCGTAGCTCAACTGAATAGAGCATCTGACTACGGATCAGAAGGTTACGGGTTTGAATCCCATCGGAGTCACGAAAAAGGATTGAATGTTTTATTCAATCCTTTTTTCATATTTGTACGCTCGCTCGGCATGAGCATTGTGGGTTAGCGGATTGTGGGTCAGCGGATTTCTTTCTCTGATAGCTTCGCTTGCTTGTATAAATAAAACGAGGGCGGCGCACCTGCTACAGTTTCCTGTTGTAGGTGCGCCGCCCTTGCAGTTTTCCCAATGTAATGGACGTCCCAATGTAATGGACGTGTTGTTATAGAACCACCCTATACCTTCAGTCTGACATAAGTTCTGTCGTCGAACGAGTTGTTGCCTGGCAAGTATCCTTTCGTGGCCATGAATGTGTTGATGTTTAGCGGGTCGGTGGCCAGTTGGTGGGCGAGAGCCGCCTCCGATTCGGCCAAAGTAGGCTTTAGTGTTGGGTAGCCGTCGGTGGCGAGCACTACAGTCCATGGGCGGAAGTCGAGCGTGAGTATGCGCACTTTGTCCATTGGTATGCTGAAACCGTCAACCACGGCATAGTCAATGTTTTGTCCTTTCATCGACTCGATGAGGCTTGGCACTATGGCTTCGCGCGCCTCGTCGTGGGCAAGCAACTGTTCAACGGTAGTCCCGTTGGTCAAAAGTCGGTGGGCGAT
Organism: Lachnospiraceae bacterium; assembly: GCA_963659505.1. Classification (GTDB taxonomy): domain Bacteria; phylum Bacteroidota; class Bacteroidia; order Bacteroidales; family Bacteroidaceae; genus Prevotella. The sequence continues at coordinate 25,928 of CAVKUV010000011.1, forward strand.
GTCGGCCCTCTGCCGGGCTATTGTCTGCTCCATGGGCTTTGGGTTGTCGTAGAGTTGGTCGCCGATGAGACATTGGCAGTCGCCAATGAGCCACACCTGCCTTTGCATGCGGCTGAAGACGGCGCAGCTGGCAGTGAGCCGCTCCTCGGGGTGGTCGGCAAGGCGGATCAGTTGCGACTTGCTGTATCGCTTGCGCACATACTCCGTGAGTCCATGGCAGAAGGCCGCCGCAGTGATGTCCTTTGGCGCATGGCGGACGTACTTAGCGATTAGCTGCATACAATATCTGCCGTTGGTGCGCCAGCGCGATATACGTGTTGGTGTCTTGCTTGTGCTGCCGTCGATTACGGCCACGAAGTCATCTGTTACGACTATTCCGTCTTCCGTTTTTGTCTTCGGGCTTTTGGGTGTTATGCTGTGTTCTATTATCTCCATATGCTTTGGTTGTATAGGTGCCCCGGTTGTCTTGCTTGTAGTTCTTGTTGCCCTGTCGTGCAGTTCTGTTGTCCTGTCTGTTCCCCTTGTAGTCTTGCCTGTCGCTCTTGTATCCATTGTTGCCCTGTCGTGCAGTTCTGTTGTCCTGTCGGTGTGCGGCACGCTCGTTGGCTGTTTGTGGTCTTCCGCACAATTCGCTTATCAGGTCGGGGCGACCGATGCGCCGCAGTTCCTGTTCGATGTTGCGCCGCTCTTCCGGCTTATACCAGAAGAAGAACATCCGCTGCGCAAGCTTCTCCTTTGGCGATTTGGCGCTGAACACCGGTTCGAGCGTGTATGGGTCATAGCCTGTATACCATGTCTCGGTGCTCACCGTCATAGGCGTTGGCGTGAAGTCCTGCACCTGTTCCAGGTGGAAATCGAGCCGCTTGGTCAATACTGCCAGCTCTGCCATGTCGGCTTCGTGGCAACCGGGGTGGCTGCTTATGAAGTAGGGAATGATTTGCTGCTTGAGGTTCTCCTCCTTGTTTATCCTGTCGAATATTCGCTTGAAGTCGTAGAACTGGCTGAACGGCGGTTTGCGCATTAGGCGCAGCACAGCGTCGCTTGTGTGTTCGGGAGCCACTTTGAGTCGTCCGCTCACGTGCCGGCAGATAAGTTCGCGTGTGTATTCGGCGGCCGCCTTGTTGCTTGCCTCGTCCTTGCTTTTGTGCAGCAGCAGGTCGTAGCGCACGCCACTGCCAATGAAGCTCTTCTTTATTCTCGGCAAACTGTCAACGGCATGGTAGACATCGAGCAGACGGCTATGGTCGGTGTTGAGGTTGGGACACACCTGTGGACTTATGCAGCTGGGGCGTTTGCACTTCTCGCATGCCTTGTGGTTGCGTCCGCTCATTCCATACATATTGGCCGACGGACCTCCAAGGTCAGACAAGTAGCCCTTGAAGTCGGGCATTTCGGTAACTTGCCTCACCTCGCGCAGTATGCTCTCCTTTGAGCGGCACGAAATGAACTTGCCCTGATGGGCCGATATGGTACAGAAGGCGCAGCCGCCAAAGCACCCGCGGTGGATGTTTACCGAGTGCTTTATCATCTCGTAGGCCGGAATGCGCTTGCCCTTGTATTTGGGATGCGGCAAGCGCGTGTACGGCAGGTCGAACGATGCGTCGAGTTCGGCCGTCGTCATTGGCGGATAGGGTGGGTTGACCACCGCATACAGTCCGTCAACCTCCTGCAATAGCCTTTGCGCGTGCATCTTGTTCGACTCCTCCTCGATGTGCCTGAAGTTGTCGGCCTCGGCCTTCTTGTCCTTTAGACACTCGTTGTGGCTGTGCAGCACGATGTCGTCGAGTGTGATGCCGCCCAGAATGTCGCCGCGCTGCGACAGGTACACCGTCTGCGGGATGTCGCGTATCTGCTTGACGGGTGTGCCTTCAGCAAGGCGTTGGCTAAGCTCCATTATGGGCTTCTCGCCCATGCCATATATTATCATGTCGGCCTTGCTGTCGCAGAGTATGCACTTGCGCAAGCAGTCCTGCCAGTAGTCATAGTGGGTGAGCCGGCGCAGCGAAGCCTCGATGCCTCCCAATATTATGGGCACGTCGGGGAATAGCTGGCGGAGTATCCGTGAATATACGATGGTGGGATATTCAGGGCGCATGTCATGGCGTCCGTCGGGGCTGTATGCGTCCTCGGAGCGCAATCTCTTGTTGGCCGTGTACTTGTTTACCATCGAGTCCATGCAGCCGGGGGCTATGCCGAAGAAAAGCCTTGGCCGTCCCAGCTTCTTGAAGTCGCGGTAGTCGCCGTGCCAGTCAGGTTGTGGCACAATGGCCACACGGTAGCCCGCCGCCTCGAGTGTGCGGCCTATCACAGCCGCGCCAAACGAGGGGTGGTCAACGTATGCGTCGCCGGAGAATAGGATGACGTCAAGCTCATCCCATCCCCGTAGTTCCATTTCCTTTTTTGTAGTTGGCAGAAAGTCAGTCAGCCTGTACTCCCTCTTGTTCTCCATTGTCGTTTGTGCTGTTTTCCCAATCGATGAAGAGCAGCACTAGCTTCTGTAGGGCGAACGCCTTCATGTTGGGGTGGTAGATTACGTCAAGGCAGAGGTCGAGCAGAGCCTTGTCTTTGCCAGCCTCCGACTCGAGCAGCGAGCGGATGTTGAGTTTCAGTTTCTCAAGAACGTCCTCGTCGATGTAGCCGTTGCTGTCGATGAGGTTTCTAAACAGGTGATAGTTCTTGATGGTCTGGAGGTTGTTCTCGCTGATTTCCATGCTCCGCGTACCCGACGGATTTGATTGAATCTTGTACATAATATTATTTTTTAAGGGGTTTGTCAATTGCGTTTCAGCAGAAAACTTATTATGCCGCGCATGATGGCCGTGCGCTTCAGCCCGTCCTTGATGCACTCAAACGGGAAGCCCATGGCTATCGACTTGTGGTCGTTGCCGTCGTAGGCCACGCAGGCATATTGTCCGTCGGCATATTTCATGGCCGCATAAGCCGGCGATATTGGCGACAGGTTGTCGGGCCGTGTGGCCGCATAGTGCTCTTCGTTTATCGTGTTGTAGAACGAGAAGCTGGTGCCAAGGCCGTCCACTTGTCCGCCCGACGTGCTGTTGGACCCGTTCCATTTGCATTTCAGCATGTCGGCAAGGAAAGTCTGCTCCTTCTGTTCGGCCATGTCACTGCCTATGTATGCGCCGCTCACGAGCAGCCGTCCGTTGCGTTGCGCATATTCGCCAAGCTGGTTTTGCATTGTTGTGGAGAATGTCTTGTAGTATTTCATGCTGTGGCCGTCGTTGCGCTCAAGTCCGAGTACTAGGTCAACCATGTCATAGTCGCCAAGCGACACGCTGTTGGACTCCACCGCACTGCTCGACGCACTTGCTATATTGTGGTGTCCAGCGGCCATTATTGCCTCGGCGTGGGTGCGCAGATGGTTCATGTCGTTGCCGGCCACGAGCGTTCCCGTCAGTTCGTCGCCGCTCCATCCCAGTCCGGTCTCGTCCTCGCGCCCCATCGTGCTGCGGTTGAACACCGTCTGCCGTCCCACCCATCCGAATGTCGGGCCGAGGGTCACGCCAGGGTCTTCGTCGAGGTCAAATCCCTGTTCGGCGTAGTTGTCGCGCACGGCTGGCGACGACAGACGGTGGAAACCGTCAACAAGCAGTATGTCGTCGTTCGCCTTGGGGTCATACAGGGCGCACACCTCCTCCGAGGGGAAGCTCTTTCCCCCACGGTTGGCCGCCGCCACGCGGAAGCCGTAGAGCACGCCCGGCTCAAGCTTCACCTTCAGTTTGGTGTCGGAGCGCACGTACGTGCCGTTGTCATACCCGGCCGTTCCACAACGCATGTACACGATGTAGCCCGTGGGCGCCGATGTGGCCTCCTGCTTGTCGGTGGTCATGTCCCAGCCTATTTGCGCCTCGCCTTTGCCTGTAAGTCTCACGTTTACGTTGGTGGGTGCCAGTGGCGTCACCACAAAAGGTCTGTTGTGCTGGCCGCAAACGAAGCGCAGTATGGTCTTGTATATTGAGCGTGCGAGCGTGAACCTGAAGTTGGGGTCTTGTCCATAGCGCATGTCGGGGAAGTTTTGGTGCGACATTGTCTCTATGATTGCGCTCGGCACCTCAGGCAAGCGCGTCTCCGAATAGTTGCGGTCGAGCCGTTCGCGCATGGCCCACTGTCCGTATTTGCCCTTCAGGTCGATGCCGATGTTCTTCAGCAGCGCACTGGCAAAGTCGCGCGACGCCAGTCTTGATACGCCGGAGTTGAGTTTGCCGTCGTTGAAGTTTGTGGTGCATATCGACAGCGACCCTATCAGTCCCACTCCGTCGTTGGCATATCCAGCGTCGCTATGCACCGCCAGCGACAGTTCTATCGGCACTTTGCGCCCCGTCAGCGACGGCATGTAGCACGATCCGCCTCCAAGGGTGTTGGTCATCAGCGACCTCACGTTGATGTCGTCGCCATAGTCGTCGCCACCGTTTTTTGTGCTGTACACCGAGTAGGGCATGCCAGCCCACTGCGCATAGTAGCGTGCCCCCTCCAGACATCGTGGCAGTCCGCTTGTGGTGCCGCCGCGCTCGATGTTGCCCATGCCTCCGCCGAAGCGCACGGCATCGGCGGTCACGGTGCCTTTCTGTCCGCTTTGGTTGCTCACCACCACGCGGTTGAACTCGTTGCAGCCCTTGTCGAAGTCGAATGTGCCGAGGTAGACCCATGTGCCGCCGCCCATCTTTTGGTTTACGCGAAATTCGGTCTTCTCCCCCTTGTGCCACACCGTGTATTGGGCGTCGTCGATGCTGTTGTCTACCGTTTGGTAGCTCACGTACACGGCATATCTGCCCTCTTGCGGGATGTTTGGCTGGTATGATATCAAGCTCTGCTTGCTCTTGCTCGTGGTGGTGCGCGCCATGCGTGCCGTTCCGGCAGTGAATGGGTTCTCGCCGTCGGTGTAGTTGCCCGTGTGTTGTGCAAATCCCCTCTCGCCCGTGTCGCTCCAGTCGTGCTTGCCGTTCACTTCGATGTAGCCCGTGCCGTGCCTTGCGTCGTCGTTGTCAACGATTACCTCGTTCTTCTGCCAGTCCCTTTCGCGTGGGGTGAACACTATGGCCCCTGCGTTTTGCAGCATAGGTATGAGATAAGGCACGACGATGGTCTGCGTAAACAGGTCTTCGGTGGTGCCAAACAGTTTGGGGCGTTGCCATTTCCATCCTCTTGTCTTGTCGAAATAGCGTCCGTGGCTCGCCCACAGCGACAGGTGTCGGTTTTGCAGTCCGTGGGTGGTTCGTTGTGGGTCCGACACGTTGGCCACCCAAGGCTTCCCCTTGTAGTCGATGTCGCCCCACAGTCCCGTGCCTTGCGTCGTGGCTTGTCCGTCGGGCACAAGGTCTTCGATGGCCATGCCGTTGGTCACCACCGTTATTTTATATTTATTGAAAGGCTTCGGCAGGGTCTTCCTTATCTTGTTGTATATCGACTTGGTGCTCTTCTGTGTGAAGTCCTGTGCGGCGAATGTGCCGTCAACGGTTATCGACATTGTCTTCGCCGCATTGTCCGTCTTGCATCCAAGCATTGTCGTGGGCTGGCTTTGCTCCTGTCCCTGCGGCTTATACTTGGCGAAGTATGCCTTCAGCCTCTCCTTTGCCTTTGCTTCCTGTGCTGCTGTCTGTGCGCTCGCTTGCATAAAGAGTGCGACCGCAGCAAGTACGCATAACGTTCTTTTCATCTTGAATGGCATTTGATGCCCTCCTTACAGTTCGCCTACTGTGAACTTTTCCGGTTTCTTGCCTTTGAAATCCTTGAAATACAACTTTATTTCGCGCATTTGCGCATCAATGTCGCCGTTGGGCGTTATAGTCTTTGTGCATTGTATGAGCCGCTTTTCGTAGTCCACCCCATATAGCAGAATTGGTATTCCGGCCTTCAGGGCAATGTAGTAGAAGCCCTTTTTCCATTCGGGGTTTAGCGAGCGTGTGCCCTCGGGGGTTATGCACAGCTTGAACGAGTCCGACTTCCGTGCCGTTTCGGCCAGGTTGTCGGTCATGCTTGTGTGCTTCGACCTCCATACGGGTATTCCGCCCAGTCGCAGAAACAGGCTCTTCAGTGGCCACACAAACCATTCCTTCTTCATCAGGAAGTTGCTTTTCAATCCCTCGGCCCCCGAATATAGTTGGCCGATTATGAAGTCCCAGTTGCTGGTGTGTGGCGCCAGGCATATTATGTATTTGTCAGGGTGCGGCTCGGTCACACACTTTTTCCATCCGAGCCGTTTGTATAGCAGCCAACTACAGAAAGATTTCCACATTGTCTCTTTGCCGTTTAGCCCAGATAGTTTATTTGGTCGATTATCTCGCTTGCCGATGTCGCGAACTTGCTCTTCACGTCGGCGAAATACACTTTCGCCTTCAGTCCAGGTTCGCAGTGCGAGATGCGGCTGATGTATTCCTTCTCCGTCTTTATTATCGAGCGCAATACAGCCTCCACGTTGTTCTCGTCGACGTTTCCGTATAGCGATGTTGCCACACACTCTGCCCACAGTTCGGTGCAAATCTTGTGTATATACCGTTTGGTTGTTCTTCTTTTGGCCATTGTCTTGTCTCCTTTCTTGTTTGTAAATGGTGTTATGGTGAAGTCGTCTAAACTTTTCCGGCGAAGATTTGTGTTGTCTTTTATTCCTTCTAATTTCAATCTTCACCTTTCTTTTTGGCCGTTTTTTTTTGACCTTCCGTCGGTCGTGTAGCTCGCTACGCACTCCCTCTTCAAGGCCAAGAAACGCCTCAAAAACAAAGGCAAATCTTGAAATTCTTAAAAGTTTAGACGACTTCGTGGTCAAAGATACGTAATTTATTTCACATTGTATCCGTTTTGCGGAAAAACAATAGGGGTGGTTCTATAAATTACCACCGTATTTTTTTATTTTGAGTGATTTTCGTTTTGCCATCTTGCGGTCTCTTTTCGGTACAATCTGTTTGCTCATTCAGTCGTATAGCCCGCTATACTCTTTCACTCACAAACATATTGTCCACGAAAATAGCCTCGCAATCCGGCAAAGCTAATTTATAGAACCACCCTAGATGTTTTTGTTGTTTGTGGACTCTAAAAAACTTTGTCCCGTCATCCCAGCTTCGACCCATCCAACAGTTTTGGGCAAAACGCGTCGAAAGGGCATTTTGCGCAGTGGGGCTTGCGCGCTGTACACACATATCGGCCGTGCAGCAACAGCCAGTGGTGCGCCTGCGGAATGTCGGCTTGTGGAATGTTGTCCATCAGCCGCCGCTCCACCTTATATGGCGTGTCGTCACCCTTGGCCACGAGTCCGAGTCTGTGGCTCACGCGAAACACGTGGGTGTCAACCGCCATCGCCGTCTGTCCGAATGCCACCGCCAGCATCACGTTGGCCGTCTTGCGCCCAACGCCCGGCAGACTCAGCAGCGCGTCCATGTCGCTTGGCACCTTGCCGCCATAGTCTCTCTCCAGTGTGCGTGCCATCTCCACTAGGTGGTTTGCCTTTGCGTTAGGATACGACACGCTCTTGATGTATTCATACAGTTCGTCGGCCTCGGCCTGTGCCATGCTCTCGGCGGTGGGGTAGTGGGCAAACAGTGTGGGTGTCACCATGTTGACGCGCTTGTCGGTGCATTGCGCACTTAGCATCACCGCCACAAGCAATTGAAACACGCTGCCAAACTCAAGCTCGGTCGTTGGCGTGGGCATCTCCCTGCGGAAGTAGTCAAGCGTCAGACGGTATCTTTCCTTTCTGTCCATACGGACAAAAGTACACCATTTATTTGATAAAACCGACAAAAATGGCTACATTTGCACATATCGTGCCGTTGCCACAACCGCATTCTGCCAATAGGGCGCGGCAAGAGCGAATGTAATGCAGGTAGGTTATGTAATTATGCTACCGTAATTTATAGAACCCGCCTGAACCAACCCATAAGAAACAAACGATATGGACACAAAGATGATCCTTGGCTTTCTGCGCGATGTCATGGCCAACAACAACCGGCCATGGTTCATGGAGCATAAAGACGAGTATATGGCCGCTAAGGCAGAGTTTGAGCGTGGCGTCGAGAAGGCCATAAGGCGCATAGCGGGCTTCGACGCGAGCATAGCCCACATCACCGTGAAGGACGCCACCTACCGCTTCTACCGCGACACGCGCTTCTCGCCCGACAAGTCGCCCTACAAAAACCACCTTGGCGCATACATTGCCGCCCACGGGAAGAAGTCGCTCCACGGTGGCTACTACCTGCACCTCGAACCCGACCACTGTCTTTTGGCCTGTGGCGACTATTGGCTTCCAACCAACATCCTCACCTCGTGCCGCAACGAGATAATGGCCAACATCGACCGTTGGCTTGAGTGCGTGCAGTCTGACGAGTTCCTGAAATACTTCGGAGCCAGCGACAGTGCCAAGTGGGACGACCAGCAGGGCTTCGGCATGGAGCGTCTGAAGACGTGTCCGTCGGGTTTTCCGCGCGACTACGAGCACATCGGATATCTGCGCATGAAGGACTATTGCTGCTGGCACCATGTGGCCGACGACTTCTTCGAGGGCGACGCATGGCTCGACACTATGGAATCGGTGTTCAAGGCTGCCAAGCCAATGATGGATTTCGTAAACGCCGTCATCGACGACTATGAGTAGAATACACATATAATATGAATATATAACTATTATAACTAACTTAATCATACCTAACCTAAACCAATTATGTTAAGACAACTGCTATTATCGACACTCATCAGTGCCGTGGCGGTGCAGATGGGCGCGTCGTCGCCCAAGCAACCCGTCGCCGGCAAACAGGCTAAGGCTGCAAAATCCACAGCCGTATGGCTCGACCCGCAGACCAACGAGGTGAACCGTGAGCCTCGCCGTGCGGCGTTCTTCGCCTTCGAGAACGCCGACCTCGCCATGAAGGGCGACAAGCGCAGTTCCAGCCGCTATCTCTCGATGGAGGGCAAGTGGAAGTTCAACTTCGTCAAGAACCACAACGAGCGTCCCGAAGGCTTCTATAAGGAAGGTTTCGACGATTCAAAGTGGACAGACTTCCCCGTGCCGGGACTGTTTGAGATAAACGGCTATGGCGACCGCATATACCGCAACTCTGGCTACGCCTGGAGCACCACGTTCAAGAGCGACCCTCCATACATTGGCGAGACCGACAACTACACCGGTTCCTACCGCCGCACGTTCAACCTGCCCGACAGGTGGAAGGGCAGCCGCGTCTACTTCCATGTGGGTTCGGCCACAAGCAACCTCGCACTGTGGGTCAACGGCAAGTATGTTGGCTACAGCGAAGACAGCAAGGTGGCGGCCGAGTTCGACATAACGAAATACCTGAAGCCGGGGCGCAACCTCATCGCCATGCAGGTGATGCGGTGGTGCGACGGGTCATATCTTGAGGACCAGGACTTCTGGCGCTTCACGGGCATAGCCCGCGAGGTGTATCTGTATGCGCGCCCAACGGCCCACATAGCCGACATGAGCATCGGCCAAGACCTTACCGACAACTATACCACAGGCCGGCTTGACTGCAATTTCGCCGTGAGCGGCGCCAAGGGTTGCACACTCGACTTGTCGCTGCTCGATGCCCAGGGGCGGCAGGTGGCCAGCGCAAGCGGCATCGACGCCACCTCGGGCAAGGCTGCGCTCACTGTGCCAAGCGCCAAGGCGTGGACGGCGGAGACACCTTATCTATATTCGCTCGTGGCCACATTGAGGCGCGGCGGCGATGTCGTTGAGTCTGTTTGCCAGCACGTGGGCTTCCGCCACATCGAGATTGCCGGCGGACAGCTGCTCGTCAATGGCAAGGCGGTGCTGATAAAGGGTGTCGACCGCCACGAGCTAGACCCCGACAGTGGTTATGTGGTGAGCGTGGAGCGTATGATTGAGGACATAAAGATAATGAAGCGGCTCAACATAAACGCCGTGCGCACCTGCCACTATCCCGACGACCCGCGCTGGTATGACCTTTGCGACAAGTATGGACTCTACGTCACAGCCGAGGCCAACCTTGAGTCGCATGGCATGGGCTATGGCGACAAGACCTTGGCCAAGCGTGCCGACTTTGCCAAGGCTCACCTTGAGCGCAACCAGGGCAACGTGCTCCTGCTGCGCAACCATCCTTGCATAATAGTGTGGAGCCTGGGCAATGAGGCTGGCTATGGGGCAAACTTCGAACAGGCATACGACTGGATTAAGGCCACCGACACTACGCGCCCCGTGCAGTATGAGCAGGCCGGGACCAACGGCAAGACCGACATATTCTGCCCCATGTACTACGACTACAAACGCTGCGAGGAATATGCCAAGAGCGACAACCCCCGACCGCTGATACAGTGCGAGTATGCCCATGCCATGGGCAACTCCATGGGTGGATTCAAGGAGTATTGGGACCTTGTGCGCAAGTATCCCAAGTATCAGGGCGGCTACATTTGGGACTTCGTCGACCAGGGCTTGCGCGACAAGAGTCCAATAACGGGGCGCGAGATATTCACCTATGGTGGCGACTACGGACGCTATCCGGCCAGCGACTACAACTTCAACTGCAACGGCATCATCGCTCCCGACCGCCGCTTGAACCCACACGCCCACGAGGTGCAGTACTTCTATCAAAACGTTTGGACCGAGGACAAGGGTCTCGACCGTGGACTCTTTGAGGTGTACAATGAGAATTTCTTCAAGACGACCGACGACCTTGCCCTTCAGGTGGAGCTTGTGGCTGGATCCGACAAGCGCACCCTCGACATAGCCTTGCCCACAGTACAGCCTCAGGCGCGCACTGTGGTGGAGAGCCGTGAGTTGCAGTCGGCCATAGCCGAAATGGCCAAGGCCAACCCCAACGCCGAACTCCTGGCCAACTTCAGTTTCGTGGCTAAGGCCGACCAGCCGCTTGTGGCCAAGGGACAGTGCGTGGCGCGGCGCCAGTTTGTGGTGCGCCCCTACCAGTGGCCGAGCATCGACGACTTCACCCACGCCGCTGCCGTGCGTGGCAAGGACGTTCCGTCGAAGCGTGAGACCGTGTCCTACATCGCCTTGTCGGCCAACGGTACCACCGTCACCATAGGCAAGCGGTCGGGCATGATCGACTATCTCGATGTTGACGGCGAGCCGATGCTCGTTGACCGCCGCAGCGTTACTCCTGAGTTTTGGCGCGCTCCCACCGACAACGACTATGGCGCACGCCTGCAGACTAAGAGCGAGGTGTGGAAAGACCCGTCGATGAATGTCAGCTCCATCAGCGACACCTTGGCCAATGGTTGCCGCGCGGTGGTGGCCGTGCTCGACATTCCGGCGGCTAAGGCCGTGCTGACCATGACCTACACGCTAAATCCGCAGGGCGAGCTTGTGGTGGCCCAGCGCATGGAGGCCGACAAGCAGGCTTCGGTGGCCGACTTGCAGCGTTTCGGCATGCAGTTGCAGATGCCTGGCGGCTACGACCGCGTGCATTACTATGGCCGTGGACCCATCGAGAACTACGTAGACCGCAACCATAGCCAGTTCATCATCGACGACGATGCCGACGTGGCCGGCCAGTATTTCCCCTATATCCGTCCGCAGGAGAGCGGCAACCACACCGACGTGCGCTCGTTCACGGTGTATAGCAGCTCTACGGGGCGCGGCCTTACGTTCGTCTCCGACAAGCCTATGGAGTGCTCCGCCCTCAACTATCTCACGAGCGACCTCGACGACGGCCCTGTGAAGGATCACGTTTGGGGCCACCATAGCGGCGACTTGCAGCCACGCAACCTCACCCAGCTGCACATACAGAAGCGGCAGAGCGGTCTGGGCTGCGTCAACAGTTGGGGGGCTGTGCCGCTGAGGCAATACCGCATGCCCTATGGCGACTACGACTTTACGTTTGTCATCAAACCAATTTCGAAGCGTTGAAGAAAATAATAATGTTGGCGATGGCGGCATGGATAATGCCGCCATCGTTGTTTTCGCAGACAGGCAGCGCAGCCTTGGCCAGTGGCGGCGCGTCGGGCGACACGGTGCAGGCTGCGCCCTTGCGCGTGTCGAAAGTCCATCGCCAGCGGTCGTTCAAGTCAACCGTGCCGCATGGCGACTACAGTGGCATAACCTACCTTGGCGACAACCGCTATGCGGTGGTGAGCGACAAGTCGGCCACCGATGGCTTCTTCGTGTTCCACATCGTCATCGACAGCATCACGGGGCGGCTTGTCAGTGTCAGCGACGAGGGCTTCCGCTCTTCGGCCACGCCCAACCGCGACCAGGAGGGCATAGCCTATGTGGCACCCACAGGCACGCTCTTCATAAGTGGCGAGGGCGACAACCGCATACGTGAATATGCCCTCGACGGCCACCTCACCGGGCGCGAACTGGAGATTCCCCCCGTGTTTGCCTCGGCCTCGGCCAACTATGGCTTCGAGTCGCTTGCGTTCAACGCCGCTACCGGCCTTTTCTGGACCACCACCGAGAGCACCCTGCCCACCGACGGAGCACAGGCTGCACCGGGCAATGGCGTTAGAAACCTGCTGAGGCTACAGTCGTTTGGCCTCGATTTGCGCCCATGCGGACAGTATCAGTATGAGATGGACGCGCCCACGGCCACCAGTGTGGCGGCCAACTATGCCATGGGCGTGAGCGAACTGTGCGCCCTCGACGATGGCAGCCTCATTGTGCTTGAGCGCGAGTTCTATGTGGCCAAGGGCAAGCTCGGGTCTTTCGTCAACTGCAAACTGTATGTGGTTGACCCCACCATGGCCGACGTTGGTTCCGTGCTCGACAAGCGGCTGCTATGCGAGTTTCGCACGCGGCTCTCGCTGCTCGACTTCGGCATTGCCAACTACGAGGGGATGTGCCTTGCGCCCCGCCTGGCCGACGGACGCATGGTGCTGCTCATGGTGAGCGACTCGCAGAGTGGCTACAAGGGAGTGCTGAAGGATTGGTTCAAGACCATTGTGCTTGAGTAGGTGAGCATTCCAGCTATGATTGATGTGTGGTGAAAATGGGGGTAGGCTTATAAAAACAAAAGAGGAAACGACTTTCACAAGCGGTTTCCTCGTAGGAAAATGATAAATATAGATTAAAATTACTAGTTGTATGCTGCAAAGTTACAGAATGGATTTGAAAGTACAAAACAATTCCACTCTTTTGTTCGCAGTTTAGCGGAATTTAACTGTTTCGGGCAGTGCCAAATCCAGCCATACGGAGACAATGCGCACTTAGAACTTCAAAAGCTCGTTGTATATGCGCTGCACGGGAAGTCCCATCACGTTGAAGTAGCTGCCGTCGAGCCACGTCACGCCCACATGTCCTATCCACTCCTGTATGCCATAGGCGCCAGCCTTGTCGGTGGGTTGGTAGGTGGCCACATAATAGTTTATCTCGTCGTCGCTCAGCTCCTTGAACGTCACGTTGGTGGTCACGGCAAAGCTGCTTTGCTTCTCTTTGGTCATCAGGCACACGCCCGTTATCACCTGGTGGGTCTGTCCGCTCAGCTTGTGCAGCATGCGGCGCGCGTCGTCGATGTCCTTGGGCTTGCCGAGCACCTCGTCGCCCAGCACCACCACCGTGTCTGCCGCTATCAGCAGTTCGTTGTCGGCCATCCGCTCCTTGTTGGCCTCAGCCTTCTCCTTGGCTATATAAAGAGGTATGTCGGCAGTCTTCAGTCCCTCCGGATAGCTCTCGCTAATGCCGGGCAGTGTGCGCACGGTGAAGTCGATGTCGAGTCCGCCAAGCAGCTCCTTGCGCCTTGGCGAGTTGCTGGCCAATACAATTTCGTATTTCTTAATGTTGTCAAGCATGGTGTATGTCGTTTTGTTGTGGTTCAGTGTGGGTTACGTTACCATCCGAATGCCTTCGCACTGGCCATCCATTTGCCCTGTGCGCGCATTGTCTGCTCTATCACGTCGCGTCCGCATCCGCATCCGCCGCGCCTGTCGCTCACATACAGGCTCACGGCCTTTATGTCTGCGGCGGCGTCGTTGGGACACACCGGGCAGCCGCACATCCGCATCACCTCATAGTCGGGTATGTCGTCGCCCATATACATTATCTCGTTGTCTTGCAGGTTGTGCCGCCGCTTGAAGTCGTCGTAGGCCACGGTCTTTACTGCGCAGCCCATGTATATGTCCTCCACGCCGAGTCCCTCGTAGCGAATTTTCACGCTCTGGGTGTTGCCTCCTGTTATTATGGCGATGTGCAGTCCGTGTTTCACGGCCAGTTGTATGGCGTAGCCGTCCTTTATGTTCACCGTGCGCATGGGTTCGCCGCTTGGGTGCAGCGTTATCGTCTCGGTGCTTAGCACCCCGTCAACGTCGAATATTATGGCCTTTATCAGGCTCAAGTCGTAGTTTATCATTGGTATGGATTAGCTTTGCTTTGTGGCCTTGTCGTGTATGCTGAGGCTCATCTGTTCGTATATCTTCTTTGCCAGAGGCTGGTCGCACAGCAGTTGGCTCTGCGCCGCTATCACGTTCTCGTCATATCTCACCGCCGGACCCGTCTGCGCCTTTGCCGGGTCAATCAGGTGAACCTTGCGTGTGGTCTCGTCAATCAGTGGCAGCAGTGCGCTGAAGTCCATTCCGTGACGCTCCATTATGTCGGCCGCGAGGGCGTAGCAGTGGTTGGCGAAGTTGCACGCGAACACGGCCGCCAGGTGCAGGTGCTTGCGGTCGGCCGACGACAATGGTGTCACTTTGTCGCTCACGCTCGTGGCCAGTGCCGTTATCGCTTGGCGCGCCTGCTCGTCGTTGGCCTCGATGAAGCAGGGGATGTGGCTGAAGTCTGCCACGGTGTCTTTCGAGAATGTCTGCATGGGGTAGAGCACGCCGTGGTGCTTGGCCATGCCGCCGAACACGTCCATCGGCATGCTGCCGGCGGTGTGCATCCACACCTTGTCGGCCTTGCCCTTGCACGCCACGGGCAATATCTGCGCCAGGGCGGCGTCGGCCACGGCGCAGATGTATGCGTCGGCCTTTGGGCTTATCTCGGTGAGGTCGTTGGTTGGTGTGCCGCCCATTATCGCCGCCGCCGCTTTGGCCGACTCCATCGTGCGGCTGTACACTTGCACTATGTTGTGGCCAGCCGCCGACAGTGCCCGGCCAAGGTTTGTGGCCAGTCGTCCGGCTCCTATGAATACTATGTCCATTGTTGCTGCTGTTATGCTGTGTGCATAATGTTTATTCTATGCAAAGTTACTGCAATAGTGCCGACCTGCCAAGTGATGGCTCGCTTTTGTGCCAGTCTTGTGTTTCTTGGTGAACAATCTTGTCTTGCCAACGGTTGTAAGTCGTGGCGGAGGCGCGTCAAAGTGTGCTTACTTCAGTTGGTGTAAGAGCTTACTCCAATTGGTGTAAGAGCTTACTTCAGTTGGTGTAAGAGCTTACAGCGGTTGAAGTAAGCCAATTCCGCGCGGCGTTTGCCACTACTTTCATCCCTGTCTGGGCCGACTTTCCATGGCCTTATTGGCTACAATCCACTTGTGTCACTGTCTAAAAAAAAGCAAAAAGCACATGGGCATCTGTCGTTTGTAGCGCAATATTCTTACCTTTGCACTATTCTCGCATAGTATAGGTGTGCCTGGCAATGCTTAAAGCATGGCTTTCGTTGCCCTCGTTTGCACCTGTCGCGAAACCAAAACAGTATACACACACACTCATGAAGCGCTTCAAGAACATCCTCGTGAAAATACGTCGCTACCGGGCATTGAAATATGTGGCCGTGGCCGTGTTGGGCGTCATAATCGTTGGCGTTGCCGACGACAACAGCGTATGGAGCCACTACAGCAACAAGCGCAAGATAGCCGAGCTGCAAGACGAGATAAGGAAATACCGCAGCCAGTATGAGCACGACCAGGCGCAGCTGAAGCTTCTCGACGGCAACTCGAAGGCAATCGAGAAGATAGCGCGCGAACGCTACTACATGAAGACCGACGACGAGGACATATTCGTGCTGAGCGACGATGAGCGTCAACCACAACAACAAGCAGATGAAACAACTGAATAGAGCCGAGAACATCACCTTCCTCTGTGGGGCAGTGCTGATGGTGGTGGGCAGCGGCGCCAATATCTTCGCCCTGGAATGGGCACCCTACGTGTTTGCAATGGGCGTGATAGCCTTTGTCCTCATGCAGCTCAAGCAGCAGTATGAGGGCGACAACCTCACCATACGCCGGCTTAGGCGCATCACCGTGGCGAGCGACTTCTTCTTCCTGCTCGCCGCCGTGCTCATGTTTGCCGGCAAGGGCAACATGTTTGGCTTGCCATACCTCTTTTATGTGCAGTATGTACACAACAATTGGGTGGTGGCGCTGCTCGTGGCCGCCGTGCTGCAGCTGTATTCCACCCACAGGATTGGCCGGGAACTCGACAAGGAGGCAAAAAAACGCTAAAAGCGGCCCCTTAGTTTTAAATTGACTGAATTTATTTCTCACCATCATTTTATCGTCGTACATTTGCGATAATGACGAAGCGAAAGGACTTCATGAAAAAAACAATACTCCTATGCGCCTCTGCGGCCATCCTCACGTCGTGCGCCAACTCATACAGCGTGCAAGGCACATCGTCGGTGTCGTCGCTCGACGGCAGCAAACTGTATCTGCGCGCCATAAAGAACAACGAGCTGAAGAGTCTCGACTCATGCGACGTCGTTCACGGCCAGTTCCACTTCAACGGCGTGCTCGACACCGTGCGCATGGCCAACCTCTTCATGGGCGACGAGAGCCTGATGCCCGTGGTGCTTGAGGACGGGGAGATAACCATAAAGATTGACAACGCCAGCCAGACCGTGGGCGGAACGCCGCTCAACGACAAGCTCTACAAGTTTCTCGACAAGCACAAGCAACTCGACAACCAGCTGACCGAGCTTTCGCACAAGCAGAGCCAGATGATGCTCGACGGCATCGACGAGAACACCATCAACGAGCACCTGGCCGCCGAGGCCGAGAAGATAGCCAAGGAGGAGGACAGACTCGTGACGTCGTTCATCGTAGACAACTTCGACAATGTGCTTGGCCCCGGCGTGTTCATGATGATAACCAGCGGCTACAAGTATCCCATACTGACACCGCAGATAGAGGACATCATGAGCAAGGCCACAAGCAAGTTCAAGAGCAACCCCTACGTGAGGGACTACTACCAGACGGCCACCGAAAACGAGGCGCGCATGCAGGGGCTCGAACCCGGCCAGCCTGGCGGCCAACCCATGCAGCAGCCGGCGGCGCAGTTGCCTGGCAATTCGCCATTGGACAGCGACCCTCAGTAGGAAAAGAGGCTGAAAACCACGCATCATGACAATGAAGACACTGATAAAAAACGCCACCATCGTCAATGAGGGGCTTACGGCAAAAGGGTCGATAGCCATCTCGGGCGACACCATAACCGCCATCAGCGACAACCCGATGCAGCCCGAAGCGTCGTTCGACCGAACGATCGACGCTTCGGGCTGTGTTGTGTTGCCCGGAGTAATCGACGACCATGTGCATTTCCGCGAGCCTGGACTCACGGCCAAGGCCGACATCGAGAGCGAGAGCCGCGCCGCCGCAGCCGGCGGAGTGACCACCTACTTCGACATGCCCAACACCGTGCCGCAGACCACAACGCTTGAGGCTCTGGCCGCGAAGCACGACTTGGCCGCAGCGAAGAGCCACGTGAACTACTCGTTCTTCTTCGGGGCCACCAACGACAACGCCCATCTGCTGGCGCAGCTCGACCCGCACGACGTGCCGGGGGTGAAGCTCTTCATGGGCTCGTCAACGGGCAATATGCTCGTTGACCGCAAGGAGGCTCTTGAGGGCATATTCGGCACGTCGCCATTGCCCATAATGGTCCACTGCGAAGACACCGCCACCATCGACCGCAACATGGCCGAGGCCAAGGCCCAGCATGGCGACGACCCCGATGTCGCGCTCCACCCACTGATAAGAAGCACCGAGGCTTGCTACCGCAGCACGGCCACCGCCGTGGCCTTGGCCAAGCGTTTCGGGGCGCGGCTCCACGTGGCCCACATCACCACCGAGCGCGAGCTGGAACTGTTCAGTCCGGGCGACCGACAGATTACCGCCGAGGCCGTGGTGGGTCATCTGCTGTTCTCCGCCGACGACTATGCCACTCTTGGTGCGCTGATAAAGGTAAACCCCGCCATAAAGTCGCGGTCAGACCGCGACGCCCTGCGGCGCGCGCTCACCGACGGGCGCATAAGCGTGGTAGGCACCGACCATGCGCCCCACCTCCTGTCGCAGAAGCAGGGCGGATGCTGCAAGGCGGCGTCGGGCATGCCCATGGTGCAGTTCTCGCTGCCTGCCATGCTCGGGCTTGTCGACGAGGGTGTGCTGTCCATCGAGCGCATGGTCGAGCTGATGTGCCACGCCCCGGCGCGGCTGTTTGGCGTGCGTGGCCGTGGCTTCATCCGCCAGGGCTACAAGGCCGACCTCGCCATCGTGCGCAAGGGCAGTCCGTGGGTGGTGACTAAGGATGTCATCGAGAGCAAGTGCGGATGGAGTCAGCTTGAGGGTCGTGCGTTCCAGTGGCGCGTAGAGCGCACGCTGTGCAACGGCCACGAGGTGTATGGGTCGCAAGGCGTTGACCTTTCTTATATAGGTCAGAGGGTGGAGTTCCGCTGACGGCATTGGCGGTCTCGTTTTGTTGCGCCACTGTGTAGTGGGTGCAGGGTTCCGCCGCACAACAGAATATGCAATGAGAAAGGTTATTACATACAACATCGGCGAACTTGTGCCATACATCAACTGGATATACTTCTACTTTGCATGGCAGATACACGACCGCAAGGAGCAGGAGCGCATGCGCGCCGAGGCCGAGAGAACGCTCGCCTCGCTCGACGGCCACTATCACACCCACGCCGTGTTCTGCTTAGCCGAGGCCAACAGCGACGGCGACGACATCCTGTTTGACGGCAATGTGCGCCTGCCCATGCTGCGGCAGCAGCGCGAGGTGGCCGACGGCAAACCCAACCTGTGTCTGGCCGACTTCATCCGTCCGTTGGCGTCGGGTCGTCCCGACCGGATGGGACTATTCGCCACGTCGGTTGACATCGGACTGGAGACCGACTTCGACAGCGACGACTACCAGAAGATGATGGTGCAGCTGCTTGCCGATCGTCTGGCTGAGGCCACTGCCGAGCGCATGCACGAGGAGGTGAGGAAGACCTATTGGGGATATGCGCCCGACGAGCGGCTTACGATGGACGAGCTGCACATGGAGAAGTTTCAGGGCATAAGACCGGCAGTGGGCTATCCCTCGCTGCCCGACACGAGCCTAAACTTCATTCTCTGCGAGGCTCTTGGAGCCAAGGACATCGGCATAAGGCTCACCGAGAGTGGGGCCATGAAGCCCCACGCCAGCGTGAGCGGACTGATGATGGCCCACCCGGCGGCGCGCTACTTCTCGCTCGGACTCATCGGCGACGACCAACTGCGCGACTATGCCCACCGGCGTGGCGTTCCCGTGGAGGTGATGCGCCGTTTCTTAGCTTCGCAACTAAGGTGACTCTGTATGATTGGTATATTTTACCGCAATGGGCTGAAAGCCCTATACTACATAGCCCAGGCTGGCGCCACTGGGTATAAACGAACATCAACCGCCGCCCTGTAAGGGCAAAAGTGCATAGACTATATGCGCAAGGTTATATACTTTTGCCCTTTCAGGGCGAGTAGATACACGCAACCAAAAACCCAGGGCGTTGCCCTGGGCTATGGAGTCGTTGGGCTTTCAGCCCGTACTTGCATAAATCTGAGCAAGTTATTTTTTTAACGTTGCATAAAGGAAAACGAATGATAGCAAGGATATTCATTCCTCTTGTGATAATGATAGTGTTGGCCGACTTGTTTGTCGACCGCCACTACCTGTGCCGCTTCAAGCGTCACCGTCGGCTGTTGCGCCTCCTGTGGTGGCTGCCGGGTGTCGTCGTGCTGTGCTTCACGGTATATATGGCTCAGCTGCCCGACTTCGCCCCCAGCGACACCAGCGTGTTCAACACCTATCTGTTTCTGCTTGGAGTGCTTGTCGTGCCTAAGTTCGCGTTCGCCCTGTGCTCCGTGGTGGGCTGGGTGGTGCGGTGGCTTAGCGGTTTCCGCATCCGCCGCAACTATGGCCACTATGTGGGAGTGTTGCTCATGGTGGCCATCTGGTATGTTGTGTTCTATGGGTCTACCGTGGGCTTCAGCACCCTGGATGTGCGCCACGTCGATTTCTATTCCGAAGACCTTCCGGCACGTTTCGATGGCTACCGCATAGTGCAGTTCTCCGACGCCCACGTTGGCACCTACGACGCCTCGCGCCGCCACATACTTGCCAAGGCCGTCGATACCATCAACGCCCAGAGGGCCGACATGGTGGTGTTCACTGGCGACTTGCAGAACATGGTGCCCAGTGAGGTGCGCCCCCACATGGCCGTTCTGTCGCGTCTGCATGCCCCCGACGGCGTTGTGTCAATCCTTGGCAACCACGACTATGCCGTGTATGTCAATGCCGACGAGCCTACGCAGCAGACTTATTTGCGCGAGATGGTTGACCTGCAACGCCAGATGGGTTGGACGCTGCTGCTCAACGACCACCGCACGGTGCGCCGTGGCGGCGACTCCATTGTTGTGGCCGGCATGGAGAACGATGGCGAGAGCCGCATTGCCCCAAAGCTTGGCGATGTAGGCAAGACTCTGCGTGGCCTGCAGGGCGACCCCTTCACCATAATACTTCAGCACGACCCCACCTGTTGGCGGCGCAAGATACTGCCGCAGTGCAAGGCGCAGCTCACCCTCAGCGGCCACACCCATGCCATGCAGTTTGAGCTTTTCGGTTGGTCGCCGGCTGCGTTGATATATAAGGAGTGGGGTGGGGTGTTCACCGCCGACGATGGGCGCGCCATCAATGTGAGCACAGGCTTGGGTGGCTTCGTGCCGTTTCGCTTCGGCGTGCCTGGCGAGATTGTGGTGATAACGCTGCACGTTAAGAAAAAGGCCGAACCGAAAGTGTAGGCTTTACCAAAGTGCATGGGCATAGGAGGCACTGCGCCTCAATTTGTTGTGACTCATATGTAGTGGGTGCGGTGTCCCACCGCACATCAAGCAACAATGTTGTAGTTGCGACGTGAGACACGTCGCCCACTACTAGCGCACAAACCACAAGTAGGAACAACAAATTGGACAGCCCCATAGGAGGTACGGCGCCTCGCCGTACCATTCGTGTACATGAAGCCAACAAGGCAAACTTAGTAGGCGCTGCGTCTCGCTGCGCCCGACTAAAAGGGCATTGACCTATAATGTTGCCCTTGCCTGCAAAATCCAAAGACAACTCCCTAAGAAAACGAAAAAATCAGAAAACCGCAATAGAGCATGAAATACCTATACCGCATTTACCAACTGTTTGTGGCGTTGCCAATAACCATTATAGCCACGATAATCACCGCCATTGTCGTTGCCGTGGGCTGCACCATCGGCAACGGCCACTTCTGGGGCTACTATCCCGGCAAGTGGTGGGCTTGGGTCATCACGAGGGCGTTCCTGTTGCCCGTCACCGTTGAGGGGCGCGAGAACATCGAACCGGGCCACTCCTATGTGTTCGTGGCCAACCATCAGGGGGCGTTCGACATATTCCTTATATACGGTTTCTTGGGGCGCAACTTCAAGTGGATGATGAAGCGCCAACTGCGCAACATCCCCTTCGTGGGCTTCGCCTGCAAGATGTCGCACCAGATATTCGTCGATAAGCGTGGACCGAGCAAGATAAGGGAAACCTACGACAAGGCGCGTGACACACTGAAGAGCGGCATGAGCGTGGTGGTGTTTCCCGAAGGGGCGCGCACGTTCACAGGTCACATGGGTGTGTTCAAGAAGGGGGCTTTCATGCTTGCCGACGAACTGCAGCTGCCCGTGGTGCCGCTCACCATCAACGGCTCTTTCTGCGTCATGCCGCGCATGCGCGACTGCAAGTGGGTGTTGTGGCATCCGCTGCGCCTCACCATCCACCAGCCCATATATCCCGTGGGCAAGGGTGCCGACAACATACATGCAACGATGAGCCAAAGCTACGACTCCGTGATGTCGGCTTTGGACAAGGAATACCAAGGCTTTGTGGAAAATCCCGACCAATAGGGTCGGTGTGGAATATCTGACAAAAAGGCAAGAAGCCCGAATAGCAACATTGGCTATTCGGGCTTCTTGGGATAATGGCGCGGTGGTTATTCGGGCTTCTTGGGATAATGGCGTGTCCATCCGTCCCAGCGCAGCCGCATCACTCCGAAGAACGCCTCGCTGAATATGCCGCCGCTCATCTTTGATGTTCCCTCGCGTCGGTTGACGAATATCACCGGCACCTCCTTTATCTTGAAACCTATCTTGTAGGCCGTAAACTTCATCTCTATCTGGAAGGCATAGCCCTTGAAGCGTATCTTGTCCAACTCTATTGTCTGGAGCACACGGCGGCGGTAGCACTTGAATCCGGCTGTCGTGTCGTTCACCTTGAAGCCTGTGATCAGGCGCACGTACTTCGACGCGAAGTAGCTCATCAGCACGCGCCCTATCGGCCAGTTCACCACGTTCACGCCCGACACGTAGCGCGATCCGATGGCCACATCGTAGCCCTCGTCGTGGCATGCCGCATAGAGCCGTGGCAGGTCGTTGGGGTCGTGGCTGAAGTCGGCGTCCATCTCGAACACATACTCATAGTTGTGCTCCAACGCCCACTTGAAGCCCATTATGTAGGCGGTGCCAAGCCCCAGCTTGCCCGACCGCTCCTTGATGAACAGTCTGTCGGCAAACTCCGTCGCCATCAGTCCATGCACAATCTGCGCCGTGCCGTCGGGCGACCCGTCGTCAATCACGAGTATGTGGAAGCACTTGTCAAGTCCGAACACTGCCCGTATTATCTTTTCTATGTTCTCCTTCTCGTTATAGGTGGGAATGATTACGATGCTGTCGCTTTGGTGCATGGTTGTTTGTGTGTGAAGTCTTTTTCTGTTTTTTCCTTTAGTGCAAACGAGCGCAATGAAAATCTTGTTTTCAGATTGCCGAGTGCAGCTTACTTTATGCAAAGGTAGTGCAAACGAGTGCAATGAAAATCTTGTTTTCAGATTGCCGAGTGCAGCTTACCTTATGCAAAGGTAATGCAAACGAGCGCAATGAAAACTTGTTTTCAGATTGCCGAGTGCAGCTTACCTTATGCAAAGGTAGTGCAAAAATATCGAGCAGCAACAAAAACACCACTAAAAACATTGGCTATGACTTATTTATGTCTGAAGTAACGTTAAAAAAAATAACTTGCTCAGATTTTTATACAGGTACGGGCTGAAAGCCCAACAACTTCATAGCCCAGGGCAACGCCCTGGGTTTTGTATGTGTGTATCTATGCGCCCTGTAAGGGCAAAAGTATATAGCCTTGTGCGTTATAGTCTATACAACACTTTTGCCCTTTCAGGGCGGCGGGTGATGTTCATATATACCCAGGGCGCCAGCCTGGGCTATGCAGTATAGGGCTTTCAGCCCATCGAGGTAAAATCTACCAATCATATAAAATATGCTCAAGTTATTTTTTTTGAACATTACGAAACAGTGGGTCATCCGCTAAGTGAGTGCTATTTCTTGCTGTGTCAATTGGCTTTGCTTCCAAACGACTGTTAAACAAGGGCAACTGTCCACGGTTTGCCTATTTTTTATCTATTGCACTTTGCCATTTGACTGCAATAGTGTAATTTTGCGCCACAAAACCAAAGGTGGGTTCTATGAATTGCCACTGTAACAAAACAACAAAACAAGATGAAGAAGCTAATAATGAAAACTGTGGCACTGGGCATAATGCTCATGTGCGGAGTAAGCGCAAACGCACAACTTAACTTGGGCAGCATTCTCGGTGCGGTGACAGGTGCCACCAGCAGCGACACGAGCACTTCGGGCACCGACCTCATATCGAGTCTCACGTCGGTGTTCTCAAGCTCGAAGCAGGCATCGCAGGAGAGCATCGTCGGCACATGGTCGTACTCTGAGCCGGCCATCGTGTTCCAGTCGGACAACCTGTTGGCCAAGGCAGGATCGTCGATTGTGGCCAACAAGCTGGAGTCGAAGTTGCAGACGCAACTCAGCAAGTATGGCATAAAGGAAGGCACGCTGACGATGACGTTCAACGAGGACGGCACATTCACCGAGACCCTCGGCTCGAAGACCATGAGCGGCCAGTGGAAGGTGTCTAACTCGAAGCTCTACTTAACCTACCTCGGAGTGAAGACCATGGAGATAACCACCCAGCTGAGCGGCAACCAACTGATGTTTGTGGCCAACGCCACCAAGCTGCTCACACTGATGAAGACCATGGGCAACGCCTCGGGCAACACCAACCTGAAGACCATAACATCGCTGATGAGCAGCGTGAAGGGCATGCAGGCAGGCATTACGCTTGTTAAAAAATAATAATAAGTGGCGTTGCAGTAGGCCAAAAAGCCAACGCAACATGCTTGAACCGCAAAAAAGAAGTAACTTTGCAGCCGTCATTACGAGATAGTGACATATAATTCAAACCTAATTAAACAAAACAAAGCATTCTAAGAAATGGCAACAAAAATCAGATTGCAGCGTGGCGGACACAAGAACTATGCAGTTTACCGCATCGTCATCGCTGACTCAAGAGCACCACGTGATGGTAGATTTACTGAGAAGATTGGTACCTACAACCCCAACACCAATCCTGCCACGGTAGATTTGAATTTCGAGCGCGCACTTTATTGGGTGGAGACTGGAGCACAGCCTACCGACACCGTGCGCAACTTGCTCAGCAAAGAGGGCGTTTACCTGATGAAGCACCTGCGCGGTGGCGTTAAGAAGGGCGCATTCGACGACGCAGAGGCTCAGAAGCGCTTCGACGCTTGGAAGGCCGACAAGGAGAAGGGTCTTGAGGCAGTGCGCACAAGCGAGGCCAAGGCCAAGAAGGAGGCTTACGACAAGGAAATCGAGGCTGAGAAGAAGATCAATGAGACTATAGCCAAGAAGGTGGCCGACAAGAAGGCTGCCATCGCTGCCGCCAAGGCAGAGGAAGAGGCTCAGAAGGCAGCAGCTGCTGCCGCAGAGGCCGCTCCCGCTGAAGAGGCTCCCGCAGAGGCTTAATTGATTAAGGATATTTTTTTCAGTCGGTGGTCTTCGGACCCAAGAGACTAGCGGCAGCGTTGCGCAAGCGACGCTGCCAATTTTTGTTTTTAGGGGTGTGCATTGGGGGCGCGATGAAGACGGCCACGTGCATGAGGCTTTCGATTTAGCGGTTCTCTAAATTCTCGTTTGTGGTGACGTTAGGAGGTACGGCGCCTCGCCGTACCATTCGTCCACGTGAAGCGCATTGGCATATATTACTTTTCGCTCGACTGAGCGAAAACACACATCCTAAAAGAAGCCAACAAGGCAAATTAGTAGGCGCTGCGTCCTCGCTGCGCCCGAAAAGACTCTTTCTTTAATTCTTTCTTGCGCGAGGGCGCAGCGCCTACTACATACTCCATGCGCTTCAATCTTAAAGCTTACGCTTTTTGGTACGGCGAGGCGCCGTACCTCCTACATGCTCCGCGGCTTCACGGGATTGTATGCAATCAAAATCTTCACTCTTCACTTACAAAATAGGTTGTCCTATTTGTTGCTCTTTTTGTAGTGGGTGCGGTGTCCCACCGCACAACAATCGGCAATGCGGCAGTTGCGACGTGAGACACGTCGCCCACTACACAATGCGCCAACTACGCAATAGTCGCAACAAATTGGACGTTTTACTTATAAAAACCATCCGCTTCTCTTAATATCTGTTAAAAATCGGGGGGGGTAGTAATGAGTGGCTAAACACTGTTATAAGCCAAACAATTATGTTTAATTTTGCCGCATTAAAATTCAGATATTGTGCATGATGAGAACAAGTCTTTCTCTCGCATAGTGCAATGCAAACAATGTTAGGCATCACAACATAAAAATAATAATAGGTACATGAAACATTATCTCTTAATGGTAACGGCCATCATGGCCATGGCCAGTTGCGCCAACGACACCGACTTGTCGGGAGGCAACCCGTCGGCTCTTGGTGACGGCTCCATCTCATTCAACATGAACACGCCAGCGGCGACGCGCGCTGATGGCACAGAAGCTGACGCCAACAAGTTGGGCAAGATGTTCATCGTGTGGGGCGAGAAGAACGAGAACGGCAGCGGCGAGGTAGTCGAAGCCAAGATGACTGTGTTCAACAACTATGTGGTGAAGTACGAAGTCAACACGGCTAACACCACCACAAGCAACACCAAGAACTGGGAGTATGTGGGAATTGACCACTCGGACTTCGACACTAATGTGAAGAACACCATCGGCAGCGGCGAAGCCCAGACCATCAAGTATTGGGACGACCAGGCTACAGACTACACCTTCACGGCCATCTCTGCCTTGCAAAGCGAAATAGCGGACGGCAAAGTAATCATCACCAAGAACACAGGCTCTACCTCGGGCACCGTTTACGACAAGGGCTACACCGTTGAGGTGAAGTCGGGCGCAAGCACCGACAACATATTCTACGCCGACCGCAATAACATCAAAAAGGGCACTGGCTACGACCACCAGGCCGTGCAGATGACCTTCCGCAACTTCATGTCGAAGGTGCGCTTCGGTATTTACGAGGCCGTGCCGGGATATAAGGTGGTCATTACGGGGATAAAGTATGACACAAGCTCTGAAAGCACTTCTGCTGTAACTCATCCAGAGACCACAGGCAGTGACGCTGACGCAACTACCGATAACACCTTCGGCATCGACGGCGACTTCATCGTTACTGGCGACAACACGAAATTCACCGTTACATACGAGGACGCACAAAGCAAGCACGAGAACAAGGCAAAGGTTGAGCTTGACGGCACTCCAAACGCCGACACATACCTGAACACCAAGGGCACAACGTGGCTTACCACTACTACTGGCATCGGAACTTCGGCAAACAATCCCACATGGGACAATGTGGCGGAAAATACCGTAAACTACACCACCATCCTGCCCAACCCAAGCAACACGACCAACATGAAGTTGCAGGTTGCTTATAAGCTGGTTTCGGAGGACATGGGCGAGGAGATAGAGTTCAAGGACTCTGAGGGCAACGAGATTTTCCGCACTGTTGAGGTTCCCGCCGAATACTGCCAGTGGAAGAGTAACTACACATACTCCTACATCTTCAAGATTACCGACAAGTCGGCAGAACTCTACCCCATCACCTTCGATGCCGTGGTTGAAAGCGAGCAGACCGGCAATCAGGAGACCATCACCACCGTTACCGACCCGTCGATCACCACGATTGCATCAAGGGAAGATGCCGACGGAAAGAAGACCATCGTCAACGGAGAGAATGAATATGTTGCTGGCGATGCCATCTACGCCACTGTGATTGACGGCAGCAGCCTTGCTACTCTGTCTGTTGGTGAGAGTGGCAACATCAAACTCTACACCGTCACGACAACCGACCCGGCCAACTATCCTATCACCGAGGCTTCTGTAGCCCACGCACTGAGCCAGGCTGATGGTACAGACACGAAGGTGAAGGCCACTGCGGTTAGCTTAACTGCCGATAAGAACTTGAGCAAAACCGCTCCTGCCGAGGATGGCAGCACCGTAACGCTTGACGAAGACGACTACAAGGCTCTCAAGTGGACTGCGGCAAAAGACAAAGTTTATGCTGTGGAGTATATCAAGACTGATGCGCAAGACAGCGCCAAGAAGACCTACACCTACAAGATTGTCCGCATAGGCACAAGTGGCAACACAGACGGTGATTCACAGAACGGCAAGATGCAGAATGTAACCATTAGCGGTCTTGACGACATCGAGTAGCGCGACAAGCTACATTGAGCGATTACAATGACATCACATCGTAGGGTGGTTCTATAAATCGCCTGCCACAGAGGCGGCAGGTGATTTATGGAACCCACCTTACACCAATCACACAAAAAAGAAAAAACTTATGAACTACAGAAATAATGCAAGCAGAATGTTGCCACTCATGGCGTTTGCCGCAATGGCTTTCGCCACATCATGCAGCAACGACAGCATAGCCGACGGCGGCAATCAGACCCCTGACGGCGGAAAAGGAAAGACCGTTGAGCTTACCGCAAGCTTTGACAACAGCAAGAGCGCGGCCACTCGCGTGGGACTGACGAAGATAGACAACAGCAATGCGTCTCTCTTTTGGCACAAAGGGGAGGCAATATTTGTGCAGACAGTGAGCGGCGACACTTATTCAGGCGCAAAACTCACCACGAGCGCAACGACTGGTTCTACTACCGCAGATTTCACCGGCGATATTGATGAGGGCAGCACACTTGGAAGTTATGCAGTGTATCCCTACGATGAGGAACAGAAACATGAGTTTACCGATGCAAATGCACTCACATACCGTCTGCCTAACTCATACAAGTATACTACAGTAGACAGCAAAGTATTCTCGACGACTGCAGACGGCACCACCACTTACCCCACGAACAGCTGCAACATCCCCATGGTCGGCAAAATAGAGAATGGCAACATTACTACGTTCAAGCATATCGGCGGCTTGGCTGTAATACGCATCGACTATATGCCTGCAGCTAGTGGAAATATAACCGTCACTTCCGAAAAGCAGCTGGCGGGCGAATTCACCATTGCCGACTTGACAGAAGATAATCCAGAAATAACGACTGGCGATGAAGCGCTTGATAATGATAAGAATGTCACGTTCAAATTCCAAAATGCCAACACGGGTGAAGCCGGCGTGTTCTATCTGCCTTTGGCTACGGGCGACTATAGTGGCGTGAATATAAAGCTGAATAGTGGTGATGATACATATACGGTGACATATGATGACTTTTCTGTCGCCCGTGCCGGCGTGACTGCCATTCTTCTTCGCTATAACAGCACAGACCAAAAGCTTGAGAAAGACGAAGACTATACCATCGGTGGCTACACGTTTGTAGACCTTGGTTTGCCCAGCGGTCTGCTTTGGGCCAAGACAAACATTGGCGCAACCACAGAAACGGAATCTGGCAATTACTATGCTTGGGGCGAGACGGCGACCAAGACAGACTATGATTGGTCAACGTATAAGTATGGAACATCATCATATGATGTTACTAAGTACAACGATTTCGACCAAATGACCACCCTTGATAAAGCGGACGATGTCGCCTATGTGACATCTAAAGGAGAGTTCCGTATGCCTACCAACAGCGATTTTGAAGAACTCTGCAATACAGACAACTGCACGTGGACATGGAAAACTGTGGGAAATGTTAGTGGTTATAGGGTGACTAGTAAGAAGAACAAAAAATCGATATTTATCCCCACTACGGGCCATTATAGCAGTACAGATCTTGAGAATCGAGATAAATATGGCGACTATTGGTCTAGTACGCTCAAAGGAAAAATGCAAGCATACTACCTCCAATTCGACCAAGACTTTGGCGTATCAATAGGTTATAGTGTGCGTAATTTCGGCTTACCCATCCGTCCCGTCGCAACCAAACCACAATAAGCGTGCAATGAGCATCTCTTAGCAACCGCTAAGTGACGGCAAAAAAAATACAAGTGTTTTTCATAACACGATTTTTATGTTGAACGAAAACCTCGATGCTCACGTATCGAGGTTTTCTGTTTCATACAATCAAGTGAAGCCACGGAGCATGTAGGAGGTACGGCGCCTCGCCGTACCATTCGCTCGGCAGAGCGAAAACACACATCCGCAAAGAAGCCAACAAGGCAAACTTAGTAGGCGCTGCGTCCTCGCTGCGCCCATACAAAGAAGCAACCTGCTCCCATCCAAAAAAAATCAAAATAGCGCAGCTTTTCGGGCGCAGCGAGGACGCAGCGCCTACTAATTTGCCAATGTGCTGCTTGAGGTTAAAGCTAGCGCTTTTTGGTACGGCGAGGCACCGTACCTCCTATGCCCTTCATGCGACTGTAATTATTCATGGCGGCGACGGTCACGTGCATGTGACTTTCGATTTCTATGTTTACGTTGCCTACTTGATAACAAATAGAAAGAATTAACGCGTGGTATTCGCCGAATTTGCTGCAAAATGGGGGCTTGTCTATATGTTAACACATGGCAAAACGGTAATAATGCGCTTTATGACAACAACTTAGCCACGATTGCTGCAAAATGTGCTTGTCTATGCCGAAACAGTGTCTTTGTGTTGCCTGAACGGTTAAAACTGTGTAATTTTGCAACCGAAACGTAACAACACACATGACATTTAACTAAAAAAGAGGAAAGCTTATGAGAAATCTATTCTTTCTTTCGCTGCTGTTTGGCGGCAGCATGATGGCGGCAGCCCAGACGGCGGCGACGGGTCAGAAGGTCATATCGGCCGAGACCCTGAAGGCCAAGGGTGCGCCCCAGAAGTTTGAGATGCCAAAGAACTTCAACCCCCTCTCGCTCCAGCGGCAGTTTGACAAAGCCAGCATGGGCGAGATGGTGAAGAGCCAGAAGGCCACACTGCCCGTGGAGGGCAGTCGTCTGCAAGCCGTGAAGGCGCGCATGGGCAAGCAGCTCAACAGGGTGGGCGAGGCCGTTGACACCGTAGCCTACTTCACCGTGGCGCAGTCGTACTACACAAGCCGTTCGTTTGTGAAGGACGGCGGTGACGTGTTGCCATATAATATAGGTGTTGCCATCGACGGCACCAAGGTGACCTTTACAAACTTCTTCAACCTCTACGACCCCACCTCATGGTCGCCAGCCCACGACTACCCAATATCGGGCACCTACGACGCAGCGAAGAAGACCATCACCATACCCACCAAGTCGAGCTTCGCCGAGGCAACCATCTGCGGCGACTTTTGGGGAACATATCCAGCCGTGCTGATGTGCGGATCGGTGGACGACACTGGCAAGCTCGCTCCCGACAACGAACTGGTGTTTACCGTTGAGGGCGACTTCGACCGCATCACAACCGACCAGACAGTGTGCGCCTTCATGTACTCGCCCGACGGAAGCCAAAGCTACGGCACCCAGGAAGCCTTCAAGCGCATTTACATACAGAAGCCGTCGGCAGGAGCCAAACTCGTGGCCATGACCAGCAAGGTAGACCTCGGCTCGACCTTCCCCGACTACACAGTGAGCAAGACCTTCGCCGTGGCCAACCTCGGCAACGACGCCACCGACTTCGCCATTGAGACCGAGAGCGACGACGACGCGTTCTCCGTGTCGCCCGTGTCGGGCACTTTGGCTGGACAGAGCGTGCAGGAATACACCATAAACTTCAACGGCAAGACCACCGGCGACTATGAAGGCATATCCACCATAGAGTGGGAGGGTGAGGACGCCGAGCCGCTCATGGTGCAGTTGGCCGGCAGTGTGATGCCTTATCCCGACTATTCGGCAGCGGTGAAGGGGGGTGACCTGACTCTGACCACCGACATCGACTATCCCTTTGTAGTCGACACGCTCGCCGACGGCACCGTTGTGGCTGCATCGGCCACACAGGGCTACGGTGGAGTGTCGTCGAAGTTGTATGCCAAGTTCACCGTGCCTGAGGGCAAGCTCGGCACCTTCTCGTGGAAGGGCGTGAGCAACAACTCCAACTACTATTACTACAACGCCGGCGGCGTGTTTGTTGACGACGAAAACTACTCGGCTTTCACCGGAGCCAACGAGGACCTGTCGGACAAGGTGGAGTTTGCCCCTGGCGACCACGTGGTGCGCTTCCAGTATGACGGCTATTACTACACGGGCGACCCAAACAACCGCCTCTACGTGTACGACCTTAACCTCGACCTGGCTGACCTGGCCGACGACGCAGCCGAGCTGAAGACTCCTACGGTTGACCTCGGACAATTCATCGTGGAAGACGACGCTCCGGCAACAGGCACAGGCACGATAACCATCGTAAACAAGGGCAAGAACCAGCTCAAGGTGAGCAAGGTGACCATCGATGGCGACCAGGTGTTCACCGTGACGAGCGACAGCTATGGCGTGGCTACCATGCAGACGCTGACTCTGCCCGTGGAGCTGTCGGCCACCAAAGCCGGCGACTATGTTGCCACGGCCAACATAGAGACCAACGCAGGATTGTACAGTGTGACGCTGAAGGCACTGGTGCGCGACATGCCCGACTATCAGAGCATAGTTGCCGACGGCGACTTCACCTTCACCACCGACGCAAGCCACCCATTCATCGTGAAGGACGGCGTGGCCTACAACTCAACGGCCAAGGTGACCGACACCGAGTATAACACGTCATCGTTCACAGCATCGTTCACTGTGCCTGAGGGCAAGATAGGTATTCTCTCGTGGGACGGCGACTTCGACGCAATGGAGCCTACAGAGGCTGGCAACTGGTATACCACCGACTATGGTACGGTTGAGATAAGCCACCCATTGAACACTGGCTCGAAGAGCGTTTGCGGACGCAACGCCGACGCTGGTTCTGAAGCGATGTTCGCATCCGACGAGTTCTGGTCGTCGTACCTGCAGTGCATACCGGGCGACCACTACATCAAGTTCATGTACACCCAGAACGGTGACTCGCAGTATGACGGCGAAGACCGCATGGCCATACGCAACCTGAAGCTCAAGATAATGGACTTCGACGAGCACAACGCCGAACTGGTTAGCGACAAGGCCACATTCGACTCGACCTTCGTGGGCTACAACCGCTACACCACGGCCACTGTGACGCTGAACAACCTGGGCAGCAAGCCACTCAAGGTGACCGACATACCACAGGCAGGATCATTCTACGGTATCGTTCCCTCCGACAGTGCACAGTTTAGCAAGACCCTCAGTGTGACACTGTGGTTCTACCCCACGGCACCTGGCGAATATAGCGACACGCTGACCATAAAGACCAATGCCGGCGACTTCAAGGTGGCTTGCACAGGCGTGGCAAAAAGTTCGGAGGGCTACATCCTCGTGGGTGACTTTGAGGACGACGCCTACGGATGGTCAACCTACGACGCCGACAAGGACGGTGAGGGCTGGAACCTTGGCTACAACCTCTTCGGCGGCGACTTCCCCGAGTATTGCCATAGCGGCAAGCAGTGTCTCGGATCGGCATCCTACAGCTACTACAACGGCGACATCACGCCCAACAACTACACCTTCTCGCCGCTCATCGAAGTGCCTGAGGACGGAGCTGAGCTGAGCTGGTATGCTGCCGAGCAGAGCAAGCGTCGTGCCGGCGACCACTACAGCGTGTACATAGCAACGCAGGAAGAGGTGGCCGACCCCGACAAGCTGGGCGACCTGACCGCAGTGTTCTCGGAGACACTCGACTCTACGAAGGTTGACACATGGTCGTTCAACCACATCGACCTCACACCGTATGCCGGCAAGACCATCGTGGCTGTGTTCCGCCACCACGACTGCACGGGCAACTGGCTCATTAAGCTCGACGACGTGTTCGTGTGGACCAAGGAAGCTTGGAACAACGCCACCACTGGCATCAACCAAGCACAGGCAACCGGAGCAGCCAACGGCAAGCAGGTGGTGCGCCAAGAGACCTACGACCTGACTGGCAAGCAGATTGCCGCCCCGGCCAAGGGCATAAGCATTGTGCGCACGATGTATGCCGACGGCACATGCTCAACGACTAAGGTAATGCGCAAATAGTAGACTATATCGACCCATGGGGGACAGTGCCGACTGAGGCCACTGTCCCCCTCGGTATAAAAAAGAGGAAAAATGAGAAAGAACATACTATCACTATTGGCCTTGGCATGCATGGCCACCGCAGCAACGGCGCAAGACGTGAGCGGACTGCATCTGGGCTACTGCGACGGACGGCTCGCGTCGGCTGGTACCGTGGGTTCGTCGAAGAAGAACATCTGGGTGTCGGGAGCCATCGGCCTGTCGGCAAGCGACATGAAGCCCTACGCCAACTGCCATATCGACTCCATCTGCGCCGGACTCGTGTCGAAGCTCAACATCGACAGTCTCGTGGTGTGGGTGCGCACGTCGATCGACGGCGACAACCTGGCCGAAGGCAGTCTAACCAAGGCTGACTTGTATAAGGGATGGAACCGCGTGGGACTGAAGCAGCCCTACACCGTGCCTGCCAATGTGCAGGACAGCCTCTACATAGGCTATTCCTACCACCAGAAGAGTTCGGCCTATGGCCTGTCTATAGTAACCCCAGGCCAGACGGGCGGTTTCTTCGCCAACATAGCCGACGAGGGATGGCAAGACCGCAGCTCGGAGGGCGTGCTCAGCATCGAGGCTCTCGTGTATGGCGACAACTTGCCCAAGCTCAACCTCGCCTTGAAGAGCATTAGTCTGCAAGACGTGTTTGTGTGCGACAAGGGTACGCTGAAGGTTAGTGCGACGGTGCGCAACATTGCCACGCAGACCGTCACGGGCTTCGACTTCACCACTACCGTCGATGGCATCGACGAGCCTTGTGTGGCCCACGTCGACACCACACTGGCCTACGACGAAGAGAAGATGGTGGAGTTCACCGTGCGCCCGGCAATAACCGAGGCCACGCCCGACAAGCGCAAGGTTACGGTGACGCTGTCGAAGCTTAACGAGGGCGACGACGAGAACATGGACGACAACACGCTGAGCGACACCATAGCCGTGGCAAGGCACGACTACACCCACAATGTGCTTGTGGAGGAGTTCACCACCGAGGACTGCCCCAACTGTCCGCGCATGGCCAACATACTGCACAACATATTGGAGAGCGGCAAGTATGGCGACAGGCTCAACGTGATATGCCACCACTCAGGCTACTACACCGACTGGCTCACCACCGTCTACGACACTGGCTACCTGTGGTTCTACAACGCCGGCGGATCGACCTACGCCCCGGCACTTATGGTTGACCGCATGCCCTTTGGCGGTTCGACGGCGGTGATATGCCCATCGACGCAGTCGGAGGCCGAGCTTTACATCGACTACTGCATGGCGCAGCCGGCATTCGTGTCGCTCGACATCACAGCCGAGATAGACAGTGTTAACGACAAGCAGGTGAACGTGCGCGTGAAGGGTGAGCGTTCGAAGGCCGACATCACCTCGACCAACCCGCGCATCGTGGTGACGCTGGTGGAGAACGACATAGCGGCGCGCAGCCAGGCCGGCGGCGTGTCGAACTACGTGCACCAGCACGTCAACCGCTCGATAAACAACGCATGGGGCGAGGAGATAGAGTGGAACGGCGACGAGTATGACTACACTTGCAGCCTTAACTTGCGCGACGACTACAAGCGCGAGAACATGCAGGTGATAGCCTACATATATGGCTACGACAAGGACGACGCCACCAACTGCAGCGTGGCCAACTCGGCGGCGATAGCCTTGCCGACCACCAGCACTGGCATCGACGCGACGATAGCCGACAAGGCTACGGGCGAAGGCACGGCATACTACGACCTGTCGGGCTGCAAGGTGCCTGAGTCGCAGTTGCGCCCAGGATTGTATATAGTGAAGAAAGGTGGCAAGACGGTGAAGCGCATGGTGCGCTAATGTCACATAGTAATGTTTGTTTGATGTGTGCCGTGGCAAATACGTGTTTGCCACGGCACATTTTTAGTATGCTCGATTACGCATTGGCAAAAAAGTGTCAATGGGGGCAATGGGGTAGGAGGTACGGCGCCTCGCCGTACCAAAAAGCGTAAGCTTCAAGAAATGTTTGTCAGAACACGCGCATGAAGTCGTCGAGTGTGCCGTAGTCGTCGGCCAGCTGCATCTTCTTTTTCTTCAGTCGGTATTTGCGCGTGCGTAGTGTAGAGTCGGTGGTGTTGAGCAGCAGGCTCTGGTCTTGCGCCCCCACGCCAAGCTTGAGCAGGCAGCAGAGGCAGAGGTCGTCAGCGCTTAGTTCGCCAAACCGCTGGCGGA
Organism: Lachnospiraceae bacterium; assembly: GCA_963659505.1. Lineage (GTDB taxonomy): Bacteria > Bacteroidota > Bacteroidia > Bacteroidales > Bacteroidaceae > Prevotella. The sequence goes on from CAVKUV010000011.1 coordinate 61,658, forward strand.
GCCGCTCCACGAAGTTGTCGTAGCACAGGTTGGTCGAGTCGATGAGGTTTTGCATCTCGTCGGGCGACAGGGCTATTGACTTGCCCGAGGCAATCTTCTTGGCCTCGTTCATGCGCCGTATGTTCTCTATCTTGCGTATAACGTCGTTGGTGTGCAGTATGCTCTCCTTCAGTTCGCGCTGCTGCTGGCGCAGCTTCACGAGCTGCTCGTCCTTGTCGTTTAGGTTGGCGAGCATCTCCAGCTCCTTGTCTTGCGCCTCCTGCTTGGTGCGCATCAGCTGCAGGCCGCGCTCCTTGACTAGGGCGAGGCTTTGAGCGAGCAGGTCGTCCTTCATGCGCAGTGCGTCTTGGGTGCGTCGGCGGTAGCGTTGGTGTATGTAGAGGGCCACGATGGCCAAGGCCACGATTACTGCCGCCAAGGCCACGCTCAAGGCCGTCTTGCGCTGGCTGTCGAGGGCATAGTGGTCGCGTTCGGTCTGTACGATGGCGTAGTTGTAGCGGCGTTCGGCCTGTGCGAGGGCCAGTTTGCGGTCTTCGTCATACTGCGAGTCGACGCACGCCTCGAAGCGCCGGCGATACTTGAGAGCCTCGCCGAGCCGTCCGGCGCGTTCGGCTATCATCGACAGTTCGTCGTAGTATGTGGCCTTCTCGTAGTAGCGGTTGTCGAGCCGTGCGCTGTCCACGTATATGCGCGCCGAGTCGAGCCGCCCCAGATAGATGAAGCACCGTCCCTTCATGCCCAACAGGGCCTTGTCCATGTGCTTGTTGGCGGCGATGGCCTGTTCGAGATACTTTAGCGTAAGCTCGTGCTCCTCGTTCATCTCATAGGCCGATGCCTTGCCCTTGAGCAACCATCCGAGGTTGGAGCAGTGGTGCTTGCGGCTTATGGCTAAGGCTTTGTCGAATGTGGCGTGCGCTTCATCGAAGTGGTAGGCGAAAGTGTAGCACCACGCCTTCATTCCGATTATCATCGACAGCCAGTTGTAGTCGTCAAGTTTTGCGGCTTGGCGTTCGGCCATTTCCAGTTTGACGATGCCGTCGGTGTAGGGAGGTTCCACCTTGAGCAGCCATCCCCAGCGGGCGTAGGCTATGCTTAGCAGCCTGGGGTTGTCGCCGTCCTTGAGGCAGTTTGCCGCGCCGACATAGCAGGGCAGGGCCTTGTCGTCTTCGGTCATGCGCTCGTAGGCATAGCCTGCGCTGACGAGAGCAGTGGCGTGCATTAGCGGCGACGCGTCGGCGAAACCCTGCTCCACGGCCATGGCCAGTGAGTCGGTCTCGCCGACGCGTCCGCTGTGGTAGTCGTAGGCGAGGCGTAGCACCCCGTAGCGCAACCGCTCGTCGTCGGTGAAATGGGCGTTGCTGTCAACCCTAGCGTAGAAGGCCAGGGCGGAGTCTTTGTGGCAAACGGCCTCGCAGAGCTTGTCGTCGTTGAGCATGTTCATGCCGTCATCCTTGCTGCATGCCGCCAAGAGTATGGCTGCCACAAAAGCTGCCACACCACCAAGAAGCCTTGCCGATGTCATAATCCGATTAATCCTATTGTATGTTGCGTGCCGCACGTGTGTATGATTGTAGTCTTGTCCCAGTGTAAGGATAATGCAAAGATAATGCTTTTTCACGTAATTTACCGTCACTTAATGTATGATGTGTATGCTTGCATGTTAGTGGGGCGGTGTTAGCCATTTCGTAACTATGCCGTTTACGCATGCTATAGTCAAAAGGAATTGGTTTGGGAAAATCCTCCAAATTTTAGTATCTTTGCAT
>CAVKUV010000012.1:0-60763 GCA_963659505.1 Lachnospiraceae bacterium
GTTCTCGAAAGCGGATGCAAAGGTAAGGCGTTTTGCATTACCAAACAAGCTTTTCTGCAACTTTTTTGCAATATTTCTGCAACATTTTCCGCTTTACGGACAAAACAGCCAAGAAACAAGGGTGCAATATACATTTTCTTAGGGTTGAACGGCGTATTATTGGATTGTGAGACGACATACGAAAATATGGGAGAATTGACTCGAAAAAGGCGGCAGCCTGCAAAGAAAAGGGTTCTTTCTATTAATGTATAGAGGAAGAGATTGGTATTTTAAAGTAAATCGTCCTAAAAAAAAAAGAAGCAGATTGAAATAGTTCGGGCGCAGCGAGGACGCAGTGCCTACTAAGTTTGCCTTGTTGGCTTCATGAGACAGAATGGTACGGCAAGGCGCAGTATCTCCTATGTGCGCCGTGGCTTCACTCTTTGGTCGGGCGCAGCGAGGACGCAGTGCCTACTAATTTTGCACTGTTGGATTCATGGGGTGGGAATGGTGCGAAGCACTGTACCTCCTACAAGTTTTCCTCTGCTACAAGAGCATTGTCAACGATATAACGGAAGCTCCTTGCGTCATTTTAAGGAGCGACCAAGATTTAAGGCTCGGCCAAGCTCCAAAGCCTTTCGGAAGTCGGGCGTGCCATAGCCGAACACATTGTCGGGATGGTCGTGATTGTCGCCACTGCGCCTCACGAGGTCGATTATCTCAGTGGCGGTGAGACGGGGCAACGCCTGCCACAGGCAAGCCACCGCCCCACACACGAGCGGAGCGGCAAACGAAGTGCCGATGTCCTGCACAGGCACGCCGCACCCCGAAATCAAGTTGGCCGGACTGCCCGGCGCCATCACATCGGGCTTCACCCTGCCGTCTTGCGTCGGGCCCACCCCACTAAACGGGGCGTTGTCGCCCAGAGGAGTAGTAGCCCCCACGGTCAGAATGTCGAAGGCGTCGGCAGGAAAGGCAATCTTTTTCCACGGGCCCATGCCGCCGTTGCCGGCACTGGCGACCATCACGATGCCCTTGGCGGCAAGCATGGAAGCCGTGCGCGAGATGAGAGTGGAGCGTCCGTCCATGTCGCGGTAGCGATGGTCGCCGATGTGGTTGTCGAAACGCGTGTAGCCCAAACTACTGTTGATGATGTCGGCCCCGACAGAGTCGGCCCATTCGGCGGCCATGGCCCAGTAGTCCTCTTCGACGAGCTGCTCCGCGCACCTGTCTTCACAGCGCAGCAGCACATAGCTGGCCTCGGGCGCACTGCCCTCATACACCCCCGGCTCACTGGCGGCCATGGCCGAAAGCACACGTGTGCCATGGTCGGTGGAGTGAATGGCCTCGGGCTGGCCAAGGGTCACGAAGTCGCGCATGGCGACAATCCTCGTGTTGGCGAAAGCGTGTATGCAGTCGGCGTTCATGAAGCCACCGTCGAGCACGGCAACGACCATGCCCCGTCCGCGCAGTCCCTGGCGGTGCAAATCCATTGCGCCTATGGCATCGAGCTGCCGCAGCGAAGCCTCACGCGAGGCCACGGCCATGGAGTCGGTGGGGTCGAGTGGCTTGCGGCAGGGCTTGCGCACAGGTTCGGCCATGGTAGTGTCGGCCTGCTGTGCCACCATGCGCCACGCCCTCACCCACTCCATCGCGGCCAACCGGCTTGCGAGCGTGGCGGTGTCGGCGGTAGACACCAGCACGGTGTTGTTCCATCGGCTTGCACCCACCACCCTTGCGCCCTCCACGGAGGCAATACGCTGAAGGTAGACCCGGCTAACGGGCAGGTCGGTGGAGTCGATGGGCAACCGCTGCCTCGCCCTGCGCTCAATGGCCTTGGGCGAGAGATAAGGCGAAGGGTCGCCAATGGTGAAGCCGCAACCATGCTTGTCGGTCAGCTCCACCCTAAAGGTGTAACGCACGTGTTGCCCCTCGACCCTGTGAGTTTTTGCCGTTGTGGCCAGTGTTAAGGCCAGTGCCGCCATGGCGGCTATTGCGTGTCGCATAATAGTTCTTTTTTCAGAAATGCTTCATTTGCGGCAGCGAGATATGGAACCTCACGGCGAGGAAGCGTATGGCCACCACCACGGTGAAGCCCCACACCGAGGCCGCCGCCACAGGCACGGCCAGAGCCACCGCCGCCCAATAGGCCAGTCCGCCGGCCACGCTGGCCATGGCGTAGATTTCCTTTCGGAATATGACAGGCTCGTTGTTGAGCAGCACGTCGCGTATCACGCCCCCGGCGGCTCCCGTGATGCAGCCCATCACTATGGCCACCCAGTATGGTTGTCCACAGTCGAGGCTTTTTTGCAGTCCAGCCACGGTGAACAGTCCCAGTCCGAGCGTGTCGAACACGAACCAGGCGTTGCTAAGCCACTCCATCCACCGTCCGAACACAATCACCACGGCCAGGGCCAAGGCGGTGCAAAGCAGATAAGAGGGGCTAGTCATCCAGAAGGGCGTGCCCCCGAGCATCACGTCGCGTATCGTTCCACCGCCTATGGCCACTGCCGCTCCGCACACGTAAGCGCCAAACCAGTCGAACTGTTTGGCGGCGGCGTGCCTGATGCCGGAGATGGCGAAGGCGAATGTGCCGAGAAATTCTATTGCTTGCTGCACTGCTGGCAGCGTCGTGTCGGGTTGCATAAGTCTATGTTTCTTTTTTGGTTGTCGGTTTGGTTGGTTTGCTGAAAGCTTAGTGGACGGGACGATGTTTCTACTATCGCTCACTTTGATTGGGCGCAGCGAGACGCAGTGCCAACTAATTTGCCATATTGGCTCCACGGGAGTGAATGGTACGGCGAGGCGCCGTACCTCCTACAGGCACCGTGGCTTCACTTTTTTTTCGGGCGTAGCGTGGACGCAGCGCCTACTAAGTTGCCTTGTTGGCTCCACGGGGGTGAATGGTACGGCGAGGCACCGTGGCTTCACTCTTTTTCGGGCGCAGCGAGACGCAGCGCCTACTAATTTGCCTTGTTGGCTCCACGGGGGTGAATGGTACGGCGAGGCACCGTGGCTTCACTCTTTTTCGGGCGCAGCGAGACGCAGCGCCTACTAATTTGCCTTGTTGGCTCCACGGGGGTGAATGGTACGGCGAGGCACCGTGGCTTCACTCTTTTTCGGGCGCAGCGAGACGCAGCGCCTACTAAATTGCCTTGTTGGCTCCACGGAAGTGAATGGTACGGCGAGGCACCGTGGCTCCTACAGGCACCGGGGCTTCACTTTTTTTCGGGCGCAGCGAGGACGCAGCGCCTACTAAGTTGCCACATAGCTTCCCGTGGCTTCCTGCCACATATGCAATTAAATTCTTCACTCTTCGTTCTTCATTCTTCACTCAAAGAGTGCGTTTTCGCTCCTCCAGTCCTCGCCTCAGCTTGTCCTCAGCCGGGTTTTCCTGCGGTTGCCAGAACGAGGCGCCAGTGAGCGCGTCGGGCAGATACTGCTGCGGAGTGTAGTGGTTGGGGTAGTCGTGGGGATATTTGTAGCCATCATGGTAGCCCAGCTGCGCCATCAGCTCGGTGGGAGCGTTACGCAGGTGCAGCGGCACGGGCAGCGCGCCCGACCGCTTGGCCTCGGCCAAAGCCTTGTCGATGGCCAGATAGGCCGAGTTGCTCTTGGGGCTAGCCGCCAGATAGGCCGTGGCCTCGGCCAGAGGTATGCGCCCCTCAGGCCAGCCTATGCGCTCCACCGCCTCGGCGGCGGCGTTGGCCATGAGCAGGGCGTTGGGGTTGGCCAAGCCTATATCCTCGGCCGCGCTTATCACGAGCCGCCTGGCAATGAACTTTGGGTCCTCGCCCCCGTCGATCATCCGGGCCAACCAATAAATGGCCGCATCGGGGTCGCTGCCGCGAATGCTCTTGATGTAGGCCGACACGATGTCGTAGTGCATGTCGCCCCCCTTGTCGTAGGCCGCCGGCGACTGTTCGATGCGCTCGGCCACCAGGCTGTCGGTTATCACCACGGGCTGCCCCTCGGGCGAGGCCATGGCCACCGTCTCCAGGATGTTGAGCAACTTGCGCGCGTCGCCTCCGCTGTAGCGCATCAGGGCGTCGGTCTCCTTCAGCTCCACGTGCATCGGGGCTAGCACGGTGTCTTTAGTCACAGCCCTCACGAGCAGTTCCATAAGGTCGTTCTTGCCGAGCGGCTTGAGCGTGTAGACCTGGCAGCGCGACAGCAACGGACGTATAACCTCGAACGAGGGGTTTTCCGTTGTGGCTCCTATCAGAGTGACCACGCCGCGCTCCACCGCTCCGAGCAGCGAGTCTTGCTGCGACTTGCTGAAACGGTGTATTTCGTCGATGAAGAGCACTGGGGGCTGCGAGTCGAAGAAGCGTCCGCGCTGCGCCTTGTCGATGACGTCGCGCACGTCCTTCACGCCGCTGGTCACTGCGCTCAGCGTGTACATGTGCCGCCCCAGCATCTGCGCCACTATGCGCGCCAGGGTGGTCTTGCCCACTCCCGGCGGGCCCCACAGTATGAACGACGGCACACTGCCGCCTTCCACCATGCGCCTCAATGGTGCTCCCGGCCCCACGAGGTGTTTCTGCCCCGCATAGTCGTCGAGTGTGTGGGGGCGCATCCTTTCTGCTAATGGTTCTGGCATGGTGCAAAGATAGAGAATTTAAGCGAAGAGTGAAGAGTGAAGAGTGAAGAATTTAAATGAAGAACGAAGAGTGAAGAGTGAAGAATTTAAGGGTACTGGTAGGTGGCTTTGCGAGTGGTGCAGAGCCTTTGTGTCGCCCGCCAATCGTAAGTGTGCCGTTTACGACCCGTAAGTATGCCATTTACGATGGCTAAGTGGCATACTTACGGGTCGTAAACATGCCGTTTTCAATGGGCACCGCAAAGAGGCTGGAAAACAGGCTTGTAGCATATGGCGTTTTTGAGCATGCTCTTGGATATGAACAGAAGCAGAACGCCACCATTACAAATTACAAATTACAGCATTATTTTTTTATTTGGCAACTAAAGTAGTTTATAGATATACCTTATTATATATACAAACATTATATAATATATAGGGGCAAGAATGCCGCAACGACACTGTAAGCTGTAATTTGTAATGCCTGAGCTTGGGCGAAAGCCGCATATCGGCCACTACTGTAGCTTAGTGTAGCTAACGTTACGCAACCTTACGGCACGCATGGCGAGGCGGTAACTTTGCAAGCGTGAAAGGGAAAGCATGCGCCCTGACACGACAAACAAGAGAGACACATAAGAGAATGAACATCAACGACTTTAAAGACAAGAAAGGAGGAAAAGACAATGAACAAGGAAACGTGGAAGACACTGTTGCAAGTGATAGTTGCCGTGCTGACGGCTATAGCCACCAGCCTCGGCGTGGCAAGTTGCATAGCGTAGGACTATTGAATGGCACTTTGCTGGAAATGGGTGCGGCGGAAACGCCGCGCCTTTTTTCGTGGCCTCCGCCTTGGTTATTGCCCTTGGAATTTCCGCATAGCACGCTTTGTAATAACAATGAAATATGTGTTTAAGCCCTTTGTAACACGCCGCGATTATCTTTGCCGCCGATAAGAAAGAGAAAAATAAATACATAAAGAAAAAAGAAACCAAAGAGAAAAGAATGGAAACAATCTATCTTGTAATTGTGGTCTTCCTGCTCGTGCTGGCAGTGTTCGACCTGTTTGTCGGCGTGAGCAACGACGCCGTCAACTTCCTAAACTCGGCCATAGGCGCCAAGGTGGCCAAGTTCCGCACGGTGCTCATAGTGGCCTCGCTCGGAGTGTTGATAGGCGCGGTGATGAGCGCGGGCATGATGGACGTGGCGCGCCACGGCATAATGCACCCGGCCAACTACTCGTTTCACGAGGTGATGCTGATATTCCTGGCCGTGATGGTGACCGACGTGATTGTGCTCGACGTGTTCAACACGCTGGGCATGCCAACATCGACCACGGTGTCGCTCGTGTTTGAGCTTCTGGGCGCAACGGTCATGATTGCCCTGTTCAAGATGTACAGCGACCCCTCGCTCGGAATGCCCGACCTGCTAAACAGCGACAAGGCGCTGAGCGTTATCATCGCCATATTCGTGAGCGTGGCCATAGCCTTCGTCACCGGACTGATAGTGCAGTGGGTGACGCGCGTGATATTCACCTTCAACTACAAGATGCACCTGCGCTACACCGTCGGCCTGTTTGGCGGCGTGTCGTTCACCTTCCTCGCCTACTTCATCTTCATCAAGGGACTGGGCGGGTCGCCATTCATAGCCGAGGCCACCAAGGACTGGATCAACGCCAACACGCCCATGCTGATGCTCGGCACGTTTGTTGCCTCGACAATAGTGATGCAGCTGGTTCATGCATTGGGAGTCAACGTGTTCCGCTTCATCGTGATGCTCGGCACCTTCGCCCTGGCCATGGCCTTTGCCGGCAACGACCTCGTGAACTTCATCGGTGTGCCCCTGGCCGGTCTCGACTCATACAGCGACTATATGGCCAACGGCTCGGGCGACCCCGGCAGCTTCATGATGACCTCGCTCATGTCGTCGGCCAAGTCGCCGCTGCTCTATCTGCTGCTGGCCGGCGTGGTGATGGTGTTGGCCATGGCCACGTCGAAGAAGGCGCAGAATGTGGTGAAGACCAGCGTTGACCTGTCGCGCCAGGACGAGGGCGACGAGATGTTCGGCTCGTCGAGAGCCGCCCGCTCGGTGGTGAGGGCCACACAGGACGCCAACACCTTCGTGATGCGCTACATGCCAAAGAGCGTGACCGAGTGGATTGACTCGCGCTTCAACAAGAACGAGGCCATCTTGGCCGACGGCGCGGCGTTCGACGTGGTGCGCGCCGCAGTAAACCTCGTGCTCGCCTCGATGCTCATCATCTTCGGCACCAACTACAAGCTGCCCCTCTCAACAACCTACGTCACATTCATGGTGGCCATGGGTTCGAGCTTGGCCGACAGGGCGTGGAGCAGAGAGAGCGCAGTGTTCCGCGTCACGGGAGTGTTCTCGGTGATTGGCGGTTGGTTCATCACCGCCGGAGTGGCATTCTTGGCCGCAGCCGTGGTGTGCCTGCTCATGCACTGGGGCGGCTTCGTGGTGATGCTGCTGTTCATGGCCTTGGTGGTGTTCCTGCTCATAAGAAGCAACATCCAGTATAGCCGCAAGGCCAAGGAGGAGAAGAAGGACGACGTGTTCCTGCTGATGATGCGCACACGCGACCCGGAAATCGTGTGGGACCTGCTCACCAAGCACGTGTCGCGAACGCAGAGCTTCGTCAACCGCTATGCCCGCGAGCAGCTGTGCCGCATATTCGACGGACTGGCCGACGAGAACATGCACACCCTATCGAAGACCAAGCGCAACCTGCGCAACGAGCAAGACCAGCTGAAGAAGTTCCGCCGCAAGGAGCTGCTCGCCCTGAGACGCGTGCCAATGGAGATGGCCGTGGAGCGCAACACGTGGTATCACCTGGGCGTGAACAGCGACCAGCAGTTTGTCTACTGTCTGAAGCGTATGCTTGAGCCGGCCCTTGAGCACGTGGCCAACAACTTCAACCCCATGCCGCAGTCGTTCATCGACGAGCTGACGCCACTGCGCCGCAGAATGTGCGAGCTGATGGAGCGGTCGGAGGCCATGCTCTCCACAAGGCAGTTCACTGCCTACGACACGGTGCTCAACGAGGCCGACCAGCTAAAGGACGAGCTTAGCGTGGTGCGCAAACGCCACTACGACCGCATGCAGAACGACCACGACACGCAAAACCTCAAGATATCGCTTGTCTACCTCAACCTGCTTCAGGAGTGCCAGGAGTTCATAAGCATCATGCGCCACCAGCTGCGCGCCGCAAGGAAGTTCTACGGCGACTGACATATTCTAAGTGAAGAGTGAAGAACGAAGGGTGAAGAATCTATTTGCCTCACATGGGCAAACGAATTCTTCACCCTTCGTTCTTCTCTCTTCATTCAAAAATTCTTTCTATCCAAAAGTCTTTTTCACCATTTGCCTTCGGTCTTTTCATAATTCTTAACCAAGCACGACATTGGTCTTATGCCTCCATTGATTATCTTTGCATAAGATAAGCTGCAATGAAAAAGACAGAAACGAGTTCTGTTTTCTCCGCCCGTTGGCACCATAGCCGCAAGCGGAAGCCACACACTGGCGGTGCAGCACGCACAAATATATTAACGACAAAAAAAAGACTACAACAATGGACTACAAAGATTTCCGCTTCGACGGCAGTTCAATGCGCAACGACACCGTGCTGCCCATGGCCGAAGCCTTCCCCGCACTGATGCGCAAGGTGTATGTGTGGATGACGCTCGCACTCGTGATAACCGGCCTTACGGCCTATGGCGTGGCCTCAAGCCCGGCATTGGCCCAGGCGATAATATTCAACAAGGCTCTGTTCTTCGGCCTGATAATAGCCGAGCTGGCACTCGTCATCGGAGTGACGGCGGCCATCAACCGACTGTCGATGCCCATGGCCACGCTGATGTTCGCCATCTACTCGGCCATCAACGGTGCCACGCTCTCGGTGATTTTCCTGGCCTACACCATGGCGTCGATAGCCAACGTGTTCTTCATCACGGCCGGCACGTTCGCCGCAATGGCAGTGCTGGGCTACACCACCAAGAAAGACCTGTCGGGCATGGGGCGCATTCTACTCATGGCTCTCATCGGCCTCATCATAGCCACACTGGTCAACGTGTTCCTCATGCACAGCGCTGGCTTCGACCTCATACTGAGCTACATCGGCGTCATCGTGTTTGTCGGCCTCACCGCCTACGATACCCAGAAGATAAAGCACATGCTCATGGCCGCCGAAGGCACTGGCGAGACGGCGCAGAAGATAGCCCTGCTGGGCGCGCTCTCGCTCTATCTCGACTTCATCAACCTGTTCCTCTACCTGCTCCGTCTGTTCGGAAAGAGGGACTAAGCGACACGAAGGCATAAGGCTGATCGCATAAGGGGCACTTCATATAGTGCCACCAAGCATCCGAGGGGGAAACGCTGTGGCTTCATGCGTAAGCACACTGCTCTTCCCCCTCTCGTTTTTTTATTTTAAGGTGAGTTCTAAAAATGCCACCTTTACAAACAAAACACCATGAACGACAACAACCAACGGCTGACACTGTTTGAGCTGAACAACCTCGTGAGGCGGTGCATCGACACGCTGATGCCCGACGGCTACTGGGTGGAGGCCGAACTGTCGGAGATGAAGGAGTCGCCACATGGGCACTGCTACATGGAGCTGGTGCAGAAGGACGACCGGGGCAACACGCCTGTGGCCAAGGCCTCGGCCAAGTGCTGGAACACGACATGGGCCAAGGTGGGGCGGCAGTTTGCCCAAGCCACAGGCCAACCGCTGCGCCCAGGCATGAAGGTACTGCTGTGGGTGAGGGCAAACTTCCACGAGGCTTACGGCTTCTCATGGATAGTGGGCGGCATCGACCCCTACTTCACCATGGGCGACATGGCGCGGCGACGCCGCGAGATACTCGAACGGCTGAAGGCCGATGGAACGATAGACCTGAACAAGCGGCTGCCAATGCCACTGTTCGCACAGAGGATAGCCGTGGTGTCGAGCAAGACGGCGGCGGGCTACGGCGACTTCTGCCGACAGCTGGCCGACAACGGACAGGGCTTCGCCTTCAGCGTCGAACTGTTTGAGGCCACCATGCAGGGCGAGCGGGTGGAACAGAGCGTGATAGCCGCACTCGACCGCATATACGCACGCGCCGACGACTTCGACTGCGTGGTGATAATACGCGGCGGAGGAGCGACAAGCGACCTGTCGGGCTTCGACACTCTGGGCCTGGCCGAGAATGTGGCAAACTTTCCCCTGCCGGTAATCACGGGCATAGGCCACGAGCGCGACGAGTCGGTGGTTGACTTCGTGGCGCACACAAGGGTGAAGACGCCCACGGCAGCGGCCGCACTGCTCGTTGCCAACCTGAAAGAGGTGGCCGACAGGATAGACAACGCCAACCGCACCATAAGACAATGGGCACAGGCGCACATGGACAAGGAGTGGATGCGGCTGCGACAGACCGACGCACGGTTGCCCACACTGTTTGCCCTCGCAAAGGCGCGCCAGGAGGCAAAGCTCGACCAAGCGATGAGCCGCACGGCCAACGCCGCACGCCGCGCCATCGACCGGCAGGCGCACGCCGTGGATAGGCTTGAACTGACGCTGGGCGAGGCCATGCGCAGCCGTCTGACAAGGGAAAGCCACCGCATGGCCATGCTGGCTCAGAGGTGCGCCGCACTCGACCCCCAGACGCAGCTCAACCGTGGCTACAGCATCACCACGCTCAATGGCAAGGCCGTCTACGACCCCACCACCCTGCGGCAGGGCGACAGGCTGACCACACGACTGGCCAAAGGCACAGTGACATCTATAGTAGACAAGCAATTAGACAACCAAAAGGTATAACATATATGGACAAGAACATGAAATACGAGAAGGCCATGCAGGAGCTTGAGCAAATCGTAAGTCAAATGGAAAACGGTACGCTCGACATCGACTCGATGCTGACCAAACTGAAAAGGGCGCAGGAGCTGGTGGCACTGTGCCGCAACAAGCTGACAAAGACCGAGGCGGAGATAAACGCCATGCTGAATGGAGCGAAGAATGAAGAGTGAAGAATGAAGAGTGAAGAATTGTTCTATAAGGGCTGTTCCATAAATTAGCTTGCCTGTTGTTTGTTACGGCGTTAATTTACAGAACAGCCCTTATCATTTGTTCTTTTTTTCGGTAAATATCTTTAAAACGAGCGACATATAAGCCATGGACGGTGCATTTTCTTTGAAATTCCGTTTAATTGGCCTAAATTTGCACAGACAAAAAGGATAGTCAACCGAACCCAAAAACCATGAACAAGAAAATCATCATACCACTCGCCATAGTCATAGTGCTGCTGGCAGGAGGGGTGGCGTGGCTCGCGCTGAGCCTCAACAAGCAGAAGCAAGCCAACGAGGACATGAAGGAACTGGCCGCACTCGACAAGAAGGAGATGGAGAACGAGTATGAGCAGTTCGCTCGCCAATACAGCGAGATGAAGACGCAGATAAACAACGACTCGATAGTGGCGCAGCTCACACAGGAGCAGATGAAGACGCAGAAGCTGCTCGAAGAGCTGAAGAACGTGAAGAGCACCGACGCAAGGGAGATAGCCCGACTAAAGAAGGAGCTGGCCACGGTGAGGGCGGTGCTGCGCAGCTATGTGATGCAGATTGACTCGCTCAACAGGCTCAACGAGAACCTGAAGGCCGAGAACACCCGCATGAAGGGCGAATACGCCACGGCCACACGACAGATAGAGGGACTGAACAGCGAGAAGGCTTCGCTCTCGCAAAAGGTGGCAATAGCGGCGCAGCTCGACGCGACGGGCATAACCATGACCGCCAAGAAGAAGAACGGCAAGCCCGTGAAGAAAATCAAGGACTGCAAGAGCATTGAGGTGAACTTCCGCATCGCACGCAACGTGACTGCACAGAACGGCACACGCACATTATATGTAAGGATAACCACACCCACGGGCGACGCACTGAACGGCGGAGGCACATTCGCCTACGAAAACCGCAACATCGCCTACTCGATGAAGAAGAGCGTGGAGTATTCGGGCGAGGAAACTCCAGTGACGATGTATTGGCAAGTGGGCGAATACCTGAGCACAGGCACATACACCGTGAGCATATTCGCCGACGGCAACATGATAGGCTCGCGCAGCTTCGCCTACCAGAAATGACACCCACAACCATGCACACTTCAACACACAATATGAGGAACAGCGCAATACTACTGCTGGCCATGGCCGCCACGGCAATGCCCACGGTGGCCACGGCGCAGCGCGTGCTAACGCTCGACAGCTGCCGCGCCATGGCGCTTAGCGGCAACAAGCAGATGGGCGTGGCTAAGGTAAAGCAGGAGATGGCCGCCAACGCGAGGAAGTCGGCGCGCACAAAGTATCTGCCGCACGTGAGCGCAACGGGCGGATACCTGTACACCAGCAGGGAGATTTCTCTGCTCAACGACGCACAGAAAGCCATGCTCAACAACATCGGCAGCACGGCCTTCGCCGGAGTAACATCGAGCCTACAGAACTTCGGGGCAAGTCTCACACCTGAGCAGCTGGCAGCCATCAACCAAGCTTTGGCGCCATTCGGCACCACCGCCGACCAGGCTATGAGCCAGATGGGCGACAAACTGGGCGAAGCCACACAGGCTCTGAACGCCAAGGGACAGTCGGTGGTCGATGCCTTCCGCACCGACACGCGCAACATATTCGCCGCGTCGGTGACGGTGACGCAGCCCGTGTTCATGGGTGGAGCCATAACCGCACTTAACCGCATGGCCGACCTGGGCGAGCAGTTGGCCGCCAATTCGGGCGAGGCCAAAAGGCAACAGACAGTGTACGACACCGAACAGGCTTACTGGACGGTGGTGTCGCTGACGCACAAGAAGAAGTTGGCCGAAAGCTACCTCGAACTGATAAAGAAGCTCGACGGCGACGTTGAGAAGATGATAAAGGAGGGTGTGGCCACACGGTCGGACGGACTGACAGTGAGTGTGAAGGCCAACGAGGCCGAGATGACGCTCACACAGGTGAACGACGGACTGGCGCTGGCCAAGATGCTGCTGTGCCAAAGGTGCGGACTGCCACTCGACGAGAACATCAAGCTGGCCGACGAGGACAGCGACTCGCTGGCCGACACCGCAGACGACACTGCCGCGCCACTATCTTCCACCCCCGACAACCGCCCAGAGCTGAAGATGCTGCAAAACACTGTGGACATGGGCAAGCAGGCCGTCAACCTGATAAAGGCCGAGGGACTGCCACAGGTGATGCTCATAGGAGGCTACTCGGTGAGCAACCCCAACGTGTACAACGGCTTCCAAAAGAAATTCGGCGGAGCGTGGAACGTGGGCGTGCTCGTGAGGGTGCCAATATTCAACTGGGGCGACGTGACCTACAAGATAAGGGCGGCCAAGAACGCCACCACCATAGCCACACTGGAATATGAGGAGGCCAGCGAACTGGCCAACCTGCAAGTGAGCCAAAACAAGTTTCGCGTGGGACAGGCCGACAAGAAGCTGGCCCTGGCGCGCACAAGCACAAGCCGCGCCGAGGAGAACCTGAGGTGCGCCAACCTTGGCTTCAAGGAGGGCGTGGTGCAACTGGCCGCCGTGATGGAGGCGCAGACGGCATGGCTACAGGCGCAGTCGCAGAAGATTGATGCCGAAATCGACGCCAAGCTAAGCCGCACAAGCCTGCGCAAGGCACTCGGCACAATACAATAAAACCAACCATAGACCAACAAGACACACACTCAACTACATATACTACATAACCATGTCAGCAAAATCGCAACACAACAACATACTGCTCGCAGTGGCCGGCTTCACGGCTGTGATAGTGGCAGTGGCAATAATAGGATACTTCGCTTTCGGACACGAGCCTGAGGTGATACAAGGACAAGTGGACGTGACGGAATACAGAGTGTCGAGCAAAGTGCCCGGACGCATACTGGAGATAAGAGTCAAGGAGGGCGACTTCGTCAAGGCAGGCGACACGCTGGCCATACTCGACGCACCCGACGTGAAGGCCAAGATGACACAGGCACGCAGTGCTGAGGACGCGGCAGCCGCTCTGAGCGAGATGGCACAGAAAGGCGCACGCGAAGAGCAGATACGCGGAGCCTACTCGGTGCTCCAACAGGCCAAGGCCGGACTTGACATCGCCCAAAAGTCGTACAACCGCGTGCAACGCTTGTTTGACGAGGGCGTGATGAGTGCGCAGAAGCGCGACGAGGCCCTGGCCAACTACAAGGCCATGGAGGCGCAGGTGAAGGCTGCGCAGAGCCAGTATGACATGGCGCGCAACGGAGCGCGACGCGAGGAGAAGATGGCCTCACAGGCACAGGTGAACAGGGCAAAGGGCGCCGTGGCCGAGGTGGGGTCGTACATAAACGAGACCGTACAGGTGGCACAAATGGACGGCGAGGTGAGCGACATCTTCCCCAAGGTGGGCGAGCTTGTCGGCACCGGGTCGCCGATAATGTCAATATCGATAATGAACGACATGTGGGGCGTGTTCAACGTCCGCGAAGACCAGCTCGGCACACTCGCCGTTGGAAAGGAGTTCGACGCTTTCGTGCCGGCTTTCAACAAGACGGTGCGCATGAAGGTCTACCACATGAAGGACGAGGGCAGCTATGCCGTGTGGAAGGCCACAAAGGCCAACGGACAGTACGACCTGAAGACATTTGAGGTGAAGGCCCGTCCCGTGGACAAGGTCGATGGACTGCGTCCGGGCATGTCGCTCGTGATAAAGAAGGACTAACACACTGTGGGCGCACGCTTTTCACAAGACGTCCCATAAGCTATGGGTGGGTTAGATAAATCCACCGCAAAAACATCAAAGCCAATTTTCAGAACACGTCCAAAACGAAGATGAGAGGAATAGCACGAAACATCCTTGAGGTGGCCAAGCGCGAGTGCCGCATACTGCTTAAGAACCCCATATACGGGTTTTGCATGGTGGTGTTCCCCGCTCTTGTCATGGTGTTCTTCACATCGATGATGGACGAGGGACAGCCAATGGAGATGCCTGTGGGCGTGGTTGACCTCGACAACACGGCGACGTCGCGCGCGCTGACACGCCGACTCGACGCATTCCAGACATCGCGCATCGTGGCGCACTACCCCTCGGTGGCCGAAGCCCGCCAGGCCATGCAGCGCGGACATATATACGGTTTTCTATATATGCCCAAGGGAACGACCGACAATCTGCTGGCAAGCCGCAGACCGAAAATATCTTTCTACTACTCGATGACGTCGGTGACCGCCGGCGCACTGGTCTTCCGCGACATGAAGACGGTGGCCACACTCGGATCGGCCGCCGTAGGCCAAGCCACGCTACGGGCAAAGGGCATGACCGACGCGCAGACGCAGACATTCCTGCAACCGATTAAGATCGACCTGCACCAGATAGCAAACCCCTGGACAAACTACAACGTGTATCTATCCACGATGCTCGTGCCCGGAGTGATGATGCTCTTCATATTCCTCGTCACGGCCTACTCCATAGGCACCGAGCTGAAGTTCGGACGGTCGAAGAAGTGGCTCGCCACTGCCGGCGACAACATCGTGGTGGCCATCGTCGGCAAGCTGCTGCCGCAGACGGTGGTGTTCATCACGCTGGCATTGGCATACACATACTATGTGTTTGGCTATCTCGGATTTCCCCACCACGGAAGCACATGGTCGCTGATAGTACTCACCCTGCTCACAGTACTGCCGGCACAGGGCTTCGGTGTGTTCGCTTTCGGACTGCTGCCGTCGCTGCGCATGTCAATGAGCATATGCTCGTTGTGGGCGGTGCTTAGCTTCTCGATAGTGGGTTCGGCATTCCCCGTGCCAAACATGGATGCGGAGTTGCAGGGACTGGCATGGCTGTTTCCGCTGCGCCACTACTTCATCATATATGAGACCACTGTGCTCAACGGCTATCCCATCCATGGCGCACTGCCCCACTTGGCGGCGCTGCTGGTGTTCATGCTGCTGCCGCTGCCTGTGCTCGGCAAGATAAAGAACGCCATGCTCAAGTATGTGTACATACCATAGGCGAAACAAGAAAAACGGGAATTGCCCTATACGAATTCCAGCATAGAGGAAATACGACCTCACAAAAAAAACAAGAAGAACAACAAGCGCAACACGCACGCAATGGATATAAAAGGCATAAGACAAAGGATGTGGCAGAGCATAGAGGACACGTGCCTCGTGTGGCTCGAGGAACTAAAGACGGTGCTCCACGACGAGGGAGTGCTCATGTTCGTCATTCTCGTGCCTATAGCCTATCCCCTGCTCTACTCGTGGATATACAACAACGAGGTGGTGCGCGAGGTACCTGTGGCGGTGGTCGACGAGAGCCACAGTTCGCAGAGCCGCGAGTTTGCAAGGCACTGCGACGCGTCGCCCGACGTGCGCATTGCCACCTACGCCCCCGACATGGAGAGTGCGAAGGCCATGGTGGAGCGGCGCGAGGTGAGCGGCATATACAGGTTGCCTGCCGACTTCGCCACACGTCTTAACCGTGGCCAACAGGCCGTGGTGGGCGTGTATTGCGACATGAGCGTGATGCTCAACTACAAGGCCATATACCAGACGGCCACCGCAGTGAGCCAAGACATGAACGCCCACATACAGACCGCACTGGCCGGAAACAAGACCGGGCGCGAGGACGAGATAACCACCAAGCCTCTCGACTTCGACGAAGTGCCGATGTTCAACCCTGCCGGAGGCTACGGCTCGTTTGTGCTGCCCGCAGTGCTCATGCTCATCATCCAGCAGACGCTGCTGCTTGGCATCGGCATGGCGGCAGGCACAGCGCGCGAGAACAACCGCTACAAAGACCTCGTGCCAATAAGCCGCCACTACCAGGGCATATTCCGCATCGTGTTCGGCAAGTCGATGTGCTACTTTATGGTCTACATCGTGCTCGCTGCCTACTTGGCACTGGTTGTACCGCGCCTGTTCAGTTTCGTGTGCATAGGCAGCCCCGGCACGCTCTTTGCCGTGCTCCTGCCTTATCTGCTGGCGTGCATCTTCTTCGGATTGACACTGTCGTGCATGATACGCTACCGCGAGAACGTGATGCTGCTCGTGGTGTTCTCATCCGTACCACTACTTTTCCTCAGCGGCGTGTCGTGGCCGCAGAGCAACATCCCCGGCGTGTGGCAGACGGCGGCATGGCTTTTTCCATCCACGTTTGGCGTGAGAGCCTACGTGAGGGTTAACTCCATGGGAGCCACTCTCGACGACGTGCTCGTGGAGTACCGCGCACTGTGGATACAGGCCGTGGCCTACTTCCTGCTGGCATGCGCCGTTTACCGCTACCAGATACTGCGCGCACGCAACCACGCACTCGAACGCCTCGACTATATGAAGCGCAAACGTGAGGTGAGGCGCAGGCTCAAGGCGTTAAATAATACAAAACCATGACAAAAGGCAGCGTAAGCACTTGGCCTTACGCTCTTTTTGCCTATCTTTGCAAAAATTTAAACAAGGCCGAAAGGCCATGGGGGTGCTCGGACGTTTGTCCGGGCTGAGATTATACCCGTAACACCTGATTCGGATAATGCCGACGTAGGGATTACTCGTTCTATTTCCACTAAGGCGCACAACGCCACGCAGCCCTTTTGGCAGCGGGGCGTGGGCGTAGGCCCCCTGCAAACAACAACAGGTTAAACCAAACAAAACCAAAGCAATGGAAAAACTGATTATTGCAGGCAAGGAATTCGAGTCCCGGCTGTTTCTCGGCACGGGCAAGTTCAGTTCAAACACAGTGATGGCCGAAGCCATAGCCGCTTCCGGCACACAGATGGTGACGATGGCCATGAAGCGCATCAGCCTCGGCGACAAGGACGACGACATGCTCGCCCACATTGCCAAGCCGGGCATACAGCTTCTGCCCAACACCTCTGGCACACGCAACGCCGAAGAGGCCGTGTTTGCGGCCAAGATGGCACGCGAGGCATTCGGCACGAGCTGGCTCAAGCTGGAGATACATCCCGACCCACGCTATCTGCTGCCCGACCCAATAGAGACGCTCAAGGCCACCGAGGCGCTGGTGAAGGAAGGCTTCACCGTGCTGCCCTACTGCCAGGCCGACCCAGTGCTGTGCAAGCGACTGGCCGAGGCCGGAGCCGCCACGGTGATGCCTTTGGCCGCACCCATAGGCACCAACATGGGACTGCGCACGCGCGACTTCCTCAGCATCATCATCGACGAGGCTTCGGTGCCTGTGGTGGTTGACGCCGGCATTGGCTCGCCAAGCGACGCTGCCGCCGCAATGGAACTTGGAGCATCGGCAGTGCTCGTCAACACGGCCATATCCGTGGCCGGCGACCCTGTGGCCATGGCCAAGGCATTCAAGAAAGCCGTGGAGGCAGGGCGTGAGGCTTACGAGGCCGGACTGCCGTCACAGTCGGCCAACCTTGAGGCTGAGGCAAGTTCGCCACTGACCGCATTCCTCAACTAAAAGCCACGCTATCATGAGAGTGAAGATAAACAACACCCCCACCGACACACAAGCCACCACAGTGGCCGAGCTTGCCGCAGAGCAGCAACTGCCCGACAAGGGCGTGGCACTGGCGGTGAACAACGACATGGTGACGCGTGCCGAATGGAGCACACGCAAGTTGGCCGAGGGCGACGACATAGTTATATTGAAAGCCTTCTGCGGAGGATAACGGTTCCGACAAAGGCATATACATGTAAATACAGAAAGAAATGTTCGTAGACGAAATAAGAAAGATAGACTGGGACGAGACCACAGCCAAAATAATGGCCAAGACCGACGCCGACGTGCGCCGGGCACTGGCCAAGAGCCACTGCGACGTTGACGACTTCATGGCCATGGTGTCGCCAGCCGCCGACAAATACCTTGAGCCGATGGCGCGGCTCAGCAGGATGTACACACGCGAGAGGTTTGGAAAGACCATCAACATGTTCATCCCAATATACATAACCAACTCGTGCGCCAACTCGTGTGTGTACTGTGGTTTCCACGTGCAGAACAAGATGGCGCGCACCATACTTACCGAAGATGAGATTGTGCGCGAGTATGAAGCCATAAAGAAGCTTGCGCCATTCGACAACCTGCTCATCCTCACAGGCGAGAACCCGGCCAAGGCTGGAGTTGACTACATAGCCCGCTCGCTCGATCTGGCCAAACCATACTTCAACAACCTGCAGATAGAGGTGATGCCACTGGCCACCGAAGACTACGCCGAACTGCGCCACCACGGACTCAACGGCGTGATATGCTTCCAGGAGACATACAACGAGGCTCGCTACAAGGTTTACCACCCACGCGGCCCGAAGTCAAACTACGAGTGGCGACTGAACGGCTACGACCGCATGGGCATGGCCGGCGTACACAAGATAGGCATGGGCGCTCTCATCGGCCTTGAAGACTGGCGCACCGAGGTTGTCATGATGGCCTACCACCTGCGCTACCTTGAGAAGACATACTGGCGCACACAGTTCAGCGTGAACTTCCCACGCATGCGCAAGGCCGAGAACGGAGGTTTCCAGCCCAACGTCGAGATGACCGACAGGGAGCTGGCGCAAGTGACATTCGCAATGCGCATATTCGACCACGACGTAGACATATCCTACTCCACACGCGAGACAGCCGAGGTGCGCAACAACATGGCCACGCTCGGAGTGACCACCATGAGTGCCGAGAGCCACACCGACCCAGGAGGCTACTGCTGCTACCCCAACGCCCTTGCGCAATTCGACGTGAGCGACGAGCGTACGGCCAAGCAAGTGGAGGCCGACCTGAAGCGCATAGGCATGGAACCAGTGTGGAAAAACTGGGACGCATGCTTCGACAAACTCACTCAAACAGCCTGACAACCACAGGCCAGTGCGACCATGACCAAGCCTACATAGCCCGGCCATGGCCGCACAATAGTTTCACAGCAGTATGAAGCGATACCCCATCACACTTACCATTGCCGGCAGCGACAGCTGCGGCGGTGCCGGCATACAGGCCGACATCAAGACCATGTCGGCTCTTGGCTGCTACGCCGCGTCGGCCATCACAGCCATCACAGCGCAAAACACGCTCAGTGTGGAGAGCGTGGAGGCTGTAAGCCACACTATGGTGGCGGCACAGATAAGTGCAGTGATGGACGACCTGCACCCACAAGCCATAAAGATAGGCATGGTGAACGACGCAGCCACCATACACGCCATAGCATCGACACTTGCACGCTACAGCTTCGCCCACCTTGTGGTAGACCCCGTGATGGTGGCCACAAGCGGCTCGCGGCTCATGCAAGACGATGCCCTCGACACCTTCCGCCACGAGCTGATGCCCATGGCCACGCTGCTCACGCCCAACCTGCCCGAGGCCGAGACTCTGGCCGCCATGCGCATAGCCAACGCCGCCGACTGCGACGAGGCTGCGCACAGGATAGCCACTGAGAGCGGAGCCAGCGTGCTTGTGAAAGGCGGCCACGCCAATGGTCCCGAAAAGCAAGACAGACTCTATGCCCCCAACGGCACGCCATTGGCGACATTCTCGTCGCCCACAGTGGCCACGTGCAACACCCACGGCACAGGCTGCACCTTGTCGTCGGCCATAGTGGCCATGCTCGCCCACTCGCTGCCCATGAGCGAAGCCATCGCCAAGGCCAAGCAGTATGTGGCCGATGCCATAGCGGCCGGAGCCGACGTTAGTGTGGGACAAGGCCACGGTCCCGTCAACCACTTCTTCTGCCCCCAAAGGCTCACGGCCACGGAGACGGCCTAACCTTTTTCTCAATGGCAAACAACATTTTCCAAAATATTCCAATAACCATGAAACAAATACAATTCATAACCCACTGCAACGAACGCTACAGCTACGTCGACGGTGCACGCATGGCCCTTGAGGGCGGATGCCAATGGATACAGCTGCGCATGAAGGGTGCCACCGACGAAGAGGTGGCCGAGGTAGCTGCGCAGATACAGCCAATGTGCCGCGCCAAGGAAGCTATATTCATTATTGACGACCGCGTTGAACTGGCCAAGGAACTGAAGGCCGACGGCGTACACCTGGGGCGCAACGACATGCCAGTAAACAAGGCGCGCGCTGTGCTCGGCGAGGAGTTCATCATAGGCGCTACGGCCAACACCTTCGACGAGATCGACCTCAAGTACCGCCTTGGAGCCGACTACATAGGCTGTGGCCCGTTCCGCTTCACCACCACCAAGGAAAACCTCGCACCCACCATCGGACTCGACGGCTACCGCCACATAATGCGGCTGGTTTCGCAAAACCACATCTACCTGCCCGTGGTGGCCATAGGCGGCATAAGGTCGGAGGATGTAGCCGACATAATGAAGACCGGCGTTGACGGAGTGGCCATAAGCAGTGCCATACTCAACGCCCCCGACCCCGTGGCAGAGATGAAGAAATTCGTTTTCTGCCCATTCAAAGAATAGAAACACGTAGCGGCATCACTCACCATAAAAGAACAAACCCACCCAAAAGACAACGACAATGAACAACAACATCAAGATTACATACCCGGCCTCAGAGAAGGTTTACATGCCGGGCAAAATCTACCCCGACCTGCGTGTCGGCATGCGCAAGGTGCGCCTCACCCCGTCGGTGAGCATAGTCGACGGCAAGAAGGTGATGGAAGACAACGCCCCCGTCTACATCTACGACACCAGCGGTCCATACAGCGACCCCAACGTGGAGATAGACCTTAGCAAGGGACTGCCCAAGCTGCGCCAGCCGTGGATTGGCGCACGTAAAGAGGGCGAAACACAGATGGCTCTGGCCAAGCGCGGCATAGTGACCCAGGAGATGGAGTATGTGGCCATTCGCGAGAACATGAACTGCGCCGAGCTTGGCATCGAGACGCGCATAACGCCTGAGTTCGTGCGCGACGAGGTGGCCGCAGGGCGCGCCGTCATCCCGGCCAACATCAACCACCCGGAGAGCGAGCCTATGGTAATCGGCACCAACTTCCTCGTGAAGATAAACACCAACATCGGCAACTCGGCCACCACGTCGGGCATCGACGAAGAGGTGGAGAAGGCCGTGTGGAGCTGCAAGTGGGGAGGCGACACGCTGATGGACCTGTCCACGGGCAAGAACATACACGAGACCCGCGAGTGGATATTGCGCAACTGCCCCGTACCTGTTGGCACGGTGCCTATGTACCAGGCTTTCGAGAAGGTCAACGGCAAGGCCGAAGACCTCACGTGGGAGATATTCCGCGACACGCTCATCGAGCAGTGCGAACAGGGTGTTGACTACTTCACCATACACTGCGGCATCAGGCTGAAGAACGTGCCTCTGTCGCAAGGCAGACTGACGGGCATGGTGAGCCGTGGCGGCAGCATCATTTCGAAGTGGTGCATGGTACACAAGCAGGAGAGCTTCCTCTACGACCACTTCGACGACATCTGCGACATCTGCGCCAAGTATGACGTGGCCATATCCTTGGGCGACGGTCTGCGCCCTGGCAGCACCCACGACGCCAACGACGCAGCGCAGTTTGCCGAGCTTGACACCATGGGCGAACTCGTCGAGAGGGCGTGGGCAAAGAATGTGCAGGCGTTCATCGAAGGCCCTGGCCACGTGCCCATGCACAAGATAAAGGCCAACATGGAGCGCCAGATTGACAAGTGCCACGGCGCACCGTTCTACACGCTCGGCCCGCTCGTCACCGACGTTGCCCCCGGCTACGACCACATAACAAGTGCCATCGGCGCGGCCATGATAGGCTGGTATGGCACTGCCATGCTCTGCTACGTCACCCCCAAGGAGCACCTCGCTCTGCCCGACAAGGACGACGTGCGCACTGGCGTGGTAACCTACAAGATTGCCGCCCACGCCGCCGACCTGGCCAAGGGACACCCCGGAGCCACCGTCCGCGACAACGCACTGAGCAAGGCCCGCTACGAGTTCCGCTGGAAAGACCAGTTCAACCTTGCGCTCGACCCCGAGCGCGCCCTTGAGTACTACAAGACGAGCAACAAGACTGAGGGCGAGTTCTGCACCATGTGCGGACCAAACTTCTGCGCCGCGCGCATTAGCCACTCGCTCAAGGACTGCGAGAAGTAAAACGACCGCCACTAACGAACGTTGCCGCAAGCGGAAGAAAGGCAGATGTAAGCAGAAGAAAAACAGGAGCAAGCATGAGGTTCATAGTAATCACCAATCCAAGCTTCATTCCGAACGAGGCCGAACTCATAGTCAGGCTGTTCGATGTAGGACTCGACACGCTGCACCTGCGCAAGCCCGGTTCAGCCGAAACCGACTGCGCCGCGCTGATAGAGCGCATACCCGACAGCTTGCGCCACCGCATCGTAACCCACGACCACTTCGGTCTCTGCGCCGCCTATGGTCTGCAAGGCGTACACCTGAACAGCCGCAACCCACAACCGCCAACCATGCCGAAGGGCACTACGGTGTCGGCGTCGTGCCACAGTCTGGCCGAGGCCGAAAGCCGCAAGGCGCAACTCGACTACGTGACGCTAAGCCCCGTGTTCAACAGCATATCGAAGCAGGGCTACCAGTCGGCCTACACCGCCAGCCAACTGTCACAGGCGGCAGCAAGCGGAACGATAGACACCCGCGTCGTCGCCCTCGGCGGCGTCACCATTGGGCGCATCGCCCAACTGCGCGAGTGGCACTTCGGCGGGGCGGCCTTCCTTGGCGACGTGTGGAGCCACGCCGACGACCCTCGTCTGTTCAGCCGCCACGCGCAGGAACTGCGCGCCGCCCTCAATGGGGAATAGCGGCAACCGTCCGTTCATCAGTCTTCGCAAGAATTACTTTACGGCAGCTTGGTGACGGCACGCCCAACAGCTCAACCGCCACCACGCAAGAAGCCTACCCACCAACGCCAGCCTCCCACTTGTCAACCGCAAGTGGGAGGCTGTTTTTTATAACCTACATTCATTCCACCAGCCCCAGCTGCTTTGCCTTATGGCATGCCTCTGCCATATTTGCGGCTTGCATCTTGTTGATGATGTTCTGACGATGGCGGTCTACGGTATTCTTGCTGATATTCAGCCTTGAACTTATTGTCTTGCTTGAAAGTCCCTCGCTCACAAGTGTGAGAATGGTTATTTCACGTTCGCTCAACAGCTGCTTTTCATCGATGTTTATCTGGCGTTCCTCGCCTGTGAGCGAATTCTTCAAGACAGCCACCTTGCTTGCCTTGACAGTGATGTTGAAAAGGCAGATGGCATAGCTCACGCCACGCTGCCCCTTGCTCTGAAAATAGAAAATACGATGATGCACCGGCAAGTATTTGCCGCTCTTGTCTGCCATGCGTATGGTGTTCTCCATGTGCCAGTCGAAAGCGTTGTCGGTATGCGAAGTGGTGACGAAATGATTGAATGCCAGTTCCAGAAGATTGCGGCGACGCTGGTCTTCAGGGTGAATGCGGTCAAGCACCTTCTCTTCCCAAATGGAATTTATCCTCTCGAATCTTCCGGCAGACTCCAAGCCCAGAATGTCGCCGGTCTTACCATAATATATATAGCTCTTGTCGGTTCGCAGATTGCTCAACACGGCTATGGAGTTCTCGCACATCGCATAAGATTTTGCTATGAGGCGCAGATTCTGTTCCTCATCCTCGTCAAGTTGGCAATCCATCTGTTGGCGCAACTTCACGTTCAGTTTATCGTCTACCTCTAACATGCATTTTACTTTATGGTTGCAAAATTAAGAAAAGAAGACCTATAATTACAAATAACCACTCACGAACACTGTTTCTTGTGGTCATTTATCAGTATAAGCAGCAAAGTAATCGGTGCTATTTTTGTGCGACGATACCGTTTTGTCTAATTTCGCACAAACAATAAAGCACCAAGAATATGAAAATAGAACATTTGGCCATCTGGACCAGCGACATAGAAACCATGCGCAGCTTCTATATGAAGTATTTCGGCATGAAGTCCAACGACATGTATGTCAACGAGAGAAAGGGCTTCCGCTCTTACTTTCTTTCATGGGAAGGTGAGTCCACTCGCCTTGAACTGATGAGTCAGGACGGGAAAGCCGACTCGCAGCCCAACAAGATGAAGGGACTGGCCCATTTCGCCCTGTCTGTGGGCAGCGAGGAACGAGTGACTGAACTCACGGAGCAACTTCGTGTGGATGGCTATGAAGTTCTCTCCGAGCCACGCCGCACTGGCGATGGTTATTTCGAGTCGGCCATTGGCGACCCAGAGGGCAACTATGTCGAGATAACAATCTGAACAACTATACAAATACAAGAACAAGATGAAAATCACAGTTATCACGGGCAGTGCCCACCGCCACGGAACGTCGGCTTTGCTTGCCGACAAGTTTATTGAGGGAGCTAAAGAGGCAGGACACGAGGTGGCGCGCTTCGATGCAGCTTTCAAGAACATTCATGGTTGCTTAGGCTGCGACACCTGCAACAAAAAGCCAAACGGATGTGTCTTCAAGGACGACATGGAGGAAATCAACCCATACCTGCTTCAGGCGGACGCCATCGTCTTTGCTTCACCTGTCTATTACTACAACATCAGTGCCCAGCTGAAGAGCGTCATTGACCGCTTCTACGCCAACAACTCGGCATTACGGGGCAACAAAAAGGCAGCCCTTCTGCTCTCCATGGCCGACGAACCCATAGAAACAGCCGAAGGCCCGGAATACTTCTTCAAGCACTTTACCGACTATATGGGTTGGGAAAACCTTGGTGTTATCTCCGCCACGGGCTGTGAGACTCGTGCCGACATCGAGAAAACAGACTTTCCGCAGAAGGCTTACGAATTAGGAAGAAGTCTGTAGGTGAAAGTCTAACGGCATGGTGTCGAGACAACGATATAGGTGGGTTCTATAAACATTAAGGACAAGCATATGGTCAAGAACATTCTTTTTGATATGGGCGGTGTCGTTTTCAATCAGAATACGGAAGAGGCATTTCGCCGTTTCCGACAGGTGGGAATAGACACCGATTACTATATGGGCAAATATGGCCAGAAGGATTTCTTCTTCGACTTGGAAACGGGCAATATAGACGACCAAGAGTTCTGCAGAAAGATGTCGGAGGTTGTTGGAAGAACCGTGTCGTGGGATGAGGCCCAACATTGCTGGTTAGGTTTCTTCGACGGAGTTCCCGAGGATAGACTTCGCAGTCTGGAGACGTTGCGAAAGAACTATCATCTTTGCCTACTAAGCAACACCAATCCATTCATCATGGCTTACACCAGGAGTGCCCATTTCTCAAAGGGAGGGAAGCCAATAACCGAATTCTTCGACTCCTTCTTTTGCAGCTATGAGAAGAAGTGTTGCAAGCCCAATGATGAAATCTATTTGAAGGCTCTCCGACAAGACTCGATGATGCCTGAGGAGTGTTTGTTCGTTGATGACAGCCAAACCAATTGCGACGCTGCTGAGAGATTGGGTATTCATGTTCTCTGCAGCAAGTCAAATTCCGACTGGATGCCCGAATTGGATGAAATTATCAATATTTAGCCCATTTGATGTGGCTCATTCGTAGTGGGTGCGGTGTCCCACCGCACAACAAGCGCTTTGCGGCAGTTGCGACGTGAGACACGTCGCCCACTACTTGCGCCAACCAAAATAAGAACAACAAATTGGACAGCCTAATTTAAACAACCAAGAATATGAAAGTAAGATTTTTATCTTTGGCGATGCTTGCACTGGCCATGGCGGCTTGCAACGCCCCGAAAAATGAGAAGAAAGAAATGAATGAGACTATCAACAAGGTAGAACAGAAAGAAATGAGCATGAAGTACGCTGGTGTTGATTTCCCCACGCTTCTCAACCCGTCGAATGGCAAGGTGGAAACAATCGGTGATACGCTCGTGGTTACAGCCAATGGAAAGACCGACTTTTTCGTTGACCCACTCGGGGAAGCGACGTCACTTACCTCACCACAACTCTTGATAGACATTGACAATACAAAGCCATTCACCATCTCAGTGAAGGTCACTCCCGAATTTAAGGATGATGACACTTATTCTGCCGCTGGCATTGTGGCCTATGAAGGTCCTACCTCTTGGCAAAAGCTCTGCTACGAGCAGGATGAGCAGGGCGACCATCGCATTGTTACGGTGAGGACGGTGGGTGATTCCGACGACAACAACCATCAGTGCGTAAACACGAAGGATGTGTGGCTTCGCATGTCGTCGGACGGAAAGCGCATTGGCAACTACTGGTCGGAAGACGGAAAGAAATGGCACTTGGTACGCATCTACAAGAATGCCTATCCAGAGCATTTCAACATATCGCTTACCTCTCAGTGTCCCAAGGGTGATTGCTTCGCAAGCAAGTTCTCAGACTTGACGCTCACTCAGACAAAGATGGATAATGTAAGGGGAGAATAAAGCGACGGGGCATCCATCGCTTTGTCACCCCGCATGTGCAATAAAGCAGTGCCAAAGACTGCGCAAAGTTTGCTTACTTCAACCGTTGTAAGCTCTTACACCAATTGAAGTAAGCGCTTACTCCAACTGAAGTAAGCTCTTACTCCAGTTGGTGTAAGCAAACTTTGCGCAGTCTTTGGCTTTACATTCCACCACATCTAGCACGGCTTTCCAACGTGCTTGCCTACTCTTTCATTCACTTCCACCATGAAAGGCACTTGGCTTTACCAATAACCAACCACCAAGCCCCACAAGCCCACATATACGAAACTGAAAAACACGAAGCGCATAAAACGCGGCCACGAACGCGCAAGTTTATGCAACATTTCTTTGGCGAATTGCATAAAAAGTACTATCTTTGCACCCAACTGACGCATAAACATACAAACAATGAGAGGAAATACCAAGAAGGAAAGACTGGAAGCAATACGCCTGATAGTGTCGAGCCGCGAGATAGGCAGCCAAGAGGAGCTGCTCGCCGCACTGCGCGAAGAAGGCTTCACCCTGACACAGGCCACGCTGAGCCGCGACCTAAAGCAACTGAAGGTGGCCAAGGCCGCCAGCATGGGCGGCAACTATGTGTACGTGCTGCCCAACGTCACAATGTACAAGCGCGTGAGCACGCCCGGACAGATAAAGGAGATGCTGCGCGTGCCGGGCTTCCTCTCGATAACATTCTCGGGCAACATCGGCGTGATAAAGACGCGCCCGGGCTACGCCAGCAGCATAGCCTACAACATCGACTCGGGCAACATTCCCTACATCCTCGGCACTATAGCCGGCGACGACACCATAATGATAGTAATCAAGGAGGAGGCCACCGAGGCCGACGTGGTGAGCGCACTGGAGAAGGTGGTGCCCGACATCGAAATGAGCTGAAACAATTGTTAGCGGACTGGCAAGGGGTGGACACATACACACTAACAGAAAACACACCAACGCCCCTTGGCACACAGTCAAACATACCTATAGACTAAAAATGGAAGAGATTAAAGTTATGGTGGCCGGCCCGCAACACGAGGGCTACGTAGACACCATCCTTGAGACGATGGCGGCCGCAGCCAAGGTGCGCGGCACTGGAATTGCCAAGCGCACCCACGAGTATGTGGCCACCAAGATGATTGAAGGCAAAGCCGTGATAGCCCTGTGCGGCGACCGCTTCGCGGGCTTCAGCTACATCGAGACGTGGGGCAACAAGCAGTATGTCACCACGTCGGGACTTATTGTGTCGCCCGACTTCCGCCACCGTGGCGTGGCCAAGAGCATCAAGGACCTCACGTTCACCCTGGCGCGCACCCGATGGCCAAAGGCCAAGATATTCAGCCTCACCAGCGGCTCGGCGGTGATGAAGATGAACACCCACCTGGGCTACCTGCCCGTGGTGTTTGCCGACCTCACCGACGACGAGGCGTTCTGGCGCGGATGCGAGGGCTGCATCAACGTTGACGTGCTGCACCGCACCGAGCGG
Organism: Lachnospiraceae bacterium; assembly: GCA_963659505.1. Lineage (GTDB taxonomy): Bacteria > Bacteroidota > Bacteroidia > Bacteroidales > Bacteroidaceae > Prevotella. Next base: position 28,360 of record CAVKUV010000012.1, read on the forward strand.
CGCTACTGCATCTGCACGGGCATGCTCTACGACCCAGCCGACCACCCCGACGAGAAACTGCCCGTGACGCTGCCGCCCGATGTGCTCGAGCGCATAAGAAACGCCGAGAGCGCCGACAAGTAAACAACAAGAAAACAAAAAGGAAAAAAACACAATAAACTATGGCAAAGAAGAAAGTGGTTGTGGCCTTCTCAGGAGGCCTTGACACGTCCTACACAGTGATGAAGCTGGCACAGGACGGCTACGAAGTGTATGCAGCGTGCGCCAACACTGGCGGATTTAGCGACGAGCAGCTGCAAAAGAACGAAGAGAACGCCTACAAGCTGGGCGCAAAGCAATATGTGACGCTCGACGTCACCCACGAGTACTACGACAAGTCGCTCAAGTACATGATCTACGGCAACGTGATGCGCAACAACTGCTACCCCATATCGGTGTCGTCGGAGCGCATATTCCAGGCCATCGCCATTGCGCGCTATGCCAACGAGATAGGCGCCGATGCCATCGCCCATGGTTCCACCGGGGCGGGCAACGACCAGATACGCTTCGACATGACATTCCTCGTGATGGCTCCGGGCGTGGAGATAATCACGCTGACGCGCGACAAGGCCCTGTCGAGGAAGGAGGAGGTTGACTACCTCAACGACCACGGCTTCACCGCCGACTTCACCAAGCTGAAGTATTCCTACAACGTGGGCATCTGGGGCACGAGCATCTGCGGAGGCGAACTGCTCGACCCTGCGCAGGGACTGCCCGAGGAAGCCTACCTAAAGCACGTCACCAAGCAAGAGGAGTCGCTGCTGAAGATAACATTCGAGCGCGGCGAGATAAAGGCCGTCAACGGCGAGGAGTTCAGCGACAAGGTGAAGGCCATACAGAAGATTGAGGAGATAGGCGCCGCCTATGGCATCGGCCGCGACTGCAACGTGGGCGACACCATCATCGGCATAAAGGGTCGCGTGGGCTTCGAGGCCGCCGCTCCCAAGCTGATAATCGAGGCTCACCGCCTGCTGGAGAAGTCTACGCTGAGCAAGTGGCAGCAGTACTGGAAGGACCAGGTGGCCAATTGGTATGGCATGTTCCTCCACGAGAGCCAGTATCTTGAGCCGGTGATGCCCGACATCGAGGCCATGCTCACCTCGTCGCAGCGCAACGTGACCGGCACGGCCATTCTCAAGCTGCGCCCTCTGGGCTTCGAGACCGTGGGCGTTGACAGCGACAACGACCTCACCAAGTCGAAGCTCGGCGAGTATGGCGAGATGCAGCACGGCTGGACTTCCGACGAGGCCAAGGGCTTCATCAAGGTGCTCAGCACTCCACTGCGAGTTTATTACGGAATACATCCCGATGAGAAACGATAAACTTTGAGTGAAGAGTGAAGAACGAAGAGTGAAGAATTTAAATGCTTTGATATGGTTAACAAGGTCGTTAATGAGTACAACCGTGAAAAATCGCCTCTGCACACAAAGAGTTACTCATTTGCAGTGAGGATTGTCAACATGGTTAGACACATCAACGCCGTCAAAAACAATATCGCCATCACCAACCAAATACTTCGCTCTGGAACTGCCATAGGAGCACTGGTTAGAGAAGCCGAATTCGCACAAAGCCCACAAGACTTTGCCCACAAGCTATCTATCGCACTAAAAGAGTGCAACGAAACATTCTATTGGCTGAACATTCTTCACGACACCGAATACATAAGTCAGGCTGCCTTTGACAGTATGCTCGAAGATTGCGATGAACTTATTGCTATTCTCGTGGCTTCAATCAAGACAATAAAACAACGTAACAATAAAAACGAAGAGTAAATCTAAATGAAGAGTGAAGAATTTAATTGCCTTTATGTCGCATTAGGATTCTTCACTCTTCGTTCTTCACTCTTCACTTAGAAATATGGTAAGAATAGGAATATTAGGAGCTGCGGGATATACGGGAGGCGAACTGATACGTCTTCTGAACAACCATCCCGAAGCCGAGATAGTGTTTGCCAATAGCGAGAGCAACGCCGGCAACCTTGTGGCCGACGTACACGAAGGACTGTACGGCGACACCGACCTTAGGTTTACCGCCGAGATGCCGTTCAACGAGGTTGACGTTGTGTTCTTCTGCTTCGGCCACGGCAAGAGCGAGGCGTTCCTCAAGGAGCACACCGTGCCGCAGGGCGTAAAGATAATCGACCTTGCACAGGACTTCCGCCTGGCCGCCCCGGGCAACGACTTCGTGTATGGACTGCCGGAGATCAACAGCGAAAGAATCAAGAAGGCCATGCACGTGGCCAACCCCGGATGCTTCGCCACCTGCATACAGCTCGGACTGCTGCCAGCGGCAAAGATGCAGCTGATAAAGGGCGACGTGGCCGTAAACGCCATAACAGGCTCAACCGGAGCCGGACAGAAGCCGTCGGCCACCACCCACTTCTCGTGGCGCATGGGCAACATGAGCATATACAAGGCTTTCAACCACCAGCACGTGCCCGAGATAAGACAGAGCCTGAAGCAGACGCAGGGGGAGCTTGACGCAGCGATAGACTTCATCCCCTACCGTGGCGACTTTGCCCGTGGCATATTCGCCACCGAGGTGGTGCGCACCGACTTGCCTCTGGAACAAATAGTCGAGGGCTACAAGGATTTCTATGCCGACGCCAAGTTCACCCACTATGTTGACAAGGCCATCGACATGAAGCAGGTGGTTAACACCAACAAGTGTCTCGTCCACTGCGACAAGTATGGCGACAAGCTGCTCATCACATCCACCATCGACAATCTGCTAAAGGGTGCCGTGGGACAGGCCGTGCAAAACATGAACCTGATGTTCGGCATCGACGAGACCGCCGGACTGAAGCTAAAGCCAAGTGCGTTTTGAGTGAAGAACGAAGAGTGAAGAGTGAAGAATCTTAATGCAACATAAAGGACAAAAGCTATTAAATTCTTCACTCTTCATTCTTCACTCTTCACTTAAAAACCCTTTCAAGCAACAAACGACAATGAGAATAAACGAAGAGTAAAAGAAACAAGCCCTTGGGCAACAATTAAATTCTTCACTCTTCGTTCTTCACTCTTCACTTAAACACCCTTTCAAGCAACAAACGACAATGAGAATAAACGAAGAGTAAAAGAAACAAGCCCTTGGGCAACAATTAAATTCTTCACTCTTCGTTCTTCACTCTTCACTTAAATTTGCTCTTCACTTAAACATTATGAAACTTTTCGACGTATATCCACTGTTTGACATAAACATAGTAAAAGGCGAGGGCTGCCACGTATGGGACGACAAAGGCCAGCAATACCTCGACCTGTATGGCGGCCACGCCGTGATAAGCATTGGCCACTGCCACCCCCACTACGTAGAGATGATGACCGCGCAGCTGGGCAAGCTCGGCTTCTACAGCAACTCCGTGGTCAACGACCTGCAACGCCAACTGGCCAAGCGGCTCGGACAGGCAAGCGGCTACGACGACTACCAGCTGTTCTTGGTGAACAGCGGCGCTGAGGCCAACGAGAACTGCCTGAAACTGGCCTCGTTCAAGACCGGGCGCACGCGTGTGCTGTCGGCGCAGAAGGCGTTTCACGGCCGCACGTCGCTCGCCGTGGAGGCTACCGACAACCCCAAGATAATAGCCCCCATCAACGACAACGGCCACGTCACCTATCTGCCTCTCAACGACCTTGAGGCGTGGGAGCGCGAACTGGCCAAAGGCGACGTGTGCGCCTGCATACTTGAGTGCATACAGGGCGTGGGCGGCATAAAACTGGCCACCGAGGAGTTTGCCAAGGGACTGCAAGAGGCGTGCAAGAAGCACGGCGCGGTGCTCGTGTGCGACGAGATACAGTGCGGCTACGGGCGCAGCGGCAAGTTCTTCGCCCACCAGTGGCTGGGCATACGCCCCGACCTCATCTCCGTGGCCAAGGGCATCGGCAACGGCTTCCCCATGAGCGCGGTGCTCATTTCGCCCGACTTCACTCCCGTCTACGGACAGCTCGGCACCACCTTCGGCGGCAACCACATGGCCTGCACCGCGGCTCTGGCCGTGCTCGACGTGATGGAGAGCGAGGGTCTTGTTGACAACGCACGCGAGACTGGCGAATACACCATGGCCAAGCTGAAGGAGCTGCAAGCCAGCTGCAGCCACATCGTCGATGTGAGGGGTCGCGGACTGATGATTGGCATCGAGTTCGACGTGGAGCAGAAGCCAATACGCAACCGACTCGTAAACGACGAGCACTGCTTCACGGGATGCTCCGGGGCCAACACCCTGCGTCTGCTTCCGCCTCTGTGCTTCACAAAGGCCATGGCCGACGAGTTCATCGAGAAGCTAAAGCGCGCCATCTGACAGACACGTCGCCAAACAATAGCGGCAAATTATTTTTTGTACGGTTGAAATATGCCTTCATGTGCAATGTAGTGGGTGCGGTGTCTCACCGCACAATCGCAAAAAATAAACCATTGCGACGTGAGACACGTCGCCCACTAACAACTACAGTTATATTTTTCAACAACTCTACAACAATGAAGATAGCAGTAATAGGAGCGGGAGCCATGGGCGGCGCAATGGTGCGCGGCTTCCTCAAAGGCGACATGTTCGCCGCATCTGACATAACGGTGAGCGCACCCTCGCAAGCCACACTCGACCGCTTCGCCGACACGGGCGTAAGCCTGACAAACGACAACGCCGTGGCCGCCGAACAGGCCGACGTGGTGTGCGTGGTGGTGAAGCCATGGCTGGTGCAGCAGGTGCTCGCCGAAATAAAAGACGTGATGGACTACAAGCGGCAGGTGCTCGTGGTGGTGGCCGCCGGAGTGAGCGGCAACGCCATAAACGAATGGGCGGAGAAGGACGGCGGGCAGAAGCCGCAGTCGCTGCTCGTAATACCCAACACGGCCATCGAGGTGATGAGCAGCATGACCTTCATCGCTCCCGTCAACGCCACAGAGGCCACAGTGCGCCTCGTCAGCGACATCTTCGGCGAGAGTGGCGAGGTGGTTTTGGTCGACGAGAAGATGTTGCCTGCCGGCATCACCATAGCCTCATGCGGCATAGCCTATGCCATGCGCTATGTGCGCGCGGCAACAGAGGGCGGCGTGGAGATTGGTTTCCGTGCCGACATGGCCAAGCGCATAGTGCTGCAGACCGTCAAGGGGGCTGTGGCTCTGCTGCAAGCCAACGGCAACCATCCCGAAGCCGAAATCGACAAGGTGACAACCGCCGGAGGCGTAACCATCAAGGGTCTCAACGAGATGGAGCACGCTGGATTCAGCAGTGCCGTCATTCGCGGACTGAAAGCAGGACTGAAATAAAGTCTAAAGTTGTAGTGGATTGCCTATGAACAAGACAAACTCAACAATAAGGCACATCGTTGCGGCAACGCTGCTCGCGCTGTCGCCGGCATGGACAGTGGCGCAAACAGCCAAGGACACCATCGACATGCTGAAGACCATTGCCCTGCCACTGCTCGACATCGAGACGGAAAACCACGCAAACCCCACCTTCACCCCCATTGAAGCGCCCGAAGGCTGCTGGGGACTGGGCATCACCGACAACGACTATGTGGCCGGACGCCTGCAGATGACGCTGCTCGACTCCACACTCTACGACAGTGGCGACTATGTGAAGGACAAGTCGGGCTTGAGGATAAAGGTGCGCGGCAACACCTCGGCAATTTACTTCGAGCAGACTCCCTACAAGTTGAAGCTGTCGAAGAAGGCCGACCTGCTGCTGCGCGACGACAAGACGCAGAAGAACAAGAACTGGGCTTTGCTAAGCACGCAGCTCACGGGCAACCTATTCTTCACCCTTGCCGGACTTGAGGCGGCACGCATCGTCGGCATGCCATGGGAACCCGAGACAAGGTTTGTCAACGTGGTACTCAATGGACGCTACATCGGACTGTACAATCTGATTGAGACCATCGAGCGTGCCGACTCGCGCATACAAACCGACGACAGCGGCTTTGTAATAGAGAACGACGCATACTGGTGGAACGAGGGCGACGCATACTTCAAGACACCACACCAGGTGTCGGCCATGGGCTACACATTCAAGTATCCCGACTACGAGGATGTTGACTCGCAGCGCGTGGCGCAAATAAGGAATGTCATGGTGACGGCCGAGGATGCACTGTGGAACGGAGGCGAGGTTGACAGTCTGTTCGACTACACGTCGTTTGCCCGATGGGTGCTCGCCCACGACCTGCTTGGCTCCACTGATGCCGCCGGCACCAACATCTATTATGTGATGGAAGCCACCGACTCCGAAGGCAACGCAATGAAGCCTTTGCAAGCCGGTCCGCTGTGGGATTTTGGTTCGGTTTTCAAGGCCAACGCTTCCGACTGGAGCGCACAGCACACAAGCGACATACTGTATTATCCGCAACTGTTCAAGCGCGAGAAGTTCACAAGCGAATACATACGTCTCTTCAATGCCTTGAAGCCGACGTTTGCGAGCGACATCGCCCAAAGCCTCAACAGCGTCAATGCCACCTATGGGGAGGCCATCGGCCAAAGCATAGACATCGACAACAGCGACTACTCGGGCGTAGACAGGCAAATCAACGAGCTTATTGGCAAGTTCGCCCAACGCGTAAACACCGTTGACAGTCTCATCAAGCGCGACTACCCCACCCTTGGCATCGAAACCGCAACGGCACAAACCGGCCAACGCCACACAACCACAAGGCGCGTAGACATGGCGGGGCGTGACTTCACCGGCTTCGACACCCAAGCGCTGCCAAGCGGCATCTACATCGAGAAGATGGCCGACGGAAGCGTAAGGAAGCGCATTGTGACAAACAAGCGATAGGTGGAAAACAATATTACAGCCCAGTTTGATGTTCCCTCTTTTTGGGGAGAATATCAAACTGGGTTGTTCAATTTGAAGTACCCAGCAAAACGTCTGGCCTTAGGAGTGTGGACGGTATCTATATGTGACTTACTTTTGTCCACATTTCCATTCCTTAGCCTGTTCTGTCAACTTGTATTGCCGGCGAGGATGATTGGGCGTATTGGGATATTTGCGCTCTATAGCCCCATCTGCAAGGGCTGGAATGATGTACGTCTGGTTGAAATTCTTTCTGTCCGACAGTCCCATTCTTTGCATAATAATAGATGTAGACATATATCCTTCGTCCATAACCTCTATTAGTTGCAATACTTGTGGGGTACTTGTGGGGTACTTGTGGGGTACTTGTGGGGTACTTGTGGGGTACTTGGGACTTGTTTGTTCAGAATTCAGCTCCAGTTGTAGTCCGACAGGTGTCTTCATCGGGTCGGTTATAGGTCGCACAAATGTAACGCTAATAAATCCGCCATTGATGCCCCATGTTGGCTCAGGTGCATTCTGTGCCTTGCACGCTTCCATGATACGGGATGCGCCCGAACCCCAACTTTCAAGGAAAGTGGTGCGGTAAAGCACTTCCGCCATGATGGGATTATACGGATAAGAACCGTGCGACTGCTTGATGGTTTCCGTATTGAGTTGCGGTGGCAATACTCCGGGATTCTCTATCTCTATGCGGTCATCATATATGGCAATGCTCGGCGTAAGGTTGTATTTCTCCATCTGCCTATGGCAAAGACAGTTGGTAAGAGCTTCTCTCAATGCCTCTGCTGGAACCTCCATGTTTTCCTCACGACGGAAACCAACAATCTTGCCGCTCATGTTCAGATGCTTCAGAAAGAAAGCCATGCCCGCATCAAGCAGTTGGAAGAAATTGCCTGCCACCCTCTGGTTGTCGATAAACTCTATCTTATTTGTGCCACGGAAACGAGCCAAACGCAACTGCATCTGCGTATAGCCCCTTAGTTTGGTAGAAAACAAAGCGGCAGCGGCGTTATTGGGAACACCTTCGTTCAGCAATTCGAGTTTGCCGAGCACGTCAGACAGTGGCTCTGTCAAAGCTGTGGCAGGCATACGGTTTTTCTCCACGCCAAGGCGCAAAGCCCCTCTTATGAGCTTCTCGTCCATATCGTCAATGGTGATGCCGTCTGCCGTTTGTCTTTCCCACGCATAATAGTTGGGCTTGTTGGCACGCAGCCGTTCCTCAAACATCGTGCGAGGCATCAGCTTAGTGGTACTCTCCACTTTGTAATAAGGACTACCATGATACGTGTAGGGTGCAGTTCCCCAAACGAAAGCTTCGAAATACATGGCAATGACTTGACATCCCAGCCTATCCGGCACATCAATATATTGTATGTCAACCGACACGGCTGGCTCAAGCCCGTTCAATGCTTGGGCAATCTCCCTTTGCGTGTTGTCTGTAACCTCCTGTCCGAGAATCTTGAGAGACTTTGGGGCAACGCCGAACACAAGCCAACCACCAGCACCATTCAGGAAAGCGCAAGCCGTGTGCATTCCATCCTTCAACTCACCTGTAGTCTTCTTCAACTACAGATGTACGTTCTCGTCGTTGGCTATAAGCCTTTCAAGTTCATTGATGTTCATTGCTTCTTTTTAGGTGGGTTACATAAATTACCATCGCAACAAACGACAAAGCTTATTCAAGGCTCTGCCACGGGGCGGATGGTGTGGCCATAGTAGCGTTCGTCATAGAACTGGTCTTGGTAGCCACTGTCGAAATACAGGTAGTAGGCGTAGTCGGAATAGTCGGTGGTGAGCACGCCCGACCAGAAGTTGCCGTAGGAGCCATGACCTCCAAGCGACTCGCCAACGCGGTAGCCCGAAGCGGGGATGAATATTGAATTGCCGTTTCTCGTGCTCGCCACCACGTAGCCGTCGGCTTGGCCGCCATCGGCAGTCGCCATGCTTGTCCATGTCCAAGTGCAGTTCTCCTCGTCGCGCAGCTCGTCAATCTCCTCGCTGTTTGGCATGCGGCAGGGCGCGCCCCAAATGGCCGTGGCCGCATCGTCGGCAGCTTCGAGGGCTATCACGCTGTCTGTAGCCAAACTGTCAAGCACATATTTCGTAAACGTATTGCCACCGTCGGCTGTCCACTTGTATGTGTCCCAAGTGTAGTCCGACTTTGGTTCGGTCTCGCCCCAGGCATAGTATTCGCCATCGGCGGCGGCTGTCGCTGCGCCCAGGTTGGTCTCGGCCCAAAGCACGCCGCTGGGAAGTCCAAGGTCGATGAATTTGTGTCCGTTGATTACTTTGCTGTGGTCGTCTTGGTTCTGGACGGCAAACGTCACGCTGTCTATCTCGTCAATGGAAAACTCTGCCACACGGCCCGAATTCAGATGAACAAGCATTTTGGTTTGTTGTGCGGAAACATAGGTGCAATGGGCCGCAAAGGCGACACTGCACAAAAGGGTAAAAATCTTACGCATATTCTATTCGTTTTTTTGTGTCATGCAAAAATACTATAAAAATTCCACACCCAACAAAAAAAAACGGACATACATAGCAAATGACGGTGAACGCCCTTGATATTATTATGGAAACGCCAGGCTTTATTGGCGATAATGGAATAAAAGCACTACCTTTGCATACGATAGGCTGCATTCGGGCAATTGAGAGCAAGCTCTCTTGCCGCTCATTTGCACTATCCTTGCATACGATAGGCTGCATTCGGGCAATTGAGAGCAAGCCATCCTTAAAGAAACGATACTCGAAACAAGAGAGAAACAGTCGCAGAAGATGAAACGAAGCTTCCACATAATAATGTCGCTGGCACTCTCGGCAATGATTGTGTTGCTGAGCGTGGGAGTGTCGTTTGTTGACTGCTGCAACACACAACTGTCGATGGTTGATGTGGCTACCGCCATGGGCAGCAACGACAGTGGAAGCGACAGCTGCTATTGCTGCGCCTACGAACAAGAACAACAAGACAAGCAACACGAAACCAACGGGCAAGAAGACTGTTGCGACTGCGCGCCACAGGAAAGGTGCATTACCGTGACAGTGGCCAAGCTGGCTCCATTCGACCACGGCACACAAGAGCCTCCTTGTTTCGTCTGCCCCATGGCCTTGCTGCCATTCAACCCGCTTCAATGGCATTTGTCGCCATTGGCCGCGACCACAATAAGCGCGACACCTATGCCTAACGGCGGTGACGGCGGCAGTCCGCCACGGTCAAGACTGCTACGGCTTAGGGTTCTCCGACTTTGAATTTGTCCTTTCATTCGTGTCCACGGCATCTTGCCGCATGGACATCAACAATGCTGTTGCGCACTGTTTGCAACCGCATTGCAAGCCGTCGTGCATAACTTTGCACACGACAAATCGCAACAAACAAGGACAATTACAAAGCAACGACAATGAACACTTACAAGACAATGGCGCTTGGCGCCATGGCCACGCTATGCGCTGCGACAAGCGCATACGCCAACACGGCCATGCCTGCCGACACCACCTCGACAACAGAAGGCAAGACACAACACCTGCATGGCATAACCGTGACTGGCAGCAACGGAATGAGGCGCATGGGCGGAGCGGTAAACGGTGTGAGCATCGGGCAGAAGGAGATGTTTCGCGCAGCATGCTGCAACCTCGGCGAGAGCTTCGTCACCAACCCGTCGGTTGACGTGAGCTACAGCGACGCGGCAACCGGGGCAAAACAGATAAAACTGCTTGGACTGTCGGGCACATACGTGCAGATGCTCACAGAGAACATACCCAACTTCCGTGGCGTGGCCATGCCCTACGCACTGGGCTACGTGCCGGGAACGTGGATGAAGAGCATACAGGTGTCGAAGGGCAGCTCGTCGGTGAAGAACGGCTATGAGTCAATCACCGGACAGATAAACATAGAATATCTGAAACCCGAAGATCCACAGGCGATAAACGTCAACTTGTTTGGCGACACGAAGACACGCTTCGAGGCCAACATCGACGGCAACATAAAAGTCAACGACAAGTTGAGCACGGTGCTGATGGGGCACTTCGAGAACACGTTTGAGGAGCACGACGAAAACAACGACGGATTCTACGACAAGCCAAAGGCGCGCCAATACAACCTGATGAACCGCTGGCTGTGGAAGGGTGAGCACTACATATTCCACGGAGGAGCAAGCATGCTGCACGAGAAGCGGCAGGGCGGACAGATGGACATGGACAGCCACCAAGCGGCACACGGACGCTACGCCATAGACATAGCCACCGACCGCTATGAGGCATACATGAAGCACGCATTCATCTTCGACCATGAGCACGGCAGCAACATAGCCCTGTTTACTTCGGCATCCATGCAGGAACTGTCGTCCACATTCGGCCACAAAGACTACTATGTCAACGAGAAAAACCTGTATGCCTCGCTCGTGTTTGAGACGCACTTCAACGAGCAGCACAGCCTTTCGGCCGGACTGAGCCTCAACCACGACTACCTCGGGCAGTCGCTCGGCTACAACACCACGGCACAGCATGCCACGACACTGCCCGGCATCGGCAACGAAAAGGAGACCGTGCCTGGCGCCTACGCCCAATACACGCTTGACCTTGGCCACCAACTTACGGCCATGGCCGGACTGCGCATAGACCACAGCAACGTGCATGGCACGTTTTGGACTCCGCGCTTCCACCTCAAATATGCCCCGTCGAGCGTGCTCAGCCTGCGCCTTTCGGCCGGCAAAGGCTACCGCACGGTACACTCTTTGGCCGAAAACAACTTTCTGTTGGCCAGTGGACGGCAACTGAACATAGGCAACCTGAACCAAGAGGAGGCGTGGAACTACGGCGCGAGCGCCGCCCTGCTCATACCCATAGGCGACAAGACGCTGAAGGTGAACGCCGAATACTACTACACAAGGTTCAGCAACCAAGCCGTGATAGACTACGACAGCGACCCCATGGCCATAACGATAGCCAACCTCGACGGCAAGTCGTATTCCCACACGGCGCAGATTGACGCCACATACCCACTGTTCAGCGGCTTCACACTCACGGCAGCCTACCGCATAAACGACGTGAAATGCACCTACGGAGGCCAGTTGATGGAAAAGCCGCTGACAAGCAAGTACAAGGGACTGCTGACGGCATCATACAAGACACCGCTTGAAAAGTGGCAGTTTGACATTACGCTGCAACTGAACGGCGACGGACGGATGCCCACGCCATACACCACGGCCAACGGCTCGCCCTCTTGGGACAGCCGCTTCAAGGCTTACGAACAGTTGAGCGCACAGATTACGCGCGAGTTCCGCCACTTCTCGGTGTATGTGGGCGGCGAGAACCTCACTGGCTTCACACAGAAGAACCCCATCATCGGAGCCGACAACCCATGGGCCACGACATTCGAGCCTACGCTTGTGTGGGGTCCCGTACATGGAAGGACTATATACGCCGGCGCGCGCATAAAATTATGAAGGCGGGTTCTATAAATTACCTTTGATGGATTTTTGAATTTTAGCCGAGCTGATTTTTACTTTCTTTCTGAAAGAGCATAGCGGGCTATGCGACTGAAGAAGAAAGTAAAATATGCCGGATAAAATCAAAAAGACACAAAGAGCGACCCATCTAAAAAGGAAGTTTAACAAAGCGTGGAATTTATAGAACACGCCGAAAACGAACAAGGCAACAACAAAAAAAACGCATAACGACATGAAGAAGACATTGTTAGTATCGGCAATGCTGCTAAGTGCGGCATCGCTCATGGCAAAGGACATAAAGACAATCACGCTGACCACCACCCCGCAGATGCACTGCAACAACTGCGAGGAGAAGATAAAGAAGAACATACGCTTCGAGAAAGGCGTGAAGACGATAGAGACAAACGTGGCCGAACAGACGGTGAAGATAACTTACGACGCCGACAAGACCACACCCGAAAAACTGCAAAAGGGATTTAAGAAGATTGGCTACGACACCCGAATACTGAAAGAGGGCGAAAAGGTGGCCAAGAACGAGGGCGAAGAGTGCGGCATGATGTAGTGCCGGCGCAGCCATCACCATAATGGTGGCACGGCATTTGCACTTCAAGGAGCGATTACTCTTTTGCATTTCAACAAAAAAGGTGGGGTTCACAGAACTTCCACCGCAACAAACAACAAAAAGATGACACTATATCCCAAACTGATTCTCGACGCACTGGCCACAGTGACCTATCCAGGAACGAAGAAAAGTCTGGTGGAAAGCGAGATGGTGGCCGATGACATACGCATCGACGGCATGAAGGTGGCGTTCACGCTGATATTCCCGAGGGACACCGACCCTTTCATGAAATCGACATTGAAAGCGGCCGAGGCGGCCATACACTATCGCATAGACAAGGGTGTGGAGGTGACGATAGCCACTGAATACAAGTCGAAGCCGCGCCCCGAGGTGGGCAAACTGCTGCCCGGGGTGAAGAACATCATCGCCGTAAGCTCTGGCAAGGGCGGCGTTGGCAAGAGCACCGTGTCGGCCAATCTGGCCATAGCACTGGCCAAACTGGGCTACAAGGTGGGACTGCTCGACGCCGACATATTCGGCCCGTCGATGCCAAAGATGTTTCATGTGGAGGACGCACGCCCCTACGCCGTGGAGAAGGACGGACGGCAACTGATAGAGCCGATAGAGAAGTATGGAGTGAAGCTGCTCAGCATTGGCTTCTTCGTCAACCCCGACACGGCAACGCTGTGGCGCGGCGGCATGGCGTCGAACGCACTGAAGCAGCTGATAGCCGACGCCGACTGGGGTGACCTTGACTACTTCATTCTCGACACGCCTCCAGGCACAAGCGACATCCACCTCACGCTGCTTCAGACACTTGCCATAACTGGCGCAGTGATTGTGAGCACGCCGCAAAACGTGGCGTTGGCAGACGCACGCAAGGGCATCGACATGTACCGCAACGACAAGGTGAACGTGCCGATACTCGGACTGGTGGAGAACATGGCTTGGTTTACGCCAGCCGAACTGCCCGAAAACAAATACTACATCTTCGGCAAGGACGGCTGCAAGACATTGGCCAAGGAGATGGACGCACCACTGTTGGCACAGATACCTCTCGTGCAGAGCATCTGCGAGAGCGGCGACGACGGCCAACCGGCTGCCTGCAACGTGGAGACCGCCACAGGACAGGCTTTCATCAACCTGGCACAGGCTGTGGTGACTGTCACCAACCGCCGCAACAAGGAGCTTAAGCCCACCAAGATTGTTGGCGTAAGCAAGGAGTAACGGTCGGCTCGACGCAATAGAAAGCACACAAGAAAAAAGGATTGGGGAAGCCACTCGGACACCTCGCATAGGCGGCACATACGGTTTTCCCAATCCTTTTCTTCTTTTATTCCACCAAATAAAGCGGCATCGAAAGTGCCGAAGTCGTATAGACTTTTCTGACGAAGATATATTTGGTCTTCTATCTTTTTTATTTGCGGCAAGAATGTCAGACTTCGCAAAAGTTTGCGGCAAGGATGTCAGACTCTGACAAAATGTCTTTGCCTTTTTGGCAGAGATGCAATGCCTTTAGAAGCTGAGCTTCGCCCTTGGCAACTGGAAAAAGTTCCGGTCCGAAAGCAAACACACGTCAGCGGCTCACGTCAAGTGAACTGCGCTTTGTGCGCCTGTAGCTGCGGTATTCGTCGAGCGGAATGTCAACCTCCGGCTCCACCAACGCCCCACTGTGAGGCAGACGGAACTTCATGTAGCGTATGTCAAGTCCACGGTCAATCCACTGCGACTCATAATAAGTCTGTATCGACAGTATGGTTTGCGTGGCCTCGTCGATGCCCTGCGTGTGGTAAAGGTCTTCGGTGCGGAACAGCAGCGGAAGTTTATTGGCCTCAACCATATAGGTGGTGTAGGTGAAGAGGAAGTTGGAGTCGGTCTTGAGGTGAACAATGCCCCCGTCGGCAAGAAAGCGGCGGTAGCGCTCCATGAAGTATGTGCTCGTGAGCCGCTTGCGGGGGTTCTTCATCTGCGGGTCGCTGAATGTGAGCCATATCTCCTGCACCTCGTCGGCGGCAAAAAAGCGGTCGATAATCTCTATGTTGGTGCGCAGGAAGGCCACGTTAGCCAGTCCCTCGTCGAGAGCCTGCTTCGCCCCCTTGTGCATTCGCGCGCCCTTTATGTCAACGCCTATGAAGTTGATGTGTGGAAACAGCTTTGCCAGTCCCACGGTGTATTCACCCTTGCCACACCCCAGCTCAAGCACAATGGGGTTGGCATTGTGGAAATAGTCGTCGCGCCAGCGTCCACGTAAGTCGAACGGCACTTGGTCAACCACTGAATAAGGATACTGGAACACGTTGCCGAAAGTCTCCAACTCGGCGAATTTCTGTAGTTTTCCTTTGCTCATCGTATTTTTGTAGTCAGCAAGAAACAAAGAGAGAGAGAAGGCACGGACGCGCGGCCTGCAACGGTCAAGCGTCCGCTCCCTCTCTCCATTCAAAATCTAAAACATTCGGTTTTTGCACCGGCTTTACTTTCCGTTTGCCAAGGGTGCGGCCTGTGTGTATGTGCGTGCGCCAAGTTCCTTGTCGAGCATATACAGTCCGTAGCCATTGTCCTTGATCATGTTCAGGTTGTCGATGATGTTCTGTGCGTTCTCCTCTTCCTCCACCTGCTCGTCAACAAACCACTGCAACATGCTGTGGGTGGCGTAGTCGTTCTCGGCGGCGGCCAGTGCAACGAGGTCGTTGATGAGCGAGGTCACCTTCTGCTCGTGGGCGAGTGTGCTCTTGAACACGTCGAGCGTTCCGTCCCAAGTGGTGGGCACAGCCTCGATGGGCTTCAGGTCAACGCGTCCGCCACGGCGTATTATGTAGTTGAACAGTATCTTGGCGTGGTCCTGCTCCTCTTGGAACTGCACCTCAAACCAGCTTCCCATGCCGGGGTTTCCGTTGGCGTGGCAATATGCCGCCATCGACCAGTAAAGGTAAGCCGACCACATCTCGGCGTTAATCTGGGCGTTTATAGCCTTCTCTATTTTCTCTTTCAGCATAATGATGATGTTTTTTTAAGTATTTTACTTCCTTTGTACTTTATACAAAAGCCGTGCCAGTGCCACTTTCACGCGCAACAAGTTCTTCGTAGAACTTTGCGCGTGCTGTCTGCCAATAAGGAATGAGGAACAGAAAACCGATGCCGCACGTCAGCACGCAGAGTATCGCCCACCCAATGAAGCTGAGGTCGAGCATAAAGAGGTCCATCTTGTGGCCGTTCATCATGGCCATGCTCCGGCAGATAGCCTCATCGTACTTGCAGTCGGGATTGTCGTGCAGTATGAACTCCGTTTGCGAGTAGGAATAGCTCTTCACTATGCCAGGCACGATGAGCAGAAGCGACCACAGAAATAGATATATGCCACGGAGCAGAAGCGTGAGGAAGATGTCGGCGAAACGCGAATAGCCCTTTGTTATCCACCCCAAGTCAACATTGCTGCCGCGCGCCACGGCAAGGAAAGCCACCGTCACGCCCCAGTACATTGGCAGGAGCAGTATCGTCAATGCGCCATTTGAGATGGCCGCGAACGAGAAGTGAACAGCCCCGGCCACAAGCATCAGCAGTGCCGAGTTGACAAATTTGCCATCCAACGCCCTCACAGCGTCGCGCTTGAATGTACCAATCAAATCTCTCATAACATTTGTTTTTAAGGTTAGAAGTCATGCGTAATATGTGCGGTGTCATCTCATAACATTTGGCTTTAGGGTTAGAAGCCATGTATAATAGGTGCGGTGCCTCACTCTAATTTTGCTGTCAGGTTGCTAAGCCATTACCGCACAATCGTAGAAAGAAACAGCCGCGACGTGAGACACGACGCCCACTACGTTTGCGATGTGGTTGTCTTCCATTGTTGCGACGTGAGACACGTCGCCCACTAAGCTGCACCCACTACACGTCGCCCGCAACGGCCAACCCTGCAGGTGGGAAAAAAAGATGCCGCCCCATACCCACCTATGACGATGGGACGGAGCGGCAATGTTTGGTCGTGTTAGTCGATAACCACGGTAGTCCAACCGTGCTTGTCCTCCTCCACGCCATACTGGATGGCACGCAGGTGGTTATACAGTTTGGTTGACACTGGGCCTGGCTTGCCGTCCTTGCTGAACGTGTAACGCTTGCCTGTGTCAAGGTCGTCGATGTATGATATGGGAGATATCACCGCAGCCGTGCCACAAGCTCCAGCCTCCTCAAACGTCTCAAGCTCCTCTTCGGGAATGTGGCGTCGCTCAACGGTCATGCCATAGTCCTCAGCCAGCTGCATGAGGCTCTTGTTGGTGATGCTTGGCAGTATGCTCGTTGACTTCGGAGTGACGTATGTGTTGTTCTTTATTCCAAAGAAGTTGGCAGCCCCACACTCGTCCATGTATTTCTTTTCCTTCGCGTCGAGGTAGAACTCGCAGGCGTAGCCCTTCTCGTGGGCAATTGAGTTGGCCTTGAGCGAAGCCGCATAGTTGCCACCCACCTTGTACTTGCCGGTGCCGAGCGGAGCCGAGCGGTCATATTCGCGCACGATGACATAGGGGTTGGTGGAGAAGCCGCCCTTGAAATAAGGGCCTACGGGCGACACGAAAATCATGAAAAGGTATTCGCTTGCGGGATGCACGCCCACCTGTGCCGACATGCCGACGAGCAGCGGACGGATGTAGAGCGTGGCCCCACTCTCGTATGTAGGTATGTATTCTTGGTTGAGGCGCACCACCTTCTTCACCATTTCCGTAAACAGTTCGGTGGGCACTTCTGGCATCAGGATGCCACGGCAGGTGCTTTGCAGACGCGCGGCGTTCTCCTCCATGCGAAACACGCGCACCTTTCCGTCGGGACAACGGTAAGCCTTCAATCCCTCAAACGCCTCCTGTCCATAGTGCAGACACGTGGCGGCCATGTGCATATTGATGTATTCGTCGGAGCAGATTTCAACCTCGCCCCATTTCCCGTCGCGGTAGTAACAGCGCACGTTATAGTCTGTCGGCATATATCCGAACGACAGATTTGCCCAATCGATATTCTTCATAAAACAATACTTTTGTTAATGTACTTATACATTTATAAGGCAAAAGTAATCAAATTATCGATTTTCTGCAACAAAAAGATGCGGTTTTTACATATTGCCCAAGCCAAGAAACAAGGTGCAATGGCATAAAGCTACAAATGCACCATCATGGAAGTGCAATATGCCATTTCCGCATGACAAAACGCCGTGCGCAAAAGGCCGCCACATCACTTCTGAATGAGCACTGTGGCATATGCGCTGATGCCCTCCTCACGCCCGGTGAAGCCCAGCCGTTCGGTTGTAGTGGCCTTAATCGATATGTTGTCGGGGTCGGTTTGCAGCACCTCGGCGAGGCATTGCTGCATGGCAGGAATGTGCGGGTTCATCTTTGGCCGCTCGGCGCATATTGTGGCGTCGATGTTTCCGAGAACATATCCCTTTGTGGCGATAAGCTCAGCCGTGCGCCTAAGCAGCACCTTGCTGTCGATGTTCAGCGTACTCTCCGCCGTGTCGGGAAAGTGGTAGCCGATGTCGCGCATGTTGGCCGCGCCAAGCATGGCGTCGCAGATGGCGTGTATCAGCACGTCGGCGTCGCTGTGGCCAAGCAGTCCAAGTTCGTGGTCAATCTTTATGCCACCCATCCACAGGTCGCGCCCCGCCACAAGGCGATGGACATCAAACCCGAAACCTACACGTATGTTCATAGTTCTTTTTTAATTTTTTTAGAGACATCACTCTGCACCACCCTTGTCGGCATCGTGCGGCACAGTGGCCGGCACCTCCTCAAACTCGTCAACCTCGTCCATTTCCGTGCCACCATAGCCGCCGTAGCCGCCGTCATAGTGGTCAACATCCACATCGCCCTCGTCGTATTGGCCATCGCCAACGAGCAATCGCAGCGGAGTGCCAACGGCCACGCGGTCGCCCGTTGACAGTCGTCTGCCATGTGCGTCGATGCCATACACCCAGTCCTTCTCGCCCGTGACGAGACTCGGTTCGAGCAGCACGAAGCCCAAGGCCCGCAACTTGGCCGTGGCCTCGCGCACACTGCTGTTGTCAACGATGTCGGGTATTGGCACCGTGGGCGACGATAGCGAGTTCACCGTGACGTAGACAATACGTCCGGCCTTCACGCTCGCCCCATAGTCGGGTGTCTGCGCAAGCACGCACCCGCCAGGCAGAGCCTTGTTGTAGCCAGAGTCGCCCACCACAATCTGCAGTCCGTCGCGCTCTATCAGAGCGGCGGCCTTGTCGTAATCCATGCCCCTAAGGTTAGGCACGGGTATGCTCTCGTTGTGGTGGGTGTATACGGCAAGCCCATATTTCACCCCCAAGCACAGCACCGCCACCACAGCCGCCATGGCCGCGAGGTTGCCCCACAGATAGCAGCTGCCGAGTTTTCTGACAAAATCCTTCGACTCCATAATCCTACCTTCACGTCAAGCCATGCCGCACACGCAGCCCGCGCATGCAGCCATGCACCCTTTATCGCTTAAACAAGTCCTTGATGCCGTCCATGTCAAACGCCAGTGTGAAGCGCAGCGTCTGGTCGAGCGGGTTGCTCTGCGTTGTGGATATCAAGTAGCCCACATCGAGCGAGAACACGTTCATGCGGAAGCCTCCACCCACGGTGAAGTACTTTCGGTTGCCCTTCGTCTCGCTCTCGTGGTGATAGCCAGCGCGGAGCGAGAACTGGTCGTGGTAGACATACTCCAAGCCCACGCTCCAGTTTATCTCCTCAAGCTCCTCCTTGAAGCCACGCGGCGCGTCGCTGAAACTCTTGAAGATGCCGCTTATCGAGCTTATGCTGTTGTACTCGCGGTTCACGCGGTCCTGATACATCGACGAAGTCTCCGAAGTGTCGTTTTTCTGCGGCACCGTCGGCACGAGATATTTGTTGGCGTCGGCCGCTATAGAGAAGCGGTTGTACTCATCTACAGGCACCATGAGCGACGCTCCAATGCGCAGGTTGGCCGGCAGGAACTGGCTGCGGTCGTCGCCATAATACGATATCTTGCTACCCACATTGCTTATCGACAAACCCAGACCGAGCTGGCACTCGCGGCTGCCTATGTTGATGTAGTTGTTGTAGTACATGCCCAAGTCGGCGGCGAAAGCCGACGCCGGCGACGCGTTCTCCGTGTAGTCGTAGCGCAGGTCGGAATAAATCCAACGCAGAGCCACGCCCAGCGAGAAGTGCTCGCTCAACATTCGCGAGTAGCCCACGTCGATGGCCATTTCATAAGGCTTCACCGTCATGTTGCTCGACCCATCCACCGTTGTCTGCACCTCGCCCAGCGAGAAGTAGCGCAGCGAACCCGAGAAGGCTCCATATTCGCCCACGCGGTAGTAGCCCGTGACATAGGCCAGGTCGATGTCGTTCACCAGTTGCCTAAGCCAAGGAGTGTAGTTGAGAGCTATGCCCGCCCTGCTGATGCAGAAAGGATACTTGGCGATGTTCCAGTGCTGTGAGTTGACGTCGGGGTCGGTTGCCGCACCCACGTCGCCCATACCTGCGGCGCGTGCGTCGGGGGCGATGGTCTGCGATATTACCGCATACTCAACGGCGTTGTATTGGTCCAGCTTGTCCTGAGCCTTGATGCATAGAGGCAAGGCAAGCATGATCATCATCAATAGTGATATGCGCTGATGTTTCATCTATATGGTTTGTTGTTGTTATTGGTTGGCAAAAGCCAGGTTGCTCTTATATATATTATAATGTGTCACTAAGCATAAAACGCAGTGCCATGCCTATTTATTGCTTAGTATTATCAATTTCTTTGTTTGCGACATGTGTGTGCCACCTTCGCAGTCGATGCGCGCGCGGTATAGATACACCCCGTTGCCGAGCCGTCCGCCCGCCAATGAGGTCAAGTCCCAGCCTATGCCCACGGTGCCTGCCGACGGCGTGCCGCTCTCGCTTCCGCGCCACAACAGCCGTCCGGCCATGTCATACACATCCACGCTTATGCTCACATCGCTCCCTATGCGGTCGTGGCGCACGCGGAATGTTGTCGATGTCGTGGCGGGGTTGGCCGTGCAGTCCACGTCGAGCATGTTGGGTGCCGCGTCGTTGGCCACATAGAACGTAAGCTCGGCCTGCGATGAGTTGTTCAGCACGTCCCACGCCGTAAACTGCAACTTGTGCATTCCCTCGTCGAGCGTTGGCAGACTGTAGCCCACCGTTCCCGAGGTGTAGCTGCCGAAGTCAAACGAGAAATAGTCGTTGATCACATAGGTCTTGTTCATGTCGCCGTCAATCACGAGCTTCAGGTCGTGTCCCACGCCGCTGCCCGACGTGTTCACACCGTCCTCGTCGCTAATCTCGGCCATGAAATACGGTGTCGGATTTACCGTGCCGCCATTCACGAACGCCGTCGAGTTGAGATAGCAGTATATCGACGGGCCGAGCGAGTCGGTCTTCTGCTCCGATGTGCCGTTGAACACCAGCCCCTCGGTGTAGCCGCTCACCGAGCCAGAGCCGCCCGTCTGCATGCCGCACACTATCAGTCGGCCACTGTCGTCGCTGTAGCTTATGTCCTTTGGCACGGCGAAGGTCAGCTCAAAGCGTCCGTTGCTTATGCTGTCGTTGCCGCTATACAGAGTCTTTGTGCGGTCGTAGTAGGTGAACGCCGTCGACGCTCCGTCGGAAGTGGTGTTGTTGAGCCGGCACACGATTTTCTCAAGCGCGTCATACACCACCGCCGAGAGCCGTCCGCTGAAGCTGGCGTCGATGCTGTCGCCATTGAGCACGCGCCCCTTCACGCGGGCCACGCTTCCAGCCGACAGCGTCACGCTGTTGCCGCCATCAAGCGACGTGCCGTTGATGCTGTCCACCACCAGCCGTGGCTGCGGATAGGCCAGCACGAGCGCCGGGTCGCCCAGCAGCGAGTACTGCAACTTGTTGGGCGACCTGTCAGCCCCCGTCTCCACCAGCGCCGTCTTGGCCTGGCGCACGGCCTCGCCCAAGGACAAGGGGTTGCCGTTGGCGTCTGTCGAGAGCACCCTCTGCGTAAACTGCTTGTTCATGCTCAGGTTGTAGTTGGTAAACACCGTGCGCGTGGTGCCGTAGAACGCCACCGCCCCGCCATTCTTGTTGAACAGCGCACTCTCGCCGATATTGTCCTCCTGACCGTCAAACGGCATGATGTCGCACGAGGCGGTAATCCACAGCGGCAGCTTCTTCGACACCGCCGAGGTGAAGTCAGACAGTTGCAGCACGGCCTCGTGCGACATCTGCCTGGCCGAGCCGTGGCCGCTGTAGTTCATTATCAGCGCCCCGTCGGCCATGTATTGCTTCACGAGTCTGGCCGCGTCGGGATACCGCGTGCCCGTCGAGGTCACCTCGCGCTTGTAAGTGTCCCACATTATTCGCTTCACGTCAAACGTCGGGTGCTGGCTCTCTATCAGTTTGCCCACCTCGTCAGCCGCCGACATGTGCGTGTTGTTGTTGCCGTCGTCGCCCATCATCACTATGGTGTTCTGCCAAGCCCCGGCGTTGGTGTTCTTTCGGTAAGCCTCAATCTTGTCGAGCACGGCGTTGGCCTCGTCAGCCGTGCGCACGGGCAGTCGTCCCACTGCCACGTCGGGCTTGCCCGTCACCCCCGTCCTGTCGTTGGTGCCAGTCTGTATGGCCTCGTTGTCGTCGAGCATGCAGAAGAAGTCGTCCGACACGTAGCAGTACACCTCGCTGAATGAGTTCTCGCTCTCGAAGCACAGCAGGAAGTCGTCGGGCGAATAGCCGCTCCATGTGCTCGTCCGCATGCGGTTGTCCCATGCGCCGTCGCCGAAGAGCACGAGATACTTTGGTGCTGCGTCGGCCGAGTCGGCCCTGTCATACAGCATCTTCATGTAGCGGCGATAGGCCGTGGCGTCGGGCGTGCCACTTGAAAATTCGTTGAACAGCTCGTCGGCAGGCACTATGCGCGCCGTCAAGCCGTCGTAGTTCTCGTATATCGACTTGAGCCGTTCGGCCTGTTGGCGCAGCTTCTGCGACGTCGGTATCAGTATCACCGCGTCAACCGACTCGTCGGCGTGGTGGTCTTGGTTGGTTATGCGATACACGAACGACGGCGATGGAAACGCGTCGGCGGCCAAGTCTGGAGCCGCCTTGTTGTCGCTTGTGTGCAGCGTGATGTAGTCGAGTCGCATTGTGCCTCCGCGCGTCTGCTTTATCGCCACCGTGTTGTTTGTGGCCACTATGTTGCGCAGGTTGAATGTCTTCGACGACGAGTTGGCCACATACTTGTCCGACGAGCTTGGCGTTGACACGTCGATGCTGCCCACCACACTGTCGTTGACGCTTATCTGTGCCGACGACGCTGCGTCGGCGGTTATCACCACGGTGAGCTTTCCTGTGGCCGACGCTCCTGCCGCGTCGAGCGGATATAGCGATGGGGTGCCAATCTCAAAGACATCGGAGTCGTAGAGGTTGCGCCCGCCGTGATACCATGCGTAGTCGTCAACCTCGTATAGTGTGTTGCTGTCGTCGCCCGAAGGGTAGAAGCTCGCCAGGAACGTAGCCTCATCCACGGTGAGCGGCGCGCCGTCGCTCTCCGTCAGGAAGTAATAGCCATAGTCAGAGTATGGGTTGCGCACACGCGCATTGGCCGTTGTCCACGATATGGGACCGTTGGCGTAAAACAGCCGTCGGCCCCCCACCGTGCATGTCGGCACTTCGGCCAGGTCGTCGGTGCTGGCCAGATAGTCGCCCGACAGCGTCTCCGGCTGCAAGTTGCCGCCATAGCCATACAACTTCACCTTCGACGGGTCGGTGAAGCCGGCTTGGCGCACCACCTCGTCGGTGAGCACATGCACTCCGCTCGACGCAACCGATATCTTGGCCCACTGCCCACTGCGCAGCACCGAGTGGTCGGCATAGCGCGCCGAGGCCGCCTGCCTGGCCGCCACTCGCCTCACTCCGTTGGAGCGGCTTTTCACGGCCAACTTGAAGCTCACCAGTTTTTGGTATTTGCCGTCGCGAAACACTATCGGCATGAAGCTCACGTCGAGTTGCCCCTGCTTGCGCGCCACGCCCACACTGCCATTCACCACGGGCATCGGCGGCAGACTGTCGGTCGATAGCTTGTGGTAGCGCTCTATGTCGGCGGCGGTCATGTCGACAAACTCCGGATATTCTATTTCGACGGTGTATATGGAGTCGGAGAAGTTTCCGCCGAGGGCATACGTATGGGTGAATTGCGGCAAGGCGTCGCCAATGCGCACCTCTTCGGCTGTCAGGTTAAAGAAATTCTGGGCGTTGGCCGTGCCAATCGCCCCAAGCAAAGTGGCAGCAAGCAGAAACAGCTTTCTCATCTCGTTCATTTACAGTTAAACTCCAATACTTTCCGGTCTTCCACATAGCCCTCGAAGTGGTCGCCAATGTTCACCTTGGCGGCTCCCGCGGGTGTGCCGGTATATAGCAGGTCGCCCGTCTTCAGTGTGCAGAAGCGGCTTATGTAGGCCACCACGCTGTCGATGGTGTGCAGCATGTCGCCCGTGTAGCCCTGCTGCGCCGTCTGTCCGTTGATGTCAAGACGGAAGTTGAGCGACTGCACGTCGCGAAACTTCTCCACCTCCACCCAGTCGCCGATTATGGCGGCTCCGTCGAAGCCCTTGCTCAAGTCACACGGCAGTCCTGCCGCGCGCAGCCTGCTCTCCATGTCGCGGTCGGTGAAGTCGATGCCCACGGTGAGCGCGTCGTAGTAGCGGTGGGCAAACCTCTCGGGTATGCCCTTGCCCAGCCGGCAGATGCGCACCACTATCTCGGCCTCGTAGTCCACCCTCTCGCTCCAGTCGGGAACGAAAAATGGCTTGTGGTTCTTCAGCAACGACGAGTCGGCCTTGGTGAATATGCACGGTGGCTCTTGTTTAGATAACGCATCTTCGGCGGTTTTATTGCATTGGGGATAGTTCATCCCTACGGCGAATATCTTCATTGTGTAAAGTGATTTAGTGCAAAAGTAGCAAATTAAAGCGAAAAAACAGTAATAGACAGCAGTCTTATTGGCGATGCCCTGTAGAGTTAGGCTGTAGAGGGCGACGTGCGCCGCGCCGCCTCGTTTTCGCCGCCACTGCCTTTGCCATTACGATTTATTGGTATAACTTTGCACCACAAAATAAAAACACACATGATTTCATTCGAGAACGACTACAACAACGGAGCGCATCCGTTGATTTTGAAGCGGCTGATGGAAACCAACGACGAGCAGACCCTGCCCTATGGTTTCGACAAGTTCAGCGAATGTGCAAAAGAGAAAATCAAAGAGGCGTGCGAGGATAACGACGCCGTGATATTCTTCCTCTCGGGCGGCACCCAGACCAACGCCACCGTCGTTGACTCCTTCCTCTACCAGTATGAGGGCGTGATAGCCGTCGACACGGCCCACATCAACGTCCACGAGGCCGGAGCCATCGAGTTCACCGAGCACAAGATAATATCGCTGCCCAACCGTGGGGGCAAGATGGACGCGCGCGACCTCGACAAATACCTTGAGGACTTCAAGCACGACGGCAACAACGCCCACTCGGTGTTCCCCGGACTGGTGTACATCACGTTCCCCACCGAACTTGGCACGCTGTACACCGCCGCCGAACTCGACGCCATCTACCAGGTGTGCCAGCGCAACAACATCCCCCTTTACGTCGACGGGGCGCGCCTCGGCTACGGTCTGATGGCTCATGGCAACGACATCACCCTGCCCTATCTGGCTCGCCACTGCGACGCCTTCTACATCGGCGGCACCAAGGTGGGCGCACTGTGCGGCGAGGCCGTGGTGTTCACCCACAACAATGCCCACCGCCACTTCTTCACCATCCAGAAGCAGCACGGCGCACTTCTGGCCAAGGGTCGCCTGCTGGGGTTGCAGTTCGACGTGCTCTTCACCGACAACCTGTATTTCGAGATATCCAAGAATGCCATCGACATGGCCATGAAGATGAAGCGGATGTTTGCCGACAAGGGCTACACGTTTTGGATCGACTCGCCGTCCAACCAGCAGTTCGTCATTATCGACAACAAAAAGGTGGAGCAGCTGTCGAAGGATGTGCTGTTCACCCACTGGGGACTGGCCGACAAGGACCACACCATCTGCCGCTTCGTCACCAACTGGGCAACGACCGACAGCGACCTCGCGGTGCTCAATGCGCTGATATAAAGTTGTTTTTACGGACGGGCGCAGCGAGGACTTTAGCGACCTACTGAGTTTGCATTATTGGCTTCACGTGGGTGAATGGTACGGCGAGGCACCGTACCTCCTAGTGGCTCCGTGACTTCCTGGCTACGCCCATAGAAGAAGTCCTTATTTATTCCGACAACGAAAAGCGGCGCTCAACCTCGCCATCATAGGTGCCGACGGTGACAACCACCGTGTCGGCACCTATTTCTTTGCACGGCACGCTCATGTAATAGCGCGACGAGTAGTACTCTGGAACGCCACCCTGGTCGTGAAACAGGCGCAAGCGCACTGTGCGCTTGCCGTCGGCACCCACCGTGGCCGACTCGCGCACCATGCCCACCGTGTGGCGCAGACTGTCGCTGCCGCCGCCGTTCTTCAAGTACAGTCCCATGTTCAGATACTTGCCGTTGGCTCCTATCCACATGCTCTCAAACTTCACGGGGTCGGTGCGCATTACCGCGCCAGAGTCGAGCGGCGCGGGATGCAGAGTGGGCACCTGCGAGAGCGTCGTCACCCTTGCCACCGAGTCGGTTGCAAGTTCGTAGTATATCAACGCTCTGTACACGCTGTCGGGCGTGGCCGCCCACTTGGCCGTCTGCGGCTGCGCAAGCGCGAGCACATGGCTGTCGTCGGTCTCCACCCTGTCCACAATGCCCTGGGCCGAGGTGTGGGCCTCAACAAAGTCGGCTTGCATGAGCGAATATTGTCCTTGCCCCGTTTCGTAGCTGTCGCTCTGGCAAGCGGCCAGTGCCGCCAGTGCCGCCAGTGCGGCCATCGTGTTGTGCATATGCATTTTTCTGTGATTGTTCTTTAACCTTTCGCTCTACGAGCGATTGGTACGGCGAGGCGCCGTACCTCCTATGTTGGCGTCATTCGCGGCCTGTGGGTGTCACCCTGCGTTCATTCGGCCTTGGCCTTGTTTCTTGCTGGGTTGGCATACATGGTCAGCATGCGCTCGCGCAGGAAAGCCTCGTCCTTGCCTGGCAAGTCGATCTTGGCGAGCTGGCCGGCAATGTAGCCCTCAAAGGCGAGCTTGTCCTGCTCCGTGTAGTGGTCGGCGTGGCTGGCCGTACCGTCGAGCAGGTCGCAGGCTATGTAGTTGTTGGCATATAGGCGGTAGTTGCGGTGTATGCCCTTGTCGATGTGCTCCGCCACAGCCGCAAACAGTTCGCCCTTGGGCGTGTCGTCGGGCAGCGAGTCGAGGAAGCCGTCGATGCACGGGGCACAGTGGTAGTGTATGCGCCCCTTGTAGCCCATGATGCCCGTGCGCATGCTCTCCACGTCGTCCTGCTTGGTCTTCTTCCATCCCTCCAAGTCGCGCTTCAGCTGAAACTCGCGCGCCTTGAGCCAGTCGCACGGGTCAAACTCATAGGATATGGCGAGCGGCACTATGTGCAGCTGCTTGAGCCGCTCCTTCACCGAACCCTCGCCGCCCATGGCCATCATCTTCAGTATGCTTTGCTGCGTGCGGTCGTCGCTGTCCTTCGCCCTGCCCTCTCGCTGCGCAATCCAGATGTTGTCGTTCTTGGCCGCAATGACAAAGTGCATATACTCCGACAGCCGCTTGCTCGCCGCCAGCATCTCGCGTATGCCGGCGCTGCGCTCCACTATGAACGACTTGTTTATCCTCACCAGGTCCTTTATCCACGGTGCGGCCAGCAGGTTGTCGCCAATGGCTATCTCGCAGGTGGTCTTGAAGCCTGCGTCCACGAGCAGCTTGTCGAGCAGTGCCGAGTCGAGCACTATGTCGCGGTGGTTGCTCACGAAGGTGTAGCGGCGGCTCGTGTCGACCGCCGACGTGTCGAAGTCGCAACCCTTTGAAGCCTTCTTCAGCAGGTTCTCAAGGAAGCCGTAGCAGAAGGCGAGCTGAAACTCAAGGTTGGTCTTGCACTGGCGCATCTTCTCGGCCAACGCCTCGAAAGGCACGCCGGGGAAGATGTAGCCGACAACAGTGCGAAACTGCTCATCGCCCAGCAGTCTGTCGTAGACGGCGGGCAGCTCCTCTGGCTCAAATGGGCGTATGGAGTCAAACTCTGTGGGTACGTTCATAGCTTTAAGGTATTTATGGGTGTTCAATTTGATGTGGCCCATGTGTAGTGGGTGCGGTGGGTAGTGGGTGCGGTGGGTAGTGGGCGACGTGTCTCACGTCGCAACTGCCACATTCCGCTTGGTGTGCGGTGAGACACCGCACCCACTACACATAAATCACTCGTTTTTAAAAATCACTTGAATTGGTTCTCGACGATATCCGTCAGCACGTCCTTCATCTCCAGTCCGGCGGCCTTCACCTGCTGCGGAATGAAGCTCGTGGGGGTCATGCCCGGCGTGGTGTTTATCTCAAGCATGTATATCTTGTCGGTCTCCTGTCCGTCCTTGCCCGGTCCGCGCGTTATGATGTAGTCTATGCGTATCATGCCGTTGCAGTGCAGTATGTCGTATATGTGGCTCGTTATCTGGCGCACGCGCTCGGTCGTCTCCTTACTCAGTCGCGCCGGGGTTATCTCCTTCACCTGTCCGTTGTACTTGGCCTCATAGTCGAAAAACTCGCGCGTGGTGACCACCTCGGTTGCCGGAAGCACCACCGACTTGTCGCTCGTCTTGTAGCAGCCTATCGAAATTTCGGTGCCCTCAAGATACGTCTCCACCATCACCTCCGGACTCTCAAGCATGGCCTTGCGTATGGCCGGGGCGAGCTGGTCCTTCTCCTTCACCTTCGACACTCCGAAGCTGCTGCCGTCGGCGGCGGGCTTCACGAAGCAGGGCATGCCTATGCGCCGCTCCACCTCGTCGTCGCTCACTATCTCCTCGTAGCCCTTGCGTATGAGCAGGCTGTCGGCCACGCTCACGCCATAGCCCTTCAGGTATTGGTTGAGCACAAACTTGTTGAAGGTGAGTGCCTCCACGAGCACGCCGCTGGTTGAGTAAGGCACGTCTACGAGGTCGAAGTAGCCCTGGATTATGCCGTTCTCGCCCGGTGTGCCGTGTATGGTGATGTAGGCGTAGTCGAACGCCACCACCTCGCCGTCCTTCACAAACGAGAAGTCGTTGCGGTCTATCTTTGCCGTTGTTCCGTCGCCCAGCTCCACGTGCCAGTCTTGCTGGTGCAGGTCAACGAGGTATACGTTGTAGCGCTCCTTGTCGAAGAATGAGTACAGTCCCTGTGCCGAGAGCAACGACACGTCGTGCTCCGACGAGTTGCCACCGCATACTATGGCGATATTTCTTTTCAGTTCGTTCATATGTCTTTCAGTTTATTTTGTTTCTGGTGTTATTTATTAATAGGGTATTCAATTTTTAAGTTATACTTTTGCCGGGCTGAAAGCCCAACGACTCCATAGCCCAGGGCAACGCCCTGGGTTTTGTTTGTACGTAGCCACGCGCCCTGTAAGGGCAAAAGTCTATAGCCTGAGGCGAGTGTTTATGTACTTTTGCCCTTACAGGGCGCAAGTTACCTTTCCGCCTACTACCCAGGGCGTTGCCCTGGGCTATGTAGTACTGGGCTTTCAGCCCGTTTTGCCGTAAGCGTCACCCCAGGTCGCGCTGCGTTCCCACCACGAATGTGCGCCAGCGGTCGATGAGTCCCTGCAGGTCGCCGGGCAACTCCGACGTGAAGTCCATCTGCTTGCGTGTCGTGGGGTGGATGAAGCCCAGCGTCTTGGCGTGCAGAGCCTGGCGCGGACACTGCTTCAGACCGTTCATCACAAACTGGCGGTAGCTGCCCGTGCGCTCGCCGCGCAGTATCTCGGTGCCGCCATAGCGCTCGTCGCCAAACAGCGGATGCCCTATGTGCTTCATGTGGGCGCGTATCTGGTGGGTGCGCCCCGTCTCAAGCACACACTCCACGAGCGTGGTGTAGCCAAAGCGCTCAAGCACGCGGTAGTGGGTCACGGCCGCCTTGCCCGTGTCGCTGCCCGGAGGAAACACTGCCATGCGCAGGCGGTCCTTGGGGTCGCGCCCTATGTTGCCCTCTATGCGCCCTGCGTCCTCCTTGAAGTTGCCCCACACCAGTGCCGTGTAGCTGCGGTGGGTGGTCTTGTTGAAGAACTGCGCCCCCAGCTCGGTCTTCGCGTCGGGTGTCTTTGCCACCACGAGCAGTCCGCTGGTGTCCTTGTCTATGCGGTGTACCAGTCCCACCTGCGGGTCGTTGGGGTCGTATGAGGGCAGGTTGCGCAGGTGCCACGCCACAGCGTTCACGAGCGTGCCGCTGAAGTTGCCGCAGCCCGGATGCACCACCAGTCCGGCGGGCTTGTTCACCACCATCAGGTCGTCGTCTTCATACACTATGTCCATCGGTATGTCCTCCGGCTCTATCGTGGTGTCGAAGTGCGGACGGTTGAGCATGAGCGCCACCACGTCGCCACCGCGCACCTTGTAGTTGCTCTTCACGGCGCGCCCGTTCACGTGTATGTAGCCGGCGTCGGCGGCGTTCTGTATGCGGTTGCGGCTTGAGTGCTGCAACTTCTCGGCCAGGTATTTGTCTACCCTCACGGGGGTCATGCCTTTGTCGGCCTCCATGCGGAAGTGCTCATACAGCTGCTGGTCGCCGCTGCTGTCGCCGCCGCCGTCGAGGTCGATGTCGCCTTCAAGTTCCATTTCGTCTATGTCGTCAGCCATGTCTGCTTTTCTTTTTCTTTCTTTGTTGGGAAGCCATGTCTTCCTCTTGGTTTTCCTTTATACTATTTATGGTATGCGCTTGTGTTGGCAAACCGTGTGTGGCATGGAAGCCACGGAGTGCATAGGAGGTACGGTGCCTCGCCGTACCAAAGTCCGAGCGCAGACTATTCTATGTCATGCAAAGATAATACAAAGAAGTGAAAGTCTACGCTTGGCCCTCGCGAAAAAAGGCTTAAACTGTGGGTGGAAAGTGGTGGTGAACCACCGACATTCATGAGCGTGTGAAGCACAAGGGCTATGTAGTAGGCACTGCGTCCCCGCTGCGCCCACCCATACTTGCTTGTTTCTTTTTTCGGGCGCAGCGAGGACACAGAGCCTACTATATTGCAAGACAAGCACCTGTGTACGCCCTAACGAAAGAAGCCAACTAATCACCCAAAGTCCTGACGCTTAAAGCTTACGCTTTTTGGTACGGCGAGGTGCCGTACCTCCTATGCATTCAGGTGCATTATAGCGTTGTCTACTGGAGTACTCTTTTCCTTTCTCCCATCATAACCCTTGTCACTCCCGGTAGCCATCGTCTGCCTGCTGCATATATAGCAATGCATATTCCAACGCATACTATTGGAATGAGTAGGTAGTCGACGGTCTGCATATACCAAGTGTCGTTCATCGGGGTAATCTTGGTGATGGCGTTTCTCACATGGCCAAGGATGAACATGTGGAACGCAAAGATGAAGAATGACGTTGCGGAGAGTGACTTGTTTAGCTCTTTCAGTCGGTTGAAGTGATTGAGGCGGCAGAGCGCATGGGCGGCGATGATGAATGCCAGAGTCTGCACAACCACGAGCCAAAGGTGTACCATACGCGATGCGTAGTCGCCTTTGTCAGCACCCGTGATGGTCTGCACTATAATCAGTGCCACCGCTAAGGGACATATGACTTGCCGCCATCGCCACAACACCTGTGTGAAGTCTTGCTTCATAATGGCGAAGTAAGCTCCGATGCTGAAGAAAAGTGAGGCCGTGACGATGGTGGAGCTGCAACAGGATGGGCGGATGTCGAGCAGATAAATGGCTAGCAGAAGTAGAATGAAGGCAATTTGAAGCCGCTTGACAAGCCAATGGATCGCAGGTGAGATGATAACCAACACCATAAGGTCGCGCACATACCAAAATGGAATTAGTATGGGCCCACTCTTGTAAACTTCATTTCCGAGCCATGTAGTGCGCTCATCCCATACGCCACAATCCCACAACATGTGCAGACAGCAGTGCTCTATAAAGTAGTCGCTGATGCCGGTCAAAGGCTTGCCGTGGAGTAGTATGCCGCCCACCTTGAACATCATGTACCAAAGCACGAGCAGGATGTTCCATAAGATATATGGCTTGGCGAGTGTATGCCACCGTTTGCGCAGTTTTCCCACATACACATTCCTGTCGTATCGCTCCACGCCATTGAATAGAAGGAAGCCAGAGAAGATGAAGAATAAAGGCACTGCGCTTCTTGCAATCACCACGGATATGAAAATCCGGATGTAGTCATAAACGGCCATGCCCGACAGTGCATTGGCATGGAGTTGCTCCACGTCGATTTTAGGACCAAGAGAGTGGATGAACACTACAAATACGGCGAGGGGAAACCGCAGCATAGTGATTGTTTCGGAGTACCCCCCCCCATTAGTTGTTTGTTACGCATTGTAAATCAGTAAATTATGTTGATGTTTGAATGATAAAGACATCGTTGCAATCTTAACCCAACTTTGCCCCTTTGATCTTGTTTTTATTGCAGTATCAGCAGTTTAGC
>CAVKUV010000013.1:0-57172 GCA_963659505.1 Lachnospiraceae bacterium
AAGCATTTCATTACCCCATAACACCCATGAAGACATGTTCATGAACCGTGATATGGCTCTCATGTTGGGTGGCAGCAAGTATGCCTTGTCGGTCAGATGATACTGCAATCGTTTCTTTCCAAGGAGTGCCGTAAACTCCACAAAATCGGATTGCTTCTCATAAACCTTCCTGAGGATCACGCCCATGGAATGACTGATGTCTGCATGATGTATATATCCGGAGCCTGTGATGCCCTTGGTCAGATTATGGCCATTGTCACTTATGATGTAATCGGGAGCATTTCCTGCAGATTTCTCTGCCGTCTCTATTCTGCCTTGAACATCATCGCCGTTGAAGCCCTTGCTGACCGACATGTCGAGAACCGTAACATCCTCGTGCTTTATTGGACGATTCTGATGCTCGGAAGGAATTGCAAGAGGCAATAGAATTTTCTGCCCATTTATGGCAATACTCTCGTCTACGACCATTGCAAAATTCTTGTCCCTGCATGGCTGCTCATCCTGATAGACAGAGAGGCCAAGTTTCTTTACCCAGTTCTCCATGGTGTTGTAGCACGGAACCTTGCCGAATGTGTCACCCAGCAGCTCGGCGAAAAACTCCAAAATGGTCACGACTGTTCGCAGTCCACAGGGTGTACGCATGTAGATCAAAACGCAGAGTTGAATGACTACAAGAGGAAATCTATGTCCGGGAACAGGCTCGAGAGTAATCGACTTTGTTCGTCGGTCAATGTTGTCTTCCGAACGCCTTTTTTTAAGCTCCTTCTGAGTCTTGTCATACTTGGCCTTGAGCTTGTCTTTTTGAGATGCAAGTTTTTTGTTCTCTTTACGAAGACGCTTCACTTCCTCCTGGAGCGACTCTATATCTTGGTTTGAATCTAACTTTTTCATTGATTTATGTATCTTAAAATTGCATTCAAAGTTACTAAAAACCAACGGGTTATGCAAATTTTCAAAGAACTGTTTCGTCACTTAAAACGTTAAATATAAGAGCGTTATATTAATAACCTAATGGGAGATTTCAGCATCTGTTTTTCGGAACATCTAACTGGACACCCTATCTATTAGAACAAACCCGTAAGCAAAGGAGCGCAAGGTGTCAGCAACTCTGACAGCCTTGCGCTCCTTTGCTTTGCGCGCGTTGATGTGCGCGTCTGTTTGCCTTGCGCTTGCATGGCCTTGCGGCGATGCTGCGCCCTATGGGTTGCTTATTCCGCAATGCCGTAGGTTATGTTCTTCTCGTCCCACTTGTCCTTGGGCTGCAATGGCTCGTCGGGATAGCCGATGATGATGCCGTTGAGCGGAATGAGGTTGGAGGGCAAGTGCAGCGTGCGCGATATGCCGGCCACCTTCTTCTCTATGGGGTAGATGGTTGTCCAGCAAGCCCCCAAGCCCATGGCGTGGGCGGCGAGCAATATGTTCTCCGACACTGCCGACAGGTCTTGCACCCACAGTTCGCGCCCTTGTCCCTCGGCCATGCGTGTGGTGTCGGCGCATACGAAGATGAAGAGCGGCGTCTTCCTGATGTCGTCGGCGTGACGCGTGTTGGATGCGGCATACCGCTCAATGTCTTTCTTGTCCTTCAGCACTACGAAGTGCCATGGCCGCATGTCGCCCGACGTGGGCGAAGCCATGCCGGCGCGCAGCAGGGCCTCTATCTTGAAGTCCTCCACGGGCTGCTGCTTAAACTTCCTTACGCTTGTGCGGGTCATTATGTTGCGCATCACGGCCTCTGCCTGTGAGTTGCCATCGACAGCCTTGGTGATTGCGCTTGGCAGACTTTGGGCTTGTGTGTTTGGCTGGCTCTCTGTCTGTGCGCTTGCCGAAGCGATGCTCATGGCCACAGTCGCGGCCATGAGCACCTTGTTGAGTTTGTCCATATGTATGGCCATCTTCATGTCGTTTACTGCTTGATGATGGTTATTGCCTTGAGCAGGTTGGCGTCGCTGAAGGTCATGAAGGCAGTGGCCACGCCTGTTGTAGCGTCAATCTTGTAGATGGTGGGTGTTACCGACGACGCTTCTGCGGCGCGCGAGGCCACCTTGCCGCCACCCGATCCGCTGCCTGAACCGCCACTCATGCTTGTGGGCGCTGCCACGGGCAGATAGTAGTAGCCGTCATAGCCGTCGCCCCAGCCGAACGACACTGTAGATGCGTCGGGCAGACCAGCCACCCATGTCAGTGTCTTGGCGTCCATGTCAACCACGGCCATCTTGCCTGAGGCATCCATGTTGCCATACTTGGCCTTGTCGGTGTAGAACTCCAGGAGGAACTTGCTGCCGCTGATGTGGAATGCCTTGCGGAAGCGGTAGCCGTCGGCGGCGGAAAGAATGTCAAACTTGTAGCTCTTGTCGAACTCGGTCTCGCCCTTCTTTATGCGCAGTGCGCCCACCTTGCTGTCGGTTGCGCTTGAGCCTGAGAACACATACACGTTGCCGTTGTCGTCGAGTCCGCTCTGGGTGTAGCGCACTGAGCGCATTGCGCCTACGGATGTTCCGATGCGGTTGTCGTATATCATCTTCTTTACGTTGAGGCTGTAGTCGCATATCGCCACCACGGCAGAGTCGCGGTTGCTGTAGTTGAGCACCATGGCCACCTGGTTGTCGCCAAGGTCAACGATGTTGGATATGTTGGGGTTCACCTCGTCTATGGCATACTCAGTCAGGCCCACGGCGATGTTGTTGCCCACGCCGCTCTTGTCGATTACCATGGCGTAGGGCTTGCTTATCTGTGCGGCATACGAGTAGGTGCCGAACGTGCCTGTGTTGCCGAAGGCTTCAACAAGCACAGGACTGGCTGCCTCAACCAGTTTGCCGTCGGCCACCTTGTAGCTGCGCAGACCGGCCTTCTTGCTTCCGAGTCCCTGCTCCGATGCTCCGCGGGCATAGATGTAGCCGGTGAAGATGCCGCTGGTCTTGTTGTATGTTACCTGTGTGAAACTGTCGTAGCTCCTCACGGCAGCCGAGTCGCCATACACGTTCTCGCCGGTCTTCGTGGTCGAGAGGTCGTTGTAGACCCTCATGTATACGCCGCCGGTGAGGTCGCTTTCGGGGTCGCCAGCCGTAACGATGAAGCTTGTGCTTTGTGGTTCGGGCGTGGGTGTGCCGTTGTTGTCGTCGTCGCTTGAGCACGATGTGAATGTCGCGCAGGCCGCAAGTGCAATGATTGCGGCTGAGTGGAAATACTTCTTCATTGTTTCTTTCTCAAATTGATTGGGTTGATATTATTATGTGTTCTTTTGCGAAATGCTGTTGTGCGTGGCAGAGTAGGTTGGCATCAGTTAAGTTTGCCTATCGTCCTTATCTCTGTGACGCCCTTGATGCTTATGCCCTTGGTGGCCACGCCCGTGTCGGGATTGACGAGATAGATGGTGGCATCCTGGCCAAACTGGGTGATGGGCAGGTATATTTGGCCGTCGGCATACATGGGCACGCCGCCAGTCTCCGAACCTGAGGTTATCAGGTTCTTGGCCGGGATGCCGCTTATCCACGTGAACTGCTTGCTGTCCATGTCAACGAGGGCAAACTGATGGCCGGCGGTCATGGTGTTGATGGTCTTCTCGTTGTATATCTCAAGCAGGAACTTGCTGCCTGTCATGTGCCACACGCGGCGGAACTTATAGCCTCCGGCTGGTGTCTGGAGGTCGAAGTAGTAGTCCTTGTCAAACTCCGAGGCGCCCTTCTTTATGCGCAGCGCACCGGCCTTGAGCGTCGTCGCGGTGTTGAAGGCGTTGGAGAAGACATAGACCGTGCCGTCGTCGGCCTTGTGAACCTCGTGCAGCACCTGCGACCGATACTGTCCGGCGGCATAGCTGATGCGGTTGTCGCGGTACACTTGCAGCACGTTCAGGTCCTTGTCCATCTTGGCCACCCAGCAGCTGTCGGGGTATTTCACATCGCCCACGCTCGATCCGTCGCCCGTGCCGGTCTGATGGAAAGCCGACTGCACCATGGCGGTGAGGAATGTGCCGTCGCCGTTGTCTATGATGCTTGAGAATGTTATTTGCTGACCGTTGCCGGTGATGTCTTCTGTCCAGATGGTCTTGGAGTGGTCAAGTTTCACTCCGTCGGCGGTGATGTTCCAGAAGGCGAACGTCGCGCCGTCGTTTCGGCTGCCGTCGGCCGACACCTGTCCGCCAACGCTCGTTAGCAGCTGGCCATTGAAGAAACCATAGTTGGAGAAGCGCGTGTCGATGCGGAACTCGCCGAGCTGAGACAGTTGGGCGTCGTCGGATGTCCAGCGCAGTCCGTAGCCCAAGCCGGCAAACTGCTGCTGGTAGACCATGCCGATGGCATCGTGACCATTGAATACCCAGGTGTATTCCGTCTGCGGCAGTTCCATGATGTTGTTTTTCACGTTGAGGTCGCCCGCCGTCAAACTGTTGGTCTGCATGATGTACTCCGTGCCGTTGTCGGTCTTCACGGCGATGAAGTATGAACCCTTGCCGTTCAGCACAGCACTGTCCGAACCACCGTCGCCGTCGCCTTTGTGCGACTGGTCTTCGGTGGTGGTGTCGTCGCTTCCGCTACAGCTTGCCAACCCCATGGATGTCGCTAAAAGGTACACAAATAGCCCCGTCGCCGCCATTCGTGGCAGTGATAAGTAAGTCTTTCTCATTCTTGAAAATAAGTGTGTTATTGATTGTTTATAATGTATTCGTCATTGCTTGTAGAACACATAGCGGAACTTTATGCTGAAGTTCCTGCCCGGCTTCTGCAAGCTGTAGTTGTCGTAGAGCAAGGCGTCGGTGAAGTTGTTGGCCTCAACCGAGATGTTGTAGCGTCCGCCCAGTATGGCGTATGCCACGCTTGCGTCGTGGCTCAGCTGGTCGGGCACATACAGCTTTGCCCCTTCGCTTGCCCACGAACGGAAGAATCGGTGTACGTAGCGCATGTTCCACCCGATGGTGAGCTGGTTTGTCTTGCCCAGCACATGCTTGAAGGTGTAGCTGGCATCGGCTCCGCCAAAGGCGTAGGGAAGATTTGGCACGCGGTCGTTGTAGGTCACCGACTCCGCCCCGATGGAGTTGAGCCGCTCCTTGTTGCGCGTGTTCTGCACGGAATAGTTGCCGCCGATGCTTGCCACGTCCTTATAATAGTAGTGTGCGCCAAGGTCAAGCCCAAGTCCCAATATCTTGCCATGGTTGGTGCTCACGGCCACGCCCTTCTGTCCGATGGTGCGTATGATGTAGTCTTGCACGTTGCGGTAGTTGAAGCCGGCGTCAACGCTCAGTGTATGTGCGCCGCTGAAGGTGTGCTGGTAGCCAAGGTTGAGGTTTGCGTTGTCGCTCTTTTCAGGGCGCAGAGTGGCGTTGCCGTCCTCATAGTCGCCGTCGCCAAAAAGTTCGCGGTCGGTGGGCAAGCGGTATGTGCGCTCGTATGACAATTTCAGTTGCAAGTCCTTTTGCAACATGAAATAGGTGCCGGCGGCTCCCCAGCCCAGTGCGTCGGTGCCACGCTGTTGCTCCTCGTAGTCAGCGCGCCCCGATGTGGCCACGTTCACCGGGCCTTGCACCTCGGAGTTGTAGTATTTGAGGAAGGCCACAAAGTTCCACTGATTGCTTGGCACAAACTTATAAGACAGTCCCAAGACGTTCTTGCGGTTGATGCGCCGCATGAATGTCGATGCCGTCTGCTGCACACTGTTGGCGGCACTGTTGGTGGTGCGGCGGCGGTAGTGTGTGTAGGTGTCGTTGAGGGTGAAGAAGTGGCGGTCGCCAATGTGGTATGTAAGGTTGGCCACGCCGGCGAAGGTGTAGCCCTTGAACTCGGCGAGTGTGGGCACGCCCTCGCCCTGGTAGGCGTTCTCCCGGTATTCGCCCGTCCAGCTGTAGGTGCGGCTTAGCGTGTCGACGTTGTTGGTCTTCACCATGTCGTAGCGTGCCGACAACTTCAGGTTAAGCCCCGGCAAGCCGATGTTGCGCTTCTCGTAGAGCAGTGATGGCGCATAGCCTTGCGCAGTGCGGTATTTGCCGCCAAACACAATCTTCATCAAGTTGGCGTTCTGTATCTGGGCATACTCGTGGCTGTAGTTCAGACCGAGTATCAGTTTGTCGGCCCACGATTTGTCAACCACGCCTATTTGGAATATGACCGCCTCGTTGTGGTAGCGGTCGTGGAAGCGTCGGAACCAAGCCTCGTCGTTGCTCACGGCGTTGGTCTTGAGGTCGGTCCACTGTGTCCTTACCTTATAGTCGTTGTCTGAGTAGTTCTGGTAGGCGTTGAGGCGCAGGGTAAGTCCCTGCTTGCCTGTCCAGCCGAGCGAGAGGTTGCTGCGGTGGGTGTTGAACGAACCGTAGCTGTAGCTGGCGTCGATGTATGTGTGGGGCGAGTGGTCGGTCACTATGTTGATGGCGCCGCCAAGGGCATCGCCGCCGAAGTCTACGGGCACCACGCCCTTGTACACTTCAATGCGGTTGGCGAAGCTCGCCGGAATGTTGTTGATGCCAAAGCTCGATGCGGCGCCGTCCATCGGCACGCCGTCGATGAACAGTTTGACGTGCTTGCCTGTAAAGCCGTTGAGGTTGATGCTTGCGGCCGAACCCAATCCGCCATCCTCGCGCACCTTAACGCCCGACACACGGTCGAGCACGTGGGCGAGGTCGAGGTTTGTGTTGCGCAAGCGGCGCGTGTCGATGGCCACCGCATTGTAGGCCGACGAGTTGACGCGCTTCACTTGGTTGCCGCGCACCACCACTTCGCCCAGCTGTTGTGTCCGGTTCAGTTTGTCGCCCGGTTGTCCGTGCGACTTCTTCAAATCATTACTAATGGAGTCTGTGCCATGTTGTGCCAGTGCCACCGATGAAGTCACCAGTATGCACAACGTCCCCAAACCCCTACGTACGTAGTTGCTTCTTATCATATCAAAGTTATTGCCGTTTTATGGGTAATAATTGTGGTACCATAAGGAGTATTGTACGTCGGGCCTAGCACATTCTTGGGGCTATAAAAACAAAAGGGGATTATACCTTAATATTATATATAAGCTGCGAATGATATGGGCAATGACTGTTTCTCGCTTATCCGTTGCTCTTATTCCATCTTTTTAGCATCGACGCCAAGGCTGTGCGTTCCTCCGAACGGTGCTTCCCCCCCAGCGTCTTTTGGGTTGCAAAGATACTGTTTTTTCCTGTATCCGGCAATACCTAAAAATGGTGAGCCGTGGCAAATATGCCGTTTTACGCATCGTGACAATGCCATTTACGTGTGCTTACTATGCCATTTATGTTATCGGAAACGGCACATTTACATTTTGCCATGCCATTCTTAATGAGTATCTTTGCAGAGAGAGAAGCATATAACCTTCGAGAAAAAACTGGTTGTCACATCACAGTGACGACAAATGAAGTATGTCGTATAAATTACTTCCTGAAAAAACAATACTACGGATATATGGACATGAACAGAAAAACATTGGTTGTTGTGGCGGCGGTGTCGCTTGCCATGGTGATGGCCGGCAGTGTCAAAGCATCGGCCAAAGGCGACAACAAAGCCGTGGCGATGACAAAACAGGCCGACGGCACGTATGTGGTGAACACCACGACACTGGCAAAGGATGTGAAGGGATACAGGGGCAACACGCCTATCTGCATACACATCAAGCGCAACAAGGTGGTCAAGGTTGAGGCTCTCTCCAACAAGGAGACCCCCAGCTTCTTTGACAAGGTGAAGCAGAGCCTGCTCGACAAGTGGAACGGCATGAAGGCCAACAAGGCCGCCACGGCAACCGTGGATGGCGTTTCGGGTGCCACGTTCTCAAGCAAGGCCGTGAAGGAGAACGTTAAACGCGGAGTGAAGTATTATCTGAAGAACAAATAATGAAGTGCAAGACAAAGGGCGAGACACGAAATGAGATATGGTTCATATCGGTCTCGCCCTTTGTCGTATCTTGTGATAGCTCGTTCTACAAAATGCAGTTGCCGTTTGGAGAACGGGCTATTGTTGTCAGTCGATGTAGCGGCGCGTGATGCCGTCGTAAGCGTCGATGCGCCTGTCGCGCAGGAATGGCCACCAGCGTCTTACTTGCTCGCTGTGCTCCATGTCAACACTGACGATGATGCTTTCCTCCTCTGTGTCTGACGCCTCGTAGAACAGTTCGCCCTGTGGGCCTGCCACAAACGAGGTGCCCCAAAACTGTATGCCGTCGGTTTGGCGCGACGGGTCCAGCTCAAGGCCAACGCGGTTGACTGCCACCACAGGCAGTCCGTTGGCCACGGCGTGTCCGCGCTGCACCGTTTGCCAAGCCCTTCGTTGCCGTTGTTGCTCCTCGGCGGTGTCGGTCGAGGCATAGCCTATGGCTGTGGGGTATATGAGAATCTCTGCTCCACGCAGCGACATCAGTCTTGCGGCTTCGGGATACCACTGGTCCCAGCACACCATTACGCCGAGTCGTCCCACGCTTGTGTCTATAGGCATGAAGCCCTTGTCGCCCGGCGTGAAGTAGAACTTCTCGTAGTATGCGGGGTCGTCGGGTATGTGCATCTTGCGGTATGTGCCGGCTATTGTGCCGTCGCGCTCTATCACTACTGCCGTGTTGTGGTATAGTCCAGCGGCTCGCTTCTCAAACAGTGACGTGACAATCACCACTCCGTATTGCTTGGCAAGCTCGCCAAACAGCCTTGTTGACGGGCCGGGTATTGTCTCGGCCAGATTGAAGTTGTCAACGTCTTCCACTTGGCAGAAGTAGAGTGAGTTGTGCAGTTCCTGCAAAACTATGAGCTGTGCGCCGCGCCGCGCCAGGTCGGCAATGTTCTCGGCCAGTCTCACGATGTTGTCTTTCGTGTTGGGCGTGTTGCGTTGTTGCAGCAGTCCAATGTTTAGTTCTCTCATTATTTTTATATGGCGTGTCGTATTATCTCTTTTGTTATTGTGGTATCTGCATGGTGCAGCAGTGCAGCGATCCGTGCTGCACTATGACACTGCGGCAGTCGATGCCAACCATCTCGCGGTCGGGAAAGGCCGTTGCTATTGTTTGCATTGCCTTGCAGTCGTTGTCGTCCTGTCCATACGTGGGGCAAAGCACCGCTCCGTTCACGACAAGGAAGTTGGCGTAGGTGGCCGGCAGACGTTCGCCGTCGCGCATGATGGAGTGGGGCATTGGCAGCTTGAGCAAGCGGTAGGGTCGCCCGTCGGCAGTGCGCAGCGATTTCAGTTGGTCTTCCATCAGGCGCAACTCAGCGTACTGTTCGTCGTTGTCGTCGTCACATCCCACATACAGCAGAGTATCGTTGGGCGCAACCCTTACGAGCGTGTCTATATGCCCGTCGGTGTCGTCGCCCGTCAGTTCGCCGTGGTCAATCCATACTATGCGCTTGGCTCGCAGCGTCCGCATCAGCGTCTGTTCTATTTCGGCCTTCGACATCGGTTGGTTGCGGTGGGGGGCCATCAGGCATCCTGTTGTGGTGAATACGGTTCCTTTGCCGTCGCTCTCTATCGAGCCGCCTTCGAGCACAAAGTCAAGGTGGTTTTCATATTCGCCGTCGATTATGCCGCTTTCGTGCAGCTGCCGGTTGATGGCGTTGTCGTTGTCGGCGGCAAACTTCTCTCCCCATCCATTGAAACGGAAGTCGAGCAGCCGTCGGCCTCCCATGCCGTTTTTCAGACTGATGAAGCCGTGGTCGCGCGCCCAAGTGTCGTCGGTTTGGCAGGTCATGGTTGTTATGTTTCCCAACAATTCCGCGTCGTTGCCGGCTTCTTCCTTGATGGCTTTCAGAGCATCGTCTGGTGTGGGGGCGACGATTATCAGCCTTTCCCTTTTGGCTATCTCTATTGCCATGCGCACGTATGTTGCCGTAATGTCATCCAGCGTTGGCCGCCAGTCAGTACCGGCATGTGGCCAAGTCAGCTGCACGCCCCATTGCCGTGCCCATTCGGCAGGCATTGTGTATTTGTTGTCTTCCATCTTTTTCTTGTTTGTGGCTCTTTCTTTTCACCTTCGACATTGAAGTTGTCTATACTTTTCTGACGGGGTTTTATTTTGTCTTTTATCCCTTCTAAGGGTGGTTCTATAAATTAGCTTTGCTGGATTTTGAGACTATTTTCGAGTACATATCGTCAGCGAGCAAGGAAGCAATGCGGGCATTGCGACCGAGCGAGGTGGCGATATGGACCGAAAAGAGGCCAAAAGACAGCAAAACGTAATCCATAATGTTCTGTTTTTAGTTACGGCGGTAATTTATATAACCACCCCTAATTCCAATCTTGAAATTCATAAAAGTATAGACGACCTCATTGCAGAGTCAAGAGTCGTAAAGCCTTTTAATTTCTTCCTCGCTGATTCCTGTCAGCTTGGCTATAGTGGCAGTGTTCATACCCTCTTTTAGCATGGCTTTCGCCACTTCTGCGCGACCTTCGGCGATGCCCTTGCTACGTCCTTTCTCCATTCCTTCGGCCAATCCTTTCTCCATTCCTTCGGCCAAGCCCTCCTCGCGCCCCATCTCAATTGCAGTGTCTATGGAGTTCTTAACGTCGCGATAAGCCTTCAGGCTGTTCTCGTATTCACGCAGCTCGCTCGGAGTGAACTTGGCAATGGCAGCTTCTTCGAATAGCTTAGTGAATATCTTCTCTTTCAGCGCGGCAGGGCGGCGGTCGAGCCACGACAGGTTCTTCAGCACGTAAAGCCACTTGTCGTATGGTGTCAGCAGCTCATCCTCGCTCTTGTCGAACTTGGCTATCTCGACATACTTGAACGAGAGTTTGTCGTTGAACACACGGTGGGTCTTCTTGTCTAGCAACCCCACGTCGTGGTTGATGTCGCCGTGGTCGAACGACGGTTCGTTGAGGTCGAAGTTGAGCAGCGCAACGGCATACACATGGTCGAGGTGGAAGTTCCATTCAACCCCCTTTTGCGCCTGTTCGCGTATGGGGAATGTTGAGTAGAACAACGATCGGTCCTTGAAATGCTTTTGGTAGGCATTCTGCATCTCGACGATGAATTTCTCTCCGTGCTCGTTCTCGCAGTAAACGTCGAAGATGGCCTTTCTCTCGGCATACACGTCACCAACGTGCTCGCTGTTTAGGTATCTAACGTCGCGCACTACCTGCTCCCCGTCGAACAGCGAGTTTAGGAAGTCGATGAGCAAATCCTTGTTGGGAGCTGTCCCGAAAATTCTCTTGAACCCGAAGTCCGTGAGCAGACTAATGTATCGTTCTTCTGATTGTGGCATGGTCAATGTCCTTTCTTGCAAGTCATTGCAAATATACGACTTCATTCCGACATGGCCAAGTGTTTC
This sequence comes from Lachnospiraceae bacterium, assembly GCA_963659505.1. GTDB lineage: Bacteria > Bacteroidota > Bacteroidia > Bacteroidales > Bacteroidaceae > Prevotella. The sequence goes on from CAVKUV010000013.1 coordinate 11,231, forward strand.
TTTCATTTACTGTGGTTTGGGGGCTTAGGTGTGGTGTGTGTGGCTTTTGGGTTGCCCATAGTGCCACATTTCGTTGTCGGCAAGCATCACTTATCGGATATTTTTTCATATATTTGCACGATATAACACGATAAAAGTTTAGACGACTTCATTACAACAAACAACTAAGAACTATACAGAGAAACGATGAAATGAAACATCAACTATTCATTCTCGCACTGGCAGTGGCGCAGATGGCCACGGCACAGACACACAAGGAAATCACGCTCACCGACGGATGGACATTCTCGCGCGATGGGCAACAGTGGCAGCAAGTGGTGGTGCCGCACGACTGGGCTATTGACGGCCCGTTCGACAAGAAGTGGGACTTGCAGACCGTGGCCATAGAGCAGAACGGAGAGAAGGAGAAGACCGAGAAGTCGGGACGCTCGGGCGCACTGCCGTGGATAGGCGAGGGGCGCTACCGGCTCGCCATGACAATGCCCAAGGGCTACAGTCGCGCCGAACTGGTGTTCGACGGAGCAATGAGTGAGCCTGTGGTTACGGTAAACGGCCATGAGGCTGGACGCTGGGCCTATGGCTACAACGCCTTCCGCATAGACATAACGCCATATGCCGACCTCAAAGCAGGTGGCGACAACACCATTGATGTACACTTGCAGAACGTGGAGGAGAGTAGCCGGTGGTATCCCGGCGCAGGTCTGTACCGTCCAGTGCGGTTGGTGCTTTATGGGGCTGTGGCCTTCGACCAGTGGCAGACTGTGGCTCGCACCACAAAGGCCGACAGCGCGATGGCTACTCTCAGCGTAGACGCCAAGCTCAGCGGAACGCTCACCAAGGGTGGACGCACCGTGGTGACGCTGCTCGACGGCAAAGGACGCAAGGTGGCCGAGAGCACCGTGAAGGGGGCGCAGGCCGATGTGGCCACGACGCTCAGCGTGAAGAACCCACAGTTGTGGTCGCCCGAAACCCCAACGCTATACACCCTTAGGCTGACGCGCTACGACAACCGCCGCGTGGCCGACGAGCAGACACTCAAGGTGGGTTTGCGCACGGTGGCCGTGACCGCCGACGGCGGCTTCATGCTCAACGGCCAGTCGCGCAAGATAAAGGGTGTGTGTCTGCACCATGACCTTGGCCCCCTCGGAGCCGCCGAGAGCAAGGCCGCGCTGCTGCGCCAACTGAAGACGATGAAGGCCATGGGCTGCGATGCCATACGCACCGCCCACAACATGCCATCGACGCTGATGATGAACCTCTGCGACTCGCTCGGCATGATGGCCATGGCCGAGAGCTTCGACATGTGGCTCTATCCGAAGTGCAAGAATGGCTACGCCCGCTTCTTCAACGACTGGGCCGACCGCGACATCGAGAACCTCGTTCTCAACCACCGCAACCACCCCTCTATAATAATGTGGAGCATAGGCAACGAGATACCGGAGCAGTGGAGCAAGCAGGGCGTAGAGATAGCCAAGCGCCTGCAGGACATCTGCCACCGTCTCGACCCCACGCGTCCCGTTACGCAGGGCATGGACAGGGTGGACGCCGCCTTGAAGTCGGGCTTTGCCCAGGCCATGGACGTGCCAGGCTTCAACTATAGGCTCAACAAATACCAAAAGGGACTCGACGAGCTGCCGCAGGGCTTCCTGCTCGGTTCGGAGACGGCATCCACCGTCAGCTCGCGCGGCGTGTATAAGTTCCCTGTGGAGCCGGCCAAAAACAAGGCATACGCCGACGGCCAGTGCTCAGGCTACGACACGGAGTGCTGTTCGTGGAGCAATCTGCCCGACGACGACTGGCGGTGGCAGGACGACAGTCCGAAGGTGATTGGCGAGTTCGTCTGGACGGGCTACGACTACCTTGGCGAGCCTACTCCCTACGACACCTACTGGCCGAGCCGCAGTAGCTATTTTGGCATATGCGACCTCGCCGGACTGCCCAAAGACCGCTACTTCCTCTATCGCTCTCACTGGAACACCAAGGAGCACACCACCCACTTGCTGCCCCATTGGACCTGGCCTGGACGCGAGGGCGAGGTGACGCCCGTGTATTGCTATACCGACGGAGTCGAAGGCGAGCTGTTTGTCAATGGCAAGAGCCAAGGGCGCGTTAGGAAAAACCGCGAGTCGAAGCTCGACCGCTACCGCTTGCGTTGGAACGACGTGAAGTATGAGCCGGGCGAGATACGCGTGGTGACGTATGACGCCAATGGCGACAAGTTGGGCGAGGACGTGCGCCGCACGGCTTCCGCACCAGCGCGGCTTGTGCTCACAGCCGAGTGTCCCGACAACGCCACGCCCAACACGCTGAAGGCCGACGGCATGGACATGGCCTTCATTACCGTGACGGCTGTCGACAAGGACGGCACGCCATGCCCGATGGACTCCAGCAACCTCACGTTCAGCGTCAATGGTGCTGCAAACTATCAGGCTGCTTGCAATGGCGACGCCACGTCGCTCCAACCGTTCACCAAGCCCGAGATGCAGCTCTTTGGCGGACAACTCGTGGTGGTGGTTAGGGCAAAGCGCACTCCCGGCACGGCCACGCTCACCGTGACCGACAAGAGCAGTGGACTCAAGGCCGACATAAGTCTGATTGTGGCGCGCTGATATATACGTTGTTTATGACGATGCCCCAAACGGCGACTCTTGCGATTTTGCGGAAGTTGCCATTTGGGGCATCGTCGTCTTGTAAGTAATCTATGAAAAACGGGTTGGCATGATTTACGGCGATGATTTTTAGGCTCCACCGTAAAACTGTTACCTATTTCAGTAATCGGGATAACGCATACCTTGGAAGGAAACAGTAATTTTGCAGCGTGAAAAAAACAAAGGCAATATGTATATAGAGAAAATCAAAGAGCCGAACGACATCAAACAGTTCGACGATAGCCAGTTGGCCGTGCTGGCCGAAGAAATCCGCAGCGGCATACTCAACCGTGTCAGTACCCATGGCGGACACGTGGGCCCCAACCTTGGTATAACCGAGGCCACGATAGCCCTGTGCCGGGTGTTCGACTTCCCAATGGACAAGGTGGTGTTCGACGTGTCCCACCAGTCTTACCCCTACAAGATGCTCACCGGACGCGCCTTCGGCTTCACCGAGACCAGTCGCCTCAACGACATCTCCGGCTACAGCAGTCCGCTGGAGTCGCCCATCTACGACCAGTTTGAGATAGGCCACACGTCAACCTCGGTGGCTTTGGCCACGGGCTTGCAGAAGGCACGCGACATGCGTGGCACCCACGAGAACATCATTGCCCTGATAGGCGACGGCAGTCTGAGCGGCGGCGAGGCTTTCGAGGGACTCGACATGGCCGCCGAGCTTCGCACAGGCATAATAATAGTGGTCAACGACAACGAGATGAGCATAGCCGAGAACCACGGCGGACTGTATGGCAACCTGGCTCTGCTGCGCAAGACGCAGGGCAAGGCGGAACTCAACTTCTTCCGTGCCATGGGGCTCGACTATATGTATGTTGAGCAGGGCAACGACATCGCCGTTCTTACCGACGCGTTCAGTTTGGTGAAGGACATCAAACACCCCATAGTGGTACACATACACACCGAGAAGGGTCATGGCTACGCCCCGGCGGTGGCCGATAAGGAGCGTTGGCACTGGAGCATGCCGTTCGACGTGTCTACGGGCAAGCCCAAGGCAGCGCCTTCGGGCGAGTATATGCCGGCGTTGCTTGGCCAGTGGCTGCGCGAGGAGATAAAGTGCGACCCCAAGCTCGTGTGCATAGCAGCGGCAGTGCCGGCAGCCATAGGCTTCGGCCCCGAGGAGCGCAAGGCCGCCGGGCGGCAGTTTGTCGATGTGGGCATAGCCGAAGAGGAGGCTGTGGCCTTGGCTTCAGGGCTTGCCAAGGGAGGCATGCGCCCCGTGTTCAGCACCTATGCCACGTTCTTCCAGCGCACCTACGACCAGCTTGCGCAAGACCTCTGCGTAAACGGCAACCCGGCGGTGGTCAATGTCATTGGCTCGTCCATCTTCGGCATGAACGACTTCACCCACATCTGCTTCTTCGACATACCCATGCTCAGCCACATCCCCAACCTCGTCTATCTCGCTCCAACGTCATACGAGGAGCTTATAGCAATGGAGAGCTGGGCCATACGCCAGACTCGCTATCCCGTGGCCATACGCATTCCGGAGTGCAACGTGATGCACACCGACGAGCCTGTCGATGCCGACTACTCCACGCTCAACCGCTTCAAGACTGTCCGCCACGGCAGCAAGGTGGCCATAGTGGCCGTGGGCGACTTCTTCGAGAAGGGCGTTCGCGTGGCCGACATGCTGCGCGAGAGGGGCGTCGAGGCCACACTCATCAACCCACGCTACCTGTCGGGTGTCGATGTCGAGGCGCTTGAGGCTCTGAAAGACTCTCACACCGTGGTGGCGACAATCGAGGACGGCTGCATCGACGGAGGCTATGGCGAGCGCGTGGCGCGCTTCTATGGTGCCTCGACCATGAAGACGCTGTGCTTCGGGGTGGAGAAGGCTCTGTACGACCGCTACGACATCGACAAGCTGCTGCGCGACAACAACCTTACCGACGGGCAGATTGTGGAGACAATCATGCAGACTTTATAGTCTCATCTTCTACGCAACATACACGACAGGGCGCAGGTCTCATACGCAAGACTTGCGCCTTGTCGTGTCTTTTTTTGCACGCAATTGAACAAAAACACTGATTTTTGAACATTCCAACCATATCAAAGCGGCTACGATTCGCTATCTTCGCATAAGTAATACGAACAAACTACGAACCCAGAAAACTACAAAAGCAATGAGGAAAACAATGGTTTTTATGATGGCGATGGCCGCGATGGCTGCGCAGGCCAAGGTGGAGCTGACACGACTCACCGTGGAGGGGCGCACGCAACCTCTGGGCATCGACGTGGCTCAGCCGCGCCTCGGATGGCAGATTAAGTCGGACAAGCGCAACGTTAGGCAACGCTCATATCAAGTGATTGTGGCGTCAACGGCCGAAAAGGCCAACGCCCTCGACGGCGACGTGTGGAGCAGCGGCCGCATAGCGTCCGACCAGTCGCAGTGGATAGAACTGCCCGTAGGGCTTATGCGCCCCAACAAAGAGTATTATTGGCGCGTGAAGGTGGAGACCAACCGTGGCGCCACCGAGTGGAGCGCGACCGAGAAGTGGACTATAGGCATGCTCTCGCCCACGCAGTGGCAGGGCGTGTGGATAGGCGTTGACTCGCTCATGCCTTGGGACTCTAACGCACGCAACAGCCGTCTTGCCGCCCGCTATCTGCGCAAGGAGTTCTCTGCGCGCGGCAAGGTGGCGCGCGCCACGATGCACATCTGCGGCCTTGGCATCTATACTTTATATATTAATGGGCGCAAGGTGGGCGACGACGAACTCACGCCACTGGCAACCGACTTCACCAAGTCGGTGGTCTACAACACCTACGACGTGACTTCCATGCTCTCAGGCAGCAATGCCATTGGCGTAAAGCTCAACGCCGGGCGCTTTTATGCGTTCCGTCAATACGTCGGAAAGGCTCACATGCGCACCTTTGGTCAGCCGCGACTGATGGCCAACCTTATAATAGAGTATGCCGACGGCACCTCCGAGACCATCGCAAGCGACACCTCGTGGCGACTGTGCGCCGATGGCCCTGTGCGCAAGGCCAACTATTACGACGGCGAGACCTACGACGCTACTAAGGAACTTGGCTTGTGGACTATGCCTGGCTACGACGACTCGGCATGGATGCCGGCCCGACAGATGAGTGAGCCTGGCGGACGGCTGGTGGGAAACATTGCGCCGGCGATACACGTCTATGCCACCGACCGCCCAACGATAGTGGCTCAAGATGGCAAACGCACTCTGCTTGACTTCGGAACCAACGGTGCCGGACGGTTGCGCATAAATCTTCGTGGCAACCGTGGCGACACTGTCGTGGTGCGCTATGCCGAGACGCTCAATGCCAATGGAACACTCTATACCAAGAACCTTCGCTCGGCACAGTGCCGCGACTCCATCATTTGCGGCGGCAAACCAATGCTCTGGAGCAACGACAACACCTATCAGGGGTTCCGCTACGCCGAGATTATCGGTGCTAATATAAGTGCAAGCGATGTGGAGCGCGAGTTGCTGGCCGACAGGATGGATGACCAAGGCACCGACTTCAGTGTGGTTGGTGTCGACACGGCCAAGTCCGACATCATAAACAAGCTCGTGGCCAACGCCCGGCGTGGCGTCAGGAGCAATTACAAGGGTTTTCCGCTCGACTGTCCGCAGCGCGACGAGCGCATGCCGTGGCTTGGCGACCGCACCACGGGATGTCTTGGCGAGAGCTATCTCATGGACAACCGTGCATTATATGCCAAGTGGGATGCCGACATCCGCCAAGGTCAGCGCAGCAACGGCGACATCTCAGACGTTACGCCAAACTATTGGCCTCTGTATCATGGCAGCTTGACGTGGGGTGGGGCGCTGCCTTTCTCCGCCGATATGCTCTATCGGCAATATGGCGACCTGCGCCCAATGACCGACAGCTATGAGGCCACCAAGCGTTTCCTCGCCTATGTGAAAGGTGCGTTTGGGCAAGACGGCATAATCACGAAGGACAAATACGGCGACTGGTGCGTGCCGCCAGAGTCACCTTCGCTGGTACACAGCAAGGATCCGCAGCGCACCACCGACGGCCAACTGCTGGCCACGGCCTACTACTTCTACCTATGCCGCCTCATGCAACGCTACGCCGCGCTCGGCAACAACACCGCCGACGCCGACTATTTTGCCCAAGAAGCAGAGTTGACACTGACAGCGTTCAACAAGAAGTTCCTCGCTAACGGCACATACGCCAACGGCACGGTTACGGCCAACGTAATCCCGCTGGCCATGGGCATGGTGCCGAGCGACGCTAAGCGGCAGGTGGAGGATAGTCTTGTGGCCAGAATCATTGCCAACGGCACCCACCTGTCAACCGGCGTTGTGGGCATACAGTGGCTCATGCGCTATCTTTCCGACATGGGGCGCGGTGACCTCGCCTACACCATTGCCACCAACGACACCTATCCCAGCTGGGGCTATATGGTGAAGCACGGAGCGACAACCATTTGGGAACTGTGGAACGGCAATACGGCCAACCCTTCTATGAACAGCGGCAACCACGTCATGCTGCTCGGCGACCTGCTACCGTGGCTCTACGAGCGCATAGGCGGCATACAACCAGCCGCCCCGGGCTTCAAGGAGATAATGCTCAAGCCCGACTTCTCGATAGCCGAGTTGACTGAGGCCAACGCCTCCCATCCCACGCCCTATGGACTCGTCAAAAGCCACTGGCGACGCAAGGGCGGCAAGGTGGAGTGGAGTGTGACCGTTCCGGCCAACGCCACGGCCACGGTGTGCTTGCCGGGTGGCAAGCTGAAGCAAATAGGCTCTGGCGAATACCAATTCAGCTGCGCTGTGAAATAAGCACATCCACAGGCTTGCCTTATACGATTATGCCCACACTGACGTTTGCCAGTGTGGGCATTTTTTCATGTTGGTGGATGAATAAGCTTGCGGATGTCTACCGCAGCGTCTTGGTCTTCTTGACGAACCATCCCAAGCGGTGGGTAACGCCCTTGCGGCCAAGCGACTTCGCCACATACATTCCGTCGGCCAAGCGCGCTATGTCGGTCTTGGCGGCATATGGCATGGTGGCCACTATGCGCCCCTGCAAGTCTTCTATCGCAACGAAGTCGGCGTCGAGCGTGCTGCCCTTGCCGGGCAACCAAAGAGTGCGCCCGTCGTTGCGCAGCAGAGAAGCCGACGACATGGCCGAAACCACTTGCGGGTCGGCAGTGCAAGCGGCGTCGCCCTCGTTGCCATACCTGTCCATGGCCCTCACTGCATAGTTCAGCGTGGGCTGGTTGGCTGTGCGCGGCACGAAGAGGCTGCGCTTGCCAAGGCGCACGGCCACGAGGCAAGTGGCGTCGTCGGTGTCTACGGGATAAGTCGTCGAGGCATAAACATTATACGTGAGCGCAGGACAGTCGCTCTGGCTTGCCGCCGCGCCCCATTCCAGCATGTCGCCATCTGCGGTGCGGCTCACCCTCAGCGATGCCGGGCGTGTTGGCTTTGCCGCCGACTGCCACGTCATTGGCGGCACGAGGGCGGGGTAGGGGTCTATCTCGCCTGCCACCATGTCAAGCACGCCCTTGGTGTTGTCGGTGAAGAATTTCGATCGGAAATAGGCGTGTCCCATGCCTCCCATGCGGCGCAGCACTTGCAGTTCGCGGTATATCACCTCTGCGTCCCAGTTGTTCTCCTTGGGCGACATCATGTATACGCCCAAGCCCGGTGCCACGATGCGCCCGTGGCTGTTGTCGCGCCAGTCTACGGCGAAGGGGAAGAACTGGTCGCCCTTGAAATACATCATTGGGAACAGCTCGTCCATCAGTCCGTCGCGCAGCCATCCCTGTGCGTCCTGGCACACGCGGTCGTAGGCGTTCCATCCACGGCTTGAGTAGAAGGTCAGGTCGTCGTGCTTGCCCACGGGCGAGCAGCTCATCTTCACCCACGGCTTGAGCGACTTCACCGCGTCATGCACCTTGCTCACGATGGCGGTTATGTTGCGCCGCCCCTCGCTGCGGCTCACGCGCAGGGTCCATGTCTCCGGATAGCGTATGTAGTCGAGGTGTATGCCGTCGATGTCGTAGTTGGCTGCCACCTCGCGGCACAGCCGCGCCAGATAGTCGGCCGTCTCCGTTCGCTCTGGGTTGAGGTAGCCCTCGTCGCCAATCTTCCTCACCATCGAGGGGTGGGCTGTGCGCAGCCGTTTGCAGCCAAGTGCGTTCCACCGCCCTATTGGTATGGCCACGATCCATGCGTGCAGCTCCATGCCGCGCTTGTGGCACTCGTCGATGGCAAATTGCAGAGCGTCGTAGCCGGGTGACTTGCCGGGGAAGCCCGACAGGCATCCGTCCCACGGCTCGATGGCCGACGGGTAGACTACGGTGCCGCGCACGCGGGTTTGCAGCAGCACGGTGTTGACGTTGGCCGACCGTAGGCGGTCGAGTATGTCGCACAGTTCGCGCTTCTGCTTGTTGGCCGATGCCGTCGATTGCGAATAGCTGTGCGGCCAGTCGAGTCCGCCGATGGTGGTCAGCCATACGGCGCGCACCTCATGTTTGGGCATTGGCGTTTGGGCGTGGGCTGCTGCCGTGGCAAGCAGCAGGCTGAGGCATGCCACGGCTGTGCGTACGAATATGGAAGTGTGGTTCATGTGTTATGGCGTGTTCTGTAAAACTCCACGCGTTGTTTGGATGGTGAATGTGTGCTTCAAGAGTGCCGTGGGGCGTTGTTGGGCTGCGCCGTCTTGCGCGTCAAAGCAGAAGTCCTGCCGCCACGGCCAGTCCGTACACGAGCATGTTGCGCGCCGTCTCGGCAAGACACTCGTTGAGAGCCTTGCCTTGGCCGATGCGCCGCATCTTGCGGTAGGTGCGCACGTGCAGCAGCAGGTATACGGCAGGCAAGCCAAAGGCGAAGGGGTGGGCCGGAAGAAACACAAGCCCCATCAAGCAGGCCATGGCGCCAAGCGCAAGGTAGGCGCATAGGCTGCGCTCCTCGCCCAGGCGCACCACAAGGGTGTTCTTGCCCACGCGGCGGTCGGTGTCGCGGTCTCTGAAGTTGTTCACTATCAGCAGCCCGTCAACCACGAGTCCGCAGGCCACCGAGGCTACTACGACATGGATTGGGCAGCTGTGCAGCTGCAAATAGTAGGTGGCGCACACGGGCACCACGCCGAAGAACAGAAGCACGAGCACGTCGCCCAGGCCAAGCCCGGCCATGTGGGTGGTGTAGAGAAAGCAGAACGCCACACAAGCCAAGCCCACGCAGATCATCTCAAGTCCGCCGTAGAATATCAGCGGCAGGCCGCACAGGCAGGCCAGTGCGGTGGTGGCGATGGTGGCCTTCTTCATGGCCGCCACTGTCACCCATCCCTCGGTGCATGCCCTCGGGGGGCCAAGGCGCTCGTCCTTGTTGTCGGTTCCGTTGATGTAGTCAAACAGGTCGTTCACGAAATTAGCGTCTATCTGCATGATGAAGGCAAACAGGAAGCACAGCACTGCGGCCACAGGACTGAACGTCTGTACGCCGCCCTGCGCGTCGGCCCATGCGAGCGCCACGCCAATCATCACGGGCACAGCCGCGCCCGACAGGGTCTTTGGGCGTGCGGCGAGCCACCATGCCCTCGGCGAGTTTTGCCTAACAGTGTCTTTCTTCATCGCTATAATATATTATGGTCGTATTATTAAATTAGGGTGTCCAATCTGTTGTGCCTATTGTGGTGGATGCGCTGGGTAGTGGGCGACGTGTCTCACGTCGCCCACTACCGTATTGCCGCTTGGTGTGCGGTGAGAGATACCGCACCCACTACAATGCGGACAACAAATTGGACAGTCTATTATTAAATTTGCAAAAATAGGCAAAAATGAGTATATTTGCAAGCAACAAACGCGCTTTATGATAAACAACACCGCAAGTCTGGACTTGGTTGAGTTCATCGAGAAAAACATCCTTCCGCAGTATTCTGCCTTCGACAAGGCCCATGGCCTTGCCCACGTGGTGAGGGTGATACGCCGGTCGCTCGACTTGGCTCGCATAACCGGAGCCGACATCAACATGGTATATGCCATAGCCGCCTACCACGACATAGGCATGTCGGGTCCGCGCGCCATACACCACCTCACCGGAGGCCGTATTCTCGCCAAGGACGCGAGGCTGAGGAAGTGGTTCTCGGCGGAGCAGATAAAGGTGATGAAGGAGGCGGTGGAAGACCACCGGGCTTCGGCGTCGCACGCCCCGCGCAGCGTCTACGGCAAGATTGTGGCCGAGGCCGACCGCGACCTCGACTCCGACATCGTGTTCAGGCGCACAGTGCAGTTTGGCCTTGCCAACTATCCCGAGCTTGACCACGAGCACCATTGGCTGCGCTTTTGGCAGCACATGGAGAACAAGTATTCGGCCCACGGCTACATAAAGCTGTGGATAGCCAATTCCGACAACGAGCGCAAGCTCAATGCGCTGCGGTCGATAATAGCGCGGCCCGACCTGCTGCGCAAGGAGTTTGAGCGTATTTACAACGAGGAGAAGGTCGGCAATCAAGTCAACATGCCACAGTAGTTAGTGACGGTGAAAGAATAAGTTGGTATGATTTGCGGCTTATATTTTTGAGATGTTTTCGGTTCTCTAAGAGGGAGCATAGCGGGCTATGTGACCGATGAGAGAGACGAAAACAGCCAAAAAGATGAGCCGAAAAGTCTGACGTAACATATGTTTGTTATGGTTCAAATCGTACCAAGTTATTTTTTCACCGTCACTAGTGACGGCCATATGCAATGTGTGGCTGCGCATGGCCACGCCCCTTCCCAAGTATTGCACACTCGTGCTGAAAAACGCCCGTTTCTTGAGCAAATATTTACTTTTGAAAATCCCGTTATAGAGCTTGACAGTGGCAAAAAGTATGGTTCAAGGGTGCGGATATATGGGTTGTGACGCGCGGATGCACCACTTTTGGGTCATAACCCATATAGTTATGATGTGCAAACGACCCATTTGCGATGCGCAAACAAGCCTGTTTTGTGGCAAAACGAGGCCATTTACGTCGCCTTTTGTGATGTTTTGAGCGGCGGGCAAATGGGGCGCAAGACGTATGTCTTTGTGTTGCAGCTGGTTGTGAAAACCGCTAAAAACTCGCGTTTTCGTATCCCTACTGGGGCACGGTGGCAAAAACGCGAGTATTTCGAGCTTAAATTGTAAAATAATTTATTGCACATTGGCCACGTTTGGCTATGGACATAGATAGTCCTATTCGTTGCGACTCATGTGTAGTTTGTGCGGTGTCCCACCGCACACCAAACTACAAGGTGGTTGCGACGTGAGACACGTCGCCCACTACTTGCACCCCACCACAATAGGTACATCAAATTGGACAGTCTAATTTTTGTATTGCCGGCAGCCTTTTCTGCCCTTTTCTGCCATTTCTTAGTGCGATTTTAAAACGTTTTCTTAGTGTGTGTACTTTTTTTCTTGTAAATTTGCCACTAATTTATAATCATACCCGTTGGCGGAATTATAGTCAAAAGGAATTGGTTTGGGAAAATCCTCCAAATTTTAGTATCTTTACCTGTTGGCTGATTTCCATCATCTTGTCTACGACGGCTTGTCGGCAGCAGTGTTCCTTGGCGATGTCCTTTCCGCCTACAATGGCGGGGCGTTGCAGGAGGAGTATCTCACTGCCTTCGACTTCTCTCTCTATGAGAAGGATATGCTTGCCGACAAAAATGTAATGGCCGAAGCCGATGCCCACTTCGACAGTGTTGCCGGTGACACCAACTCCATATCCTATCCGCTTTCGTCACATCCCGACGGCGTTGCAGCCTGTCACCTTACGCATAGTTTCGAGGCTGAGGATATACAGAAGTTCTGTTCCGCCAACAATGTCACGGTAGGAAGTTTCCTGCAGGCGGCATTTGCTGTGTCAATGAGCATTCTCACCCGTGAGGATAACCCTTACTATCTGACTGTCAACAATGGTCGCGGAGCCAACGCCAGTCTGAGCCGCAGCGTCGGCATGTTCGTAAGAACCCTTCCTGTCTCTTCCAAGAACGGCAGGGAAGGGCAGACCGTCGTTGACTATGTAAGGGCAATGCACGAGCAGCTGCAGAAGAGCTATGAGCTTGATTTCTATCCATACACCCGTGTAGTGGAGCGTCACCGCCACAATGCACAGGTGATGTTTGTGTATCAGGGTAGTTTGGACGATGACGCGTCCATCGATGGCATTGAACAGATACCGCTAACTTTGGACACTGCCAAATTCCCCCTCGACATCAGCGTGTATCCCGAAGACGGCAGTTTCACGCTGCTCGTCGAGTATGACGGAACTATGTACAGCCGCCACGACATGGAAATACTTGCCAAAGCCATTTCGTGTGCCGCCGTGAATATGGCCACTGCCGAGAAAATGTCCGACATATCTCTCGTCTCCCCTGCCGACGAGGCCCGCATACTGGCAGAGAGTAAGGGTGAGACCTTTGAATATGACACGACGGAAACATGGCTCGACCTGTTTCGTCGTCAGGTGGAGTCGGTTCCCGGCAACGTGGCGGTTGTTGACGGCCACGGAGAATTGACCTACGGCCAGTTGGATGTCCTGTCCGACAAGTTCCGCGCCTACTTAAACCAGAAGGGCGTCAGGCCCGGAGAGTTCATTGCCATACGCATGGACCGCGACAAGCGGTTCATGGCGGCGGTAATAGGCGCCCATAAGGCAGGCGTGGCCTACATGCCTTTAGACAAGGACTACCCCGAGGAACGAGTGTCCTTCATGCTTGAGGACTCTGGGGCGCGTCTGCTCGTTGACGAGTCGGCAATGGACGAGTCGGCAAAGCTCGAAGCCGTGCCGGCGGCCCCCATGGCTACGCCCGATGGCCTCGCCTACATGATTTACACTTCAGGGTCTACAGGCAAGCCCAAGGGTGTTATGATACAGCACAAGGCTCTTCTGAACTTCATCCACTTCATACGCCGCGAGTGGCGTTTGGACATCAACAGTCGCATAGCGTGCCACAGCAACTTCGCCTTCGACGCTGCCGTTGAGGACTTGTATCCCGTGCTGACAGTCGGCGGCGCGATGTTTGTCCTGCCCGAGAGCGTGCGCATGGACATCACGCTCCTTCGCGAATATTTGGAGGCAAACCACATAAACGGCGGCTGCTACACAACGCAGCTTGGCCAGTTGCTCGGCGCTGGCGAGGAGAAGCTCGACCTTGACTACATCTGCTTGGGCGGCGAGAAGATGACCGCCGTGCCCAATGTCAGAGGGCGCGTGCTCAACACCTACGGCCCTACAGAGTTTACTGTAGACGCGACATACTTTGAGGTAGACCCAAGCAAGACTTACGACAACATCCCAATAGGCCGTCCTTTGTATAACATCAGCGCGCTGATACTTGACGCCAACGGCCACCTCCTTCCACAGGGCTTCGTGGGCGAGTTGTGTCTGTCGGGTCCTCAGATGGCCAAGGGCTACTGGAACCGTCCAGACCTCACGGCGAAGGCGTTCAAGGAAGCATGCGTCAACGGCTTTGAAGGCAAGGTGTACCACACAGGCGACCTTGCCCGATACAATGCCGACGGCCAAATAGAGTATATGGGGCGCATCGACTTTCAGGTTAAGCTGCGCGGCTTCCGCATCGAGCTTGGCGAGATAGAGAACCGCGCCAGCCAGTATGTCGGAGTCCAGATGGTGGCGGCGGAGGTGAAGAACGGCCAGACCCTGTGCCTGTATTTCACGGCTGCCACGCAGATAGACACCGCCGCCCTGTCGGCCTTCATGGCAGAGACGTTGGCCGACTACATGGTGCCCAACGTCTTCATGCAGCTCGACGAGATGCCGCTGACCCCCAATGGCAAGGTTAACCGCAAGGCTCTGCCCGAGCCTGTCATTGCCAGCAGATGTGAGTATGTGGAGCCAGCCACGGGACAAGAGCAGAAGGTTGCCGATGTCATGCGGCAGATCCTTGGACTGGAGTCGCCAGTCGGAGCGTTGGACAATTTCTTTGAACTTGGCGGCGACTCCATCAAGGCTATACGCATGGTCAGCAAACTGCGCCATGATGGTGTCAACATACAAGTTTCCGACGTGATGAAGGAGAAGACGGTGCGGGCCATCGCCGCAAAGTCTTCTGACGATGTTGTCAAAATCAATCAGGAGGCATGGAGCGGCGAGGTAAGGGACAGTGCAATCGGTGCATACTTTTGGAATCTTAACCTTCCCAATCCCTCACACTATCTTCAGACATTGATGCTCGACTGCAAGGAAAGGGTTGACGTTGCCGCATTGCAGAATTCACTCAATGCCATAACCACCCAGCATGACATGTTAAGGGCAGTCGTTGAGAACAACCATCTTGTCGTACGTCCTTCCGATGCAGTGATAACGGTGGAGGAACAGACCGTGGCGACTGAGAGTGAGATACACGATGCGGCATCGGTTGTTCAGGCAAATATCGATATGGCGACGGCACTTCTGCGTGTTGTCGTGTTCCATGCAACCGACAAAGACTATCTCTTAATAGCCATCCATCACCTTGTTGTGGATGGCGTGTCTTGGCGCATAATTCTGTCCGACCTTGAAGCCGCTTATGGCCAGGCGGTTGCCGGCAAAGAAATCGTTCTTCCGGCGAAGACCCACAGCTACCGCGATTTTGTTGAGGCGCAGCATCAGTATCTCGCCAGCTATAAGTTGTCGTTGGAGACGCCATATTGGGACAAGCAACAAGAGAAGATGCTCTCCATGCCAACCTCCGACGGCAAGGACTATGACCGCAAATTCAGCAGTCTTACCGTTTCGATGGACGAGGCCGACACAAAGTCGCTTCTTACAGCCAATATGCAAGCTTTGGGACTTGACATCAACGATATGCTGATCGCTGGCGTTAGCCGTAGCTTCGCAGGCATGACAGGCTCACATTCCGTTTCTTTCCTTCTTGAGGGACACGGCCGAGAGGAAATGCAGACCCCATTGACCACCGACCGCACTGTTGGATGGTTCACTTCAGAATATCCTGTTGTAGTAGAAGGGCTTACGGGCGACTGTCGCCACGACCTGCGCGCGACAAAGGAGACGTTGCGTCGCATTCCCAACAAGGGCATTGGCTATAACATTCTCAAATATCTTGGCAACCGCTATGATACCGACCGTTTGGCGCAAATCAACTTCAACTATCTGGGCGAGATGGATGCCGAACAGAATGGTGCCAGCGGCTCACGCGCACCCCAATTCTCTTTGTCAAAGAGAGTTTTCGCCGGCGATGATTTTGCCGTTGAGAACTGTGCGGGACCTGACCTCAATATCAATTGTGAGGTAAAGCATGGCTGCTTCGAATTGAGCCTCAGCTATAATTCAGGCAGATACAGTGCGGATGCCGCTCGTGACTTCTCCGAAAACATACTGGATGAGTTGCGTTCAATCATTAAGTTCCTTGCAGGAATGACAGAAAAGGAGGTTACTGCATCAGACCTCGGCGAGGCAGAGTGGACGGACGAAGAGTTCCAGAATGTGGTGAGGGATTTTGCGAGCCGTGGTGAGGAAATCGAGCGTATCTACCCGTTGCTGCCAATGCAGGAGGGAATGTTGCTTAAAGCCCTCACCGATACCGAATCCCTTGCCTACCGCATGGTTAGCATCTTCGAACTCGACACTGTTGTTGACGAGAAGCGGTTGCGTGACGCTCTTGACAAGCTTGCAGAGAAGCACGAGGTGCTCAGGACAGCCATTATCCATGACGGTGTCAGCGTTTATCGTCAGGCCATTGTGAAACGAAGACTGGCGCTGCGCATGGCTGACATTACGGATATGGACGACAAGTATGCCGCCCTTATGAAGATGCGCCACGACATCATGGCCAACGACTATGACTTGCAGCGCAAACCGCTCATGCAGATAACCTGCGTGAAGACAGCCGAAGACAAGTGCTGCCTGATTATTGCCACACACCATATCATAGAGGACGGTTGGTGCATGATGTTGTATTTACGCGACCTTATCAAATATCTCACCTCCGACGCTGACAACGGATATGAGAGTCTTGATGGAAAATATGAGGCTGCCGTGCGCGAAATCCTCGCTAAGGACAAGCCTGTGGCACTTGACTATTGGAAGAATTTCCTTGCTGATTATGACACACGCGCCGAAATTCCCTCTTGGGGCGATGTTCCCAAGGCAGAGCAGTATGACTGCTGCAACAAGTCTCTTGTCATTGACAAGGACATGACAGCTGCGCTGACAACACTTTGCCAGCATGAGCAGGCTACGATAAGCAATGCCGTTGAACTCATTTGGGGACTTGTGCTCCAGACCTATAGCCGCACTGACGATGCTGTCTTTGCCAAGGTCGTTTCTGGGCGTGACAACACCAAGACTGATGTCAACGATGTGGTAGGATTGTTTATCAACTCCATACCGGTACGTGTGAAATGTGGAAAGGACAGTACGGCGCGGCAGATGCTTTCACTGCTCCAAAAGCAGTCGGCCGACAGTAATGCATACGACTATTGTCCGCTTGTAGACATACAGCAGCAGAGCGAGCTGGGAAGCCAATTGTTCCAAACCGTCATGGCGTTTGAGAACTATAATAGTGGAGACAGCCAGATGGGGATTGGTGATGGTGGCATCCACGTTACCCCTGTCAATGTCGACGAAGAGATTTTCGACGAACTTAATGTGACGGCCTCTGTTAATCCAGACGGTTGTCTGGCACTTAACGTGGTGTTCAACAACAAGCACTACCGTGAATGCGAGATAAATCGCGTGTTGGCTCTCTTCAAGACTTTAGCTGAAGGCATCATCCACAATCCTGATGCCAAGCTATCGTCTTTGCCTCGCCTTAGCGCAGACGATGAGCTGAAGATGGCTGCTCTTTCAAGCGGTGCGACTGTAGATTATGACACCACAGAGACTTGGATAGACATGTTCGAGCGTCACGCGAAGTCGCAACCTGACCATATCGCCATTGTCGCCTCAAACGGGCAGCTGACATATAAGGAGCTTGACGAAGAGTCCAGCCGCTTGGCTTCCCACCTTGTAGAGGCGGGAGTCAAACCTAACGACTTTGTGGCCATCAAGATGGGGCGCGTCAAGGAGTTTGTCGTTGCGGTGATGGGAATCCAGAAGGCACGCGCCGCATATGTTCCGATAGACCCTGAATATCCAGAGGATCGCATAGCCTATATGCTGGAGGATTCCGAGGCGAAGATGACGTTGACTGAGGACACGTTCAAGCACATCGGTTGTCCTACCGCCGCAGTTCCAGGCGCAAAGCCCGACGACCACGCCTACATGATATACACGTCGGGTTCCACAGGCAAGCCAAAGGGTGTTGTCGTAGACGAGAAGTCCATCCGCGCTTGTGCGGAGTGGAATACCGTGGCGTTTGGCCTATGCCCTGGCAAGAGGAACCTGCACCATCCGAGCTTCTCCTTCGACGCATCAACATTCGACCTGTACTATCCGCTTTGTGCCGGTGCCACCGTGCATGTTCTCAGCGAGCCATTGAGAAAAGACCTCGACGGAATGGCGCGCTATATAAAGGACAACGGCATTACGGGCATGACGATGAGCACCGCCCTCGGCATGGTGCTCCTCAACCAATACGACCTTGGCCTCGACTACATAATGCTTGGCGGCGAGAAGTTCATGCCCGTCAAGAAGACAGACACAAAACTTTTCAACGGCTTTGGCCCGACGGAGTTCACATGTTGTTCCTCTTATCATGTCATTGACCAAGACAAGGACGTTGACATTCCAATCGGCAGGGCAGTGCCGAACGCTGCCAGCTATATCTGCGACGCTGAGGGTCATCTGCTGCCTCAAGGCGTACAGGGCGAGTTGTGCCTGGCAGGTACGCAAACTGCCAATTGCTACTGGCACAGGGATGAACTGACGGCAGAGAAATTCCGTACGGTGACGATAGCCGGCAAAACGGTGAGGGTGTACCGTACTGGTGATTTGTGCCGCTATAATGAGGACGGTGAGCTAATGTTCCTCGGACGCATCGACCTCCAGGTTAAGCTGCGCGGATTCCGCGTTGAGCTTGGTGAAATAGAAAACCGCGCCAGCCAGTTTGATGGCATGACGCAGGTGGCTGCGGAGGTGAAGACCGTCAATGGGCAGCAGCATTTGGTGCTTTACTTCAGTGCGAATACGGAGATAGACACAGTCGCCCTGCAGTCGTTCATGGCAGAGACGCTGACGGAATACATGGTGCCCGACGTGTTCATGCAGCTTGACGGGATGCCCATGACACCTGGCGGAAAAATCAACCGCAAGGCCTTGCCGATGCCGGAGATAAAGAGCTCTAAGGAGTATGTCGAACCTGAAGGCGAAGCGGAGAAGGCTGTTGCGCAGGCCATGCAGCAGATACTTGCTACAGATGGCAAGGTAGGTGCGCTCGACAACTTCTTCGAACTTGGCGGCGACTCCATCAAGGCTATCCGTCTTGTGAGTTTGCTTAGGCAGGTAGGCATAAACGTTCAGGTGGCTGATGTGATGAAGCTAAAGACTGTCCACGCCATCGCCGTCAACGGCATGGCACAAACTGTAAGCATAAGCCAGAACCCATGGAGCGGTGTTGTTGACGACAGTCCTATAATATCCTTCTTCAAGGATTTGCGACTCCATGCCCCATCACGCTTCCACCAGTCTGTTCTGTTGCGTTGCAACGGCAAGGCCGACGTGGCCATCTTGCAGAAGTGTATGGATGCCGTCGTTCTGCAGCACGACTCTTTGCGTGCCGTGTTCAATGCAGACGAGAGGCTTGAGGTTCGCGGTGCAGACACACGGATTGACATCATTGAGAAGAATGTCGATGCATCTGAAGACATCAATGCGGTTGTCGACGCTTGCATTGGAAACCTTGACATGCACGCCGCCCTGTTTATCCCGACATTGTTGCATACCATCGATGGCGACATGCTGCTGATGGCTACGCATCACGCCATTGTCGACGGCGTGTCTTGGCGCATCATAATGGGCGACATGGAACTGGCGTACCGACAGTGTCTGTCAGGACAACCGATTGTGTTGCCTAAGAAGACACATACTTACAACGACTATGTTTGCGCAGTCGAGAAATACCGTGACAGCTATGCCCTAAGCCAGGAGATACCATATTGGAACAGTGTTCAGAAGCGTGTTCTTGCTATTGGCACCTCTGACGGAAAAGATCTCTCGCGCCACTTCGACCGTAGGGTGGTGCGTATGGGGCGGGCCGACACACAGGCGTTCAAGAACGCCAAGCTCAGTATGCTGAACGCAGACGTGAACGACATACTCCTCACTGCTGTCGGCAGAAGCTATGTAGCCAACGTTTGCGACAGATCCAACGCCGTTTCGGTTCAGTTGGAGGGTCATGGACGTGAACCAATAGGCACAGACCTTTACACCGACCGCACTGTGGGATGGTTCACCTCGGTATATCCAGTTGTGATAGATGGAGTCGGTGGTGACATTCACAGTGATTTGCGTCGTGTCAAGGAGATACTCCACCGCATACCCAACAAGGGTGTTGGCTACAATATCCTTCGTTTCGTCGGCGGTGAAAATGCCGTTAGCTATCCAAGTGACAAGGTGGCACAAATAGGTTTCAACTATCTGGGTGAAATGGGCGCTGACGATGCTGCCAGCGACGGCTTCTTCACAATGGAATCGTACGAGAACGTCTCTTCTGGCGATGAAGACCACTTTGGACCTGATTTGACCATCAACTGTGAAATTGCGGATGGCGAGTTCTCACTGGCTCTTGACTATAACAGTGTCGCATATACGGAAGAGGTAGCCCAGCGTTTCGCCGACGGAATACTCGGTGAGATAAATAATCTTGTCGCTCTGCTTTCCGGAATGTCAGAAAAGGAGGTTACCGCTTCGGATCTGGGTGAGACGGAGTGGACTGACGAAGAGTTCCGTAAGGTGGAGAAAGACTTTGCAAGCCGTGGCGAACTCTTGCAGCGCATCTATCCTCTCACGTCGATGCAGGAGGGCATGCTGATGAAGCACCTTGAGGAACCCACCTCATGGGCTTACCGCTTGACGAGCATCTACGAGGCCGACTTCATGCTTACACAGGAGCAGATGGAAAACGCTTTGGGGCGTCTTGCAAAAAAACATGAAGTGCTGCGCACAGCCATTGTCTATGACGGTGTTGAAAAGTTCAGACAAGCCATAGTCGATAGGAAACTAAGGTGTTCAATTGTCGATGTGAGCAATGAAGCCAATCCGGAAGCGGCGGCGCGGAAAATAAGGGAAGACATAATGACCAATGGCTACGACCTTCAGCGCAAGTCGCTGTTGCAGGTCGTTTGCGCCAAGAAGTCTGACAACAGTTGCTACTTCATTATCTCCACTCACCACATCATTATTGACGGATGGTGTCTGCGCCTGTACATGAATGACCTTATGCGCTTCATGCAGGAGGAAATCACCGGTGTGGGGAACGACGACTACGAGGTTCTCGATGGGCGTTATGAAACTGCTGTTCGCGACATCCTGTCGAAGGACAAGGGGGCGGCTCTTGGCTACTGGCGCGAGTTGCTCAGCGGATATGAGACGCGTGCTGAGATACCCTCGTGGGGTGATGTGCCAGAGGCGGAACAGGCTAAAGACAGCAATATGTCAATCGTTATCGACAGGCATACCACCGATTTGCTTACAGACCTTTGTAAGCATGAACAGGCAACTATGAGCAATGCCGTAGAACTTATTTGGGGACTGGTGCTCCAGACATACAGCCGCACCAACGATGCGGTCTTTGCCAAGGTGGTGTCAGGCCGTGACAACACAAATGTGGATGTCAGCGAGGTTGTCGGTCTGTTTATCAATTCCGTTCCCGTGCGTGTGAAGTGCGAAAAGGGCTGCTCTGCGCGCCAGATGCTCTCTGCGCTCCAGCTTCAGGCTGCGGAGACCAACCGCTACGACTTCTGCGCCCTCGCTGAAATCCAGCGGCAGAGCGAGTTGGGCAGTCGGTTGTTGCAGACGGTAATGGCATACGAAAACTATAATAGTGGTCTTGAGGCAGACGCTTCTGTGGCGGAGACATCAGGACATATTAAAAGGCTGATTGATGTAGAGGAAAACTTCGACGAGCTTAATGTAAACGCCAGTGTTGACGAAAACGGTTGTCTGGCGGTTCAGGTGATATTCAACAACAAGCACTACCGCGAATGCGAGATAGAGTGCGTTTTGGCTCTCTTCAAGACTTTTGCCGAAGGCATTGCCCACAATCCGGACGCCGAGCTTTCGTCTTTGCCTCGCCTTAGCGAGGAGGATGAGAAGAAAATAATCGCCCTTTCAACAGGTCCTGTCTTGGAGTATGACACCACGGAAACATGGATAGACATGTTCCAGCGTCACGCGAAGTCGCAACCTGACCATATCGCCATTGTCGCCTCAAACGGACAGCTGACATATAAGGAGCTTGACGAAGAGTCAGACAGGTTCGCTTCATATCTTGTAGAGAACGGTGTGAAGCGTAACGACTTCGTGGCCGTCAAGATGAGGCGCGTCAAGGAACTCTTCATTGCGGTGATGGGCATACAGAAGGCACGTGCCGCATTCGTTCCTATAGACCTGGAATATCCGGAGGACCGCATAGCCTACATGCTGGAGGATTCCGAGGCGAAGATGACGGTGACTGAGGACACGTTCAAGAACATCGGTTGTCCTACCGCCGCCGTTCCAGGCGCAAAGCCCGACGACCACGCCTACATGATATACACCTCGGGGTCTACGGGCAAGCCAAAGGGCGTTGTCATAGACGAGAAGTCCATTCGCGCCTTTGCGGAGTGGAATATCATGACGTTGGGTCTCAACCCGTCCAAGAGCAACTTGATCCATTCGACCATGTGTTTCGACGCTTCCACTTTCGACCTTTACTATCCGCTTTGCGCTGGCGCCACCGTGCATATTCTCAGCGAAACATTGAGAAAAGACCTCGACGGAATGGCGCGCTATATAAAGGACAACGGCATTACAGGCATGTTGTTGAACACAGCTCTCGGCATGATGTTCATCAACCAATATGATTTAGACATTGACTATGTCGTACTTGGCGGCGAGAAAATGCTGCCGATGAAGAAAACCGGCACAAAAATATTCAACGCCTATGGCCCGACAGAGTTCACTTGCGCTTCCACCTACCATCTTGTAGACCAGGATAAGGACGTTGACATTCCAATTGGAAAATCTGTGCCGAACGCCGCCAGCTATATCTGCGACGAGGAGGGGCACTTGTTGCCTCAAGGCGTACAGGGCGAGTTGTGGCATGCGGGCATTCAGCTCGCCAACGGCTACTGGCACAGGGAAGAACTGACGGCCGAGAAGTTCCCCACGGTGACGATAGCCGGCAAGCCGGTAAGAGTGTACCGCACAGGCGACTTGTGCCGCTACAACGAGGATGGAGACCTTATGTACCTCGGACGCATCGACTTCCAGGTTAAGCTGCGTGGATTCCGCATCGAGCTTGGTGAAATAGAAAACCGCGCCAGCCAGTTTGATGGCATGACGCAGGTGGCTGCGGAGGTGAAGACCGTCAATGGGCAGCAGCATTTGGTGCTTTACTTCAGTGCGAATACGGAGATAGACACAGTCGCCCTGCAGTCGTTCATGGCAGAGACGCTGACGGAATACATGGTGCCCGACGTGTTCATGCAGCTTGACGAGATGCCCATGACGCCTGGCGGCAAGATCAACCGCAAGGCCCTGCCGATGCCAATGTTGTCTGCCGCTAACGAAGAAAACATTTCGCCAGAGACACCTGTGGAGCAGAATATCTTCGACGTTGTTGCGGAACAGCTGAAGACCTGTGGCTTCGGAGTGACAAACAACTTGGTGGGTCTTGGCTTGTCTTCTCTCATGGCCATGCGCCTTTGCGCATCACTCCAGCAACGTTTCGGCTATGTCGTCAAGGTTGCCGATGTGATGCGTAAGCCAACAGTGCGCGCCATTGCTGCCTTTGTCAGCGACTCTTCCGATGGCAACAGCAATGCGCTGAAGGCATACGACAAGCGCGAGGTGTATCCTATAACGGAGAACCAGCGTGGTGTGTATCTAGACTGGGAGATGAACAGGAACACTACACAGTATAATATACCTGCGGTGTACCGATTCGACGACATAAACGTTGACAGGCTTGCAGAGGCTGCAAAAGCAGCGGTTGAGGCACACAGCTATCTCAAGGTTAGACTCGTAAAGACTGACGTGGATGTCATGCAGCAACGTCACGATGGCGACGAACCTGTCGTGGATGTCTCTGTGCTTGACGCAGAGCCTGACGTGGCATTCTTCCAAAAGCGCATAGTGCCGTTCAACCTTTTCAATGACCGACTGTACCGCATTGAGATTTACAAGACCCCCACTTCTGCATATCTGTTCCTTGACATTCACCATGTCGTCTATGACGGTCTTTCAAGTGCGGTGTTCCTTCAGGATATGATGAAAGCGTACAATGGAGAGATGCTGGAACCTGAACATTTAACAGCCTGCGATTATGCCATTTACGAACAGGAATTGTCGGATGGCGAAAGCATGAAGAAGGCGGAGGGCTTCTTTGACACTGTTGTTGACGGCGCAAATGTCTTGTCTTATCCCAAATCATTGACTCCTGACGGTGTCGCAGAAAACATTGTTAAGGTGAGTTGTGACGCAAAAGCTATAGACGCGTTCTGTTCAAGCAATGGTGTCACCGTCGGATCATTCATGCACGCCGCTTTCGCCGAGGCGATGCGCCGTGTCACGCGTGAGGAGAAACCGCTCTACCTTACCATAAACAATGGACGCTCCGCCAGTGCGGAACTACTGCGGTGTGTGGGTATGTTCGTGAAGACTTTACCTGTTGCTGCGCCAGTGAACATCGCCTCGTCTGTGGATTACGTCAAGGCAATGCATGAACAGTTGCTGCAGACTTACGAGTGGGATTTTTATCCGTATACCAAGCTTGTGGAGCGTCATGGCCTGAAGGCTGAGGTCATGTTTGTATATCAGGGCAACCTCGCTGAAAACGGAAAGATGGACGGCTTTAACCAACTCGACCTTTCTCTCGACACCACGAAATTCCCGATTACAGTGATGGCGTATCCTGAGGGTGGCGAATACACTCTCTATATAGAATACGACGGCAATTTGTATTCTCAAGCAGACATGGAGGTAATGGGCAACGCCGTGCTCAACGCAATGGTGTCGCTCGCCACTGTAGACAATGTTGCCGACGTGCAGATTGTCTCCGACAAGGAGAGGGAAGAGATTTCATTGCTTGGAAATGGCGAGGAGTTGATGTACGACAAGTCACAAACGCTTGTCGACCTCATACGTGACTCGGTGGCCAAGACACCTGATGCGTGCGCAGTGGTGTTCCACGATGTAAGGCTCACTTACCGGCAGCTCGATGAAGTGACGGACAAACTGGCTGTTTATCTCGCCGCGCACGGCGTAAGGCAAGAGGTGCCTGTGGGCGTGATGATCGACCGTTCTGAATACATGGCTATATATCCTATTGCTGTGATGAAGGCAGGTGGAACCTATATGCCTCTTGACAACAAGTTCCCCGAGGAACGTTTGGCATATATGTGTGAGGATGCTGGCGTGAAGTTTATACTTTCAGACGACGGCATTGTAAACAAAGCAATGCCTCATTTTGAGGGAACTGTATTCCAACGCAGTGAGATGGAGACACTTCCCGAGGTTACGGCAGAGCAGGTGGCCGCCCTGCCGAAGGCGAAGCCAAACAATATGTATGTGCTACTCTATACTTCAGGTTCAACGGGAAAGCCTAAGGGCGTGGCATTGGAGCATCATAACATTGTGAACTTCTGCCACTGCTACTTGGATAAGTTCAAGTTGGTTGAAACAGACCGCTGTATGGCCTATGCTAATTTTGGTTTCGACGTACACATGATGGACATTTACGCTCCACTGTATGCTGGCGCATCTGTGTATATCATTGATTCGCAAATGCGTATGGACCTTATGGCGATGAACCAGTACATGGAAGAAAACAGTATTACCTTCGGCTTCATGACCACCCAAATTGGCTATATCTTCGCCACGACAATAGAAAACAAGTCGTTGAGACTGCTCATTGTCGGCGGCGAGAAACTGAAGCCGCTGAAGAAGCCGCGATTCCAACTATACAACGCTTACGGACCAACAGAATGCACGATATGCTGTACAGCATATGACATTGACAAGGATTATGACAGCAGTTTGATAGGTCGGCCCATACCGAATTATCAGTTGTTTGTCGTTGACAGCAATATGCGCCTTGTCCCGCGCGGCGTGCCAGGCGAACTCGTCATATGCGGCGATAGCGTTGGACGTGGCTATCTGCATCCTGCGGAGAAAGACGCCAATAAGTTCTGTGAGTTCAATGGCATGAAGGCATACCGTACTGGCGACCTCGTCCGTTGGTCGCCCGACGGCAACATCGACTTCATAGGGCGTATAGACAATCAAGTAAAACTGCGTGGTTTGCGTATTGAACTTGGCGAAATAGAGGCCCGCATCCTTCAGAAGGAGGAGGTGAATGAGGCTTGCGTTGTAGTAAAGACAATATCCGGTGTGGAGAACCTGGTATGCTACTATGCGCTTAAAGAAGGATGCAGTCTTTCTGTCGCTGATTTGAAAGCATTCTTGGAGGAGTCTCTGACACAGTTTATGGTTCCTGAGATATACATTCTCATAGACAAGCTTCCGCTGACGACCAACGGTAAGATAAACCATAGGGCACTGCCAGAGCCAAAGGTGGAATTGGAAGAGATTGTGAAGCCGGAGACGATTACGGAGAAGAAGCTCTTCGCCATAGTGTCGGAACATCTCAAGATGGACAATTTCGGTGTCACCAACAATCTCATCAGTCTTGGATTGTCGTCACTCGCTGCCATGCGCCTCGGCATCACAATCCAGAATGAGATGGGCTATGAGATGAGCATGAACGACTTGATGAAGAGTCCCAACATCCGCGCCATAGCCAAGATGATGGACGACGGTGCTCTAAAGAAAGTGTCTTCGGTGCGTCTTGGCGACATGAAACCTGCCCAAACTGTCAAGCCCAATCCTCTTCAGAAGCGTGACGGCAAGCCCAATCCTCTTCAGAAGCGCGAGACTCCGGGCAATCCCTTAGAGAATCGCAACGCCAAACCCAACCCTTTGCAGAAGCGCGAGAACACAACAGGTTCAAACAACCCTCTGCTGAAACGCAACAAGTAAAAAAAGACAACACCAATACACATATGACAAAGTTTGAGTTGAACCGCCGTAATATGTACGAAGACCTTCTCGGTCTCGGATATTTTAAGGATGAAGATGGTACGATAATTTTCCCGTTCGAGGAATTCGACGCTGCGATGGCAGATCCCGATACGGTCTCTACATTGTATGAGAACCTTGTATCTGACGGCTATTATCTGGATGAAGACGGTAATGCCACGGTAAGTCAGGAGGATTTCGTCGCCAACCTGTGCGACACGCGCACGATTCTCGAATACTATCCTCTTACCGAAAACCAGCGCGGTGTGTATTTGGACTGGGAGATGAACCGCAACACCACTCAGTACAACATTCCCAATGTGTTCCATTTTAAGCAGATGGACGTGGAGGCACTCGTGGGTGCCCTGAAGGCTACCGTCAACGCACACAGCTACGTTAAGACACGCTTTGTGATGCGCGACGGTGACGTGATGCAGCAGCGGCGCGATGACGAGCCGGTGAAGGTAACTGTCACTACTCTCGACAAAGAGCCTGACACGGCATTCTTTCAGGCGAGAGTGCGTCCGTTCAATCCGTTCAATGACGACCTTTACCGTCTTGAGGTGTATGTATGGAATGATGAGGTTTATCTTTTCAAGGATTTCCACCATCTTGTGGATGATGGATTGTCAGAGACTGTGTTCTTTCAGGATTTCGTAAAGGCGTTCTCTGGCCAGGAACTGATTGAGGAGTCTTTCTCTGCTTTCGACTTCTCTCTTTACGAGCAGGCTATCAAGGATAGCAAACGCTATTCCGAGGCTGAACAGTTCTTCGCTCGGCTTCTCAATGGCGTGTCCTCGTTCAAGTACCCTTATTCCACGGAGATAGACGATGCCGAACCTGGAGCGAATATAGGCAGTGCCTCTTGCCAAATAGCACAAACGTCAGCCATAAACGAACTTTGCCATAAGCTCGGCATAACCGCGAACTCATATTTCCAGACTGTCGCGACACAGGTTATGCACCGTCTTACAAGGGAGGACAGTGTGGTAATGGCGACCATAAGCAACGGGCGTGCATTGTCTGATATGCAGCAAAGCATCGGCATGTTTGTGAAAACTCTGCCGCTTGTTCATACTCAGCAGGCTGACTTCCAAAAGCTGTCTTTTGCCGAGGCGGCAAAGACCATGCACGAACAGAATGTAAACACTTTGACACGCGACTTCTATCCATTCACAGAGATAGCTCAACGCTACGGTGTGCACCCTGAAATACTTTACGCCTATCAGGGTGGGGTCTCTGAAGGTGTTACAGGTGGAGAGGATATGGGTTTCGAGACTATTCCTGTATCGCTGGATACAGCCAAGATGCCCATTGAGCTTACCTTCTGTCCCGATGAAAACGGCGACTATATCGTTTTTCTCACTTACGACACAACCCTTTACAGCCGTCATGACATAGAGGCTCTCGCCAAGGCGTTGGCTACATATGCCGCCAACGCTTCAAAGGAAGGCGCAACGCTTGGCGACATAAAGATGCTCTCTGACGAGGAACAGATGGGCCAGATTAAGCTCGGCCAGGGTAAGAAACTTGACTATGACATCGACGAGACATGGGTGGACATGTTCAAGCGGGTCGTTGCCGCCACGCCAGAATCAGTAGCCGTGGCAGATGCGGAGCGTAGTCTTACGTATGGGGAACTTGACAGACAGTCGGATGTCCTTGCGAGCATACTCCTTGAAAACGACGTGGAGCCTAACGCTTTCGTTTGCACCATGATGGACCGCACTGTGTTCTTTCCTGTCACGGTGTTGGGACTCCATAAAGTGGCTGCCGCCTACACTCCGCTCGATATGGAATATCCTAATGAGCGTCTCTGTTATATGGTGGAAAACAGCGAGTCAAAAGTTCTGATAACGACTCACGCTGACCTTGAGAGCAAGATTGCGGAGGGTGGTCTGAAAATTGGCCATATGCGTATTATATATTTGGACGACATTGACTTCTCTGTTGCCGCCGAACCTGTATGCTTGGCGAAACCGGACAACAATGCGTACATGATTTACACTTCAGGTTCCACTGGTCTTCCCAAGGGGACTATTCTGCACCATCGTGGCTTGCGCAACTATATCCCGTCATTGATAGACTTTTTCGGAGTAAGTGCCAAGGACAGAATATCCCATCACCGCCCGTTCTCGTTCGATGCGCATCTTACGGACTTTTACCCTCCGCTGGCTTCGGGTGGCCAACTGCATATCATGCCGGCGGCCATAAGGAAGAATCTGGAGGAAATATACCGCTTTATTGTTGATAGGGGCATTACGGGCGGAAGCTTCACCACATCGCTCGGAGCCATGCTTTTGGACAACTACAAGTTGCCAATGCGTTATGTCGCCCTGTCTGGCGAAAAGATGGTCGGTCTTGTAAGTGGCGACGTACAGTTGTTCAACGCTTACGGACCTACAGAGTGTACTGACCTTATATGCATACACAAATTAGAGCGCGACCGGAACTATCGCGCCATTCCTATAGGCAAGCCCATGCCAAACAGCCTTGCAGTGCTGCTTGATTCCACCGGCAATATCGTGCCAGAGGGCGTGGCTGGAGAACTATGCTTCTTGGGTCCACAGGTGGGTTACGGCTATCTGAAGCTTCCTGAGAAGACGGACTCTGTGTTCATCGACATTAAGAAAACACCGTTTTTCCATCTTATAAAGAGTGCGGCGCCTGACGTTCTCCGTAACGCCTCGCGCATCTACCATACGGGCGACCTTTGCAAATGGAACTCTGAAAATGTATTGGAGTGTCTCGGACGTATAGACAACCAAATAAAATTGCGCGGCTTCCGTGTCGAGCTTGGTGAGATAGAGGCTCAGGCAAAGGATATGCCGGGTGTTGAAAAAGTTGTGGCTCAGGTAAGGGAAGTTGCTGGCGCACAACATCTCGTGCTCTATTACAAAAAGAAAGAATGTGAGGATGTGGATGAACAGCAATTCCGCCTGTTTTTTGAGCAGACGGAGCTTGCTGAATATATGAGGCCTGAGATTTACTGTTGTCTCGATGAATTCCCATATCTCCCCAACGGCAAAGTAAACAAGCGCATGCTTCCTGAACCGGTGATAGGCATGGAGGATGCCGTTGCTCCTGAGACGGAGTTTGAACAACAGGTATTCGACATAGTAAAGGAAATTCTCAAACACGATAAGTTCGGTGTTACCACCAATCTCGTGTCTGTGGGATTGACATCGCTGTCGGCAATGCGCCTTGTGGCCACTGTGGCTCAGAAGCTTAGCCTGAATGTAACGATAGCCGACGTAATGGCTAATCCCACCATACGTGGCATCATAAACGCCAACGCTGACGACAAAGGTCAAGCACAGCTGAAGCATTATGAAAGGCGTGATTCTTATCCGCTCACGGAGAACCAACGCGGTGTGTATCTTGATTGGGAAATGCACCGCGACACCACGCAGTACAACTTGCCTTACCTGTATCACTTCACTGCGACTGATGCAAACCGCCTTGCTGATGCATTGCGCTCTGTCATCAATGCCCATAGCTACCTGAAGACACGTTTCGTCATGAAGGACGGCGATGTCATGCAGATACCCAACGACGATGAACCAGTGGAGATACCCATTCAGAACGTTGACGGAAGTCCAAGCTTGGAATTCTTCAGCAGCATGGTGCGCCCGTTTAATGTCCTCGGCGACAGGCTCTACCGTGTGGGGATATATGCAGGCAACGCAGGTGAGGCATGGCTTTTCTGGGACATACACCACCTTGTTTTCGATGGCCTTTCCACCAGTCTGTTCATGCATGAGGTGTTGGAGGCGTATAATGGCGTGGAGATACAGCCAGAAAAAGTAACGGCCTTCGACTTCGCCCTCTACGAGCAGGAACTCATGCAGAGCGATGTCTTCTCCAAAGCAGAGGCTCGCTTCGACAAACTCGTGGGTGGCGCCTCGGCTCTCAACTATCCTTTGTCTGCCGAAACAGACGAGGACAAGTCAGGTGGCAATGTGGTCAAGGCGTTTATACCCTCCTCTCCTGTAGATGCGTTCTGTTCCCGTAATGGTGTCACTCCCAATAGCTATCTCCATGCTGCATTTGGCGAGGCGATGTCAAGGCTCACTCGCGAGGAAACGCCTCTCTACCTCACCCTTAGCAATGGTCGAAGTGCAGGCGTGGAGATGCAGCGTTGCATGGGAATGTTCGTGAAGACACTCCCCGTGGTGATGCATGGCGGCGACAGGCAGAAGCATCTGGACCAAAGCGTGGCTGACTACGTGAAGGAGGTACACTCGCAATTGCAGGAGACTTACGCCCTCGACTTCTATCCCTATACCCGCATTGTGGAACGCCACGGATACCGTTCTGGCGTGATGTTCATATATCAAGGAGGACTTTTCGAGGGTGGAGCCGTGGAAAGCGTGGAGCAGGTGGCCCTGCCTCTTGACACTATAAAATTCCCCGTAAACATGATATCCTATCCTGACGGCGACAGCTACGTCCTTTCATTGGAGTATGATGACGACAGCTACAGTCGGAATGACATGATGTCACTTGTAAACGCCGTTGCCAACGCCGCAATAAGCATGGCTGCGGCTGAAAGAGTGGGGGACATTCGTCTTTTGGACGAAGCGCAAGAGAAAGCTTTGGTAGCCCTTTCCAAGGGCGAAATCCTTGAGTATGACACAAATGCCACGTGGTTGTCCCTCTTCAAGGCTCAGGTGGCAGAGCATCCAGACGCCTTGGCTGTGTGTGACGCTGTCAGCTCCGTCACTTACCGTGATCTGGACGAGCAATCCGACCGCCTAGCCTCCTATCTTGTCGCCAACGGCGTAAAGCCTAACGATTTTGTTGGCATACAGATGGACCGCTGCAAGGAGTTCATCGTGGCAATCATTGGCATTCACAAGACAGGTGCGGCATATCTGCCTCTTGACCCAGAGTATCCCCAAAGCCGCATAGACTACATGCTTGAGGATTCTGGCGCAAAGGTCGTTGTGGACAGTGCCGCCTTCGAAGCCTCGCAAGAGGCTGGCGGCTTGTTCTGTGAGAGCCTGGCCACGCCAGAGAGCCTTGCGTACATAATATATACATCGGGTTCTACTGGCAAGCCCAAAGGCGTGCTTCTGACGCATCGTGGACTTATGAACTTCACGGTTGCCACAATCGGCATAAACGGGCTGACGGCGGCAGACCGCATCAGCTCGCACCGCTCATTTTCCTTCGATGCTCACATCGAAGACGTGTATCCCGTTCTCTCCGTTGGCGCTTCAATACATGTCATGCCGTCGGAGATACGTAAGGATTTGGGGGCGATAAGAGGTTTTCTTGCCGATCATGAGATTACTGGTGGTGGCTACACCACGTCCATCGCCCGTCTGCTCCTTGACAACTACGACCTGAAACAGCGGTTCATCACCTGTGGAGGTGAGGCCCTGACTGGCGTAGTGAGTGATAAGGTGCAGATAATCAACGTTTATGGTCCAACTGAATGTACCGACCATTCAGCAGTATATCATCTTGAGAAGGGGCGCTCTTACAAGAACATCCCGATAGGACGCCCAATGGCCAACAGCTATTGCTTCATCCTCGACGGTTGTGGCAACCTTCAGCCACAGGGCGTTGCAGGCGAACTGTGCTATTCGGGGCCGCAGCGTGGCAACGGTTATCTGCACCTTGAGGATAATACGCGCGAAGTGTTCACAACCGTCAATATCTGCGGCAAGGATTATGAAATATACCGCACTGGAGATTTGGCTCGCTACAACGAAGAAGGTCTTTTGGAATGCCTCGGACGTATTGACAACCAGGTGAAACTACGTGGCTACCGAATTGAAACAGGTGAGATAGAGGATGTCGCCATGATGTTTGGCGGTGTATATAAGGCTGTTGCCCATGTAAGAGACGTAAACGGACAGCCGCACCTCGTGCTTTATTATACGCTCAAGGACGGCTCTAAAGTTACAGGAGATGCCTTGCGTTCCTTTGTCGAGGCTTCCAGCCTTGCCGTGTATATGCGTCCCGAATTCTATGTGCAGCTCGATGCCATACCATCTTTGCCTAACGGTAAAGTCGACTACAAGTCTCTTCCACAGCCACAGTTGCGTAGCGGTGAGATGGTGAAGCCCGAGACGGATACCGAAAAGGCTATTTTCGAGGTTGTGGCAGAATTTCTTAAATTTGACGACTTTGGCGTAACCGACAATCTTGTGAGCCTTGGCCTTTCTTCTCTATCAGGCATGCGCCTTAGTGCAGCCATACATCAGAAATGCGGCAAGACCGTCACAATGGCAGATATAATGAGCGCACCGACTCTGCGCGAGATGGCCTCAAAAATCGACACTAATGATTTGACTTCCGATATAAGGAAATATGCACCGCGTGACGCTTATCCACTCACAGAGAACCAGCGAGGTGTGTATCTTGACTGGGAAATGCACCGCGACACCACGCAGTATAACCTGCCACACCTGTACCATTTCACAACGATTGACGCAGGTCGCCTTGGCGATGCCGTGCGCGCGGTCATCAATGCGCACAGCTATCTGAAGACCCGCTTTGCATTCAATGATGGCGATGTCGTGCAGATGCCCCATGAAGACGAACCTGTGGATATGCTCTTCCAAAATGTGGACGAAAATCCCGGCTTGGAATTCTTCCGCAGAAGGGTTCGTCCGTTTGATGTCCTTCGCGACAGGCTCTACCGTGTGGAGATATACGCAGGCAGTGCAGGTGAGACTTGGCTTTTCTTGGATATACACCACCTCGTCTTCGACGGTCTGTCAACTGGCTTGTTCCTACATGAGGTTATGGAGGCATACAACGGGAGCGAGATACAGCCGGAAACCGTGACGGCCTTCGACTTCGCCCTCTATGAGCGGGAACTATTGCAGAGCGATGCCTTCACGAAGGCGGAGGCGCGCTTTGACAAGCTCGTTGGCGACGCTACCGCACTCAGCTATCCTGTGTCTGCGGAGCCTGATGGAGACAAGTCGGAGGGCAACGCAGTCAAGGCATTTGTCCCTTCCGCCTTGGTCGATGCGTTCTGCTCTCAGAACGGCGTTACCCCCAATAGCTTCCTCCATGCCGCCTTCGGCGAGGTGATGTCAAGATTCACCCGCGAAGAAACGCCCCTCTACCTCACTATCAGCAATGGGCGTGGGGCGAGCGTAGGGTTGCAGCGTTGCATGGGCATGTTCGTGAAGACCCTTCCGGTGGTGGTGAATAACGCTGACCTCCGTAAACACCTTGACCAGTGCGTTGTTGATTACGTGAAGGAGGTTCATTCCCAGTTGCAGGAAACTTACGGCCTCGAATTCTATCCCTACACACGCATTGTTGAACGCCACGGACACCGTTCTGGGGTCATGTTCGTATATCAGGGAGGACTTTTCGAGGGTGGAGCCGTGGAAGGCGTGGAACAGGTGGCTCTGCCTTTGGACACCGTGAAGTTCCCGATAAGCGTCATCTCCTATCCTGACGGTGGCAACTATGTCCTTCATTTGGAATACGATGACGGCAGTTACAGTCAAAAGGACATGGCCACGCTTGTGACCGCCATAGCCAATGCGGCGAAGAGCTTGGCCACGGCAGACAAAGTGAGGGACATCCGCCTTTTGGACGAAATGCAGGAGAATGCTATGCTCGACCTTTCCAGAGGCGAGACATTGGAGTATGACACCAATGCTACTTGGTTGTCTCTCTTCAAGGCCCAGGTGAAAAAACAGCCCGATGCCTTGGCTGTGTGCGACGCCTGCAGCTCCGTCACTTACCGTGAACTGGACGAGCAATCCGACCGTCTAGCCTCCTATCTCATCGCCAAAGGCATAAAGCCAGATGACTTTGTAGGCATACACATGGATCGTTGCAAGGAGTTCATCGTGACAATACTTGGCATTCACAAGGTAGGTGCGGCGTATTTGCCGCTTGACCCCGAGTACCCCCAAAGTCGTGTAGACTACATGCTTCAGGATTCTGGCGCAAAGGTCGTTGTGGACAGTGCCGTCTTTGCAGCCTCGCAAGAGTTGGACGGCACTTTCCGCGACTGTCTCGCCACGCCGAAGAGCCTTGCGTACATCATTTACACATCGGGTTCCACAGGAAAGCCCAAGGGCGCGCTTCTGACACACCGTGGTCTCATGAACTTCACAGTTTCCACCATGAAGATTTTCGGATATTTGGCAACAGACCGCATCAGCGCACACCGCTCATTCTCTTTCGACACTCACATCGAGGATGTGTATCCTGTTCTCTCTGCCGGTGCATCCATGCATGTCATGCCTTCGGAGATACGCAAAGACCTGAATGCGATAGCCAATTTCCTTTACGAGCATGAAATTACGGGTGGTGGTTACACTACGTCCATCGGACGCCTGCTCATTGAGAACTGCGACCTGAAACAGCGCTTCATCATTTGTGGCGGTGAGGCATTGGCCGGTGTGGTTAGCGACAAGGTGCAGATTTACAACGAATACGGTCCAACAGAATGTACTGACGACTCTTCTGTGTACCGTCTTGAGAAAGGGCGCTCTTACAAGAATATCCCGATAGGGCGTCCTATGCCCAACAGCTACTGCTTTATACTAGACTGTTGCGGCAATCTTCAGCCGCAGGGCGTTGCCGGCGAACTGTGCTATTCGGGTCCGCAGCGCGGCAACGGCTATCTGAATCTTGAGGAGAAGACACGTGAGGTGTTCACCTCCGTCAGTCTCTGTGGCAAGGATTATGAGATATACCGCACTGGAGATTTGGCTCGCTAT
Source organism: Lachnospiraceae bacterium (assembly GCA_963659505.1). Classification (GTDB taxonomy): domain Bacteria; phylum Bacteroidota; class Bacteroidia; order Bacteroidales; family Bacteroidaceae; genus Prevotella. The sequence goes on from CAVKUV010000013.1 coordinate 46,761, forward strand.
AACGAGGAAGGGCAATTGGAATGTCTCGGACGTATAGACAATCAGGTGAAGCTCCGTGGCTTCCGTATAGAACTCGGCGAGATAGAGAGTCGTGCCACCCAGTACGATGGTATTCTGATGGCGGTGGCAGTGGTGAAGAACGGCCAGACTCTGTGTCTGTATTTCACGGCCGACACGCAGATTGACACGGCGGCATTGAAGACTTTCCTTGCAGAGACTCTGGCTGACTACATGGTGCCGAATGTATTCATGCAACTTGACGAGATGCCGCGCACTCCAAGCGGAAAGGTAGATCGCAAGGCTCTGCCCGAACCAGACATGAATCTCCAACTTGAGCTTGTCAAGCCGGCCAACGAAATGGAGCAGAAGATGTTTGACATAGCGAAAGAACTTCTGCTCACCAGTGAATTTGGTGTCACTGACAGTTTGTTCCTTGTTGGCATGACATCTCTCATTGCCATGAAATACGCTATCCGCTTGAAGAATATCGGCATCACCGCCACTGTCGCCAGCATAATGCGATACCGCAATATCCGCGATATTCTTCATGGCAACATCCGTCTTTCGTGGCTGTATGACGCTTACGACCCGACGAAGCCTGTGCTTGTCTTTGTCCATGGAATAGTGTCTTCGTCACTGACAATGGCGCGTTTTGAGGATTGGAAAGAGAAGTTCAACGTGTTTGTCATCGAACCTATTGACGCTCACTATCATGTCATCTTCGAAGGAGAGGACTATGAAATGGTGCTTTGGATGTATATGTCACAACTTGGAATACTTCCTGAGGATGCCGACATAAAGGCGTTCATGGGATTCTCGTGGGGTGGCAAAGTGGCCTTGGATATGGCCGAGATGTATGCTGAGGAAACAGGCAAGAAACCCCTTGTCATTCTTGGCGACACAGCGTTCAACAATGCTACTGACGGGCGTGAGATGACCGTTGCCGACGTCACTCCGGAACAGATGGAGATGTATCACGGTCTTATTTCCGCAGAGGCATTGACGGACAAGTTCAACATCGTCTTCCGCATGGAGCGCAGCGAAACGCCGCAGCCTACATACGACGGTCCCGTTGTTTTTCTCAATGCCATGAAGAACGGCATGACAGAACGCAAGACGGACAACCTGTCTATAATAAAGCGGTTGCTTCCCAATGTCGAGATAATAGACTTCCCCGACTGTGACCATGACGATATGTACATGAGGTTGGATTTGAATGACAAGTATTCGGAAATCATATATACAAAGATTGGATTGTAATTTATGCGCAACTGTCATGTCGTAGCGAAGGCCTTGAAGACATTCTTCATGGCTTCGGTATTATCTTCAGTCATCACGCAGTTGAACACTCTCGTCGACGGCATTGTGGTAAGCCATGCCGTTGACGAGGACGCTATTTCGGCGGTCAACATGTGTACGCCTGTGCTCTCTGTCGTTATGCTTATAGCGTCGATGGTTTATTCTGGAGCAGGCATATTGATGGGCAATGCCATAGGCAACCAAAAGTATGATTCGGTAAATAGGATCTACACGGTAGGCATAACTTTTGTCATTGTTGTCAACCTGTTGATTGCGATAGTGTGCTGCTGCTGCGTGGATGAGATAGCAGGTCTTCTTACCACCGAAGAGCGCTTGTTGCCGTTGCTGAAGTCTTATATGCCCATCAGCTTCATTGGCGCTCTCTTTGTCGCCTTCCAATTGACGATGGCGCAGTTTGTCAGAATCAGCGGTCGTCCAGCTCTCGTCACCAAGTGTATGGTGGCGGAGTCTGTCGGCAACATACTGCTCGACCTTCTGTTTGTCGTTGGGTTCGGTTGGGGCATGTATGGGGCTGCGGCGGCATCTGCTGCGGCGGCTCTTCTCTCTACGGTGGTGCTCGTCCCGTATCTGAAATCGCCCGACAAGCCATTTTCCTTTGTGAAAGTGCCGTTTCGACGCTATTTCGGAGTCCTTGGCGCAGAATTGCGCAGAGGTTTCCCCGTGGCGTTGGGAACATTGGTCTTTGCGGTGATGATGTTTTCGCTAAATGCCCTTGTCCTCAGAGCCAAAGGGGCCGACGGTATGTTTGTGCTCAGCGTGTGCATGCAGATTCTCATGCTGAGCATGTTGCTGCTGGGAGGGGCTGGACAGGTGGTGACTGGCATCGGTGGAGTATTGCTTGGGGAGTATGACTATGAGGCGTTGAAGAAGGTGCTTGCCATTGTGTTCAGGGCGATAATAATCGTCATGTCTGTTTCTTCCGTCATAGTGTTTGTCTTTCCAGAACTGCTTGCGCAGTTGTTCGGCGCAAAGGGTCGGTTGTTGCAGGATTCGATAGTGCCGCTGCGCCAGTTTAGCCTTATTTTCTTGCCGTTGGGCATAATTCTCCCGTTGTCGAATGTCTTTGTGCTGCTCAACCGCAACACCATCGCGTCTGCTATAAACATAGGCATGCTTGTCTGTCTTGTGCCGTTGGTGTTTCTGTCCACACTGTTTTTTCCCGACTATATATGGCTGTCGATGAGCATTGCGATGTGGGTTGTCCTCTTGGGCAGCGTCGTTGGCGCGTTTGTCGTTTCAAAGCGCAATAAAGGTCTGCACAGGCTTTTCCTCATACCCCAAGTAGATGAAAACAACACGATAAGCGTTTCGGTGAAGTATGACCGTAGCGATGTCATGTCAAAGGTTGACGAGGTGACGCGGCTCCTGAAGACACGGGGGGCGGACAGCTATGATGTCGTGAAGCATTGTGTTGAGGAGGTGTTGATAAATGAGGCTGAGAACGGTATCGCTGCCGGGCGGCACGACGAGTTTGACATTTTTTCCATCTTTCTCGACGGGAAGTTCACCATCATCCTCAAGTCGGTTGGTGCACCCTTCAATCCTTTCAAGGCATATGAAGGACAGAAAGGCGAGAAGACGGCAAGCATGGACATCGTGAAAGGGTATTCAACCGACACCAACTACAAGTACATGAACGGTGTGAACTGCCTTTATATAAATATCGATACAAAAAAGTAGCGTTACATGCGTGATTTGATTTCTGAAATATCCGCTTCCATTCGGAGCAACAAGCTCAGGATAGCCCTCACAGGCTTCTCCGTAGGCTGGGGACTGTTCATCCTTATCGTCTTGCTCGGGTCGGGCAATGGCATAACGAACGGTATTACGGCCTCGTTTGGAGCAGACACCATCTGCGTCATGCATGTCACGGCAGGTAAGACCCAGTTGCCATACAATGGCTATGGGACTAACCGGGCGATAACAGTGACAGGTGCAGACGCCGAGCAACTTTGCAGGGAACTTGGTTCCCGCGTGACTAAAGCTTTTCCGTGCTACACGTCACCGGGCGTTGTCGTGCGTACGGGCAATGTCCACATAAATACGGTTGCAACAGGTGTCCGTACTGGATTTATTGGCATCAGCAGCAAAAAGATTGTCGCCGGCAACGACATTACTCAGCTCAATGTCCAGCAGGCCGACAAAGTGTGTGTCATAGGAAGGCAAACTCAGGACTTGTTTTTTAAGGGCAGTGTCAATCCCATCGGACAGACCCTCGTTGTCGACTCCATACCGTTCACCGTAATCGGGGTCTACAATTCAATTTTTGGCGACAAGAGCGGGCATGTCGTTTACGCACCTTACACCACCATCCGTAATTTGTATGCCCGCAATGACAGCCTCTCCGAACTTGCGCTCGTCGCCAGCAATATCAATTCAGAGCAGGATTACAACGCCTTGCAGGATGAGGTCTACGGCTTCCTCGGCAAACGGCTTGGGTTTTCCCTCGCCGACCGATCCGCGATAGTGTGCAGCAATGACTTTTTGGACTATCTCCAGTTGAAAACCGTGCTCACCATGTTGCGGGTGTTCATTTGGATAATCGGTCTTGCCACGCTTGTCGCCGGAGTCGTGGGCATAAGCAATATCATGCTTATCTCCGTAAAGGAGCGTACTCGCGAGCTCGGTGTGAGGAAAGCCATGGGGGCTACCGACTCCCATATCATCACGCTTGTTCTTCTTGAGTCTGTTGCCGTCTCCCTTATATTCGGATATGTCGGCATGATGCTTGGCGTCGGCCTAACACAGCTTCTGGCATGTATACTTGCGATGGCAGGTGGCGCTGGCTTCTTCGACAACCCCACAGTGGGCTTTTCCACCGTAATGGTGGCAAACCTCATCATGGTTGTAGCTGGGCTTGTGGCGGGATATGTTCCGGCGCGCAATGCGGTGCGCATAAAGCTTGTCGATGCTCTCAGTGCATGACGGCGGTTTTTCCAACAGTCAACAATCCGTTCAAATGATAGACAAAGATTTCATACGCGAGGTCCTCGAGACAATAATAAAACAGAAATGGCGCAGTCTGCTCACGGCGTTTGGGGTGTTTTGGGGAATTTTCATTCTTGTGCTCCTTGTGGGCGCCGGCATGGGAATGAAGAACGGCGTCATATCGGCGTTCACCAACATACCGTCGAACACCTTGATATGCATGACGGGCAATACCGTATTGCCATACAAGGGCTTCGACACCGGACGTTCGTGGAACATGACAAACGCCGACATCTCGAAGGTGCGGCAGGTGTTGGGCAGGCAGGTTAGCGATGTCGCCATAATGAATTTCACTCGGGAGCAGACTCCTCTGCCTGTTTCCTACGCTGGCAGGTCGGCTAGTTATAATGTTGCAGGCGTCAATCCATCCTACCTAAAGGCCATTCCCCATAAAGTCTTGGCTGGCCGGTACATTGACGACCTGGATATTGAATGTTTGCGCAATGTGTGTGTCATAGGCATACAGGTGGCCGAGACTCTTTTCGGAAGGGCCGAGGATGCCTTGGGCAAGGATATGAATGCCGACGGGCGACTGTATACCGTGGTTGGTGTCTGTAAAAGCACGAGCGACAAGATACAGATGGGGATAGACCTTTCGGCATGTGTTCTCATGCCCCTCAGTCTGATGCAGAAAACCTATGCCCAAGGTGACGGCATTTCCATCGCGTGCATCATCCTGAGAGACAACGCAGACGCCGACAAGGCAAAAAGCGCCATTATCCCTATTATAAAGGAAAGCCATGGCATAAACCCAAGCGACAACGAGGCTTTGACCGTGAGCAACGTGAAGGTGGTGATAGGCCGAATCAACAATTTGTTTTCGGGAATAGAACTGCTCATATGGATTGTGGGTCTTGGCACTCTGCTCGCAGGACTAATAGGCATCTCAAATATCATGATGATTACCGTAAAGGAGCGTACGCAGGAGATAGGCATTCGCCGCGCCTTGGGGGCTGAACCTTCCGCTATCCTCAAGCAGATAATGTGCGAGAGTCTTCTGCTTACTACAGCCAGCGGCTTCTTTGGCTTGTGTGCCGGACTTTGGACTCTTAGCGGTCTTAGAGCCATTATAGGCGAAGGTACAGGTTCGTTCAGCAATCCATATATGCCGTTCGGCACCGCCATTGCCGCCCTGCTCGTCTTAATGCTTGGAGGACTCTTCGCCGGATGGCTGCCGGCGCGGCGCGCCCTTGCGATAAAGGCCATTGAGGCGTTGGGCGAAGAATAAAAAAATACGGATTGTTATTCACCATTACAACAAAAGACATACAGCTGATGATAGACTTGAAAGGCATACACAAGACTTATCCTGGGGCGCAGCCTTTGCATGTGCTGAAGGGCGTCGACCTCCATATTGGCGAGGGAGAACTGGTGAGCATAATGGGACCGTCTGGCTCAGGCAAGTCCACGATGCTCAATATAATGGGCATTTTGGACGACTACGACGAAGGCGAATACCACCTTGCCGGCCGTTTGGTGAAAAACCTCACGTCAAAGCAAGAGTCGCAGTTCCGCAATCAACTGATTGGATTTATCTTCCAATCATACAACCTCATCAATTTCAAGAATGCGCTTGAGAACGTCGCCCTTCCGCTTTACTACAGAGGGGTGGGGCGCAAGGAGCGCAACGACCTTGCCATGGAGTATCTTGACAAGGTCGGTTTGGCGGAGCATTGGAACCATTTGCCCATGCAGCTGTCGGGCGGCCAAAGGCAACGTGTGTCAATTGCACGCGCTCTCATATCCCACCCCAAGATTATCCTTGCCGACGAACCTACAGGTGCTCTTGATTCCAAGACGACGCAGGAGGTGATGGACATGCTCCGTGCGGTCAACCGCGAACAGGGGCAGACTATCGTTATCGTCACCCACGAGCAGGACATCGCCGACCAAACAGACCGACGCATCTTCTTTAAGGACGGCATCATCTTCAAGGACGAGAGAAAGCCGACTGTGAATGAGTGACAGAGCATTAAAAGAAAAGAAAGAAAAGAAATAAAAAACAGAAAATGAAAAAGGTATTTAAAAGCGCAGCGGCGATAATTGTAGTGGCATTTGTCGTCTATACATTCTATTTCCTGTGGAAGCAATCACAGCCCAAACCGGTAGTCTACGACCTTGTGCAGCCCATCACCGCCGATGTCTCAAAAACGACCATGGCCACTGGTGAGGTTGACGCGAGGACACAGGTTGAGTTAAAGCCCCAGATTACGGGGGTCATAACCGAGTTGCGTGTCAAGGCTGGCGACCGCGTTATGGTGGGGGATGTCGTGGCCGTCATAAAGGTAATACCCGACATGAGCCAACTCAACCAAGCGCAGAGCACGGCAGAGCAGGCTTCAATAAAACTGCAGCAGGCGAAACGCGACGCCGACCGTAGCCAGAAGCTTTTCGACCAGGGCGTGGTAAGCCGTGAGGAGAATGAAAAGCAGCAGAATGCCCTCAGGCAGGCCAAGGAGGAGCTTGCAGCCGCAAGATGCCAGATCGATGTTGTGACGAAGGGGGCGAGCAGTCGTTCTGGCAACGTCAACACCACAGAGGTTCGTTCCAGCATGAGCGGTGTCGTTCTTGACGTGCCGGTGAAGGTCGGCGCCTCGGTCAGCGGATCCTCGCAGTTCTCCAATGGCACCACCATTGCCGTTGTCGGCGACATGTCCGATGTTATCTTTGTGGGCAATGTCGATGAGGCCTCGGTTTCACAGCTGGCCACAGGAATGGAGATGCAACTGTCGCTTGGGGCCATACAGGACAAGACAGTATCGGCAACGCTTGAGTATATCTCGCCTGAAGGAAAGACGGTCAACGGTGCCAAGATGTTCCAGATAGAAGGCTCCATAAATGTTCCATCCGATGTTCATCTGCGCTCCGGATACAGTGCCAATGCGGTGATAAAGCTCGATGAGGTCAAGAATGTGCTGGCGGTCAACGAGAGTGCTGTGGTGTTCGAAGAAGGCAAACCATATGTATATAAACTTGTCAGCTCGCCAGAAGACACCGACAAGCAGAAGTTCGAGCGCGTGCCTGTCACGTTGGGCATCAGCGACGGCATTAATGTTCAGGTGAAGAGCGGTGTCGCCAAAGGCATGCTGCTGAGAGGTAAACAACAGTAAAGCATATGAAGTCAATACGGATAATTGCTGCCGTGGCGTGTCTCGTCGTCACTCCCACGGGTGTCGTGGCTCAGAACGCAATGTCTCTTCAGCAGTGCATAGACTATGCGCAGCAACACAGCATCGACATACAGAAACGGTCAGTTGAGATAGACCAGCAGCGCAACCGGCTTAACACTGCCAACAATGCCTGGTTGCCTACAGTGACTTCTTCTTTTGAGGAGAATGTCATGCCCCATTATTCCACGTCAAACAGTGTGGTCAATACCACAGGACTGCCCGACAATGTGCTTGTCTCGTCCACTGCGCTCAGCGTCAATGCCCAGATGTCGCTGTACAACGGTGGAAAGCTGAAGAACCAGAAAAAAGCCGAACAGTTCAACCTTGAGTCGCTTACGTCGCAAATGGAGAAAGCGCGCAATGACTTGCGCATACAGGTGGCTTGCCAATACATGAACGTGCTCTACAATCAGGGGCTTGCCGACGTGAGCATGAAGCAGGTGGCGACTGCGCGCGAGCTTCTCGACAAGGCCGCAATACTTGTCAAGGAGGGAAAGCGCCCACAAAGTGAGGTGGCGACAGCCGCATCTCAGTTGGCGTCGTGCGAGTCGCAATGGGAAAAGGACAAGGGCAATGTTACTCTTAGCCGCGTAAACCTCGCCCAGGTGATGAACATGGAGAACGTGGGCGCACTGCAAGTGGCTGACGCCAGCCTGCAAGACGAAACGGTGCCTGAGGATGTTGTCATTCCAGCTCCTGAAAGTACCTTTTCTGAGATTGTGAATCGATATCCCAGCGTACTTGCCGCCAATGCCTCACTCAAGGCTGCCGAGCACAACACTGCTGTTCAGAAAAGCGCGTTCTACCCCGAAATATCCCTTTTCGCCACTCTCGGCACGTCCTACAATTACACTTCGGACAATTACGTTAAGCCGATGCTGATGGGTTTCGGAAAACAGTTGTGGACTAATTTTGGTCCTGTGGTAGGCGTAAGGATTTCCTACACCATCTTCAATGGCTTCAGTACGCGCAACAGTGTGCGCAACGCCCAACTGTCGGAAATGTCGGCGCGTCTCGAACAGGACAATGCGCGTATGCAGCTTAGGCAGGAACTACAGCAGGCTTACTACAATGCCGTCATCGCGGCGAGCACCTACAAGGCCGCAGTGAAGTCGGAGGAGGCCAGCCGCATCGACTATGACTATAGGCAAAAGTCATATGACGCTGGGCGTTCCACCATATTCGAACTTGACGAAGTGCGGCAGAAATGGGTGAAAGCCCAGAATGATGCGGTGCTGGCTAAATACGAATATCTCATACGCATGAAAATACTTGATTTCTACAATGGGGAGTTTTGAGGTTATTGTGGCGCTGATCGCGCTGATGGTAGTGCTGATGGTAGTGGCGGGCATTTTGCTTGCCAGACGGATTGCCGCCGAAAAGGCGGAACGCGACACTGTCTCGCGCATTGAGGCTGAACTGGCGCTCGCCAAACGGCTGCAAAGTGCAATGTTGCCGCAGACCGAGACTGACAATCCCCAATTGCGGGTTTCCGCCATTATCGTTCCGGCGAGGAATGTTGCGGGCGACCTCTACTACTATTTCGTGCGCAACGGATATTTGTATTTCTGCATAGGCGATGTGTCGGGAAAAGGTCTGCCTGCGTCTCTCTTCATGAGCAAGACGGTGAGCCTTTTCGTCTGCATATCGCGTTATGCCATACGCGCCGACGACATCGCCGAACAGCTCAACATCGAACTTTGCCAGAACAATGCCAGCAATATGTTCGTTACCATGTTCATCGGGATACTTAATATGGCTACAGGTGAACTGCAATACTGCAATGCAGGCCACGACGAGCCGTTGCTATGGGAGGGCGACGGGTCCGGCAAGCCGCATTACCTCTCAACTTCCGACAATGTCCCGTTGGGTGTTGACGAGGAAGAGCCTTACAGGCAGGGGGAGATGTTGCTCAGTCCTGGGGCAAGGCTTTTCCTCTATACTGACGGGGTCACTGAGGCAAAACGCAAAGACCTGGAGATGTATGGGGAAGAAAGGCTTCTCGGCTGCTTCACAGGCCATTTGTTGGCCGACAGGCTTACTTGTGAGTCCGTCCTTGCAGACGTGAGGGCTTTTGTCAATGGCAACGAACAGTCTGACGACATCACCATGCTGTCCATCGACGTAAAGTGTGCCGTTGGGCAAGAGAGCCACCATTGAAAATAACACAATAAATAGAAAATAATCAATATGGAAATTAATTACAAAGTTGAGGACAACCATGTCCTCGTCAAGCTAACAGGAGAACTTGACACCCCAGCGACAGAGAAGATACAATCCGACATCGACCGACTTCTCGAAATGTGCGACCATGACATCACCATAGACTGCACAAAGTTGACGTATATAGCCAGTTCTGGACTTCGCCAGCTGCTCACACTTCGTAAAGCTACTCGCGCCAACGGCACTACCATGACGTTGACGAATGTGTGCGATGCCGTTATGAACGTTTTCAAAATCACTAATTTCGACCGCCTTTTCGGCATGAAATAATTAGGGCGTCCAGTTGCAGCCAAAAGATGGTGTGTCAAAACGCCACGAACGGAATGCATAAGCTCGTCGTGTGCCAAGTAATGGCGTATGGCGAGCTTTCTCTTTTTGCTGGGTTCGAATTGTTCTAATTCGTTCAAAGTCTGTTTGTAAAGCCTCACCAACGTTATTTGTGGCCAGTACAGTGGAAAATCCCAGCCAAGGCGCAGCAAAGTTGGCATGCCTCCACCGTAGCAAGCTCTTACTGCGGTTGAGGTAAGCTCTTACTGCGGTTGCAGCAAGCTCTTACTGCGGTTGAAGCAAGCTCTTGCTGCGGTTGAGGTAAGCCAACATTTAGTATTCTGTATGATTGGTTTTTTCATTTCCTCTATCTCGTTCTTAGGTCGATGGCATTCATATTCACACCATCGACATCATCCTGATGCTTTTCCAGGAACTTACTCC
>CAVKUV010000014.1:0-54621 GCA_963659505.1 Lachnospiraceae bacterium
GCCGAGATGGAGATGGACAACGACGCCGACTTCGGCACCATGGAGAAGATTGCCCTCGGCGTCAACTCGCGCAAAAAGGGCGAGGCCGTGCGCCTCATCTACGACAAGGACATGCCACGCGAGGCCGTAAAGAAAATACGCGACCGGCTCAACACAAAGGAGCTTGACACAAGCATGGCTGGCGGACGCTACCACAACCACAAGGACTTGATGTCGTTTCCCGACTGCGGCCATACCGAACTGAAATACGCCCGGTGGTCGCCAATAATGAAGCCTGAATTCACCAGCCCCGAAAGCATACTGGAGCAGATACGCTGCAGAGACCGCTTCATCCACGTGCCTTACCACAGCTTTGACGGCTACATACGGGTGCTGCGCGAGGCTGCCATACGCCCTGAGGTGAAGGCCATAAAGACGACATTATACCGCTTGGCCAAGGACTCTAAAGTGGTGAAGACGCTCATAACCGCCGCACGCAACGGCAAGAAGGTCACTGCAGTGGTCGAACTGTTGGCACGCTTCGACGAGGCAAGCAACATCAAATGGAGCAAGCGTATGCAGGAAGAAGGCGTCAACGTGATATTCGGCGTGGAAGGACTTAAAATACACAGTAAACTTCTGTACATCGAGTCGAAGAAAGGCGACATTGCGTGCATCGGCACCGGCAACTTCCACGAGGGCAACGCCAAAATATACACCGACTACCTCATGATGACGGCGCGCAAGAAGGTTGTGGCCGAGGTGGCCAAAGTGTTCGACTTCATCGACCGCCCATTCTCGCAGGTAAGGTTCAACGAGCTGCTCGTGTCGCCCAACTCGATGAAGTCGCGCATATTGCGCATGCTCGACAACGAGATGAAGAACGCACGCGACGGCAGAGAGGCATGGGTGAAAATAAAGATAAACCACATAACCGACACCGACATGGTGGCAAAACTCTACCAAGCTTCGCAGGCCGGAGTGAAAATCGACATCGTGATACGCGGCAACTGCTCGCTCGTGCCTGACAAGCCACGCTACAGCGACAACATACGCTGCGTGGGCATCATTGACCGGTATCTGGAGCACTCGCGCATACTGATATTCGCCAATGGCGGCGCGCCGCGCTACTACATAGGCTCGGCCGACTGGATGCCACGCAACCTTGAGAACCGCATCGAGGTGCTCACTCCAGTCTACGATGCGGATATGCAAGCCGACCTCATGCGCACAATCGACTACGGCATGCGCGACACCACCAACGGACGGCACATCGACGGCAAAGGCACCGACGCCCTGCCCACCACAGAACCGCCGTTCCGAAGCCAGGAGGCCCTGTACAATGAGTATCTTGCACAGCAACAAGCAAGCCAAAAGCAAGCGGAATAGATGTTTTCCGCAACACACATACCACACACATTACGAAAAACAATAAGGATGAGACCTATAAACATAGCGGCCATTGACATTGGCTCCAATGGAGCGCGCCTACTGATAAAACGCTTCGACCCCGAAGCCGCAGTCGAGAACGACCGCATAAAGAAACTGATGTTCATACGCGTGCCGCTCCGATTAGGCAAGGACGTGTTCTCGCTCGGCAAGATATCAAAAGAGCGCGAGCGGATGATGATGCACATGATGAAGGGCTTCAAGCAGTTCATGAAGCTTAACAACGTGGAGCACTACCGCGCCTGCGCCACGTCGGCCATGCGCGACGCCGAGAACGGCAAGAAGGTGATAAGCAAGATAAGGCACCAAACAGGCATCAAGCTGGAAATAATAAAAGGACAGGAAGAGGCGCAGCTGCTGGTGAACAACCTTGTTGAGAAGACCGACTCAAACGAAGGCAACTTCGCATACATCGACGTGGGCGGAGGCTCCACCGAGGTGTCGCTCATACACGACGGCAACCTGGCCGAGAGTATGTCGTACAACATTGGCACGCTGCGCATGATTTCGGGCAAGGTAAGCCCCGAAACCGAAAAGGCGTTCCGCGAGAACCTGTCGCGCTACGCCCAACTCTACGACAACATACGCATCATCGGTTCCGGAGGCAACATAAACAAGCTGAACAAGCTGGCGCGCCATTCCGGCAGCGGCAAGCAGCTTGCGCACAGTGAACTGAAACGCCTCTACGAAACGATGAAGCCAATGTGCATAGAAGAGCGGCAGACTTCGTTCGGACTGAAGGACGACCGTGCCGACGTGATTATACCTGCCGCAGAGATATTCCTGAAAGCCTGCGACTACCTCAAGTGCGACACCATCGTCGTGCCAAACATATCGCTTGCCGACTCCATCGTCGATGGCATCTACGAGGACACGAGCAAGCAGCAGGAATGACAACACCGCCATAGGCTTCTTCGTCTCCATGCGGAGACACGCAATTACAGCGAGCGCATTGCACCGATAGTGGGTGCAACGTGCTCGCTCTAATTTTTTCTGAGCATAGAACCCATCGTTATAGTAATGTTCAAAAAATAAGTTGCGCAAGTTTGCCCTGTATTTTTAGTCGGTTTTGCCGGCTTCTTTGAAGGAGCATAGCGGGCTATGTGACTGAAAAGAAGTCGCAAAAACGGCAAAAAGACAGGGCGAACCAGAGAAAATAATGGATATGGGCATACTCTACAAACTTGCTCAAGTTATTTTTTGAACATTACAGAACTTGGGCATAGCACTGCTAACAGCGTCCTCACGGCTGCACATCAACAGCTTCATCTCCGTCAACCTTCCCCAAATACGCCTCAACGTCGTGCTGCAACTTGACGAACTGGGGGCTTTCCTTATAGCCCATATTCTTCTTGAGCATCGATCGGACATCCATCAAGCTGTGCTCATAGCACGACATCTCGTTGCGCCTCTGGGTGTCGTGAGCCGATGTGCGGCAAATCTCAAGCTCGCGCTCCTGGCGCAAACGGGCGCACACACGGGTGAGCACAGGCACCACAACATTGTCGAACACGTGATGGCCCTGCATGAACAGATAGGCGTTCTCGGGCAGCACGCCAAGACTGGCCAACTCCCGGCGCAGCTTCAGAAAAGGCTCTTTGGCATCGGGGTTGCGGCGCTGCAACTGACTCACCTTGCGCTGCACCTTGCGGCGCAAATGCTCAAGGCAGTCATATGGACGGTCGAGGTTGAACTTGCCAAGCTCCGTCGTTTGGCACATGGCAGTGAGCGAGAACTCGGAATAGCGGCCAGTGCGGTACATCAGCACCGACCACACAAGCAACGGATGGCACGCCTGGGAATACTGGCGCATGAAGTCGGCAAAATCGAATATGGCGTGGTCGTTGAGCGTAACCATCACGCACACGTCGTGAAGGCTTGGCGCATAGCACTGGAGGTTTTCGATGGCATAGGCATAGGTATGGAACACGTAAGGACTGTCCACTATGCGGCGCGACGTGTCGGTGGCCCCCTGCATGAGATAGTCGTAGTCGGCATCGACGCAGGCTATCATGTCGGGACCCACACTGTCGCCGATGAAGTTCATCAGCACCGACTTCTTGCCACGCATGAGCGTGTCGTGCGACGGCAGCATCACCTCGAAATAGCGTTTTTCGTTCTCAAACCGCCCCAACACAGTGCGCCAAAAGAATATGTCGTCATAACTCTCAACATAAGCGACTATCCTGCGCCGCTTGCGCTTAGAGTTCAGCCTGTTGGCCGCTTCAACATACCTTGAGTTAAGATTGTCGCCAAGCCTCCTGCCCATGATGCCAACCGTTTTGACGTTGATAAAAATTATGTCGCTTTCACCACCATGCCACGCCCCAGTGGGCTACAAGGTTATGTCGCTAACCTCGGTGACCTTGTCCATCCACCCATTCATTATCACCGCTGGCGAGTGGGTGGTGAGCACAATCTGCACGTTGGGGTTCAGCTGGAGTATCATGTCGATGAGCCGCTGCTGCCAATCCACGTGCAGGCTAACCTCAGGCTCGTCCATGAAGAGCACATAGTGCTGACCGTCCTCGATGAGCACGGTGAGCAGTATGGCCAGCATCTGCTTCTCTCCACTCGACAGTTGGTAGGGCGACAACCGCTCGCCCATCAGCGAGAACTGTATCTCGTTGCTCGTCCTTACCAGTTGCTTGCCAGTTTCGGCAAACAGCTTGTCTATCAGGTCTTGAAACAGCTTCTTTGGAGCCGATATCTCCTGCGCACGCACCGCCCCGTCGGCATCGCCACTCTGCAACACCTCGATGATGCGGTTGCCTATGTTCACCTGGTAGTCGAGATACTTGCGCTGCAACTGGTATATCTGCCAGTCGAGTTCGGTGGCCACAGGCGCATCGACAATGCGGTTGACGGTGTCGCTGCTCATCAGCGGACGGTCGAAGCTGCGCACAATGTCATAGCGTATCCAATGGGCGTCATTAGGCTCAACCTTTATGCTAACGCCCTTGATCATGTGGCTCGGAAACTCGCCGCCATGCGACAGTCCGCGCACCACCTTATTAAGTATGGTGCTCTTCCCCACCCCGTTTATTCCGCTAAGTATGTTCACCTTGGGGTCGAGGTTCCAGCGTATGTGCTTACTGTTGGCCCACAGAGACTCTATCTCTATCTGGACTATGTGGTCGGCATATTTCTGCATAGGCTATATCCCTAATATTGTTCTCCATTTGGCGGCATCCATGTCGCCATGAAAACTTGTGCGGCACGAGAGCGATGCGCTATCATTTGGCCACGGCAACACTGTATCCGCGCCGCCAAGTATATCTTTTATATGCAAATATATGGAAAAAAGGCAAGGAAAAGCACAAACCCCGAAGAAAAGGATGCGCAAGTTTTGGGCAAAGGCAAAAACGGCAAAAGAAACCGCAATGTAGGACAGAAGGACAAGACCGATGGCCAAGCAAAAAGCAACACTTTTGTTGCGGCCATACCCCATGCCTATCACTACCACAGGTGAAGGAAAGTAGACTTGCATACCGCTCAAAGTCATGCCAAACACCATGGAAAGTCATGCCAAATGCCATGGAAAGTCACCTCGTATCGAACGATGCGCGTGCTCGTATCGTTCGATATGAACACTCGTATCGTTCGATACGAGCATGCGCATCGTTCGATACGAGGTGACTTTATGCCGTATTTGGTATGACTTTGTGCTGTCTTCAGGGTGACTTTGTATGGTGTTTTGAATGACATTGAATGATATTTGGAATAACATTCCATGGCCTTTGAACGCAAAAAGAGCGGATGGCAAACCCAAAGGCAAGCCATCCGCTCTCCAAACAATTTATATGTCGTTAACCCTGACGTTATTAGAATTTAGCCATCTTTATTGCGTCAACCGCACACTCGTCGCCCTTGTTGCCAAGACGTCCGCCGCTACGGTCTTTCGCCTGCTGCCAGTCGTTGGTGGTAAGCAGTCCGAAGATTATAGGCACCTCGCTCGTGGCGTTCAGCTTGGCTATGCCAGCCGTAACGCCTTGGCAGATGTAGTCGAAGTGGGGAGTCTCGCCCTTTATCACGCTGCCAAGTATGATAATGGCATCGAAACTGCCGTTGAGCGACATCTGGTGTGCGCCATAGACAAGTTCAAAACTGCCAGGCACGGTCTTCACGTGTATGTTTTCGGGCAGTGTGCCGTGCTTCTCAAGTGTGCTCACAGCACCCTCAAGCAGTGCGCCCGTTATCTCTTTGTTCCACTCGGCCACAACTATGCCAAAGCACATGTTGCTTGCGTCGGGCACCGACGCCGTGTCGTAGTCGGAAAGGTTGTGAAGTGCAGTTGCCATTATTCTGTGGTTGCGCGTTCAATGTATTTGTCGATTGTCTGGTACTGCATCGAGTTGAAGTACTTCTCCTTCACCTCCTGATACAGTTTCAGAGCCTCGTCCTTCTTGCCCTGGCTCTCAAGTATCTCGCCGGCCTGGATGAGGAATGTGGGCGACAGGCTGTTGTTGTCGGCCTTCTCGGCGGCGCTCTTCAGGTGGCTCACGGCCTTGTCGAGCTGGTTCAGGTGGGCATAGGCGTTGCCCAGTGCGCCCTCGGCTGCGGGGCTTATCATCTTGTCGCCCTTGGCGTCGAACTTGTCGAGGCTTGCGGCGGCCTCGTTCCACTTGTCAAGGCGAGCGTAGCAAAGACCAGCATAGAGGTTGGCCAAGTTGCCGGCATCAGTGCTGCCATAGTCGCTGGCTATGCCCAAGAAGCCCTTGTAGCCAGCCCCGTCGCCATTGAGGGCCTTGTCAAACTGCTCTGCGCTGAAATATTCCTGTCCCTTGGCCAAAGCCGTGCTTGCCTTGTCCTCGCGTGGCGCGGCCACATAGTTGTCGTAAATGATGAAACCGGCAACGATTACCAACAGGGCAATCACTCCGTAACCGAGAGCCTTCTTGTATTTGTGGAAGAAAGCCTCTGACTTGTTTAGCGACTCCTCAACATTGAGCGAGTCTTTTGGGGTTTGGTTATTTGCCATTATAGATTTAAATGTTAGTTACATAAAATGCGTGGCAAAATTAATTATTTTATCCCGTACAGTGAAATTTCCACTTGTTTTTTTTCGTATATGGTAGCCAAAGGCGTAACTTTGCATTGCATTTTGCCACAATACTCCACATGATTCTCCACAAGCTGTCAATAATAAACTACAGGAACATAGCGAGCGCGGAACTCACGCTGTCGCCAAAGCTGAACTGCTTCATAGGCCGCAACGGGGCCGGAAAGACCAACGTGCTCGACGCGGCCTACTATCTGTCGTTCTGCCGCAGCGCGCTCAACCCCACCGACTCGCAGACCATACGCCACGGAGAAGAGTTCTTCGTGCTCGACGGGGCGTACACAACAGACACTGGCGAGCCTGAAAACGTGTACTGCGGCATGAAGCGCGGCACGAAGAAGCACTTCAAGCGCAACAAGAAGGAATACAAGCGGCTGTCGGAGCACATAGGCATGATACCGCTCGTGATGGTGTCGCCCGACGACACCCTGCTGATAAACGGGCAGGGCGAGGAGCGCCGCAGACTGATGGACATGGTGATTTCGCAATACGACCATGGCTACATCGAGGCTCTGTCGCGCTACAACAAGGCGTGGGCGCAGCGCAACATATTGCTGAAGTCGGAAGAGGAACCCGACGAAGCCCTGATGGAGATATGGGAAGAGCAGATGGCGCAGAATGGCGAACTGATATACGGCAAGCGCGACGAGTTTGTGAGAGAGCTTGAGGCCATGTTCCAAGACTTCTATGGGCGCATATCCGAGCGGCGCGAGACAGTGGGCCTGCGCTATGTGTCGCACTGCCAACGCGGACCGCTGCTCGACGTGATACGCCGCGACCGCTTCAAAGACCGCGCCGTGGGCTACTCGCTGCACGGCATACACCGCGACGACCTTGAGTTTACGCTCGGCGGCCACCCCATGAAGCGCGAGGGCAGCCAAGGGCAGAACAAGACTTTCGTCGTGGCAATGAAGCTGGCACAGTTCGACTTCCTAAAGCGCACCGCCGCCCACACCGTGCCGCTGTTGCTGCTCGACGACATATTCGACAAGCTCGACGCAAGGCGCGTGGAGCAGATTGTAGACATCGTGTCGGGCGACGGGTTTGGACAGATAATGATAACCGACACCAACCGCGACCACCTGGACAGCATACTGCACGGCAGCTCGTCGGACTACAAGATATTCAGTGTTGACAACGGAGAAATAACGGAGAAAGAATGTTCAAGCGCGAAGTGAAAAGCTTAGGCGAACTGGTGGCGCGCGCCATGCGCAGCCAGGGCCTGGAAACGCCGCTGCTGCAAAAGCGGCTCATCGACGCATGGCCCGTGGTGGCCGGAAGCGTGATAGGACGCTACACCACAAACACATACATACGCAACCAAACCCTTTTCGTGCATCTGTCGAGTCCGGCCCTGCGCGCCGATCTAAGCATGCGCCGACAGGAGTTCGTGAGGCGGCTGAACCAAGCAGTGGGCAGCCAAGTCATTGTTGACATCAGATTTAGCTAACCACCTCATCCATCACAACGTCTGTGGCTTCCGACGGCACTTTGTCCAAAAGCTGGAAGCCGAAGCACAACCCAATCTTATAAACACCGGGCATCCGCGCCAGCAGTCTGTCGTAGTAGCCGCGCCCACGCCCAAGACGATGGCCTTGGGCGTCGAACGCCATGCCCGGCACTACGGCAACGTCTATCGCCCCATAGTCGGCAAAGGCTGCGCCCACAGGTTCCTCAATGCCAAACGCACCCGTGGCGAGGTCACAGGGCGAAGTGTATAGGCGCAACTCCATTGTGGAGTCGCCCGTAACCTTAGGCAGAAGCACCGTCTTGCCCTTCAGACTGTCGAGCAGACGGTGGGTGCAAACCTCGTCGGACAGCGAGTGGTAAAGAAGCACCGTGCGCGCACTGGCGAAATGAGGGTTGCACCGCAGTCTTTCGACCACGCCGACCGACATCGCCTCAAGCTGCTGCGCCGTGAGCGCGCGCTTTCTGGCGCGCACCTCACGGCGCAGTTCTCCCTTCAGTGACGGTGAAGGTATGGGTTGGCTTTCCATTTTACCAATAGTCCTAAATTACATTTCCACAGCCACTAAGCACGGCGGAACGACGACTTGCTTCCGCCCTTGGCGGCATTTGCCCCATGCACACCGCAGCCCATGGCCGTCTTGCGCGACTTGCCATCAACGCCACCTTTGGGCTTCTGTGGAAATGCCGCCTTGTCGCGAAACACCTTTAGCGTGGCCTTTATCACAGGGTCGTCCTGGTTTATATATTCCGTCCACGCCTCGTCGTCGAGCATATTGTAGATTATGCGACTGTTGATGTAGCGTTCAAGCAGCTTGTGCGACTTCTTTATCATGAGGTTGCGACGGCGCAAACCGTTCTTGTCGGCATATGCGGCAAACTGCTCCACGGTGTTTTGCTTGGCCAGTTCAGCCGCCAGTTCGGCCATTTCCTTAAAGTTATTAAGTTTAAGGCGGTTGTCGTCGGTGTATGTATATGCAAACTGCAATATAAGTCCACTCATGCTCGCCTCCTTATAATAAGAGGTGACGCCAAGCGTGTCGTCGGGAATGAAGATGTCGGGCGTTATGCCACCACCGCCAAACACCTCGCGGCCAATGCTGGTATGATAGGCCGCGCCTGTGTGCTTGATGCTGTCCTGCGAGAAGAACTCGCCGTGCTGGTAGCGGTCAACCAAGTCTTCCTCATAGCTCTTCTCGTCGCCAAGGGTGTAGGGCTTCTGTATGCAGCGTCCCGACGGCGTGTAGTAGCGTGCCACGGTGAGGCGCACCATCGACCCGTCGTTGAATGCAATGGGCTGCTGCACAAGTCCCTTGCCAAATGAACGGCGGCCTATGATGGTGCCACGGTCGTTGTCCTGGATGGCACCGGCAAATATCTCGGATGCAGAGGCAGAACCCTCGTCGATGAGCACTACGAGCGGTATGTCCTGATAGCTTCCGCGCCCGTCGCTGCGATAGTCCTGCCTTGGCGAGTGGCGACCTTGCGTGTAGACGATGAGCCTGTCTTTGGGCAAGAACTCGTTGGCCATCTGCACTGCGGCCACAAGAAATCCGCCCGTGTTGCCGCGAAGGTCTATCACGAGGTTCTCAAATCCCTCCTGCGACAGCCGTGCAAGCGCGATGAGCAGTTCGGGATAGGTCTTCTCGCCGAAGTTCTTTATCTTTATGTAGCCCGTGGTCTTGTCGAGCATATACGTGGCAAGTATGCTCTTCTGCGGAATGTCGCCACGCGTCACGGTGAAGCGCAGCGGCTTCTTCTCGCCGTAGCGCACAACGCCAATGGCCACCTTGGTGTCCTTTGGTCCCTTGAGACGGCGCATGGCCTCGTCGTTGGTGACCGACTTTCCCACAAAAGGTTTGCCGTCAACACTCACAATCTTGTCGCCAGCCTTTATGCCGGCGCGCGATGCAGGACCGTTCTTTATCACGTTCTGCACGCGCACGGTATCGTTGCGTATGGTGAACTCTATGCCCACGCCCGAGAACGACCCTTTCAAGTCGTCGTTGGCGGCCTGCACATCCTTGGCGCTTATGTACACCGAGTGAGGGTCAAGCTCGGCGAGTATCTGCGGCATGGCCTTCTCGACAAGGTCGTTGACATTTACGGTGTCAACGTATTGGTCGTCAATCATGTGCAGAAGATTGTTCAACTTGTTGCTGCTTGAGTTTATTATGCTCAGCCTATTGCCGGAGAAGTGGTTGGCAAAGAATGTTCCAACCAATATTCCCACCACGACCGACACGGCCATGAGCAGTGGCGTGTAGTGGTTTGTCTTTTTTTGACTCATTGCTTGTCTGTGGTTATTGTTCGTCGGGGTTTAGGTATATCACTTCGATGTTGGCTCGGCGCAGAAGCTCCAGACCGTCCTCCAAACGGTATTTCTCACCATATACCACGCGCTTTATGCCAGCCTGGATTATCAGTTTGGAGCACTCTATGCACGGCGATGCGGTGATGTAGAGCGTGGCTCCGTCGCTGTTGTTGGAACTTCGCGCCAGCTTGGTTATGGCGTTGGCCTCGGCGTGCAGCACATATGGCTTGGTCACGTTGTTTTCGTCCTCGCATATGTTCTCGAAACCGCTCGGCGTGCCGTTGTAGCCGTCGCTTATTATCATCTGGTCCTTCACGACCAATGCCCCAACCTTGCGCCGCTCGCAGTAGCTGTTTTCAGCCCAAATACGCGCCATGCGCAGATAGCGCAAGTCCAGTTGCCGTTGTTTTCCGCTGTCGGTCATACGTATTCTCCTCTCTGTTCTTTATGGGTGGTTTATAGATTGGTCGTGTAGCTCGCCACACTCCCTCTTCAATACCAATAAAGGCAAATCTTAAAGTTCATAAAAGTTTAGACGGCTTCTTTGCTTGGTTTTAACACTGTATTCGAAAAATAGAACCGCCATTATTTCCGTTTGCCCTCGGCTGCCTTCACCTGCACGCCCTGTGGCTTGCGCTTTATTCCGTCGCGCTTCAGCAGAGCGTCGATGGTGGGGTCGCCGCCACGGAAGTTGCGGTAGAGGGTCATGGGGTGCTCCGTTCCGCCCTTCGACAGTATCTCGTCGCGGAAGCGTTGCGCCGTGGCCTTGTCAAACAGCCCGTTCTTCTTGAACACGCTGAAAGCATCGGCATCGAGCACTTCCGCCCACTTGTAGCTGTAATATCCTGCGGCATAGCCCCCGGCCATTATGTGGCTGAACTGCACCGTCATGCACGTGTCGGGCAGCTGCTTGGTGACAACGGCCCGTCTCCATGCCTTCTTCTCAAAGGTCACAAGGTCGCCATCGAACGGCTTGTCCATGGTGTAATAGGCCATGTCGAGCAGTCCGAAGCTCACTTGCCGCATGCAACTGTAGGCCGACAGGAAGTTGCGGCTCTTCACTATGCGTGCTATAAGCTCGTCGGGTATTGGCTCGCCCGTTTGGTAGTGGAAGGCGAATGTGCGGA
Organism: Lachnospiraceae bacterium; assembly: GCA_963659505.1. Classification (GTDB taxonomy): domain Bacteria; phylum Bacteroidota; class Bacteroidia; order Bacteroidales; family Bacteroidaceae; genus Prevotella. Next base: position 11,399 of record CAVKUV010000014.1, read on the forward strand.
GAAAATCCCTCTCCACGGCATAGTTCTCCATGAACTGCGAAGGCAGCTCGACGAAGTCCCACCACACATTGGTGCCGCTAAGGCTCTCGAAGCGAGTGTTGGCAAACATGCCGTGGAGCGAGTGGCCAAACTCGTGCAGGAAGGTTTCCACCTCACCGAGCGTGAGCAGCGCGGGCTTGTCGGCCGTGGGCTTGGTGAGGTTCATCACCACGCTGACATGTGGCCGCACATTCTCGCCGTGGCGGTCGATCCACTGTCCTTGATACTGCGTCATCCACGCTCCGCCCTGCTTGCCCTTTCGCGGATGGAAATCGGCATAAAACACGGCAAGGTAGGAACCGTCATTGTCGAACACCTCATAGGCTTTGACATCAGGATGGTAGACTGGTATTTCCGGATTTTCCTTAAATGTTATTCCATAAAGGCGGTTGGCCAAGCCAAACACGCCCTTGATGACGTTACTAAGCTCGAAATATGGGCGCAGCATCTCGGAGTCGAGGTCGTATTTGGCCAACTGCAGCTTGTGGGAGTAGTAGCCGAAGTCCCACGGTTCCATGCTGAACGCCTTGCCCTCGGTGCGGCGCGCCAGCTTCTCGATGGCCTCCACCTCCTTTTCAGCCGCCGGCCTATATGCGTCAACCAACTTGTGGAGCAGTCCATACACGTTGCGCCTGTTGCCGGCCATGCGCCGCTTTAGCACGTGGTCGGCATAGGTCTTGCTGCCCAGCAGCTGTGCAATCTCCCTGCGCAGGTTTATCAGCCGCTTGCATATTTCAATGTTGTTCTCAGCGTTGTCGTGCGTACACTCCGTGTTCTTGGCCATATACATCTGCCTACGCAGCTCGCGCTTGGCCGAATATGTCATGAACGGACTGTAGCTTGGGAAGTCGAGAGTGAACACCCACCCCTGTTTGCCTTGTTCCTTGGCCGTTTGTGCGGCGGCCTCGCGTGCAGTGTCGGGCAGTCCCTCCAACTGTTCCTCGTCGGTGATGTCGAGCGAGAACGCCTTGTTCTCCTTGAGCAGGTTTTGCGAAAACTGCAACGACAGCATGCCAGCCTCCTCGGTGAGCTTGCGCAGCCGCTCCTTGCCATCGGCATCAAGCAGCGCGCCACTGCGCACAAAACCCTCGTAGCAATCGTCGAGAAGTTTCTTCTCCTCGGGAGTCAGGCGGCGATGGTGCAAATGTACCGCCTTTATGCGCGCGAACAGTTTTTCATTGAGTTTCACGTCGTTGGCGTGCTTTGTCAATATCGGCTGAAGCTTCTGCGCCAGCGCGTCCATATCGTCGTTGGTCTCGGCACTCAGCAGATTGAAGAACACCGTTGACACCTTAGAGAGCAAGTCGTAGTAGCCCTCGTGGTCTTCGTCTTGGTTGATGATTGTATTGTCGAACGTGGGCGGTTCGGGATTGTCGATTATTTTGGCTATCTGCTCGTCGTCGCGCCTTATGCCCTCGATGAAAGCCTCCTCATAGTCTTCGAGACGTATGCGGTCGAACGGCACGGTGGCGTGTGGCGTTGTGTATTTCTCGAAAAACGGGTTTTTCCTTTCCTTTTCCGTCATGTCTGTTGCCTCTGCCATATCTTATATTTGTCGTTTTATCATAAAAAAACTTGATTGCCCTTTCGTCGGGCTATCGTGCAAAGGTAGCGAAAAGGGACGAAACAGGCCATTAAAATAAAATAAATGATGTAAGTAATGTTCAAAAACAACGGTTCGGCAACGCTTGAATTGAAATTTCACATTGCAAAAATGGTTGCGCGAAAACGAGTGCAACCAGTTGTTTAAGGTACCTCTATAAAAAGGAGTTGCCGCAATGCGTCATGCGGCAACTCCCTTTTTCCTTATTTTCAAAATCGGCTTGAAGGCTTTTTCTTCACTTCACCACCTTTCGTCCGTTCACTATATACACGCCCTTTGGCAAGCTTGCGAACTTCGCGTTGCAGTCGCCCTCCTTCACCAGCAAACGGCCATCGAGGCTATACACGTTGTAGTCTTCGCGCTTTGGCATATTGCGGCGCACGTTGACGATGCCCGAGGTTGACGACTTCGGCTTGAACTTGTCGAGCGTAGAGATGGCTTTCATCACGTATGACGTACCTGTGGGCGTGTGCTTTTTCGTGTATGAGCTGTCAACGTCGTATGTGGTGTAGCCCATTCGCTTGTAGTGCTGGTCAAGGCTGCGCGCATTGACGAATGGCACTACCTCGTCTGTGGTGGAGTGTACGAGCGTCACGGTGTCGGTCTTAGTTGGCTTCCAGTCTTCATAGGTGAGCGAGTGCGACCTCATCCATGGCGCAATTCTGTCTTTCACCAGTGGCGTGTTGGGGTCCCAAAGTGCGGTGGTGAACAGTTTGTCAACGCTTATGCCAGTCTCTTCGGTGCAGCCAAACAGTCGGAACGCCCTGGCGTTAATGGTGTCGGTGTTGCAGTCCTTTGCGCTGAACCACTCTTGCAGGTGGTCAAGAAACTCCTGCGTGAGCACGTCTTGTGGCGTCACACCCGAGTCGTCGTCAAACATTATGTCGTATAGCACAAGAGGCAACGCCACAGGATAGTGCGACGCGTTTTCTCTGATGATGTCAAGATATGTGGCGTATATGTCATACGCCCCGCCTCCGATGAAGGTATAGTCTATCTTGGGCAGTTCGTCGCTGCGGTAGCCTTCGCTGACAAGTCGGTCTACCCACGCTCCCATGAAGCCTCCCTGCGAGTAGCCCATGTTGAGCACAACGTCTTCATAATTAAATCCCTCTTCAGTGATTAGTTTGCGGCCGGCAAGGAAGGCATCAATATAGGCCCTGCCGAGTATGCGTCCCTGAAGATATGGCTGCTGGCGGTCTTTGGTGAGGCCAAAGCCTATGCCGTCAGACTCAATAATGAAATACTTGCTCATCGACAATGCGCCCTCCAGCTTCGACAATTGCGTTACGTTGGTCGGACGGTCGGCATCGTCGGTGATGGTGAAGTGGTTCAAGAGTATGCACCCCTTGCCGTCGCGCTTCTTGTTGTGCAAATCCTTGTGCATGAATATTGCCGCCGACAGCGTGATGGGGCTAACGCCGTCAACGTCGGTTGTCTGGTAGCGGAAGTCGTAGCGCCAGAAGCTGCCGAGGTCAACGCGGTTGTAGATGCCAAGCTCGTCGGTGTCGGCAAAGCTTGTCGCTGCCATAAGCAGCATGGAAAACACGAGTAATAGTTTCTTCATGTGGTCGTCTCACTGCAACACTTTTGTTTGTAGTTAGTCATTGTGTCATGCTTGGCATGGCGGTGTCCGCTTAGCCTGCGCCTTGGCGGCGAATGCAATTGCAAAAGCGTTGCAGTGGAATTGAAGCAAAGGCATTGCCACTTGGCTTGTGCAAAAGTACAAAGAAAAGCCGATGCCGCAAATTTTCACCTTATTATATTTACAAGCAGCCTATGAAAGAAACGCCATAGAAGTATCTCTCCAAACGCCTTGTTTGGTGGACGCTTGCCAAGTGTGCCGTTTGCGAGTGCTAAGTATGCCACTTAGACATCGTAAATGGCATACTTACGGGTCGGAAACGGCATACTTACGGGTCGGAAATGGCATACTTGGCATCCGCAAACGGCACAGATAGCAAATGGGGCTGCGTTTTTTCTTTGGCGTGTCGCTTGTTTTTCTTAATTTTGTGGGTGAATAAAGCACAGTCCCACTTGCATGGGCGTGGCCGCAGACGTGACCGCAAATCGGTGCAAGAATGGGCTTTGACATACACAAAACACCGACAACGATGAACGACGAACAGCGCATAGAGCAGCTGCGCAAGGAGCTGCACGAGCACAACTACAAATATTACGTGTTGAACCAACCCGAAATCAGCGACATGGAGTTTGACACGCTCATGCACGAACTGCAAGCCTTGGAGGCGGCACACCCCGAACTGGCCGACCCCAATTCGCCCACCCAGCGCGTGGGCAGCGACATCAGCGGCGAATTTCAGCAGGTGGCACACCGCTATCCCATGCTCTCACTGTCTAACACATACAACGAGCAGGACGTGGCCGACTGGTACGACAGCGTGCGGCGCGGCTTGGGAGGCGACGACTTTGAGGTGTGCTGCGAGATGAAGTACGACGGACTGTCGATAAGCCTCACTTATGTTGACGGCAAACTCGTGCAAGGAGTAACGCGTGGCGACGGCGTGCACGGCGACGATGTGACGGCCAACGTCAAGACCATACGCAGCATACCGCTGGTGCTTCCCGGCAAGGGCTATCCACACGAGTTTGAGATACGTGGCGAGATATTGATGCCATGGAAGGAGTTTGAACGTCTCAATGCCCAACGCGAGGCCGCCGAGGAACCACTGTTCGCCAATCCGCGCAATGCGGCCAGCGGCACACTGAAGAGCCAAAGCTCTGCTCTTGTGGCCGAGCGCCGTCTTGACGCCTACCTTTATTATTTGTTGGGCGACGAACTGCCATGCGACGGGCATTATGAGAACATGGAAACTGCCCGGTCGTGGGGATTCAAGGTGAGCAGCGGCATGAAGAAGGCCACCACGCTGCAACAGATTTACGACTACATCGGCTATTGGGACACTGAACGCAAGAACCTGCCCGTTGCCACCGACGGCATCGTGCTGAAGGTGAACTCACTGAGGCAACAGCGCGCGCTGGGCTATACAGCCAAGAGTCCGCGCTGGGCCATCGCCTACAAGTTCAAGGCCGAGCGCGAGCGCACTCAGTTGGAGAAGGTGACGTTTCAGGTGGGGCGCACGGGGGCTGTAACCCCAGTGGCCAACATGACTCCGGTGCAGTTGGCCGGCACCGTCGTAAAGCGCGCCACGCTCAACAACGAAGACTTCATACGCAGTCTTGACCTGCACGAGGGCGACTTCGTGTATGTAGAGAAGGGCGGCGAGATAATACCAAAGATAGTGGGCGTTGACGCCGACGCGCGTCAGGCTGGGGCAAGTCCTGTGACATTCATCACGCATTGCCCCAAATGTGGCTCGCAGCTGGTGCGCTACGAAGGCGAGGCGGCACACTATTGTCCCAACGACTCTGGTTGCCCTCCGCAGATAAAGGGGCGCATCGAGCACTTCATATCGCGCAAGGCCATGAACATAGACAGCCTTGGCCCCGAAACGGTTGACGAATACTTCCGCCGTGGACTTGTGCGCGACGTGGCCGACCTGTATGACATCACCGTGCAGCAGATAAACGGCGACGGCAACCGCGAGCGTTCGGCGCGGAAGATTGTGCAAGGCATAGCCGACTCTGTCAACGTGCCGTTCGAGCGTGTAGTGTTTGCCCTCGGCATACGATTCGTGGGCGAGACATCGGCAAAGTTGCTCGCACGCCATTTCAAAACCATGGACGCACTGCAAAACGCCTCGCTGCACGACTTGCTCGAAGTTGACGGCGTGGGCGAGGTAATCGCCAAAAGCGTGATAACATATTTCCACACTCCCAAGAACCTCGACACTTTGCAGCGGTTGCGCGACCATGGCGTGCGCATGCAGCTGTCCGACGAGCAGATGCAAGGCACTGGCGACCGGCTAAAGGGCAAGACCATAGTGATAAGCGGCGTGTTCTGGCATCACACGCGCGACGAGTATAAGGCCATGATAGAGAGCAACGGAGGGAAAAACGTGGGCAGCATAAGTTCGAAGACCTCATTTATTCTCGCCGGAGACAACATGGGTCCCGCAAAGCTGCAAAAGGCACAGAAACTGGGTGTGGAGATTGTTGACGAGGATACATTCCTGAAGATGCTGGAGTAAAACATCAAATGCATATTCCATATTACATTATATTATAACAACGCAAACAGAAAGCAACATGAACATTATCGTTACTGACGAAATCCAAAGAGTATGTCCCGGCTTTGTCGGGGCGGCGGTAGAGGCCAACGTGAAGAACTCGGAGTTTTGCCCGGCCTTGTGGGACGAAATCAACGTCCTCGGCGATCAATACCGCAACAGTTTGACAACAGAGACGGTGAAGCTGATGCCGTCGATAGCGGCCACACGCAAGGTGTATAAGGCTTGTGGCAAAGACCCCAGCCGCTATCGCCCGTCGGCAGAGGCCCTGATAAGGCGCATGCTACAAGGCAAGGAACTCTACAGGATAGACACCATGGTCGACTTGATAAACCTTGCGAGCATAAAATACGGTTATAGCATAGGCGGCTTCGACGCAGACAAGTTTGTGGGCGACACGATAACGCTCGGCGTTGGGCGTGCCGGCGAACCATACGAGGGCATCGGGCGCGGCACTATAAACATCGAGGGACTTCCCGTCTACCGCGACGCGCAAGGTGGCGTTGGCACTCCCACAAGCGACAACGAGCGCACAAAGATGGACTTGAATACCGTGCGCACTCTCGTTGTGATAAACGGCTACGACGGTGATGCCGACAACGCCATGGCCTGTGCCCAGTTTGTACAGGAGCTGCTGCGCAAATACGCCCACAGCGACGGTGGAACGGTGTTCAAATTCTGAGCGAAACCACTGCGGATATGGACATGAGGCATGCCCTTTCCATAAAGCGCAATGACTTTTTGCCCCCTAAATTGACTCTTTATGCACCCAAATTTGCATGGCGGAGGCAAAAAAGCGGTGATTTGTTTGCCGTGTTTGCAAATAATTGTGTAATTTTGCAGCCGTAAAAGGAAAGTTGGCAGAGTGACCGAATGCGCTGGACTCGAAATCCGGTATACCCCTTTCGGGTATCGGGGGTTTGAATCCCTCACTTTCCGCAAGGCGAAAGGCGTGGATTGAATACAATCCGCGCCTTTCGTTTTTAGGCAGTTTGACATTCATTCCAGCTATGTTCATTGCCATTGTAGTTTTGCTATTCCTTGCTTTGTGACATGTATTGCCCTTACTTGTTTTGGGGTCAGCGGATTTTGTGACATGTTTGGCATACATTTCACGCCATGTTTTTTTTGTGATTTCCTCGACAAAAAGAAGGTTTAAGGCCACAGACATTAAAATAATGTGCTATTTTTGCAAAAGACAGTAAGTTCTGGTCCCCAAAGACCAGGCATTTGCAAAGAGCCGTTTGCCCATGGACACCCATAAGATAGTCATTTACACACGCAGTGCCGATTTGCCCCCAATGCCACATGGAAACTACTTCCACGGCGTGGGGCTTTTCCGCATATACGAGCAGACGCCACGCCACAAGCCATTCATGGTGGTGGCCTTTTCGCCAAGCGGCGGTGTGGTTGCCCATATGCTTGCCGTGGTGCGCTATCGGTGGTCATGGCTTCCGCCCTATCTGTATATGCACTGCCGGGTGTTTGGCGAGGGCGACTACGCCGCTGACAGTGCCGCCAACGAGAATTTGTTTGGGGCTATGCTCAACGCCCTGACCCGCCGCCTACGCCGCAGGGTGCTCTACGTGGAGTTCAGCGACCTGTCGAGAAAGATGTTTGGCTACAAGGAGTTTCGCCGCGCAGGCTACTTTCCCGTGCATTGGATGAGCATTTACAACTCGCTGCACAGCCGCGTGCCCGAGGAGCGCATAAGCAAGCGGATGATGCGGCGCGTGGAATTGGCGGCCAAGAGAGGAGTCGCCACGGTTGAAGTTGCCGGCGAGGACGACCTGCAGTCGTTTGTGCGGCTGGTCAAAGTCCACAACAAGCTGAAGCCACGACGCTGCATCCCCGACGAGAAGTTCTTCCGCTGCATGCTTGGCGACGACGACGCTCGTCTTTTCATCACCAAGTGCAAGGGGCGCACCGTGGGCTGCTGCGCCTGCGTCTATTCGGGTGGCACCGCCTATGTATGGTATCTGGCCTCGCTGCGCAAGAGTTTCGTCAAGCTGCACCCCGACACCGCCACCGTTTGGGCGGTGATAAAGCACGCCCAAACCCACGGCTACGACCATATATGCTTCATGGACGTTGGACTTCCATTCCGCAAAAATCCATACCGCGACTTCATCCTTCATTTCGGCGGCAAGCCAGTTAGCACCTATCGGTGGTTCTTCATTACGATAGGTTGGGTTAACAGGGTGCTCAAGTGGATTTACCGCGACTGACAGCATACAGCCATTGCCCGTTTGGAATGGCATGCAAATGCCGTGTGGCATGTAACGAACGCCACGAAAGTTACACCTTGCAGCTTATAAATCCGAAGAAAAATCGTATTTTTGCACATTATTAGTGATTGTGAAGAAGCGAGCACAGAGTGCCAAGTGGCGTTTCATGCCACCTGAAGGCAACCTCTATAGGCATTGCCAAGCACACCACACATATAGTGTTGACAGTTGAGATGCGTGTGGTCGCCGCCGCTTGCTTTTCACATTATATATAAATATATAGCAGGATGAAGAAAATTTTGGGGCTGACCATTGTGTTGCTTGTCACGGTTGTGGTTGCAAGCATATGCGCTTCGGTCAACTACGACAAGATATACAGCGATTGGAAATCTGCGCCAGTGCGCGAATTGAAGCAGCGCGGCGACGATTGCCTTGCACATGAACGCATGGACAGTGCGCTCATGTACTACACCATGTCTACAGAGAAATACCGCAGCGACCTGCCAGACAGCGACAAGAGCATCTGCGCCGGGGCATACAACAACGCCGGCTACATATACTTCTACTACCGCAACGACTACTCGTCGTCATACACATGCCTACTGAAGGCGCAGGAAATATCCGACGAGGCCAACGACTCCACGATGTATCCATGCATATACCTCAACATGGGCAACATCTACATCAACTACAACGACTACAAGGCTTCAGCCGAGCTGTATCGCAAAGCCTTCTACGCCAGCGTGAGGGTTAAGGACATGAACATATTGCTCACGTCGTTCTGCAATCTGGCCAACCTTGCAGTTGACGCCGACGACGCCAAAAGCGTGATGAAAGAGGTGAAGACGCTGCGCGAAATGAAGATACCGCCAAGACCAATGCTCGACTATACACACAGCGTTTGCAACGCCACTGAGTGTGTGGCTCGTGGCGACAACAGTGGGGCAATAGAGTGGCTGCTCAAATCGCTTGGCCAAATAGACTCCAAACTAACGCCCGAACGCTATCGGATGGGGTCAATGAACTTCATGGCACACATATACGACAAGACGGGCAACTACGCCGAGGCTGTGCGGATAACACGCGAGGTGGAGCACGAGTCGCGTGGGCAGGCCCTCGACCTGCAAGCCGAGGCTTGCGGCCATCTGTCAGACTACTACACGAAGTTGGGCAATGCCAGCGAGGCAATGCACTGGCACACTCGCGGCTTGCAACTGTCTGACTCACTGTTTCGCAGCCAACAGTATGGACGCATACGCGACATGAAGTCAACCTTCGAGATAGGCAAGATAGCCGACAAGATGCGCGAGTCAGAAAACCGGAGGCAGACAATGACGCTCGTGCTCTTCGTGGTTGGCGTCGGCGCAATTATCGTGCTCGCCATGGCGTTGCTGCTAAAGCTGAAGAACAACCGCTTGCAGCGCAGCAACCGCGACCTGTTTCGCCGCAACGAGGAGGTGATGCGCATGGGCGAAAACGAACGCCGCCGCAGCGACATCTACGAGCGCAAGATAGCCGAGTATGAGCGGCAGATAGCCGAACTGCACCGCAACGCCACGCCCGACACGCAACCAGAGACACAGCCAGAGGCGCAACCCGAGCAGAAATACCAAGGCAGCACACTCGACGACTATGCCAAGCAGCAACTGCTAAACCGCATCAACGCCACGCTCGACAATGTCGATGAGATATCCGTCACCGACTTCTCCGTTGACAGGCTCGCGCGACTTGTGGAGTCCAACTCCAAATATGTGTCGCAGGTGATAAACGAAGCCTACGGCAAAAACTTCAACACGCTGCTTGGCGAGAAGCGCGTACACCAGGCTTGCATCCGCCTGTCGGACACCGACAGCTACGGCAACGTCACCATCGAGGCCATTGCCAGCGGTCTTGGCTTCAAGTCGCGCAGCAATTTCGTCACGGTTTTCAAGCGCGTAACGGGACTGACACCGTCGGAATACAAACGCATCAGTACAGACAAAACACGCGACGAATAGTCGCTGTATACATACGACAGCATAACAAAAAGACACTAAAAACGCACGTTTTTGTGTCAATTCGGGAATAAGAACATACTTATTCCCGTTTTTTTTGCCCATAAAATGCCACATAAGTAATTTTGCGGCATCGAAAACAACAGAGTTACAAACTAAAGAGAAAGCGTATGAGCAACACGACACGCACATTGACGTTTGCGGCAGCACTGGTTATGGCAGCCGCACAAACAACAGCCTTTGCCACCGACGGCAATAGGCACTTGGCAACAGCCACGCTGACGCAGGCAAAGACAACACTTGCGACCAAGCACACAAAGGCCGACATGAAGAAGATAGCCGACCGCACTGTGGAAAAGATGAAGACGGCACAACCCATAGAGGTTGGCCAATTGCAGCAGATGCGCAAGGCACAGCGCAAGGCCGAGGCCGACGAGAAGTGGGAGACGCTGCTCTCTGAAGACTTCTCTCTGTGGAGCAATGGCTCTGAGGACGCCCCCGACTCCATAATGTATCCAACAACATATTTCGACGACGGAAGCTACGTGCTTCCCGACAGCATGTTCCACTCTACGGGCTGGAGCGGACTGGGACTCTACCAGGCCGGAGGCAACATTGCCCTCGCCTACCCCAACATGGGCGGAATGTTCAACACGTCGCCAATGGTGATGCAGGGCAAACTGCGCGTGAAGCTGCGCTGCAAGGCCATCAACGCCAACGTGATGTTCTTCATGAGCGTGGCTGCCGGCGACTGGATTTACCCCTACGACCCAATAGGCAACCAGATGAACCTGTACCAAATCAAGCCTGCTGACGGATGGCAGGACATAGAGCTTGACATCATCAATCCCTATGCCGGCAGCGACTGCTTCATCCAGGTTAACGGCATGGCATATAATAAAGGAGCACTCATCGTTGACAGCATCTCGGTGGAACGCGACGCCAACTACGTATCCACGCCCACAGGTCTTAGCGGAAGCAAGTTCACCTATACTGGCTTCACCGCATCATGGAACAAGGCCGCTGGCGCAGACTCTTACATCGTGAACCTCTATGAGAACAAGAAGACAAGCGACAAGAACTTCGTAAGCGCCAACGACTTTGAGGATGCCACTGTCAATGCCGACGGATCGTTCACCGGACTCGGCGAGGGCTGGAGCGGACAGTTTGCCGACGAGGCCGCCTCGCCATGGATTACCGACGGCGCATTTGAAGGCGAGAAGTCGCTCAAGGTGGCAAGCGACAACGACACGCTCTTCTTCGAACTTCCCGGCAGCTACATACAAGACCTGAGCTTCGCCACAAAGGCCATAAAGTACAGCGAAGATTCGTACGCCCGACTATACGTTGAATTCTACAACGGCAAGAGATGGAGCACCTATGTTGTTGGTGCAACTGATGCTACAGACTGGAAAACGGTGAAGTTCTCCGATGTCAGCACTTTCGTGCCTGGCAACTACACAAAGCTGCGCATTTATGGCTATGGCTTTGAAAGCGACGCATACTATGGCGACTCCACAGTGGTGGCGATAGACGATGTTGTGGCTGTGACCTCGCCCAAGGTGGAGACATCGCTCGTGGTGGAGAACGCAACAACGACCGAAACGAGCATGACGTTCGACAATCTCGACACCAACAACGAGTATCACTTCACCGTGCAGGGCGTGACCTCCGACGGACGTTCTTCGGCCATCAGCGCCGACACCTACGCCTATGGTGTGGCAGCTCCCCACGTGCTTGAGGCAACCGACGTGAACAAGCGCGGCGCATTCACCGCCAACTGGGAAGCTGCTCCCAACGCCGAAGCCTATGTGCTGCGCAGCTATGAGGTGTACAACTTGCCCGAGGACAAGGAACAGTATGTGGTGTTCGACGAGAACTTCAACAAGAGCACCGAGGGCACTGTAGACAACCTCAAGTCGCTTGAGAACTACAGCTACACTGACCTTAGCGACTACACCGACAACGCTGGATGGACAGGCAACGGAACCATTCTGTGCAACGGCATGGTGGGCTGCACATCTGACTACTACTCATCGTACGACATCATCTCGCCCGAAATCACCCTCAACAACAATGGCGGCGACTATGCGGTAACTGTGACCTTCCAGACGCTTGAAGACGGAACGACACTCTACGTGCAGGGCGACAACACCACCTACGAGGCTATCAAGTGTGACACAGCCGGCACATACACCGCCACGGTCAACCTCTACGGCGGCACACGCTTCAGCCACCTGATGTTCTACGCAAGCAGCTACGCACAGTTCCTGCTCGACCGCGTGACGGTGACGCAAGACCTGAAGAAGGGCGACCAGCTGTACACCTGCCTCTCGGAAACTGAGATAACCGACGGTTCCACATCGTTCCGCATAAACGGACTGGAGCCTAACAGCGACTACTCATACGCCTACAACCTTGTGTCATACGTAACACGCTGCGGCACCATGTACAGTTCCGACCGTTCCGCCGACCAGGAGGTGAAGTTCTTCGAGACCGACGGCATACGCACGGCAACAGCCAACGCCGAGACCGAAGGCGCAACCGAGATATTCGACCTGTCGGGACGCAGAGTTCAGACCATCGCCGGCAAGGGAGTCTACATCATAAAGAACGGCGACAAGGTACGCAAGGTATCAGTCAACAAGTAAACTATACCATAAACACACCCATAGGGGCCATGGCCATGCACAAAAGCCGTGGCCTCTTGGTGTTTTCAAAAAAAACAGACCCAACAATGCACATCAAAGCTACATTATCATTCGCACTGTGCTGCCTGGCCTTTGCCAACGGCGCAGCCCAAAATGCCGACAGCGAGATACGCTGCGGCTTCGACGGAGGCATACCGTCAGACTTCACTCTCATTGACGCCGACGGCAACACCCCTTCGTCCGACCTCGTCAAATATGGCTTCAGCGTAGGCACGCCCTGGGTGGCCTATTATGTTGAGAAGGAGCAGAACTTCGTGGCCGCAAGCACTTCGTGGTATGAGAAGAGCGGCACATCGAGCGACTGGCTCATACTGCCCCCGATAACCGTAGAGTCGGCTGATGCCGTAGTGTCGTGGCGAGCCAAGGCCACCGACAGCCGATACAGCGACGGCTATGCGGTGTATGTCACCACGGGCGACGGACAGTCTGTGGCCGACTTCGACACCTCCGCCCCACTCTTCTCCGTCGAGGCCGAGGCTTCGGCGTGGACAAGCCACCGCATTAGTCTCGCCAAGTATGTGGGGCAGACGGTGCGCATAGCCTTCGTCAACAACTCCACCGACTGCTCTGTACTCTATCTCGACGACATATTTGTAGGCAAGCCCAAGGCAGCACGAGTAGTGCTCGACATGCCATACGTGGTGAAGCCAACCGATAAGGTTACGGTGAAAGGCACTGTGACAACCGACCTTGAAACCAGCGTTAAGGGCTTCACCGTGGGTTATAAGTATGATGGCAACGAATGCACCAAGACCTTCGCCGACTCCGTAATTGCCCCGGGCGCAGCTTGCACATTCGAGTTCGACCCCGACAGTGCCGTTGCCATTGGCTCTGATGCCACCATCAGCGCGTGGGCTGAGCACGACGGCGACAGCTCCTACGTGGAACGCACGTTGCAATCTCGCTATCAAAAGATGGTGGTAGAGGAGATGACAGGCAGTTGGTGCGGCTACTGCGTGCGCGGAACTGTCAACATGAAGAGTATGCTCCAGAAGCATCCCGACACGTTCATCGGCATTGCCGTTCACAGTGGCGACTTCCTCAGCACCGACGAATATCTCTCCTACGTCTACTCCTTGGCCGCCAAGGCCGGCACGGTGTTCTATCCATCCTCCGTAACCAGCCGCGACTATACCATGGGAACGGGCGTAGACCTGTGGAACGAACTATACGACTACATCACCGCTCAACCCATCAAGGCAACTGTAGGACTGAGCATCGAGCCTTCGGGCGTTAACGGCGAATACACGGCCACATCGCGCGTGGTGTTCAATTCGGCGGCCATGGGCGGTCTCTACAGCGTGGCCTACGCCATAATAGAGAATGACGTGTATGAGCCTGACGACGCACGCTACCGCCAACACAACTCTTACGCCGGAGGCACAACGCCAATGGACGGCTACGAGAACCTCGACGAGTATGTCACCGACTACCACTTCGAGCACGTGGCACGTGGCACGATAGGCGCACCCGAAGGCATCAGTGGCAGTCTGCCAGACTACATCGAGGCTGGCAAGGAATACGTTCACTCCACCACGTTCCAACTGCCCGACGCTGTGCTCAATGCCGACAATGTGCAGGTGGTGGCCATGATTGTCAACACCCACGACGACACCATAGTCAACGCCGACCGGGTTAACCTGACAAACGCACAGTCGTCAATCGGCCACATCCGCGCCAATAGTGGTCAGCAGCAAAGCCAACTCTACACCATCGACGGACGCACAGCCAACGACAGCAGCCGTGGCTTGATTATCGTGCGCAACGCCGACGGTTCGGTGAGGAAGATTGTGCGCTAAACCTTTCACCACAATGCGCTAATCCCTATTTACAAGGGATTTATCACGCCTCTCCGCCACCCGTGGACAGACAACACGCCGATGGCGGCTCGTCTCCAATGCGACCCCTGTTTTCAGGGCTAACAAGCATAGGAGATGCGCCGCCATTGGCGTGTTTCATTTTCCTAAAAGGCCCACAAAATCGTCCTGCAAGCAACATCCATTCATGCCAAATGACGAGCAAAGTTGTCTTACACCAATTGAAGTAAACGCTTACTTCAGCTGAAGTAAGAGCTTACACCAGTTGAAGTAAGAGCTTACACCAATTGAAATAAGCGGAAAAACACGGGCTATGGCACGAATAGACAAGGCTTGCAAGGCGACAAATATGCACTCGGAAGACGACAGACTGCCTTTTTAGTAATGTTCAAAAAAAGGCACAAAGAGCAACCCGTCTAAAGAGAATGTTTAACCATGCGTGGAATTTATAGAACACGCCTTATGTGAATAGCTGACCACAAAATCGCCAATGAGATGTTAGAGACACTACACTCAGACTCTGCAGGCTACTTAAAAAAAAGGCTCGTCTGTTAAATGCGTGGATGAATGCTATTGCCATCTTGGCCTCGAAGAGGCTATGCCAAGCACTGTACTTTAAATGGGCAGACCTTGCCCACGCATTTAACGGAAGAACCAAAAAAAAGCATAATTTGTAGGTGTTCCGCTTGCTTATTCCAATAAGAAATACTATTTTTGTCCAATCGATTGGATGGTTTTGGTATGATTTCATCCAACCAAATGGATAAAACAGAAGATAAATCATCCAATCGGCTGGATAAAACTGA
Organism: Lachnospiraceae bacterium; assembly: GCA_963659505.1. Taxonomy (GTDB): domain Bacteria; phylum Bacteroidota; class Bacteroidia; order Bacteroidales; family Bacteroidaceae; genus Prevotella. The sequence continues at coordinate 26,748 of CAVKUV010000014.1, forward strand.
TGTTCACTACGTTGGCAAAGAATAAAAAGGACAGAAAATGGATAAATTATTACTTGAGAAAATCATGCTCGAAAACCAAAGGGAAGTGGAGGAGCATGAGGTCGTAACCCGAAACGTCTCGTTCGATGGGTTCGACCGCTATGTATTGGTGGGTATCAGAAGGGCAGGCAAATCTTACTTGCTCTATCAGCAGATGCAAAAACTCCTGGCAGAAGGTCACGACTGGAGCGAAATGCTATACCTCAATTTTGAGGATGAACGACTGGAAGGCTTTGCCGCCATGGACTTCAATCTAATTCTCGAAGCCCATTTCGAAATCTACGGCAAACGACCCATGCTATTCCTCGATGAGATTCAGAATATCACAGGATGGGAAAAGTTTGCGCGTCGCTTGGCAGACAGCAAGTATAAGGTCATCATCACTGGAAGCAACGCCAAGATGCTCAGCTCCGACATTCAGACCACCTTGGGCGGCAGATACCTTCCCGTTCAGGTCTATCCTTATAGTTTCGGGGAGTTTCTAGATGTACATGGGGTGCAGCACGACAGGTTGTCGCTGCTTACCACGGAGGGAAAAGCGACGGTGATGAACCGCCTAAAAGACTATTTCCATCATGGTGGCTTTCCTGAGGGGGCGTTGATGAAGACCAAGAGAGACTATCTGCTCAGCGTTTATCAGAAAATATACCTGGGCGACATCATTGTCAGAAATGGCGTTTCCAATGTCTTCGGTCTGAAAGTGATGATCAAGAAAATCGCGGAGAGCATCAGGCAACCCATCTCGTTCAGCCGTATTGCCAACATCATCTCTACCACAGGCACCAAACTGAGCACCACATCTGCCATCAAGTATATGGAGTTCATGGAAGCCTCGTGGCTCATCAGCAAGGTGACCAACATCGCCTCCAAACTGGCAGACAAGGAGAGCAATGCCAAATACTATTTCACCGACAACGGCATACTCGACTTGTTTCTGATGGATGCTGACACGGCCCTTTTGGAGAACCTCGTCGCCATCAACCTGATAAGGAGATTTGGCAGAGACGATGCGGTGTTCTTCTACAACCAAGGGGTGGAAGTGGATTTCTACATTCCTGAGACGGAGACTGCCATTCAAGTGTCTTTTTCCATTCGTGACGAGGACACCCGGCGGAGGGAGGTCAAGGCTTTGGAAGCCTTGCCGAAAGTTTTGCCATGCAAGCATCGCAGCATCATCACCTACGACGAGACGGACGAATGGCACCTTTCCGACATTGGCATCGAGGTAATACCCGTGTGGAAATGGCTACTGGAATAATTTTTTGAACATTACTTATCCACCATCTGACACCATTTTATCCGCCGCCAATACAATAAAACGCCACGCCTCTACGTTTTTATGCATGAAGCCCTATATACTTTTATGAATTTCAAGAAAAGTTTAGACGACTTCTATGTGTACACACCAACAACTGAAAGATAAATGATAGAATACATAAGGGGCGAGCTTGCCGAGCTTACGCCCGCCATGGCCACCGTTGAGGCCGCAGGAGTGGGATACGGACTGAACATCTCGCTCAACACATACTCTGCCATACAGGGAAAGAAGGAAGTGAAGCTGTATGTGCACGAAGCCATACGCGAAGACGCATACACCATGTTCGGGTTTGCCACGAAGAAGGAGCGCGAGCTGTTCGAACTGCTCATAAGCGTGTCGGGCGTGGGTCCGGGCACGGCGCGCATGGTGCTGTCGTCGCTAAGTCCAAAGGAGTTGTGCGACAGCATATCCACAGGCAACGAGCGGCTGATAAAGGGTGTGAAGGGCATCGGCTTGAAGACGGCGCAGCGCATAATAGTTGACCTGCGCGACAAGATTGTGGCCCTTGGCATAACTGGCGAGATACCCGTTGGCGGAGTCATGGAAGCCCCCGTAGACAACAAGGTGAAGGACGAGGCCGTGAGCGCGCTCACCATGCTCGGCTTCTCGCCAGCCCCCACGCAGAAGGTTGTGGTGCAGATATTGCAGCAGCAGCCCGACGCGCCCGTAGAGGAGGTGGTGAAGCTCGCCCTGAAGCAGATTAAGTAACGGTTAAGGGACAACCTGTTTGTTCGCTCGCCATCACCGTGTTACGGCGTGAGCGCCAACGCCACACTGCGCAATGCCGCCACTGGTGGCCGCTGGACACGGCCACTCCAAAGTATGATTATTAATTGTTCGCCACGAACACCATTTAGCCAGACCCATAGAACATCCCACAGATGAAGCGGATAGTCTACACCATAATATCACTTCTCAGCATCTGCGCGCTGGCAATGCCTCCGCAAGACGACAAGACGGCCAAGAACAAGCCCGCCCCAAAGGCGCAGCCCACGCTGAAGGCCGACGAGGAGGCTATTCCCGACTCGCTGCTGCACCCCCGCTGGAAGATTAAGCGCACCGCGCCCATCACAACAGCCGACCTCGACTCGTCGGCCCTCGACCTGCGCACACCGGGCAACATCAAGCAGCAGGTGTACTACAACGACTCGCTCAACCAATACTTTATAGGCTCGAAGATAGGCGACTCCTACCTCAACGCGCCGGTGATGATGTCGCCCGACGAGTATGCCAAGTGGAGCGAGCGCAGAGCCATGGAAGCCTTTTTCCGACAGAAGAACGCCGAGAGCGTGGCCAACAAGGGCAAGGAGAAGTTCTCCTTCTCCGACATGAAGTTCGACCTCGGCCCGGCCGAGAAGATATTCGGTCCCGGCGGCGTGCGCATAAAGACGCAGGGAACGGCGGAGCTGAAGCTCGGCGCCACACTGAAGGACATAGAGAATCCCTCGCTGCCCATACGCAACAGGAAGACCACGGCCTTCGACTTCGACGAGAAGATAAACCTAAGCGTCAACGGAAAGGTGGGCGACAAGGTCAACATGAACCTGAACTACAACACCGACGCCACCTTCGACTTCGACACCAAGAACATAAAACTGCGCTACGAAGGCAAGGAAGACGAGATAGTGAAGCTCGTGGAGGCCGGCAACGTGACCTTCCCCTCCAACTCGTCGCTGATAAAGGGCGCCAGCTCGCTCTTCGGTGTGCGCACCGACCTGCAGTTTGGCAAACTGAAGCTGCAGGCCGTGCTGTCGCAGAAGAACTCCACCACCAAGAGCGTGTCGTCGAAGGGCGGCACGCAGGTCACGGCATTCGAGTTTGACGCGGCCAACTACGAGGAGAACCGCCACTTCTTCCTCGGCCACTACTTCCGCACGCGCTACGACAAGGCCATGAGCACACTGCCCAACGTGATGACGGGCGTGAAGATAACGCGCGTTGAGGTGTGGGTGACCAACAAGACGGGCAACACCGTTAACACGCGCAACATCATAGCACTGACCGACCTCGGCGAAGGCTCGGCCACGAGCAACGCCCTGTGGGGCGGCGGCATGGACGTGTCGCCACGCAATGCCGCCAACAACGAGTACTACGCCATGACGCACGACTACGTGGCGGCACGCGACATCGACCAGACCAACACCGTGCTCGACGCCATCGGCGACTTCACCGGCGGCGTTGACTATGAGAAGGTGCAAAGCGCACGACTGCTCAGCTCGTCGGAATACACGGTGAACACCGCCTTGGGCTACATCTCGCTGAAGTCAACGCTGCAGACCGACCAGGTGTTGGCCGTGGCCTACGAGTACACGCTCAACGGCGTGACCTACCAGGTGGGCGAGTTCGCGTCGGACAACACCAACACCAGCGAGGCCCTGTTTGTGAAGTCGCTGAAGAACACCAACAACAGTCCGCAGATGGCCAACTGGCGACTGATGATGAAGAACGTCTACTACCTGGCCTCAAGCATAGAGAAGGACAAGTTTCGCCTCGACATCAAGTACCAGAGCGACACCACCGGTGTGTACCTTTCTTACATACCTGAGCCACAGGTGAAGGACTCCACCATCATAAAACTGATGGGTGCCGACAGGCTCGACAACAACAACAAGCCCCATCCCAACGGCTACTTCGACTATGTTGACGGCTACACCGTGAGCAACGGACGCGTGTTCTTGCCCGCCGCCGAACCTTTCGGCTCCTATCTGCGCAGCCACCTCCTCAGTGCGGGCGTGCCAGCCGACAAGGCCGACAAGTATGCCTTCACCGAACTCTACGACACCACGCGCACTGCCGCCAAGCAAGTGGCCGAGAAGGACAAGTTCATTCTCTCGGGACAGTATCGCGGCACATCGGCCAACGTCATATCGCTCGGAGCATACAATGTGCCGCAAGGCTCGGTGGTCGTGTCAGCCGGAGGCGTGGTGCTCACCGAGGGCAGCGACTATAGCGTTGACTATTCGGCTGGCGAGGTGACCATACTCAACCAGAGCATCATCGACGCCGGAACGTCGGTCAACGTGAGCCTTGAGAGCAACACCGACTATGGCATGCAGCGCAAGACGATGATTGGACTCAACTGGGAATACGACTTCTCAAAGGACTTCCAGATAGGCGGTACGTTCCAGCACCTGCGCGAGCAGACGCTCACATCGAAGGTGTCGATGGGTTCGGAGCCGCTCAACAACCTGCTGTGGGGACTCAACCTCAACTGGAAGAAGGAGAGCCAATGGCTCACCAACATGCTCGACAAGCTGCCGCTGCTGCACCTGACCGCCCCGTCGCAGATAAGCTTCACGGGCGAGTTTGCCCAGCTCATTGCCGGACAGGCAAGCGGCACGCAGGACAACGCGTCGTACATCGACGACTTCGAGAACGCCAAGAACGGCATCGACATATCCGAGCCCAAGGCGTGGGTGTTGTCGAGCGTGCCGTCGATGTTCCCCGAACACAGCGACAAGACAACCCTGGCCAGTGGCTACAACCGCGCGCGGCTGGCTTGGTACAACATCGACCCGCTGTTCACCTACCGCAACAGCTCGCTCACGCCGGGCCACATAAAGAGCGACCTTGAGCAACTGTCGAACCACTATGTGCGCGAGGTATACGTAAGCGAGCTGTACCCCAACCGCGACCAAAGCTCCTACAGTGGGGCTACGTCAACGCTGTCGGTGCTCAACCTGGCCTACTACCCCACCGAGCGCGGCCCCTACAACTTCAGCACGAGCCTCAACGCCGACGGTTCGCTTCAAAACCCGTCGGGCAAGTGGGGCGGCATGATGCGCAAGCTCGACACCAACGACTTCGAGGCGGCCAACATCGAGTATCTGGAGTTCTGGATGCTCGACCCGTTCATCTACTCGCGCGAGCAGGGCGACGCCTCGTCCTACGGCGGCGACCTCTACATCGACCTCGGCGAGGTGAGCGAGGACATTCTGCGCGACGGCAAGAAGTTCTACGAGAGCGGCATGCCCGTCGATGGCACTGGCAGCTTCACCACCACGCAGTGGGGCAAGATACCCGTACAGGCCACACAGACCTACGCCTTCGCCACCACTTCGGGCGCGAGAGAGAAGCAGGACGTGGGCTTCAACGGACTCACCGACGACGAGGAGAGGACGTTTGAGAGCTACGCCCCGTTCAACAGCTTCGTGCAGTCGCTCGCCAACGACAGCCTGCGGCAGGCGTGGACAGCCGACCCGGCCAACGACGACTACCACTACTTCAGAGGCTCCGACTTCGACGCCGCACAGACATCGATACTTGACCGCTACAAGCGCATAAACAACCCACAAGGCAACTCGCCCGACAACGACAACAACAGCGAGAGCTACGACACGTCATACAAGACCACGCCCGACGTTGAGGACATCAACCAGGACTACACGCTCAACGAGTATGAGCGCTACTACCAATACCACGTGAGCATACGCCCCGAAGATCTGGCGGAGTCGAACGTGGGCAACAACTATGTGGTTGACACGCGCGAGACAAGCCCCACGCTGCGCAACGGCACAAGGCAGTCGGTACACTGGTACAAGATACGCATTCCGCTCAACGACAAGAACCGCGAGCGCATAGGCTCCATCAACGACCTCACGTCGATACGCTTCGTGCGCATGTTCCTCACGGGCTTCGAGAAGCCCATAGTGCTGCGCCTAGCCAACCTCGACCTCGTGCGCGGCGAGTGGCGCGTCTACCAGCAGAACCTCGGGACATCGGCGTCGACCAGCACCGGAACGCTCGAGGCGAGCAACGTGAACATCGAGGAGCACGGCGACAAGAAGCCCGTCAACTATGTGCTTCCGCCGGGCATAAGCCGTGTGACCGACCCCTCGCAGCCACAGCTCGTGCAGAGCAACGAGCAGGCGCTGAACCTCACTGTTAAGGACCTGTCGCGCAACGAGTCGAAGGCAGTATACAAGAACACCACGCTCGACCTGCGCCAATACAAGCGGCTGCAGATGTTCGTCCACGCCAACGCTTTCCAGCAGAACACCACCAACCTGCAAAGCGACCAGCTGGCCGTGTTCATTCGCTTGGGCAGCGACTACAAGAGCAACTACTATGAATATGAGATACCGCTGAAGCTCACGCCAGAGAAGACCTACAACCGCTATTCAGCCGCCGACCAGCAGGCCGTGTGGCCCGAGGACAACATGCTCGACATAGCCCTTGAGAAGCTCACGGCGGTGAAGAAGGCGCGCAACAAGGCCAAGGCCATCGGCACGGCTTCATACACCACGGAGTTCTCGGTGTATGACTCCGACAAGCCCAACAACAAGATTACCGTGATGGGCAACCCCTCGCTCGGCGAGGTGAAGACCATGATGATTGGCGTGCGCAACATCTCGGCGGCACAGAAGTCGGGCGAGGTGTGGGTCAACGAGCTTCGTCTGCTTGAGTTCAACAACAAGGGCGGATGGGCGGCCTCGGGCGCGCTCAACATGCAGTTGTCCGACCTCGGCACGCTGAACCTCACGGGAAAGATCATGACCGAGGGCTTCGGCGGCCTGGAGGAGGGGCTTGCGCAGCGCAGCACCGACGACTACAAGACTTACAGCCTCACCACCAACATCGAGCTGGGCAAGTTCTTCCCCGACAAGGCTAAGGTGTCGGCTCCGCTATACTATTCGGTAACTAAGGAGGAGACACGCCCCAAGTACAACCCGCTCGACACCGACATGGAGCTTGACGACGCTCTTGAGGCGGCCACCAAGCAGGAGCGCGACTCCATCGAGTCGATTGCCGTGACCAAGCACACGAGCACCAACTTCTCGTTGTCGAACGTGCGCGTGGGCATAAAGACCAAGCGCCACCCCATGCCCTACGACCCGGCCAACTTCTCGTTCAGCTACAGCCACTCTCACAGCCACACGTCGGGCGAGACCACCGTGTATGAGAACGAAGACCAATGGCGAGGCTCGCTCAACTACAGCTATTCGCCGGTGTACAAAACGTTTGAGCCATTCAAGAAGCTGAAGGGCAAGAGCAAGTGGCTCAACTTTCCAAAGGCGCTGGGCATAAACTATCTGCCGCAGAGCGTGTCGTTCAACAGCGAGATGCTGCGCAACTACCACGAGCTGCAGGAGCGCGACATGGAGAGCACCGAAGGAACGAAACTGCCACTGTCGTTCAGCGAGCAGTTCCGCTGGAACCGCGAGTTCGCCCTGCGCTGGGACTTCACCAAAAATCTGCACATGAACTTCCAGTCGGCCACACACGCCGAAATCGAGGAGCCTTACTGCGCCGTCAACAAAGACCTCTACCCCGAGCACTACGCCGCTTGGAAAGACTCCGTTTGGCAGAGCATAAAGAACCTTGGGCGTCCGCTCGACTACCAGCAGTCGTTCTCGGCGTCATACCAGCTGCCGCTCAACAAGCTGCCCATATTCGACTGGCTCAACTCCGACGCTTCCTACTCCGCGTCGTACTCGTGGGTGCGCGGCACCGAACTTGACGACGGCACATCGCTGGGCAACACCATATCAAACAACCGCAACCTGAACATCAACTCCACCTGGAACATGGAGACGCTCTACAACCACGTGCCTTTCCTAAAGAAGGCCAACGAGTGGTACAACAAGCGCAACTCGAATGGAGCGAAGAACGCCAACGCCAAGGGCAAGTTGGGTCAGGGGCTGAACGGCAAGCGCGGCACAAACCAAATACGCAACAACGACCAGGCCAAGAACGGCAAGCAGCCCAAGACCTCCAAAGACGACGACAAGCAGCTGCCGAAGGGCAAGAACGCCTACCAGCGCGAGATAACGCTAAAGGCCGACACAACAGTGACCGTGACCCACGGCAAGCGCAGCCGGAGGCTCAACGTAACGGCAAAGACCAAGGACGGACGGCCATATAAGGTAAGGTACAAGGTGATTGACGACAACAAAATTGTCATAAAGAACCTCGACACGGTGCAGATAAAGCTGAGCGTCACGGCCAAAGAACCGATCGACAAGCAGTGGTGGTATGAGCCGGCCATGCGCGCCACGCGCTTCCTCATGATGGTGCGCAACGTCAGCCTGTCGTATCGCAACCAGTACTCGATGTCGCTGCCAGGCTTCATGCCCGATATCGGCGACGCTTTCGGCCAGCGCACTGGCAGTGTGCTGTCGCCCGGACTCGACTTTGCCTTCGGACTCATTGGCGACAACTACGTCAACAAGAGCTACGACAACGGTTGGCTTCTGGCCAACGACAGTGTGGCCACGCCAGCCACCACCAACGCCAGCGAAGACTTGCAGGTGAGAATGACGCTTGAGCCTATACGCGACCTGAAGATTGACCTCAACGCCAGCCGCACGGTGAGCAAGGCACGCAGCATACAGTTCATGTATAGCGGCATGCCCACCACTCAGAGCGGATCGTTCAACATGACGACAATAAGCTTGAAGAGTGCGCTTGAGGGCATGGGCGATGCCAACAACGGCTACTTCTCGAAGTCGTTCGCCAAGTTCTGCGCCTCAATCGACGATTTCCGCCAGCGCGTGCAAGACCGCTACGCCAACGCCCGATATCCCGAAGGCACCTATGACGCTAACGGGGTGAACCTGTCAGGCACAGCCTACAACTCAGAACTGGGCACGGTGAACAAGTACAGCGCCGACGTGCTCATCCCGGCGTTCCTGTCGGCCTACACGTCGGGCGGCTCGTCGCTCGACATCTTCCCCGCGCTGAAGCGCATGCTGCCCAACTGGACTGTGCGCTACTCTGGTCTGGGCAAGTTGCCGTGGCTGCGCGACCACTTCAAGAGCATCAACCTCAACCACTCCTACAAGAGTGTGTTTGCCGTGGGCAGCTATGCCTCTTACAGCACCTACCGCGAATATATGGACGGCATGGGCTTCATAACCGACGCCACCACGGGCAACCCCGTGCCCAACAGTATGTATAATGTTAGCACGGTGAGCATCAACGAGTCGTTCGCCCCACTCTTCGGCATCGACGTAACGCTTGAGAACAACCTAACCTGCAAGGTGGAGTACCGCACAACGCGTGTGCTTAGCCTAAGCATGACGAGCGTGCAGATAAACGAGGCACTGAGCAAGGACTTCGTGATTGGCATGGGCTACAAGATAAGCAACTTCAACCTGTTTGGCGGCAAGGCTTCGCGCAAGATACGCAACGCACAAAGCGGCAAGGGCAAGGGTAAGAACGCCAACCAAAAGCAGCAGTCATCAACCACCACCAGCGGACGTTCGGGTGTGAACCACGACCTCAACCTGCGACTCGACCTGTCGCTGCGCAAGCAAGCGTCGATAACGCGCGACATAGCCACCGTGACAAGTGCGGCCAGCAGCGGCAACACCGCATTCAAAATGTCGTTCATGGCCGACTACACCCTGTCGCGGTTGCTCACGCTGAGCGCATACTACGACCGCCAGACCAACACGCCACTGTTGGCCAGCAGCAGCTATCCAACCACCACGCAAGACTTCGGCTTGAGCGTCAAGTTCTCACTCACGCGATAGGCACTAAGGTGGCAACAAAAACAATGCGCCCCCGCTCTACCCTACCATATAGGGAAAGAGCGAGGGCGCAATATTTATTGCGCTAAGTAATGTTCAAAAAATAACTTGAGCAAGTTTTTAGAGTATGCCCATATCCGTCATTTGGTCTGTCTAGCCCTGTCTTTTTGCCGCTTTTGCGACTTCTTTTCAGTCACATAGCCCGCTATGCTCCTTCAAAGAAGCCAGCAAAACCGACTAAAAATACAGGGCAAACTTGCGCAACTTATTTTTTGAACATTACTAAAAAAAGAAAAGCCTATTACTTGAATGGCAGATACCAGTTGGACTCGTCAAGCAGACTGACTACTGGATGCTTATAGGCCAACTTGTCGGCCAACCATCTGCCGCCGAAGTTTGAGCCATACAGAGTGTCGGCGTTCTTGTGGCGCGCCAGGCGCATGAGGTCATACCAGCGGCTGCCCTCAAAGGCAAACTCAAGTTGGTATTCGTCGCAGATGAGGTTCTCAACGGCATCTATCGAGTCTTGGCGGTTGTAGGCCAGCGCCACGCCATATTGCGCCGCCGTCTGTTCCATCTGCCGCCCCACCACTTCATTGTATTGGTATGGCGACCGCCCCGGATATAGATAGTCCCATGTCACGCCAGCACCATGGCTGTGTATGCCTATGATGTCGCCAAGGTCGGCAGTCCCTTTTTGAAACAGAGCCTTGTATTGTCCCAAGAAAGGATAAGTCTCGGTGATAAGCCGCTGCGACTCGGCTGTGAGATAGGTAGTGGAGTCGAGCAGTTGGTCGGATATGCCGTCCTTCAGTATGGCGAAAGCCGCGTCGGGATGCCCCATTCGGTTGAGGGCTTCGGCCAGATGGAGCCACACCGTGGTGTAGCGATAGAGAATGATGTTGCCACTCTTATACTTGTCGATGTGCTCCGTAGTGGCATCGCCGTTGACCACAGAGCGCACCGTGGCCGGATAGCGCATGTCGCCAAGAGCGGCACGCCCCACATTGTGCAGGCGCAGCAGCTGGTTGGTTGTGCTTTGGTAATAGTAGTAGTCGGCCGACTGCGCCAATTGCTTGTAGGCATCCGACGGACCAACGGCCACCTCGTCCGTATACAGTTGGCGGCTCGACGTGGCGTAGTAGTCATAGCCAAAGGCTTCAGGCACCGCCGTGGCCACGCCCTCGCTGCCTCCTGCCGCCATCGGGATATAGGTGATGATGTCGGTGGTGCTGTTTTGGGCGAATATGTCGGCCCACTCTGTGCCTTTCATGCTGTAGTTGTCCATGTCCGTGGGCATATTGTCCTGGTTGGCATAGCTCTGGTCGAACGCAGCAATCAGGTTTTTCGCCCCCTTTGTGTCAACGCTTGTAAGGAACGTCGTGTAGTGGCGCGCGGCGGCAGGATAATCGCCTTTTTCAAGGTAAAGGTCGCCAAGTATTACGTCAACAGGTATGAAGCATTTCGACGGAACTATGGTCTTGTTGGCGTTCCAATTGGTTGTACCGGCGTTCACGGTCACATTGCCATAGGTTGGCACAGCATATCCAGAAAACGGCTCAAGGTCGGCAGTTAGCCTGTCGGCCAGTTCGCTGAGGCCGAGCCAAGGATACTGGGCGGTGTCAATCTGCCCTATCTCCATCACGGGCGTGGTAACATAAGGCACACGTCCATAGGTGCGCGCCAGTTGCAGATAGACCCAAGCCCTGAAAGCCTTCACCGCCGCATACTCGTGCAACGTAACGTTGTCGGCCCCGGTGTAGAGTGTGGTGTCGCGGTGGGCAATGAAGTAGTTGCAGTTGTTTATCACTTGATAGTACACGTAGGCACTGTCGTAGGCACCTGTTGTGGAGAAGTCGAACGTTTCCATCCGCTTCAAGTTCTTGTTGGCCGAAGCGTTGGTGGCCACATTGTCGCCACGCATCTCGCCTTGGAACACATAGGTGTCGGCCAACTGCTGCATACACTGCATGATACCGAAACCGTAGAACACGGAGTCGGTCTTGGAGGAGATGTCGGGCGAGAACACCTGGCGCGAAGAGTCGCTGTCCAACATGTCGGAACAAGCGGCCAAACCCAAGGTAAGGCCAATAGGCAACAGGGCTGAGGCCACACGTGCCGGTAAGTATTGAAGATGTTGTTGTATCATAGTAGTTTATAGGTTTATCTTTATGCCCAATAGGAAAGTGCGGCTTTGCGGCATGTTGCCGCAGTCAATACCCTGGCCGATGACGCTTGTGGAATTGCTGAACTCAGGGTCGCTGCCTGTATAACGAGTGAGGGTGAGCAGATTGCGAGCCTCGGCCCATACGGTAAGCCCCTGCAACCAGCTCCATGAAGTAGGCACGGGAACGGCATAGCTCAAGGCCAATGTGCGCAACCGCAAGTATGAGCCGTCCTCAATCCAGCGGTCGGAGAAGCGGTTGTTGCCCATTGGGTCGCCATACACCGCACGTGGAAGCACGGCGTCGGTCTGCCCGTCGTATGTCCAACGGTTAGTCATGGCCACTTGCTGGTTGTATAGTGTGCTGCCGCTATTGAGCACCGAGCGTTGGTAGTTGTAAACGTCGTTGCCAAGACTATAGTTCCAGTCCATCGAAAGCCTAAACCGCTTCCACTGCACGGTGGCGAATATGTTTCCATAGATGTCGGGGTTGGGGTCGCCTATAACAGTCTTGTCGGCCTCGGTTATGATGCCGTCGTTGTCGCGGTCAACGAAACGCACGTCGCCAGCCTCAAACGGCACAAGCCTGCCAGCCTCGTCCTCGCGGTACAGATAGCCCAACGTGCCAGCATGAGAAGCCTCATCGTCGGAAGTCAGGATGCCTGCCGTCTGATAGCCGTAGAACAGAGCCACTGGCTGACCCTTGGCCGTAAGGATGTTGTTGTCGCCATAGAGCGATGTCGTGTAGTCGCCGTCGGGCAGCTCAGTCACCTTGTTCTTGTAGTGGCCAATGGAAAAACCTGCTTCCACCTGCAAGTCTTTTGCCACTACGGGTTTGCCGCTGACCGTAAGCTCAAAGCCCGAGTTCTCCATCTGTCCGCCATTGCACCAGTAGTGGTTGAGTCCGGCAAGCGGACTCTCAAGGCTCTTTATGGTGAGCAGGTCGGACGTGGCGTGGTGGAACACGTCGAAAGCCAAGCCCAAACGGTTGTCGAGCAGATAAGCCTTTAGTCCGGCGTTGAGCTTGCGCACGCTTTCCCACTTGATGTTCTCGTTGCCAATCTGTGTTATCTTCAGTCCCTTGGCCTGACCCATGAAGTCAACGGCTGAGTGAGCCGTGCGTGCTGCATAGTTGCTTATGCCATCGTTGCCGCTCCAGTCGATGCCGGCATGCACCTGCAGATAGTTAATGCCGATGCGACGCGGAAACCAGCTCTCGTTGGTGACGACCCATCCGGCCTGTATGCTTGGGAACATTGCCCAGCTGACGCCGCCCAACCTAACGTCGGAAGCCTTGGCGCCGAAACGACTGTTGGCCTCTGCTGCCAGCGACAACGTGAGGTAGTAGCGTTGACGATAGTTGTAGTCGGCGTTGGCATACCACTGCATGTATTTCCAGGTGTCATTGTCACCGCCTACATTCTGGTAGCCAGTGGACGACGACAGTGAGGGGTTCTTGTCGTTGGTCTCCGACGTGTATTCAGTTGACAGGTCGCTTCCGTCAAACGAGAATTGGTTGTAGCGGAAACCTGCATAGGCACTCAAGCCATGGGCACCAAAGGTGCGCTCATACTGCGCCCGGATGTCGGCAAGGAAGTTTGTCTCCTTGGAAAACAACGACGAAGTGAGCGACGTCACCTGACCCAGTCCCTGCACCGTGAAAGGCGGAACGCCATCGTAGGGGCGATAGTAGCGTTGTGTGTTGCGATTGAGACTGTAGCTCACCACAGCCTGAAGGTTCCATCCTTTGCCCAACTGCCACACGGGAGCCACACGGACGTTGAAGTAGGTGTTCTCGGCCTTGTTCTTCTTGTCGCCCGAAGCATTGTTGAGTATGGCCACGGGGTTGGCCAACGCATACTGAACGCCCAAAGGACTGAACAACTCGTCGTAGCCACTGGTGAGCGAAGAGAAGCCGCCAATGATGGAGTTGTACTCGTAGGGCGTTACCAACGGCGACTTGATGAGCGCGAGAAACGTGGGCGAGGTAACAACGCCCGACGAGAGGTCGGCTGGAATGCCGTTGTCAAACACCTCCTTGTTGGTGCGGCTGATGCTTATGTCGAACTGCGTCTTCAGTCGCCGGGTAATCTCGATGTCGGTGTTGAACCTGACGTTCATACGGTCGAAGCCATCGCCCTCCGACGTGCCCTGCGCGTCCATGTAGCCAACAGACAGGTTGTACATGCCCACATCGTCACCGCCCTGAACGTTCACACTGTAGTTCTGGGTCAGTGCCTGGCGGTAAACATAGTCTTTCCAATTGGTGTCGTTGTGGTATGTCTGGTAGTAATAGCCGGCAGGATTGTCGTCCATAAACTTGAAGTCCAACGGACTGCCATTCTTCGAAGCCTGCTGCACAGCGTCAATCGTGCCCAGCAGTTCTGTGGCATACGAGCGATACTGCGCCGCATTCATCATCGTTGGCAACTGCGGTATGGTGGTCAGTCCCACCGATATGTTGGCGTCGATGCGTGTCGCCATCGACTTGCTGCGCTTGGTGGTTATTACGACAACGCCGTTGGCGCCGCGTGCGCCATAAAGCGCGGTGGCGTTCTTCAGCACCTCCACCCTCTCTATGTCGTCGGGCGATATGTTGGCCAATGCATTGTTGAAGTAGCCGTCGTGCAGAGAGGTGCGGTCGTACTGCATGTCAATCTCCACGCCATCGACAACAACGAGCGGTTGGGCATTGGCCGTGAGCGACGAGAAGCCCCTGACAAACATATTGGCTCCACCGTCGGGAGCGCCAGAGCGCATGATGGAGCGCACGTCGGCACCCAGCGTGGCCCCTATCTCCCCATCGACCGAGGCGGCAGTGCGGCTCACGCAGAAGCCGCTTCGGGCAGTGATGTCCTCCTGCTTGCCATACATCGGGCGATAGCCGTCGGGCAGCAGCATTATGCAGACACTGCCGCCGCGCCGGCCAATGCCAACCTGCTGCGGCATATACTGCGGAGCATAGGCATAGAGAGCCGTGGCCACAAGCGGCACCTTTATGGTGAAGCGCCCGTGCTCGTCGGTCATGGTGGTGTAGCGGTCGTGCCCATAGGCGCGCAGCTGCACGCCGCCCATGGGCTGGCCCGTTGACTGGTCGACCACAACTCCGGTAACAACGGTTGTGGCGGTGTCGTTAGCATGTATCGTTGCCGGGGCTGCCCATGCCGTTTCCATGGCTGCAAGTCCCAAGGTCAGTAGTGTCAATCGTTTCATCTTGCGCTGTTGTTTTGGTTGTTCAAATATTCGTCGTAGGCAGTGGGGCGCATCACGATGGCCGCAATGCGCAGGTCACGAGTGTAGGTGTTCATGTCCGCCTTGTTGAATATGCTCAGTTTCGACGTAATCTTGATGTTGGGGCGCAGTGGCTGTCCGTCGGAAGCCAGTCCCTGATAGCACACGGGGAATGTGAACGTGCCTATCTGCACAGTGTCGATCTTGCTGTTGTCGGTCACGTAGGATTGCAGCAGCGATTTCTTGCCAACGCTTCCCGACGAGGTGCAGTAGCTCAGCTCGAAGTTGAGCCGGTTGGGTTTGCACGGCGTTATGGAGTCGGGCGTGTCGAATGTTGACGGCACCACTATGCAGTATATATTATATGTGGTGGACAACACGTTGGGCAACTCGATGTCGAGTTCGGGCAACGACGAAGACGTGCTCGGCTCCACCCAGACATAGTTGCCGGGCGCATCGACGCTGTCGGTCGCTATGGTCTGGTTGTGCAAGTTGCCCTTCAACACCCTGGCCCTATAGCCACGCGCATTGGCCACCACCTCGGGGGCAAACGTTTCCCAATCCTTCATTGCCAGCGAGTCGACGATGCGCACGCGTCCGTTGCTCATCTCGCGCGTGCCGACCTGGTGAGCCAATAAGGCTTGCGGACCCGACAGTTTGTTGCGGCGTGTGGAGTATAGCGTGTCGCCCATGCTCTCGCCATCCTCAAGCCAGCGGTTATAGATGTCGTTGTTGTTGAACACAAGGTTTGAGGCGATGTATCTTCGGGTGAGCGAGTCGCCAAGAGCCGTGGCGTTTACCGTGGCAGTAAGCACACTGCTGGTGCTGGCGTCGTTGTCGGCAAGCTTCTGTGCAGCGGTCACGTTGATGTAGTTGAAGTATGGCCTTATGTGACTGTAAGCCATGCGCCATGCCTCGTTGTTGGGCATGACGAACGTGTAGCTGCTGTCCTCTACGCTCAGATAGGCGCGCAGCGACGACAGCATGGGGTTGGACACCACCATCACCGAGTCGATATACGTCTGCTTGCCATCGACGATGGGGCCAAGAATACTGTTCTTGGTGTCGAGCGTCTTGGTCTCGTATCGCAACAGATAGTTGCAGATGGAGTCGGTGTGCAACATATTGTCGGCCTCGGTCTGCGGCCTTGACAGGTTCTCATATAGGTTGAACAGGAATGGCACCTGCCCGTCGGTTATGTGTAGCAGACCGTTGGTGTTCGGCCTATTGGCTACAATCACGTTGCGCTTGCCAAAGGTATATGGCTGCGCCCCCTCAAAAGCGGTTGTCTTTGAGTTGAGCATCAGCACCCGTTCGTCAAGCTTTCCGATGGCCGGATGCTTGTATTGGGCTATGTGGTTGAGCACAAACTGCCTTGCTACAGTGGCCGAGTCGGCCATCAACAGGCTCTCAGCGTCGTAGCTGCCGTCAACGGGCGCCCACACGGTGTAGTAGCCCGGTGTCTGCAACGAGGCTTTCCACTCTGCCTTCTCCACCAGCAGCGCGAAGTTGCGCAGACTGTCGTTGCCGGCAATGTTGTCCCACAGCGAGCAGTTGGCGGCCTTGTCGGCATGCGCCTTCTCCTCGTTGTAGTCGTCGAAGTCTGTGCATCCTGCCACCGACAGGAGTCCTGCCAGACCTATGCCTAATATGTTCAGTTGTTTTATAGTCATTTCTTCAGTCGTTTTTTTGTCTTTTGTCGTTAGTTTGCAGCCTTTGCGCAACCATCACTGTGCGTACTGCTTGCGCAACAAGTCTGTTTCCGAATCGTAAACGTCACCTTTATGGATCGTAAACGTCACCTTTACGGGTCGTAAACGTCACCTTTACGGGTCGTAAACGTCACCTTTACGAGTCGTAAACGTCACCTTTACGGATTGTAAACGTCACCTTTAGCCTCCGCAAGGCTATTGGTTCTTTTCCACCTCCTCGTCGTCCGAATAGACGGGGTTCTGCCTTAGCTGCTTGTTTATCTTGGCGTCGTGCTGCGGAACGGGCATATACAGATACGGCTCAAGCCTCATCTTAGCCTTGTAGGAACTGTTGCCCGACACATACTTGCGAGTGAGCAAGGTGAGCATCTCGTCGTAGTTTGACGCGAAGGAGTTGCCCTCGCTCTGCCACTCATACATGGTCTTGTCGAGACTGACCGGAGTGATGTGGCGGAAATTGTAGCGCATCAGGTCGTAGTAGCGTTTGCCCTCGAAGCATAGCTCGCGCAGACGCTCGGCCAGCACCAGCTTCTCCATGTCGTCCTTGTTGCTGTATGTGTTCCACTTCAGCGCGTCGGCAGAGTTGCTGGGGTTGAGCGACCGCGAGTTGACGCACTCCACCAGACCGAAAGCCTCCTTCAGCCTACTGTCGTCCTCGTCGGTGGCAAGCTCGGTCAGCGCCTCGGCGCGCATCAGCATAACGTCGGCCATGCGGTAAAGTATGTAGTTCTGCGCAAAGCGGCTATAGTCGCGGCTGGCGTCGCGCTTTGCCGTCGAAGCGGCATACAGCGGCGTGGTGCTTATCATCTTGCGCACATCCAGCTGCGACTCCGACGTGTTGGGGTTGAACACCGCGTTGGCATAGCGGTAGTCGGCGGCGTTGATGAATGCCGGAGCCGACTTGCCAGCCTGGCCAAACACCGACGAGGCCGCCTGGACATAGCCCGAGCTGGAGCTGCTGCGGTATTTGTAATAGTACTGACAGAGCGACGTGTTGCTGTTGTTGCGTCCGTCGAACTGCAACTCCAGCAGACTCTCGTCGGAGTTTTGGCTGACATACAGCGCGCGGTAGGCTTGCGAGCCTTGCGTGAGCGGATAGTCGCCATCCAGCTTTGAGCCTGTTCCGTCGTCGTAGCTGTTGTGCTGCCAGTTGGCCAGTATCTGGGCGCAATAGTCGGCGCAAGCCTGATAGTCGGCCTCGCTATGGGTGATGGACGCCCGCCACAAGTATATGTCGGCAAGAATGGCCCTGATGGCGTCGCGGCTTATCAGCCCCGTACGTTGCCAGTCGCTGTAGGAATATCCGTCGAGCGCGTCGGTCTCGGCCTCAGTCAAGTCGTCGATGCAGTGTTGCAGCACCGTGGCCGGAGCCGACTGGCCGATATACAATTCCTGGCTGCTCTCCATATAGGCGTCGCTATAGTAAGGCACATCGCGGTAGACGCGCACGAGGTAGAAGTAGCACAGAGCGCGCAGGGCAAGCATCTGCGAGCGGTCGGCCAGATAGTCGCCCTTGGTGTAGTTGGGGTCAATCATCATCACCGGCTCGGCCTTGCGCAGCACTATGTTGCAGTTGTTTATCACCTGATACAGTCCCTGCCAGTTGGCAAAGGTGTTGTCGCTCTGTATGCTGACGGCCTCTATCTCTTGCAGGTCTTCGGGAACCGTTCCGCTAATGGTCGAGACAGCCAGCAGCTCATCCGACCGCACGTCGCCCCACACTATCAGATTGTCCATCACATTGGTGGCAAGCATGGAGCGGTAAGCCCCCGTCACCATCGAGGCCACGTCCGACTTGGTCTGCCAGAAGTCCTCGTCAATGGTTCGGTCGTCGGGCGGAAGATTGGTGTCAACACACGACACACAGGCCGTCATGGCCAGCACAACCGATATTGCCTTTGTCTTTATGTTCATCATTGTCATTTGCAGTGTTGTTTAGAAACCTATGTTAATGGAAGCCGTGAATGTCTTGGCGCGCGGTGTCTGCGAGTTGTCGGTCGACACGCCCCATGCGCCTATGCTTATCTCTGGGTCAACGCCGCTGTAGCGTGTCCAGCAGTAGAGGTTGTTCACCGAACCGTAGAGTTGCAGCGTTGAGAGTCCCCACTTCTTTATGAGCTTTGCCGGAAAGCTGTATGACACCTGCAAGTTTTGGAAGCGCAGGAACGAGCCATCCTCCACATAGCGGTCAGACCCCTGCCAGTTGAAGCCCGTGTTGTACATGGCGCGCGGCATGGGCGTTACGTCGCCGTCCTTGGTCCAACGCCAGTTCACCGTCACACTTTGGTTGTAGGTGGTGTACATCTGCTCCAAGTTCATGCGCGCAAGGTTCACCACCTTGTTGCCAAGACGATACATGAAGCGCGTCTTCACCGACCAGTTGCCATAGCGGAAGCTGATGTTGAAGCCGCCATTGAGCTTTGGCATGGAGTTGCCCAGATACATTATGTCGAGCGAGTTGATTTGTCCGTCGTGGTTTACGTCCTCATATATGGCGTCGCCTCCCTGAAACTTATAGGTGGAGCTGCCGTCCTTGTAGTTGTAGACCATGCGCTTGGGCGAGCCAGTGCTGAGCATCACCACCTTGCCGTCGGCACTGGTGGCCACGGGAAAGGTCTTGCCCTCGGCCAACTGACTGTTTATCCAGTCTTCATACTGCTGGTCGGTAAGCCCGTATTTGGTGCGGTAGTTCTCCAGATACTCGTAGCTGTACTGGTAAACGCCCTTGTAGCGCAGTCCATAGATGCTGCCCAACGGGTTGCCCACCTGTATGCGGTTGAGGTAGGTGCCTCGGTTGGTGGCTATCCAGTCTTGGTTGAGCGACTCAAGCACCTGGTCGTCCATCTCCTTCAGCTCGCCTTGGTTCTGCGCGAAGTTGAAGCCCGCGCTCACGGAGAACTTGCCCTTCTTTATTATGTTGCGTGCGTTGATGTTAAGCTCCCATCCCCGGTTGTCCATGCGCCCAGTGTTGCGGTAGGCCACATTGGCATAGCCTGTATAATAAGGAATGTCAACCGTCTTCATCAGCATGTCGGTGGTCTTGCGGTTGTAGTAGTCGAAGTCAACCTCAATCTTGTCGTTAAACAAGCTCAGGTTGAAGCCAAGGTTGATGGCCGTGGTCAGTTCCCATCGCAGGTCGTCGAGCTTCATGCCGTTGATGGCCGCCGCCGTGTTTGTCGAGCCGTTGTTGCCATAGGCTCCAGCCGAAGTGTTGTAGCTGTTGTAGAACAGATAGTCGGCTGTGGGGGCGTTGCCCGTGCGTCCCCAACTGGCACGCAGACCAAGCAGCGACACCACACTCTTCAGCGGCTTCATAAACGCCTCGTCGCTTATGTTGTAGCGCAGCGACAAGCCGGGGAAGTAGGCCCACTTTTCCTTTGGGCCGAAGCGCGAGTCGCCGTCGGCACGCAGCGAGAAGCCAAGGATGTAGCGTCCCTTATATGAGGCGTGCATATTGTATATCCAGTATTGCGAGTTGCTCCGGCTGTTGGTCGATGTCATTCCGCCCGACGATGTGAGTTCGCCGCCAGCCGTTGGCGAGGTGATGCCATGGGGCAACTCGTATGCGCTCACAAACTGTCCGTTGCTCTTCGACGTGCTCATCTCGTAGCGCCCCAGCATGGTGAGGTATATGTCTTCGTTCTTGAAGTGGGGCGTGAAGTCAAGCTCCAAGCGTCCACCCACCTTGAAGCGGTTCGACTCAGTGTTGGTGCTCAGGTTGTAGTTGGCGTCAGTCCACTTGTTGTTGGTAAGCTCCGCCGGATAGTATGTCGGCACGTTGCGTGCGTAGATGTCAAAGTCCACGCGTCCCTTCAGCGTCAGGCGTGTCTTGTTGTTCTCATGCCCCAGCAGTTCGTAGCGAAGCTCGAAGTCGGGGTTCAGTCGGTATGTGCGGTCCTTCTTCCACGCCAGGTTGGCTATGGCCACAGGGTTGCCCAAGGCCATTATGTCAGACAGTTCCGACGACGAGAAGCGTCCCTTCGACGGGTCGCCACTGGCGCCCATTATGTAGTACTCGTCGGTGTCGGTGCCGTCGGCGCGTTGGCGGTATATGCTCATGTTGGGCGCCGCCTTTTGTGCTATGTTCAGCAGTCCCGTGTAGTTCTGCACGTTGTTGGTGTATGTGAGCGGGAAGTTGGTTGAGAAGCGCATGCGGTCGCTCACGAAATAGTCGAGCACAAGTCGGGTGGTGAAGCGGTCGAGCCGCTGCTTGATGATACTGCCCGTCTGGTAGTCGTAGCCGGCTGATATGCGGAATGTGGTCTTCTGTCCGCCGCCGCTCAGGTTGATGTTGTAGGAGTGCATCTGCCCAAACTGCTTCACGGCCTTCACCCAGTCGGTATTGTTGTTCCAGTTCTCATACTCCGACCATGCCGTGTTGTAGTTCAGCTCCTCGATGCCCGTGGTGGCGTCGGGCTTCTGCGCCGGGTTGTAGAAGGCTTCCTTCAAGAGCATGGTGTAGTCGTCGCCGTTGAGCATCTCGTAGCCGTCGGGCTGCCATGTGCCAGTGAACTTGTAGTTGAAGCCTATCTTCACCTTGCCCCTTGAGCCACGCTTGGTGGTTATCATTATCACGCCGTTGGTTCCCTTCGATCCCCACACGGCCGTGGCAGCCGCATCCTTCAGCACCGATATGCTGGCTATGTCCTCAGTGTTCACCGACAGCAGCGAGGCATACTCCTCCTCGGTGGCGTTCTGGAAGTCGAACGACGCGTCGGGGTTGTCGAATATCTTGTCGTCAACCACAATCAGCGGTTCGGCGTTTCCGTTCACTGTGGTCACTCCGCGCAGACGCATCGTCGTGCCGGCTCCAAGGTTGCCGGAGTTCTGCACTATGTCGAGACCGGCTATCTCGCCCTGCAAAGCCTCGTCGGCGGTGGTGAAGGCCAGTCCCTCGACAGACTCCATGTCGAATGTCTGCTGCGCCACCGACACCTCTCGCTTGGGTATGGACAGTCCGCCAGAGCTGGTGCGCGTGCCTTTCACCACCACTTCCTTCACCTGGGTGTCCTCCGGCTCCATCGTCACCTTAAACGAAGTGCGTGCTCCGATGCTCAGTGTCTTCCTCTTGTTGCCCACATAGCTTACGACAAGCCTGTTGTGCTCGTTCTTCACGGCCAGCGAGAAGTTGCCGCTGAAGTCGGTCTGCGTGGCCGACACTATGCGGTTGTTGGCGTCAATCTCGGTAACGTTGGCCATGACCACCGGTCCGAAGGGGTCGGTGACAACGCCGGATATGCGCTTGCCCTGTGCCTGTGCGGCAAGCGCAGAGGCCGTGAGCAGTATGGTAAATGCTAATCTTTTCATTGCTTCAGGTAATAATAATGGTTAGTAGTAGCGTCCGTTCTTGTTGGGGCATAGTGGCTGGCTCACCTCATGCACCGCGCAAAACGAGCTGGTGGTTATCTTGCTGGCCTGGCTGCGGTCGGCGTTGAGCCAATAGTCGCGCGCCATCTTGTTGACCAGCATTCCCGACGATGTGCTCACCGTAACGTTGTTGCCGGCCACGTCGGCCACAATGATCCGTCCGTTGCCACTGCCGGGCTGTATCTTCAGTTCGATGGCCACGCCGAGGTCGTCGGTGCAGAGGCTAAGTTCGTTGCCGCTCGACACCACATTGTCGGCATAGACAGCCCCCACCTGGAAGTGGTAGCGCACAAAGTTGCGCAGAGCCTTTATCTTCTTCTTTGCCGTGGCCTTCACCGCAGCCGTTGCCGACTCGCCATAGCGCTCGTAGTCGGCCTGTATCTCCGACCACCGCGGCAGACCCAAGGCATAGGCATTCTCCACCGCCTCGTTGTTGGGGGCGTAGAGCGTATAGTTATAGGTGTTGAAGAACTTCACGTTGTAGTCCAGACAAGCGTTGGATATGCGGGTGCTGCCCAAGGCATAGTTTGAGGAGAACACCGTGTACTGCTGCTGCTCGCTGTTGCCAAACTCGTCAATCTCGTCGGATATGCCAGCCCACGACATGAGCGCGTCGGCGTCGAAGCCACGGCATATCTCAAGAAACTCGGAGAACTGGCTGTTGCTCTCAAGCGTCTTGTAGACGCTGTTCTGCGGAGCCTGGATGACGTGGTCGATGCGGTATGCCTTGCCGTTGCGCTCGGTATATATCTCCTCGATCTTCGACTTTGGCTGTCCGTTGTCGAGCTGTCCGCCAGCCATCACGTAGTCGCCCTTTTCGGCACCGCCAGGAATGTAGATTGTGCCGCCATGCTTTGTGGTGTAATAGTGGTTGGCTCCGAGAGTCTCGCCAGCCGCAAGCACCACGGTGTGGTAGTTGAGCAGGTCGGTCCACTGCGTCTTCAGGTCGCGCAGGTCGGCCACGCCGCCAATCCTGTCGCCCAGCTGGTGGCTCACGTTGTTGTAGTAGTAGCGGTCGCAGTGCATGAACTTGTTGGCCATCGATGTCGATGTGCTGTCGGTCGTGTCGTAGTAGAAGTGCAGGGCCTGTGCCTGAGTGCCGTTGCCATGACCCAGCGTAGCCGGGTCGATATACCAAGCGTCGAACGCCTCGTCGTCGGGAATGAAGAAGGCGTAGTTGGCCGTCATGGCCGTAAGGTAATACTTGAAGGCTATCTCCATCAGGTCGTCGTTGTCGGGCAATGCCCAGCCCATCACGCTCATGTCGGGATAGGTGGCCGCCGGCGCCATGACGCTCTCATACTTGTCGGGGGCAATCATCTCGCCCAGCACATAAACCACACCGTTGTTGGCTATGCGCACGTCGTAGCGGCCATCAGTCTGGCGCAGCTTGTCAATGCCCATGCCCAAGTCTTCGCTCGCATCGTTTATCAGGTTGCTGAACTTGCTCGGCACGCTCTCGATGAACGACGAAAGCATGAGGTTGTTGATGAACGAGGTGATGATGGCCGGACGCTTGTTGAACAGGTCGTCGAGGTTGGCCGCCAGGTTGTCGGCGGTGTTGTCGTGCGTACCATATATATCTATAAGGTAGGCACCATGTCCGCCAGGCAGGAAGTACGCCCTAACGGCATCGTCGTCGGGCACGAGCATGGCTCCGATGTCCGACAGTGTGTAGTTGGCCGACGACGAGGTGGTGCGGTTGGGGTAGTAGCCGTTCCATCCGGGGTCGAAGTTGAGCGTGTTGCCCACCGACAGACCGTCGGGGTCGGCCAGCAGAGCCTTGTGTCCCTGCGACACTGCACTGAAGTAGCGCCACTGATAGATTGCGTCCTTCTGCGGCAGTCCCTTGTTTACGGCATAGTCGTTGTATTGCCGGGTGATGTCGGCATCAAGGTAGGGCGCACAGTAGTAGTTGAGCATACGGCTGAACAGGCTCGTGGAGCTGTTGCCGCCTATCACTTGCGCCATGTTACCCGGAGCCACAAGCACATCCTGCATCTGGTGGATGTAGCCGTTGCGGCAAGCCACGTCGCCGTGCAGCACCTTGTCGCTATAAACGTATGTGGCACCTTCGGTGTAAGGTTCGCCGGTGAGTATCTCGAAGTCGCTCCCCTCGCCCACCGTGGTTATGCCATTGGCGGTCATCTGCTCGTTGGTGAAGTGAACCATCATGGCCGGTGTGCCGTCGCAGACTATGTTCAGGCCGTTTTGGGCGTAGGGTGTCCAGTAGCGGTTGTTGGCCGGCAGCGCGTCGGGAGTCATGCTGGTGATGGTGTCGATTACGCTGAGCGACGTCTCGTGCTTGATGGCCTGGCCGCGCGCCACATCGTCGTGGCCATCGGTCACGGTGCTGATGTTGGAGAGCATGTCGATGAGGATGGCGTTGTCGAGCATCGAGGTGTAGAGCAACATCTTCTTCTGCGACTCCGACAGGTCGTCGTATGAGCTTACGCCCCACGTGTTGCTGGCGAAGAAGCGGTCGAAGGCCTCGTCGTTGGCCGGGAACACGGTCTTGCTTCCCGTGCGCGACAGCACTGCGTCGTAGCCCAGGTCGTCAACAAGGCGCAGGTAGGTGGTGAATGTTCCCGACAACTTCGACTGGTCGGGGTTCTGCAACTGTACGTATATGCTCTCGCCCCTTGGGTTGACGTCAGTGTCCACCTCGGAATACTTGTCCAGACATGAGGATAGTAGCAAGAGTGACATTGCAGAGCTAAACAGTATGTGCTTTTTCATGTTTCTTGGTTTGTAGCTGTTATTCTTTGCGCAAATGTATTGCAAACCAACCGCTTCACGCCTTGAATATCGTGCATACTGCACGAATTTCATACGAAGTGGCGGTGGTGGCAGGCTCAAATGTAGGTGGCAGAAAAAAGTGGAAGAGACCGCACTCGCTTGTGCCAGGCTCTTCCACAAATCTACTAACTGATCTATTACTAAAAACTACTTGCTTTCATCATTCCGCTTCAGTCCTCGTCGTCGCCCCAGAGGTCGAAGTTGCCGTGGCTCTTGCCAAGGGCGTCGGTGCCGCTGCCTTCCTCATTGGAGATTGTCTCCGTGAAAGTGTCAGCAAAGCCTGAGGCTGCCATCAACGAGTTCTCTGCGTGTATGCCCACCACAGTCAGCTGTGGCTTGACATACTGTTTTCTTATCTGTTTCATAACTATGTTCCTTTCTTTAGCTGTTAGAAAATAACCTTCTTGCCGTTCTTCACATAAACGCCCTTGCCAGGCTTGGCCACGCGCTGTCCGCCGAGAGTGTAGATGGAGTCGTCGTTGGCTGCCTTGTTGCCCTTCACGCTCTCGATGCCAGTAAGCTCGCCTTCGAACACTATGCTCAGGGCGTTGCCGGCTGCGGCCTCCACTGTTGTAGGCACGGGCAGATAAGCCTTGCCAGCTGCAAGCGTCATGCCATCGGCAGGCACCTTGACGAAGCCTGTGGAGTTGAGATAGAACAGGGTGTTGCTGCCGCTAATCTGCGACAGTTGGGTGTCTTCGAGCACGCCCACCATGGCGTTGTCGTCGTTGGCTGCAACGGGGTTGCTTACGGCCACGCTCTCCTCAGCGGCACCGCCATTGGCCGAGCGGAGCACAACGCCCTCGCCTGCTGCCACGGTGTTCACCCTTGTCATCTGTGCGGTAGTGCCGCTTATGGCTGCCTTATAGGCTGCAATGCTCTTGGTGGCAGAGAAGTCCATGGCATAGGCCGGGCAGAACGTTGCCTTGCCGTCTGCGCCAACGCTCACCTTCTGCGAGGCAACGGCATCGCCACTCTTGCGGACGATGATGTAGTCGATGTTGTTTGACGAAGTCGCCTCGCAACCATACTGCACTGTGGCTTCGCTCACCAAGTTGAATGGGAAGGTCTTGACGCCAGTGTCCGTGTACTTGGCGATGCTTACGCCATCAATATACATGGAGCAGTCGCGCAGGGCAGCACTCTTTGTCGAGAAAATGAACATCTCGGCATTGTATGCACCAGCCTCGGCTGTCATCAAGCTGTATTGGTTGGCATTCTTATTATAATTGGCGCAACCGCCTTCAGAAGCCGCAGCATCCTTTATTCCTGTGAATTTCTTGAAGCCCACGATGCTTTCATCCTTAACGTAGGTGTAGGTCTTTGTGATGTCGTCTTCGGCCATTGTGACTGTCTCGCTGAAGTCGGTGCGACCCTCGCTGTCCTTCAACACATAGAATGCACCGTCCTTCACTATCACCTTGGCCAAGCTAAACGTGTAAGCGTCTTGCTCCTCCACTTCTGTTGTCGTTGCATCTGCAAGGGCGTTGCCGTCGCCATCAACGACGTTGACCGTCAGCTTGTGCTTCTTTACGGCTGCGGGGTTATATACTCTAATGGTGTACAATGCAGGATTGTCAACGTTATACTGATACATATATAAGTCGGCGGCAGCCTCCGTGCTGTTAGTCACCGTAACCGATGTGTTTTCCGACGTTAGCAGGTTTTCTGCCTTGCCAAGAGTAAAGGATACGCCCAATATTCTGGATCTCGCATTTCCGCCCTTTCCCGTCACATCAACAGCATATCCGGCAGGCACGTTCACCTTAACATAATTAATTTTGTTGTCGGTATCGACCTTCGACCCCGTAAAGAACAAGCCATTGCTCCCGTTCCACTTTACCGTGGCCGTCGTTGCGAAATAGAAGGTAACTCCCGTTTGAGACACCTCTCCCTTCTCATTATAGGTATAGGCAGTAGCCTCACTTGTGTTGACGATGGTTTGGGTTCCCCACACGCTTGTGTCGGTGAAGTCGTAGGTGACGTCGTCGCTCGTTGTTGTCGTTGCTGCCATGGCCGTCACCATAGAGGCCAAGAGGCATGACAATGAAAGTAATTTCTTTCTCATTTTCTCATTTTTGTTAGGTTAATGTTTATATAGACTAAAAACTCTCTTCTGTCGTCATTCATACGACTGTTTTCTTCGGGCTGTTTTCACAAGTCCGCCGCAAATGTATGTCTTTCAGCGTCCCCATGGGCTTTGATTTTGTGCGAAAGGCTTAAATATCGTGCGCCATTTTCGCCTTCGGACAACAACAAAGTTGCCTCTGAAACGTAACTGTGCCGTTTACGCATCGTAACTATGCCGTTTACGGGTCGTAAGTATGCCATTTACGATGCCTAAGTGGCATAGTTACGATGCGTAAACGGCATACTTACGTTTTGCAAGCCACATGACTGGGTCTTGCAAGCCGAAAACACACGCAACTTTTACAGCAAATAAGTGGAGAATGTTGGGCAAAAAAAAGGGTTCTTCCGTTAAATGCGTGGACAATGTCTGCTCATATGAGGTATAGTGCTTGACATAGCCTCGAAGAGGCTGCATCTCAGTAACCCCACGTAAAGCGTAGCGAAACGTGGGGACAATAACCTCTGTGCCATATATCGGCTTCGAAGATGCCGCACAGGCAGAGATTATCATATGCCACGGTGTGAATACCATTTCCCTTTAAGTGCGGCATCTTCGAAGCCGATGTTTCCTCCATCCACATACAGCCCCATGTTCCGCTACGCTCCACAAGGGGTTACTGAGATACGGCCTCTTCGAGGC
>CAVKUV010000015.1:0-52150 GCA_963659505.1 Lachnospiraceae bacterium
ACTGAAGAAGAAAGTAAAATATGCCGGATAAAATCAAAAAGACACAAAGAGCAATCCGTCTAAAAATGAAGTTTAACAATGCGTGGAATTTATAGAACACGCCATATACATAAATAAAAGAAACAATTTACATCTATGAAAAAGATAAGCAAAATTTGGATATTGGTCGCCGTGGTGATTGTTGTCGCCGTGGCGGCATGGCTGTTGTCGGGCGGAAAGAAAGAGAGCGAGATAACATTCGACACGGCAAAAGTGGAACCGGCCAACATACAAAACAGCATAACGGCCACAGGAAGCATAGAGCCGGTGACATCGGTGACGGTAGGTACACAGGTGTCGGGCATCATCAACAAGATATACGTTGACTACAACAGCACCGTGACAAAGGGACAGGTCATTGCCGAGCTTGACAAAACAAACCTGATAAGCGAACTCAACACGGCAAAGGCCAACCTGCAGAGCGCTCAAAGCACACTCAACTACGAGACCTCAAACTACAACCGATACAGCACGCTGTACAAGAAAGGACTCGTTAGCGCCGACGACTACGAAAGCGCACGCCTGAACTACCAAAAGGCAAAGGAAACAGTGGCAACGGCAAAGGAGACGGTGCAGAAGGCACAGACCAACCTCGGCTATGCCACCATCACATCGCCCATCGACGGTGTCGTATTGTCGAAGTCGGTTGAGGAGGGACAGACTGTGGCCGCAAGCTACAGCACGCCTGAGCTGTTCAAGATAGCCAAGAACCTGACTGACATGCAAGTCGTGGCCGACGTTGACGAGGCCGACATAGGCGACGTGAAAGAAGGCGAGCGCGTTTCGTTCACCGTTGACGCTTATCCCGACAACACCTTCAGCGGCACCGTGACGCAAGTGCGCCAAGAGGCCACAACGACCAACAATGTGGTGACATACGAAGTGGTGATCAGCGCGCCCAACGCCGACATGAAACTCAAGCCCGGCCTTACGGCCAACGTGACCATATACACCGCAGAGAAGCAAGGTGTGCTTAGCGTACCAAGCAAGGCGCTGCGCTTCCAGCCTTCTGCCGAAACTGTTGGCAAGCGGAAGATTGTTGACTGCAACGGCAAGAACAAGGTTTGGACACTGGAGAACAACACCATCAAGGCACACGCCGTGCAGACTGGCATGACCGACGGCACCCACACCGAGATACTTAGCGGTGTGTCGAAGGGCACCGTAATCATCACCGACATAAAGGAAGTGACCGAAGAGGACGCCGCACAACAGGAAGACACGCAAGAGCAGTCGCCTTTCGCCCCAGGCCCGAAGCGCAACGACAAGAAGAAATAAAACAACGATAGACCCATGCAAGAGGATACCAACAAGAAAATTGTCATCGAGCTGCAAAACGTGAAGCGCAGCTTCATGGTGGGCGACGAGATGGTAAACGCCCTCAGAGGGGTGTCGTTCAAGATATATGAGGGTGAGTTTGTCACCATCATGGGAAAGTCGGGTTCGGGAAAATCAACGCTGCTCAACCAGCTGGGATGTCTCGACACTCCAACAAGTGGCGAATACTACCTCGACGGAGTGTCGGTGCGCACAATGTCGAAGTCGCAGAGAGCAGTGCTCCGCAACCGCAAGATTGGTTTCATTTTCCAAAACTACAATCTGCTGGCGAAGACCACAAGCGTGGAGAATGTGGAGTTGCCGCTGATGTACAACACTGGTGTCAGCGCAGCCGAACGACGCGAAAGAGCCATCGATGCGCTACAGGCCGTCGGGCTTGGCGATCGTCTCTACCACAAGTCAAACCAAATGTCGGGTGGACAGATGCAGCGCGTGGCAATAGCCCGCGCACTGGTAAACAATCCTGCCGTGATACTGGCCGACGAGGCTACGGGAAACCTTGACACGCGCACCTCGTTCGAGATACTCGTGCTGTTCCAAAAACTGCACGCCGAAGGGCGCACCATCATCTTCGTCACCCACAACCCTGACTTGGCCAACTACTCAAGCCGAAACATCATGTTGCGCGACGGCCATGTTATCAGCGACGAGTACAACAACAACATTCTCTCGGCCAAGGAGGGACTTGCCGCCCTGCCAAAGAACACCGACGAATGACATTGGGCAACGGCCATGGCGACAGCTACGGGACTGCCAAGAGCATAACAATCGCCCCCAAAGCTGCCGCCATGGCAATTGCACAGCCCAATGCCGTTGACAAACATTTTTAAACAACGTAAGAAATGAATTACACCAACCTATTCAAGATAGCCCTGCGAGCCATCTTCGCCAACAAGACGCGTTCGTTCCTCACCGCGTTGGGCATAATCATCGGTATTGCATCGGTGATAACGATGCTCGCCGTCGGACAAGGCACAAAGCAGAGCATACAGTCGAACATTGCGGAGATGGGGTCGAACATGATAATGATAAGCCCCGGAGCCGACATGCGTGGCGGTGTGAGGCAAGATGCCTCATCGATGGAGACACTGAAGATGGCCGACTACGAGGCCATAAAAGACGGTTGCCACTACATAAAGTCAATTAGCCCCATGGTGAGCAGCAGCGGACAGTTCATATATGGCAACCAAAACACACCGTCGTCAATATACGGAATAAACCGCGACTACCTTGAGATAAGACAGTTGTCAATTGCCGACGGCGAGATGTTCACCGACTCGGAGATAAAGTCAAGCGCAAAGGTGTGCGTGCTCGGACAAACGGTGGTTGACAACCTGTTTCCCGACGGTAGCGACCCTATCGGCAAGGTCGTGAGGTTCAACTCGATACCATTCCGCGTGATAGGAGTGCTCAAGAAGAAGGGCTACAACTCAATGGGAATGGACCAAGACGACCTCGTGCTTGCACCCTATACAGCCGTGATGAAGCGCATACTCGCGCAAACCTACCTCGGCGGCATACAGTGCTCAGCCATCACCGAAGGCGTGACCGACAAGGCGACCGAGGAAATAACCACCATACTGCGCCGCAACCACAAGCTCAAAGATGCCACAGACACCTCCGAGGCCGACGACGACGACTTCAACATACGCTCGCAAGAGGAGTTGGCGTCGATGATGAACTCCACCACTGATATGCTCACGATACTCTTGGGCTGCGTGGCTGGCATATCGCTCATTGTGGGCGGCATCGGCATCATGAACATCATGTATGTAAGCGTGACGGAGCGCACACGCGAGATTGGCTTGCGCATGAGTGTCGGAGCGCGCGGCGTGGACATTCTCAACCAATTCCTCATCGAGGCCATTCTGCTCAGCGTGACC
This sequence comes from Lachnospiraceae bacterium, assembly GCA_963659505.1. Lineage (GTDB taxonomy): Bacteria > Bacteroidota > Bacteroidia > Bacteroidales > Bacteroidaceae > Prevotella. Next base: position 3,261 of record CAVKUV010000015.1, read on the forward strand.
GGCGGCATCATTGGCGTGATAATAGGCGTAGGAGCCTCCTACTCCATCAAGCTGTTTGCCCATTGGCCAATAGCCATACAGCTGTGGACTATAATAATGAGCTTCGCCGTGTGTACCTTCACGGGCGTGTTCTTCGGTTGGTATCCAGCCAAGAAGGCAGCCCAACTCGACCCGATAGAGGCGTTGCGATATGAATAGAACCAACAGGACAAAGGTCTTGATACACATCGCCATCTGGGCAGTGATGTTCATTTGGCCACTCATGTTCATGAACAGGGGCAATGGAGTCAGCGCACTCCAGTTCCTGTTTATGAGCATGGCTCAATTTACGCTCATGGCCACCTTCTACGCAAACTATCTATGGCTCACGCCAAAGTACTTCGTGGAAGGTGACAAGCGTATCTATATCATCCTGAACATTGCCATCATCATCGGACTAAGCATCGGACTGCACTATTGGATGGAAATGACCCGACACATGTTCGACCATGCGCGGCAAGCCCCAGCCGAATCGCTCCACCTCTCACTGGTATTCACTCTGCGCGACATGTTCAACTTGGCCGTGGCCGCAGCGATAGCCACGACAATACACCTTTCGACAAGGTGGCAAGCGTCGGAAAACGCGAGGCGACTGGCCGAAGCGGCAAGGACGGAGGCCGAACTGAAGAACCTGCGCACGCAGATAAACCCCCACTTTCTGCTCAACACACTGAACAACATATACGCACTCACAGCCATCGACACACAAAGGGCGCAGAACGCCATACAGGAGCTGAGCAAACTGTTGAGGCACGTGCTGTATGAGAACGAAGAACAGTTCACCAACCTAAGCGACGAGGTGTTGTTCATTCGCAACTACGTAAACCTCATGAAGATAAGGCTGCCGCAAAGCATTGACGTGCGACTTGAAGCCAATCTCCCAGAACCATGCAACGTGAAGGTGGCCACCCTGTTGTTCATATCGCTCATAGAAAACGCTTTCAAGCATGGGGTGAGCATGACCGAGAAAAGCTTCATACACATAAGCTTCATGGCCGACAACGACAAGATAGTGTGCAGTATTGAAAACAGCAACCATCCAAAGAACGCCTCCGACCACAGCGGCCACGGCATAGGCCTCAAGCAAGTGGCCAGCCGATTGGAACTTCTATACCCAGAAAAATACGAATGGACGCAGTCCTTAAACCAAGACAACACCATTTACACATCAAAAATAATCATATATGACACTAAACTGTGCGATAATAGATGACGAGCCGTTGGCAGTTGACCTGCTGGCGAGCTATGTCAAGAAGACACCTTTCCTAAACCTAACGGGTGGATACAACAGTGCCATCGCGGCCATAAAAGACTTGAAGACAAACCCCGTAGACCTGATATTCCTCGACATCCAGATGCCGGAGCTTAGCGGTGTGGAGTTTGCGAAGATACTGCCAAGAAACACGAAGATTGTGTTCACCACAGCATTCAGCAAGTATGCCATCGACGGCTACGAAGTCAATGCGCTCTACTATTTGCTCAAGCCCATCGCCTATGAAGACTTCCTCAAGGCATCCAACAAGGCACTCGAATGGTTTGAGATGCTTGAGCGTTCGGAAGTTTACCGTTCCGACCGCTTCGTGTTTGTGAAGAGCGACTACAAACTGGTGAAGATCTCATTCGACGACATTCTGTTCATCGAAGGCGTCAAGGACTATGTGCGCATAACCATGACCAATGGCGAAAAGGTTATGTCGCTCATGAACTTGAAAAAGCTGGAAGACCACCTGCCAAGCCCGGAGTTCATGCGCATACACCGCTCATACATTGTACACATGAACAAGATTGAGGTGGTTGACAGGCTGCGTGTGGTGTTCGGAAACACATACATCCCGATTTCCGACAGCTACAAGGAGACCGTGATGAACTACATAGACAACCACACATTGCTCTAAGACAAAGCCACAATGCGTTTGCCATTGGCCAATCCACAGTGAGGCTTGGCCAATGGCAAGCATGTCGCCCACGGGGGCAAAACATCCATAACGGGGTCAAGCCAGCAACTGGCTTGGCTCCGTTATGAATGTTTTTGCGCCACAGCTGACGAGGAAGTCCCTGTCGCGGAAGCCCCAAAGCACGCTTATGCATGGCAGGCCGCTGTTTTTGGCCGTGGCCACGTCAACGTCGCTGTCGCCTATGTAGACCGCATCCTCCTTGCCGACACCCAATTGCCGAAAGGCTTCGTCAACGGTGTCAGGCGCAGGTTTCTTGCGTATGCCCTCGCGCTCGCCAATGGCCACCTCAACCGTGTCGCCAAAGAAGTGGCGGCACAACTCCTGCGTGGCGGCATAAAACTTGTTGCTCACCACGGCGATGTGCTTTCCGCGCCGCTTCAGTTCGGCAAGCACGTCGGCCACACCAGGATAAGGGTGCGTGGTGTCGAGCGAATGTTCAAGGTAGTGGCTGCGGAACGTGGCATACACCGCCTCAAACTTGGGGTTATCGATGCCACCAGGCACAGCCCTCTCAATGAGTTTCTTCACTCCGTTGCCCACGAAGCGGCGCACGTCGTCAACAGTGTGAGTTGGCAAGCCTTGCGACTGCAGCGCATAGTTGGTGCTTGCGGCAAGGTCATCGAGCGTTGACAGCAGAGTGCCGTCAAGATCGAATATGTAAGTTGAATACTCTTTCATCTTTTGCTCCTTTTTATCATTGTTTCTATCTTTCGGTTGAAGGCATCTGCCTCCATCAGTTCCTCTATAGTAATGTTCATGCGGTATTGCCAGCGGTTGTAATGGTCGCTTGGCGTGTTTATGCGCTCCCGCCTGACATTCTTCTGGCGCAGTTCGGCCGACATGGCGAGCCAGTCCTGCAGCGGCAGAACGCACAACATCGACGGGCAATACAAGTGGCGCGCTATCATCTCCTCGGCTATTTGCGTGGGCATATGGTCGGGCGCACGCCCCTCCTTTTGCAGCATCGACACAAAGAACCGCTGCACGGCCTCGTGGTTTTCCTCCCACCACAGCCGCATCGTGGGCATGTCGTGGGTGGAAGTAGCGGCAACGCTTCTGTACGGATAAGCCCCAAGGTGGGCAAACTCAAAGCCCTGTCGCTTTGACAGTGTCTGCACCTCAAGCGTGAGTATGCGCAAGGCATCGAGAACAGGAGCCACACAGTCGGGAAGCATACCCAAATCCTCGGCACACACAAGCATGCGCGACCCTTTCAGCACTGCTGGCAGCCGCCTCATGGCCTGCATTCCCCAAAAGTCGTTATGACGCTGGTAGAAGTAGTTGTTGTATATACGCATGAAGGCATCCTTGTCGTCGGCACTCAGTGCGGCATATACCGGTTCTTGGTATGCGTTTATGCGCGGATGGTACATGCCAGGCTGGTGCGCGTCCTCGATGAAGAGCACATCGTCGAGCAGACGATATAGTCCGTCGCGTATCCAAATACTGTTTTCGTCGTTCTTTCCACGGAAATGCTCCTCCACTTGCCTTTGTGTGGCATACTCTGGGCGCACGTCATACAGATTGTAGCCTTTGCCCACGAGGAAGTTTTGGCGCACATAGTCGGCATGAACGCCAAACAAGCGGGCAAGCACACGGTCGTTGACAAACGGGCGAGTGAACATGTCGTGGCGGAAGTCGAGGCCGAAGTAGCCAATTTCCGAGGCTGTCATGGGCAGCGACGGCGAAAAATGCCCCAACTGCGCATGTATGGCATGGCGTGGTATTTCCCAAATGCGGAAATATCCGAGCACATGGTCGATGCGCAAGGCGTCGAAATACCGCTCCATGTGTTTCAGGCGGCCATGCCACCACTGGCAGCCATCGCCCATGAGCGCAGTCCAGTTGTATGTGGCCATGCCCCAGTTCTGTCCGTTGGGCGCCGCACTGTCGGGCGGCGTGCCAGCCGACAGGCCAAGGTTGAAGTATTGCGGCGACACCCACGCCTCCACACTATCGCAGCAAACGCCAATGGAAAGGTCGCCCATCAGGGCCACGCCACGGCTTCGGGCATAGTCGGTGGCCGACTTCAGCTGGCAATGCAACAGATACTGCACAAAGAAAATGTATTCCATCTTGCCGGCGTTAGCCTCGCTAAACTCGGCAACGCCCTTCCTGTCATACACCGAAAGTTCGCCCCAATCGGCGAAATGCGCAGTGCCGTATTTGTCGCGCAGCAGACAGAATGCCGCATAGGGGCGCAGCCAGTCGATGTTGCCGCTGACGAAAGAGCGGAAACCATCGGTGTGGCACACCGCCGCGCCACGCTCTGCATACAGGTCGGCGAGATAGGCACGCTTCACTCTGTCAACCGCCTCGTAGTCGCTGTGGTCAAAGGCGTTCAGCTCAAGCCGTTTGCGGTGGTATATGGTCATCTTGGCCTTGTCGGCCAGTTCGCCGGCAGCCTCCAAGTCGGCGTAATGCGGATGCAGGGCGTGCGACGACACCGCGTTGTATGGGCTTGAGTCCATCCAGTCGCGGCGCATTGTGGTGTCGTTGACGGGCAGGGTCTGTATTATCTTGAGTCCCACAAGCGCAGCCCAGTCAACCATCCGGCGCAAATCGCCGAAGTCGCCCACGCCATAGGAGTGGCGGCTGCGCAATGCGAACACGGGCAGAGCCACACCTCCGGCACGCCACATCTTCTCTCTGACGCGCAACGTTCCACCGTCGAGCACAAGCACCTGGCCGTCAGCCACAGAGGCGTCGCCCGTGGAGCGGTTGTATCCTTCCTCCCAACAGACAAAGCCGTGGCTGCTGTCGTCAACCACAACATACTTGTATTCCAGCGGAAAACCCATTATTCCATCTACGTTTATCGAAAGCATCCACTGTTGTCGCCCGGCATATTGCATGCGCAGATAGCGCGACTCGCTCCAGTCGCCGATGGCCGGATGGCTTCCGCACACGCCCAACGTCTGGCCGGGCAACAGTTGCGGAGCCGACACGCGAAACACGATGGTGCGCCTGAACAATGGCAGCCGCAAGGCTCGGGCTTCCTCGTTGACGGGCGAGTGGACGGTAACAAGATATGCGTTGGTGTAGAGATGGCTTTGCAGTGGAATGTCGCGCCAACTGTCGGGCAGGATGTAGTCTTTTGTAGAGTCGAAGGCGAGCGTTCTTGGCACAGCCCCCCACTCGCTTCTCACCTCGTTGCCGTCGGCATCTTTCACCTTATATGTATATGTGAACGACTCCATGGCACACTGGCGCGACTCTATGGCAGTGGTCTCAAGGGTCCATAGCTGTCCGTCGTCGGTGTTCATGGGCAGGTCGTAACTGCGCTCGCTGCCGTCGCGGCCTTTGTATGTTATGCCCACATGAAGCCGCTCGCCCCAAATGGTGTTGTAGTTCAGCCGGAAGTGTAGTTTCATTGGACGGTTCCTCCAAGTGTACTTTGCCGTATTTGGGCACTGCTTTCTGCCCATGCCACCACCGCAGACAAGTTGTCAATGCTGCCGTCGAGACCTGGCAATGTGGCGACAGGTGCAGAAAATACCCATGAAGGGGGCAAAGTGTTATCCATAAATATTCCTATTCGTTCGCTACGGATGTGATTTTAGAACTATGCCGCCCTATTTGCCGTTCCCTTTGTTGTGGGTGCGGTGTCCCACTCCAAGCGGCAATTCGGCAGTTGCCTGCGTGAGACGCGTCGCCCACTACACTTGCCTACCTTCAACAATAGGTACAACAAATTGGACAGCCTATTTTAGAACCGTTCCATAACCTTTTTCCGCCAATACATATTGGCAGGAACAAAGGTAGCTAAAAAAGGCAAAACATTTCCCTTTCTTTGGAAAAAGGTGTACCTTTGCCTCCGTTTTTTAATGCAAAACACACATGAAACGACAAAAGTCAAAACGCTATCTTTACGCCGCCATTGCGGCCGTAATTGTCATTGTCGGGCTTGCCTACTATTATTTCCTCTCCGGGTTCTCACAGAAAGACGCTGTCGAATATGTCTACATAGACAACGACGACACGCAAGACTCCGTGTTTGCAAAGCTTGAGCCTATAGCATCGGGTCACGCAATGTCGGCCATGCGCACTCTGATGCGCCACAGCGGCTATGCCGACCACGTGCGCACAGGGCGCTACGCCGTGCGTCCTGGCGAGTGCGCCATCACCGTGTTCCGCCACATAAAGAACGGACTGCAGTCGCCCGTGAGCCTCACCATACCCGAATCGCGCACCACCGACCGCCTTGCGGGCTTCCTTGCCAAGCGGCTGATGCTCGACAGCGCGGCCACGGCCCAGGCGTTGGCAAGCGAGAGCTTCTGCGAGAAATACGGATGCGACACGGCCACGGTGGCCGCACTGTTCATCCCCAACACATATGACATATACTGGAACATCACGCTCGACCACTTCATGGAGCGGATGCAAAAGGAGCACAAGCGGTTTTGGACGGCGCAGCGGCAGGAAAAGGCCAAGGCCATGGGACTGACCCCTGCCGAAGTGGCCACAATGGCGAGCATCGTTGACGAGGAAACAGCCAACAACGCAGAGAAGCCCATGGTGGCTGGAATGTACTACAACCGACTGAAGGCCGGAATGCCGCTGCAGGCCGACCCGACGATAAAGTTCGCATGGAAAGACTTTGCCCTGCGGCGCATATACAACAAGCTGCTGTCGATAGACAGTCCGTACAACACATACAAGAACACCGGACTGCCGCCCGGCCCAATCAAGATAGCATCGGTGAAAGGCATCGACGCTGTGCTTAACCACGCCAACCACGACTATATGTACATGTGTGCCAAGGAAGACTTCTCGGGCACGCACAACTTCGCAAGAACCTATGAGGAGCACTTGCAGAACGCCGCGAAATACACAAAGGCACTCAATGAGCGCGGAATAAAGTAGCCGCCTCCTTTTCAATAGTAGCCATCCCCATGCGCACCATTCTATAGCGCATGGGGATGGCTTTTTTCATAACTACACGGAAAGCCAAGTCGTACTTGGAGGCGGCAAGAGGACGAAAGCCCGTATGTGGTTTGTAAATCTATTTGGCCGTATTTTAACACTTCTGCAATCGTTGAAATAGAGCAACCCACCGCTTGCGCAATGCCAAAAACGGTGGTTTTCGTGCTGCGCATGATGGTTGGCAGCAAAAAGAAGCATCGAAAATTTCGTAACTATGCCACTTACGACTCGTAACTATGCCGTTTACGACTCGCAAATGCCATGGTTTTGGGCGCAAAACAAGTGTCTTTTCTGCCCAAAACCATCCTTTTCAGGCTGCAAATACCGCCTTTCCGTTGCACATTTTACGCAAAACCGAAGCACCAATCTATGTTTCAATGCGTTGAAGTTGCACACGCAAAACTCGCATATTTGCGAGCGTGAATGCACGCCATGACTTTCGCGCGAGTTATGCGATGGCAAATGTAAACTCTTTTGCCGTGGCGACAGTGAGGAAACCGCCAATCTGTATCTTCCGCAAAGTGGGCAGACAACACAGCTGCTGCATGGTGAAAGCGTGCATGAGGCGCTCCGCCTTGGTGTGTTCCATCCTAAGCCGTGAAGCCAAAAGGCCATGCGGCAGCCGCTGCGCCATCGCGCCTACCTTGTATTCATCAGACCCTGAAACGCATGGAGAGGAGATGATATTGCACAAAATTAAAGTTGGCGTGCAATATTTTCGTTTTACTTTGGAAGAAACAAGCGTTTATTAATAACAATTCAGCATAATCAGGCGTTTTATTGCGCAAATTTGGTTGTTGTTAGTAAAAAAAAGACTACCTTTGCAGACAATTCAAAACAACGAAACAAAAGAAGCTGTCCTCACAGGCAGTACATATATTAAGGTAAGAAGCTTATGAAACACCAGTTGAGAAGCGCAGTGTGTACAGAAGGCCGCCGCATGGCCGGCGCACGTGCGCTATGGGTTGCCACAGGCATGAAGCGTGAACAGTTTGGCAAACCTATCATCGCCATAGTCAATTCCTTCACACAGTTTGTTCCAGGCCACACCCATCTGCATGAGATTGGCCAGATTGTGAAGAGCGAGATAGAAGCCATGGGCTGCTATGCCGCCGAGTTCAACACCATAGCCATCGACGACGGAATAGCCATGGGCCACGACGGCATGCTATACTCGCTGCCAAGCCGCGACATAATAGCCGACTCAGTGGAATACATGGTGAACGCCCACAAGGCCGACGCAATGATTTGCATATCCAATTGCGACAAGGTCACGCCGGGCATGCTCATGGCTTCGATGCGTCTGAACATACCCACCGTGTTCTGTTCGGGCGGTCCAATGGAAGCCGGACGCTGGCATGGCGAGAACGCCGACCTGATTACGGCCATGATAAAGGGCGCCGACCCATCGGTGAGTGATGCCGACATGGCCGAGATTGAGGGTTGCGCGTGCCCGGGGTGCGGAAGCTGCTCTGGCATGTTCACCGCCAACTCGATGAACTCGCTGACAGAGGCCATCGGCCTGTCGCTGCCTGGCAACGGAACGATACTCGCCACGCACAAAAACCGCATACAACTGTTTAAGGACGCGGCACGCCAGGTCGTGAAGAACGCGTTCGCATACTATGAGGACGGCGACGAAAGCGTATTGCCGCGCTCAATAGCCACACGCAAGGCATTCCTCAACGCCATGGCACTCGACATCGCAATGGGCGGAAGCACCAACACCGTGCTCCACCTGCTGGCCGTGGCGCAAGAGGCGGGAGCCGACTTCAAGATGCAGGACATCGACCAGCTGAGCCGCAAAGTGCCGTGTCTGTGCAAGCTCGCCCCCAACACCCAGAAGTATAGCGTGCAGGAATGCAACCGCGCTGGCGGCATCCTTGGCATATTGAATGAGCTGAACAAGGGCGGACTCATCGACGGCTCGGCCATCAGAGTTGACGGAAAGACCCTTGGAGAGCAGATGAAGGCATACGACATTACCGGAAGCGACATCACCCCCGAGGCAAACCGCATATACCAAAGTGCGCCCGGAGGCAAGTTCTCCACCCAAATGGGCAGCCAAGACGCCCAATGGGGCACGCTCGACACCGACCGCGCCAACGGCTGCATACGCTCGCTTGAGCACGCCTACACCAAAGACGGCGGCTTGGCCGTGCTGTTTGGCAACATAGCGCAAGACGGCTGCGTGGTGAAGACCGCCGGCGTCGACGAGAGCATTTGGAAGTTTGCCGGCCCGGCAAAGGTGTTCGACTCGCAGGAAGACGCCTGCGACGGCATACTTGGCGGACAGGTGAAGAGCGGCGACTGCGTGGTTATCACCCACGAAGGCCCCAAGGGCGGCCCGGGAATGCAGGAGATGCTTTACCCCACATCCTATATCAAGAGTATGCACTTGGGCAAGGAGTGCGCCCTAATCACCGACGGACGCTTCTCGGGAGGCACCAGCGGACTGAGCATCGGCCACATTTCGCCCGAAGCGGCAGCCGGCGGCAACATCGGAAAGATAATGGATGGCGACATCATTGAGATTGACATACCCAACCGATCAATCAACGTGAAGCTCACCGACGAGCAGCTGGCCGCAAGGGAGCAGCAGCCGCTCAAGCGCAACCGCACCGTGTCGAAGGCTCTGAGGGCATACGCACAAAGCGTAAGCTCGGCCGACAAGGGCGGAGTGAGGGTCATCGACTAAGCTAAAGTCAAACGGAATTAAGGAGGGCGAGGCTGCGCAACTGAAACCGGAAGGCGCACGTTTGCGGCAGACAAGCCCTAAACATAAAACAGAATTACACGTGAACGAAACCATTACTGGCGCAGAGGCGTTGATGCGGGCCTTGGAGCACGAAGGTGTGAAAACCATCTTCGGCTATCCCGGAGGTGCCATCATGCCCGTATTCGACGCGCTCTACAGATACACCCAAGGCGAGAACAAGAAGTTCAACCACGTACTCGTGCGCCACGAACAAGCTGCCACACATGCAGCCGAAGGCTATGCAAGAGTAAGCGGCGAGGTGGGCGTGTGCATCGTGACCAGCGGCCCAGGGGCGACCAACACCCTTACGGGAGTGGCCGACGCCATGATCGACTCCACGCCAATCGTCGTGATAGCCGGACAGGTGAGCATAGGCGCACTCGGAACTGACGCGTTCCAGGAGGTTGACCTCGTGGGCGTGTCGCAGCCAATATCAAAGTGGAGCTACCAGATACGCCACGCCGACCAAGTGGCATGGGCCGTGAGCCGCGCCTTCTACATAGCCCGCTCCGGCCGACCTGGGCCTGTGGTGCTCGACCTGCCCAAGAACGCACAGGAGCACACCGCCGAATGGAAGCCCATGCACATCGACTTCGTGCGCAGTTATGTGCCCTACCCCAAGATTGACAAGACGGCCATCTATGCGGCGGCACAACTGATAAACAACGCCAAGCGTCCGCTGGCTCTTGTCGGACAGGGCGTTGAACTCGGAAACGCCAACAACGAGCTTGTAGACTTCCTTGAGAAGGCTGACATACCGGCAGCTCGCACGCTGCTTGGCCTATCGGCCCTGCCATCCAACCATCCGCTCAACACGGGCATGCTCGGCATGCACGGCAGCTATGCGCCCAATGTAAAGGAGCAGGAGTGCGACGTGCTGATAGCCATAGGAATGAGGTTCAGCGACCGCGTTACGGGAATGCCATCTACCTATGCCAAGCAGGCCAAGGTGATACACCTCGACATCGACCGCTCGGAAATAGACAAGTGCATAAAGGCCGACGTGCCTGTAATAGGCGACTGCAAGGAGACACTGCCTCTGATAACGGCTCTGCTCGACAAAGCCAACCACAGGGAGTGGCGCGACAGCTTCGCCCCACTGGCCGAAGAGGAGAGAAAACAGGTGGTTGAGCCGGCCATACACCCCACCGACGGGCCATTGCTTATGGGCGAGGTGGTGAACGCCGTGGCCGAGGCCACAAAGGGCGAAGCCGTGTTGGTGACCGACGTAGGCCAAAACCAAATGTTCTCTTGCCGATACTTCAAGTATAACAAGAGGCGCTCTGTCGTCACGAGCGGCGGACTCGGCACCATGGGCTTTGGCATGCCCGCCGCCATCGGCGCCACGTTTGGCTCACCCGACCGCACGGTGTGCATGTTCTCGGGCGACGGCGGCTTCCAGATGAACATTCAGGAGCTTGGCACCATCATGGAGCAGCAGGCTCCGGTGAAGATGATTTTGATGAACAACAACTATCTCGGCAACGTGCGCCAATGGCAGGACATGTTCTTCGGCCAGAGACGCTCGTTCACGAAGATGCTCAATCCCGACTACGAGTCGGTTGCCAAGGCTTACGCCATTCCATACGGCGTGGTCACAAGGCGCGAGGAACTGAAGGACGCCGTTGAGAAAATGCTTTCCACCGACGGGCCGTACATCCTGGAGTGTGCCATAAAGGAGGACGACAATGTGCTCCCGATGACACCGCCGGGCAAGAGTGTCGATGAAATGCTGTTGAAAATAGAAATATAGGAAACTACGACATGGAAGAAGACAAGTCGCTATATACACTTTTGGTCTATTCGGAGAACCTCGCCGGTATACTCAACCAGATAACCGCCGTGTTCACACGCCGACAGGTAAACATCGAAAGCCTGAACGTGTCGGCCTCAAGCATCGAAGGACTGCACAAGTACACCATAACCGCATGGTGCTATGCCGACCAGGTGATAAAGATAACCCGGCAGATTGAGAAGAAGATTGATGTGGTGAAGGTCAACTACTACAAGGACTCAGAACTGTTCATCCGCGAGACGGGATTGTACAAGCTGTCGTCGCCTGAGGTGCTGGCCAACCCCGAGATATCACGCACGATAAGGCGCAACGACGCTTTCATCACCGAGGTAAACCCCATATACGTAATCGTGATGAAGAGTGGCCGCACCGAGGAGATAATGAACCTCTACCACGCGCTCGACAAGTTCGGATGCGTGCTGCAATACACGCGCTCCGGACGCATCGCCGTGACGCGCAGCACCGAGGAGGAGGTGAGCCAATACCTTGAACAGAGGGAAAAGGAAAGATACCAACAGGCATAGGAATGGACAAAACTGGCAGATACCCGTTTGCGGCAGAGCCTTTCCACTGCGACTTTTCGCACAGGCTCTTCATGGGACACTTGGGCAACCACATGCTCAACGCAGCCGACTTCCACTCAACGGAGCGCGACTTCGGCATGGCCTACCTCAACACCATCAACAAGACATGGGTGCTGTCGCGGCTTGCCATAGAGATGGACGACATGCCGGAGCAATACACGAAGTTCTTCGTTGAAACGTGGGTGGAGAGCGCCATGAAGTATTTCACCAACCGCAACTTCAAGGTGGTGGGCGAAGATGGCCACGTGTTTGGCTATGGGCGCAGCGTGTGGGCGATGATCGACACCGTGACACGCCAGCCGCAGGACATTCTTGAGGTGAACAACGGCGACATCAACAAGTGGATCGAGGCCGACAAGCCTTGCCCCATCGGCAAGATTTCGCGAGTGAAAATGGGCGGCGACATTACGCCAGTGCGCACGATAGACACGTTCTATAGCGACGTTGACGTAAACGGGCACATCAACTCGGTGAAGTACATAGAGCACGTGCTCGACCTGTTCGACCTCGACTGGCACAAGCGGCATGTCGTAAAGCGCTTCGAGGTGGCCTATGTGGCCGAAAGCCACCAGGGCGACAGGTTGTCGTTTGGCATGGAGCGCCCGTCGGACAACGAGTGCTGCATACGCATAGCCAAGGAAGACGGCACGCCCGAAGGCACTGAAGTGTGCCGCAGCCGCATAGTGTTCACCGACAGGTGAAACAAAACGCGCGTTGTAGCGCGCGCAAAAAGACAAAAAAAACAAACAACAATAAGAACAAAAGGCGGCCAACAACAGGCAGCCAATTAAAAATTTACACAAACTATGGCAGAAATGAATTTTGGTGGTGTCATCGAGACTGTCATCACCAGCAAAGAGTTCTCTCTTGAGAAAGCACACGAAGTGTTGAAGAACGAGACGATAGCAGTAATCGGCTATGGCATCCAGGGTCCCGGACAGGCAGGCAACCTGCGCGACAACGGCTTCAATGTCATCGTCGGCCAGCGTCCCGGCAAGACCTACGACAAGGCTGTTGCCGACGGTTGGGTTCCCGGCAAGACACTCTTCTCCATCGAAGAGGCTGCCGAGAAGGGCACAATAATCTGTATGCTGCTTTCTGACGCAGGACAGATTCAGGCATGGCCTACAATAAAGAAGCACCTCACCAAGGGCAAGACACTTTACTACTCACACGGTTTTGCCATCAACTGGAACGACCGCACAGGCGTAGTGCCCCCAGCCGACATCGACGTTATCATGGTTGCCCCCAAGGGTTCTGGCACATCGCTGCGCACAATGTTCCTCGAAGGCCGCGGACTCAACTGCTCTTACGCCGTCTATCAGGACGCTTCGGGCAAGGCTGAGGAGAAGACCATCGCCTTCGGTATTGGTATCGGCGCAGGCTATCTGTTCAAGACAACATTCCAGCGCGAGGCAACAAGTGACCTTACCGGTGAGCGTGGCTCGCTCATGGGCGCCATCGAGGGTCTGCTCGAAGCTCAGTATGAAGTGCTGCGCGAGCACGGACACTCTCCCTCGGAGGCTTTCAACGAAACTGTCGAGGAGCTTACACAGAGCCTTATGCCCCTCTTCGCCGAGAAGGGCATGGACTGGATGTACGCCAACTGCTCAACTACCGCACAGCGCGGCGCACTCGACTGGGCACCACGCTTCCGCGAGGCTATCAAGCCTGTGATGGAGTGGCTCTACCTGTCGGTTAAGAGCGGCAACGAGGCACAGATATCCATCGACAGCAACTCTAAGCCCGACTACCGCGACGGCCTCAACAAGGAGCTTGAGGCAATGCGCAACATGGAAATGTGGCGCGCAGCAGAGACCGTACGCAAGTTGCGTCCTGAGAACGAGGCTGAATAACCAATCTGTTATTTCACACGAACTAAGCAATAGGCCATGCCCAAATTTCCATGCGGAATTTGGACATGGCACTTTTGCGTTTTTTTTAGTGACGGTGAAAGACGCCACTTAGTAATGTTCAAAAAATAAGTTGCGCAAGTTTGCCCTGTATTTTTAGCTGGTTTTGCCGGCTTCTTTGAAGGAGCATAGCGGGCTATGTGACTGAAAGATAGTGCAAGCCGAACGCAATGAAGCTTGCTTCAATTGCTGAGGCGCAGCCTATCTTATGTAAAAGAAGTCGCAAAAACGGCAAAAAGACAGGGTGGGTCAAACCCCACAAGCACATATGGACATATTCCACAAACTTGCTCAAGTTATTTTTTGAACATTACTTACCACAACAAGAACAAAGAAACGAATGAAAAGGAATTTTCTCAGCATCACCCTTGTCTGCTTGGCTTTGGCTGTCTTCCTGCCCACCAAGGCAAAAGACGTGTATGGCTTTATGACGGGCAACAGCAGCAATGGCGAAGTGCCTATCGGCATGTACAAGTTTGACACCGATAGCCTAAAACCTCAGTTGCTCACCTCCATGATGTACCAGTTTTGGGGCGGTGCCTATGCCGACGGCAAGTACATGATGCTGCTGTCCGACGATGCCACGGGCTATCTGCCCGAAGGGCTTTGCACCTACGACATCGACAGCAAGAAGCTGAAACTGCGCTACTCGCAACAGCCCTACCAATGCTCCGACCTCACCTACGACTATTCAACATCCACGCTCTATGGCGTGATGGTGAAGAACACGGGCGAGGAGGTGAAGCCACGATTGATAAAGATAGACACCACGACTGGCAGCTACACGAAAGTGGCCGAGCTACAGGCCAAGATCGTTGGCTTGGCCTGCACATATTTTGGCGACATGTATGCCATCGACGCCAACGCCAATCTATACGAGATGGACAAGAGCAGCGGCGAACTGTCGCTCGTTGGCTCAACGGGCATCAGCTGCAGCACATCGGAGGCGCAGTCGATGGAGTTTGACAGAGCCACCGACGAGCTGTATTGGAGCGGACTCGACGAAAACGACAACACCTTCTTCTGCCAACTGGACCCGTCCACGGCACAAGTTGTCAAAAAGGAACAGCTCAGCGACAACTCGCTCATCGTTGGTCTGCACATTCCTTTCGCCATTGCGGCCAAAGACGCCCCGGCCAAGCCCAACGCTCTGCAAGCCAATGTTGACGACAATGGTGTGACCCTGACATGGACCAACCCGTCGGCCACCTACGGAGGGGCTTCGCTTGGCGGCGGGCGGCTGACCAAAGTTGAGGTATGGAAAGCCGGGCGGCTCATCGGCACCATCAGCGACCCCGTGGCCGGGCAGCAGTCGGCCTTTACCGACAAGGACGTAAGCGGCGGCAAAGTGCGCTATGTCGTCTACGCCTACAACGAGGCCGGACGTGGCGACGGCGCATCAGTGAGGGTGCTGGCTGGCGAGGACACGCCCGGCACAGTGGCAAACCTCAAGGCGACAAAGACGGGCGACAAAGTGAAGATTTCATGGACAGCCCCAACCGTCGGCAAGAATGGCGGCAGCATAAAGCCAGAGAACCTTGTCTACACCGTGACGCGAATGCCCGACGGAGCCGTGTTCGACGGCATGACCGACACTGTGCTCATCGACGACGTTGACGCCCCTGCGTGCTACTACACTTGGAACGTGGCGTGCCGCAATGCCGTTGGCACTGGCAACACCACAACCACACAAGCCGTGCTGGCCGGATCACCACTCGCCCCACCCTATTCCATCGACTTCGACGGCAAGTTGTGGCGCAGCCAATGGCGCATTGTCGACAACAATGGCGACGGATGCACATGGAGCAACAGCGGAACAGAGTTCGTCTACAACACAAGCTATACCAACAGTGCCGACGACAGTTTGGTATCGGTGCCGTTCCGCCTCAAGGCCAACGCCAACTACGCTGTGAAGTACGACATTGTCGCCCCCAATGTGTTCTCTTCAGAACATTTCCGCCTGTCGCTCAAGGGCGGCAATGGCGAACGCGTGCTTGAAGACTTGGATAACTTCACCACTCCCGGCTACACCGATGCCGTGACGCGCACCGTGTCGTTCATCGTAGACGAGGACGGCGACTACCAGTTCTGCATGGCCGCCCTCTCCAAAGCCGACCAGTTCTTGATCAAGATAACGGCCTTTGCCGTTGACATTGAGCACGACACCGACCTTAGCGCCACTGGCCTTCAGGCCGACGGCCAACTATACAAGGACAGCGAGGCGACGCTCCACGTGGCGGTAAGCAACGTGGGCGTGAACGCCGTGGATGGCTACACTGTGAAGCTACTTGACGGTGACGACAACGAACTCGCCTCAACGTCAGTTGCCGAGACTTTGGCGCATGGCGACGCCACCGACGTGAAGCTCAGCTACACGCCTACCCGTTCGGGCTTGGTTGCGCTGAAAGCCGTGGCCGTGGCCAATGGCGACGGCAATGCGGCCAACGACACTATCGCCACAAGCTTCAACGTGATGTGCGTTGGCGACACCGTGGTAGAGATGGGCGGCAAAGACTACTACACCGACTTCCCATTCTGGTTTGGCGGCTACAAATACAGCTACGCACAAGCCATCTACAATGCCATGGAAACGGGCGGCGAGGCCGGCGACATACGCCAGCTGCAATACGACTATGTGAACAACGGCAGCCCACTGGCCGACATAGCCATCAAGATATACCTCGCCAACACCAAAAACACCGCAGTGACCAGCGGATGGATTGACGAAAAGGACATGACGCTCGTATGCGACACGGCTGTGACATTCCTCAACGGCAGCCACACCCTGTTCTTCGACATCGCCACGCCATTTGCCTACACTGGCGGCAACCTCTGCGTAATGACACAGAAGACAGGCACAGAACAGAGCGACGACATCTACTTCTATGCTGCGGCCACCGACGAGCCGCGCACCGCCATCTACAACGGCGACAATGCCGAGGTGAACTTGTCGAGCGTGCAAGCGGCCACACGCCTTAACCATGTACGCATCGTCAAAGGCGGCAAGGGGGCAAGTGGCATTGCAACAAGCCACGCCTACGGCAAGATGCAGCTCCGCCTGGCCAACGACGTGGCATGCACCACAAACGGAGAGGTGGCCAACTTCACCGTAACAGACCTAAGCGGAAAGACATTGGCCGTCAAGAACGATGCGAAATCCATTAGCCTCGCCACGCTTCCTTCCGGAATTTACATCGTCAAGGCAGAATCAAACGGGCAAAGGACGACATTGAAGGTGGCCAGATAAGTGAGCCACCACAAAAACATACCCCCAAAAAAGACATACAATTATGACACATGGCCATGAAGTGCTCCAAATGATGGAGGGCAACAGTTACGCGACGAAACAACAACTCATCGATGCAATCGTCGAGCGGTTCGGACAGGATGAACGGTTCTACACGTGTTCTGCCGAAGGCATGACGGCGGCAGAGCTGGTAGACTTTCTTGAGGCACGAGGAAAGTTCATGCCAACTGCCGAGAAGGGCGACTTCACGGTGGACATCACCAAGGTGTGCAACCACTGAAGCCTCCTACAGATAGTATTATAATGGAAGGTGTGGTTTCCTACGTTCTTCATGGAGCATGGAAACCACACTTTCTGCTTTTCCATGCCATCCGCAACACCACCAAACAATACGTTGAAAATTTGCACAATAGACGAAAAAGTAGTACTTTTGCGCCCAAATATGAATGACTTAAAGACACATTTTTCAGAATGAACGTTTCATATAATTGGCTCAAGGAGTATGTCGACTTCGACCTTTCTCCACAAGAAGTGTGCGATGCGCTCACCTCAACAGGTTTGGAAGTTGATGCTCTTGAGGAAGTCCAAACTATCAAGGGAGGCCTGAAGGGACTCTATGTAGGCAAAGTCATCACCTGCGAGCCACACCCCAACAGCGACCACTTGCACGTCACGACCGTTGACTTGGGTCGCGAAAATCCATCGCAGATAGTCTGTGGCGCGCCCAATGTGGCCGCCGGACAGAAGGTCATCGTGGCAGATTTGGGCTGCACGCTGTATGACGGCGACAAAGAGTTCGTCATCAAGAAGTCGAAACTGCGCGGCGTGGAAAGCTTCGGCATGATCTGCGCCGAAGATGAGATTGGCGTAGGCACAAGCCACGACGGAATAATCGTACTGCCCGACAACGCCACAGTTGGCCAGCCAGCAGCTGAATACTACCACATGGAGAGCGATTGGCTCATAGAGATAGACATCACAGCCAACAGGGCCGACGCTCTGTCGCATTGGGGCGTGGCACGCGATCTCTATGCATGGCTGAAGCGCAACGGCCACGAGACAAGTCTGCACCGCCCTGACTGCGAAGACTTCACGGTGGACAATTGCGACTTGCCAATAGAAGTGAGCATAGAAAACACCGAGGCTTGTCGTCGCTATGCCTGCGTAAGCCTCACGGGGTGCGACGTGAAAGAGAGTCCCGAATGGTTGCAGAACAAACTGCGCACGGTTGGACTGCGCCCGATAAACAACATCGTAGACATCACCAATTATATAATGATGGCCTACGGACAGCCTCTGCACTGTTTCGACGCAGACATGGTGGAAGGCCACAAGATAATTGTGCGCACGCAGCCGGAAGGAACCAAGTTTGTGACACTCGACGGCGAAGAGCACACCCTTGGAGACCACGACCTGAGCATAAGCAATGAAAAGGAGCCGATGTGCATAGCCGGAATATTCGGCGGCAAAGGCAGCGGAACATACGAGACCACGCGCAACATAGTGCTCGAGAGTGCATACTTCCACCCCACGTGGATACGCAAGAGCGCACGCCGCCACGGACTCAGCACCGACGCTTCGTTCCGCTTCGAGCGCGGCATCGACCCCAACGGCGTAATCTACGCCCTGAAACAAGCAGCCATATTGTGCAAGCAGCTGTCGGGCGGAAAGGTGTCGATGGAAATACACGACGTGTATCCTAACCCTATAGAAGACGCGAAGGTTAGCCTGAGCTACAACTATGCCAAGTCGCTTATCGGAAAGGAAATAGACAACGACACTATAAAAAGCATCTGCCAAAGTCTGGAGATGAAGATATTATCCGAAACGGCCGATGGCATCGAGCTTGACGTGCCGGCCTATCGAGTTGACGTGCAGCGTCCATGCGATGTGGTTGAGGACATACTCCGCATATACGGCTACAACAATGTGGAAATACCACTGCAACTAAAGGGATGCCTTGTGGTGAAGGGCGACGAGGACAATAAGCACAAGCTGGCCAATATCGTTGGCGAACAGCTTGTGGGCTGCGGCTTCAACGAGATACTCAACAACTCACTGACCAAAGGTGCCTACTACGACCAACGCAACGCCTATCCGGCGGAAAACTGCGTGAGGATAATGAATCCATTGAGCACCGACCTCAACGTGATGCGCCAAACTCTGTTGTTCGGTGGTTTGGAGAGCATTGAGCACAACGCAAAGCGCAAGAGCCAAAACCTCAGGTTCTTCGAGTTTGGCAACGTCTATCACTTTGCACCTGAAAAACAGAACCACGACAATCCAATGGCCGCTTATTCCGAGGACAACCATTTGGCTCTGTGGGTCACAGGCAAGCGCGTGGAGGGCAGTTGGGCACACCCCAATGAGGACAGCAGCTTCTTTGAATTGGCCGCATATGTAGAGAACGTGTTCCGCCGCATTGGCCTTCCACAGGAGGCTACCGTGCGCAAGAAGAGTGACAACGACATATTCTCGAACGGTATCGCCATAGAAACCCGTGGAGGCAAGAAGCTCGCCGAGCTTGGTGTGTTGGCAAAGAAGGTGCTCAACGCAGCCGATATCGACCAACCGGTCTACTATGCCGAGCTGAGCTGGACATCGCTGATGAAGGCCGTGCGCAAATCGCAAGTGCTTTACAGCGAAATAAGCAAGTATCCCGCCGTCAGCCGCGACCTCGCCCTACTCGTTGACAATAGCGTAGAGTTTGAGTCAATCGAGAAGATAGCCCGCCAAACAGAGAAGAAACTACTCAAGAGAGTGGAGCTTTTCGACGTGTATGAAGGCAAGAACCTGCCGGCTGGAAAGAAGAGCTATGCCGTGAACTTCATTCTGCAAGACGAAACGAAGACACTCAACGACAAGCAAATAGACGCCTTGATGGGTAAATTGATAACAAACTTAAAAACAAAACTTGGAGCTGAGCTCCGATAATAAAAAACTCCAATGGGAAGAGCATTTGAATATAGAAAGGCAGCAAAGCTGAAAAGATGGGGTCATATGGCCCGTACGTTCACGAAGATAGGAAAGCAAATAGCGATAGCCGTCAAGGCTGGCGGACCTGACCCCGACAACAATCCGCACCTGAGGGCCATCATGCAGACCGCAAAGCGCGAGAATATGCCCAACGCCAACGTGGAGCGCGCCATCAAAAACGCAATGGGCAAAGACCAAAAGGACTTCAAGGAAGTGACATACGAGGGATACGGCCCCCACGGAATAGCCGTATTCGTTGATGCCGCAACCGACAACACCACAAGAACCGTGGCCAATGTGCGCGCCGTGTTCAACAAGTTTAGCGGTAACCTTGGCACCCAAGGGTCACTTTCGTTCCTTTTCGACCACAAGAGCGTGTTCACATTCAAGAAAAAGGACGGTCTTGTCATGGATGACCTTATACTTGAATTCATAGACTATGGCGTTGACGAGGACTATGACGAGGATGAAGAGACGGGCGAAGTGACCATCTACGGAGAGCCGACAAGCTTCAGCGACATTCAAAAGCACCTTGAAGGTATGGGGCTGGAGATAACCGGCGCCGAATTTACGCGCATCCCCAACGACTTGAAGGAAGTAACTCCCGAGCAGCGCGAGACCATAGAGAAGATGGTAGACCTTCTCGAGGACGATGACGACGTACAGAACGTGTACACAAACATGAAGCCGGAATAACGGTGGCAATATGCCACGGGCATAAGCTTCCTGCATAATACAGAACTTGGCCAGTGGCGAAAAAAAACAACCGTGTGGTTGACAGGACGGGCATTGTCCACCTGCAACCACACGGTTGTTTTTTGCAGAACTTCGAAGTTTACACTTCAATAGATCACATCACACCTCAATCGACCACAATACTCACGGTGGCCGTCAACCCCAAATGGCAATCACTTCCACTTTGCACCATTGCGCAGAATGAACTTCACCTTTTTCCCCTTGGCGACAGTGGGCTTTGTCCATTCGCCCTTAAACAGCTGTATGGTGGTTTTCTTGCCTTCAGGCGCGGCATCTACGGCATCCTGAACATTGAAATAGTCACCGCAACCGTTTTTGGCCACAGCCATATCATAGTCAACACGATGCTTCTTCAGCGCAGGAATTTCCTTGGCCACAGCGTCGGCAAGAAGTTTGGCCACTACATGAGAGCCATAAATGTTGTAATGAGTGTTATCTTCGCGTCCTTTCGGTATCGAAGGCTCTTCGCCGGGCAAGAACCACATGTGCAGCTTCTTAGACTTCTCACGCCCCAAGCCCTGTTCCAAGTTGTGCGTTATAGTGTTTGCGTCGATGAACACCACCCCCATCTCCTTTGCCACGTTGCGTGGAGAGTAGCGGTAGTCGCCGTGAGTGTCGTAGAGCGTGTCGCCTTCTTCTGGCTTCACCTTCGAAGCCACGGTATTGCGCAGAGCCTCATCATCGTCGTTCTTGGGCACTTTCTTAAAGAAGTTGCGGCGCACCACACAGTTGAAGAGCACTGGCGTACCACCCTTTTCACGCGTCTCACGCACGAATTTGCGCAAGTTCTCATCGAAAGTCGTGCCGGGGTCGGTATGGCGGTCGGCCTTTGGCTTCTCGTCGTTGTGACCAAACTGTATGAAGACGTAGTCGCCCGGCTTTATCAGGTCGAGCACCTTCTGCCAGCGTCCCTCATCGATGAAGCTCTTCGACGAGCGTCCGTTCACCGCATGGTTGTCCACTTTCACTCCGTCATCGAAGTAGCACTGCAACACCATGCCCCATCCACGCTCAGGACTTCCATGGTTTATGTTCTTGTTTGCCATGGTCGAATCGCCAATCATAAAGATTGTCGGTACATGGTCTTGCTTGAAGGCCGTCAGCACAAGCAGCAGCACTACGGCCAAAGAGATGTTTCTTAATCTGTTCATTTTAGGTTTATTGTTTTTCAAGTTTGTCTTCAACATCCATGCGGCTGCAAGAGAAGGAATACCTTTATTTTCAAGTTTTTTCCACATGCCTTTCAACCGCAACTTCATGTAAGTATATACCGATAAGGGGCCATCCGCATGAGCGGCGACCCCTTATCGGTATGTGTGTCAGGTGCGCCGCGTCACTGCTGAACTGCGGCAACAAGCTCACCTGGAGTGACCATCTGCTGCTCGCCAGTAGCCATGTTCTTGAGCGTAATATTGCCCTCGGCAATCTCATTCTCGCCGGCAAGAGCCACAAAAGGCACATTCTTAGCATTGGCATAAGCCATTTGCTTCTTCATCTTCGCACTGTCTGGATATATCTCGGCACGTATTCCAGCCTTGCGGACCTCTGCCGCAATAGGCATGCAATACGCAGTTTCCTTGTCGCCGAAGTTGATAAAGAGCAGCTGCGTGCCGCCAACAGCCTCCTTAGGATACAGGTCGAGGGCGTTGAGCACATCGAATATGCGGTCAGCTCCAAATGAAATACCCACCCCACTAAGGCCAGGCATGCCGAATATGCCCGTCAAGTTGTCGTAGCGTCCACCACCGGTAATGCTACCCATGGGTGTGTCGAGAGCCTTCACCTCGAATATGGCACCCGTGTAGTAGTTGAGTCCACGCGCAAGGGTAAGGTCAAACTCAATCTCGTTGTTCAACCCTGCTGTCTTCAATGTGTCGAGAATGAAGCGGGTCTCCTCCACTCCTTTCAGTCCAACCTCACTGTCCTTCAGCACCTCCGCTATAGTTGCGAGTTTGTCGTCATTGCTTCCGCTGAGCGATATTATTGGTTGCAGCTTGGCCACTGCATCGTCAGAGAGTCCGTTGTCGCGCAGTTCGGCGTTCACATTGTCTAGCCCAATCTTGTCGAGTTTGTCGATGGCCACCGTTATGTCCACTATTTTGTCGGGTGCACCTATGGCCTCGGCTATGCCAGTAAGTATCTTGCGGTTGTTTATCTTTATGCACACCCTAACACCAAAGCGCGTGAACACAGTGTCAACAATCTGCATCAGCTCAACCTCGTTGAGCAACGAGTCGCTGCCAACCACATCGGCGTCACACTGGTAGAACTCACGGTAACGCCCCTTCTGTGGCCTGTCGGCACGCCACACCGGCTGTATCTGATAGCGCTTGAACGGCAATTGCAGTTCGTCGCGGTGCATCACCACATAGCGCGCAAAGGGCACGGTAAGGTCGTAGCGCAGCCCCTTTTCGCAAAGACGCGCGGCAAGATGCAGCGAGTTGCGCTCCTGCAAATCCTTCTCGTCAACCTTCGACATGAAGTCGCCGCTGTTGAGCACCTTAAACAACAGTTTGTCGCCCTCCTCGCCATACTTTCCCATCAGCGTCTGCAAGGTCTCCATTGCCGGAGTCTCTATCTGCTGAAAGCCATACAGTGCATACACCGAGCGTATGGTGTCGAATATGTAGTTGCGCTTGGCCATCTCGACAGGCGAGAAGTCGCGCGTTCCTTTTGGAATACTTGGTTTCTGTGCCATTTATTTCCTCACGATTGTCTGGTCGCGATCCGGACCAATTGATATTATCTTGATTGGCGTTTCAAGCTCTGCCTCAAGGAATTTGATGTAATCGTTAAACTCTTTGGGGAACTGCTCCTCGCTTGTAAACTTGGTCATGTCGGTCTTCCATCCTGGCAGTTCCTTATAGACAGGCTCAATGCCTTCTTCGATATTATAAGGGAAGTAGTCTATCTGCTTGTCGTTCTGCTTATAAGCCACACAAGCCTTTATGGTGTCGAAGCCATCGAGCACGTCGCTCTTCATCATGATGAGCTGCGTAACCCCGTTCACCATTATGGCATACTTCAAAGCCACGAGGTCAATCCATCCACAACGACGCTCACGGCCAGTCACGGCGCCATACTCATGGCCGAGTTGGCGTATCAGGTCGCCCGTGGCGTCAAACAGCTCCGTGGGGAACGGGCCTGCGCCCACACGCGTGCAATAAGCCTTCATTATGCCATACACCTCGCCAATCTTGTTGGGACCAATGCCAAGGCCAACGCAAGCACCGGCGCAGATGGTGTTGGACGACGTCACGAATGGATAAGATCCGAAGTCAACGTCGAGCATTGTGCCTTGCGCGCCCTCGCAGAGCACACTGTTGCCATTGCGGAGCAGATTGTTTATCTCGTGCTCTGAATCCACAATCTCAAAGCGGCGCAGGTATTCGATGCCCTCCATCCACTTCTTCTCAACCTCGGTGATGTCATACTCATAGCCCATCGACTTGAGAATGGCCTCATGGCGAGCCTTGTGCTCGGCATACTTCTGTTCAAAGCCTTCAAAGATATCGCCGACACGCAGTCCGTTGCGCGACACCTTGTCGGTGTATGTGGGACCGATGCCCTTGCCCGTGGTGCCAACCTTACTCTTGCCCTTGGCAGCCTCGTAGGCAGCGTCGAGCACCCTGTGGGTCGGCATTATCAGATGTGCCTTCTTCGATATGTGCAGACGGCTGCGCAAGTCATGCCCACTGGCCTCAAGAGCCTTTGCCTCTTCCATGAACAAGTCGGGAGCCAGCACCACACCGTTGCCAATGATGTTGGTCTTACCACCTTGGAATATTCCCGAGGGGATGCTGCGGAGCACATATTTCTGCCCCTCGAACTCAAGCGTGTGACCCGCATTGGGACCACCCTGGAAACGTGCCACCACGTCATACTGCGGTGTAAGCACATCGACAACCTTGCCTTTGCCCTCGTCGCCCCATTGAAGGCCCAGGAGGACATCTACCTTTCCTTTACTCATAACGTTTATTCTTTTGTGTTTCTTTGTCTTACCATACTGTCTTTATGTCGCGACTGCTTCGTTTGGCAAGCGCGACACACACCATATATATATAATGTGAAGCCGTCCTTACGGAAATTTTTCAGCGGCAAGTCGTTGACCGCACTGATTATCTCCGACGACCTCACCTCCGTCACCTTGCCACACACGGTGCATATCTGGTGGCAATGACTGTTGTTGTCATAGCAAGCCTCATATTTTGTTGTGCCTTGAAACCTGTGGCGCGTAACCAACCGCAGCTCCATAAACAGCCTCAAGGTGTTGTATAGTGTGGCCCTGCTGACTGGAAAGTGCTCATCGTTGGCGAGTTTTTCGCCAAGCTCCTCAAGCGAGAAATGCCCGTCGATGCTATATACCGCATCAAGTATGGCATACCGCTCAGGGGTCTTCCGATGGTTGTTCAGCTCCAGGTAGTTGGTAAGTATCTGCCTTACGGACGCTTTCGCACTGTCTTTAGTCATCAGTATTTATTCAAAACCGCACAAAATTAATACATTTTATTCGGAAACAGTCTACGAAGCCGCCTAAACTTTTCTGACGAAGATTTATTTGGCCTTTTATCTCTTCTAATTTCTAAACTCATAAAAATTTGGATGACTTCCATGTAGCCACTCAAAAAAGTTCCAAGCCGAGCCGCTTCAACGCACTTTTTGCCAGCCGCTCATACACCAGCCCCAGTTCGGCAAAGCGCAACGCGCTCGCCATGGCAGCCTTTCTGACAGCCATCGACTCACCCTGCAAGGCCACCTGCAACTGGTCGATATATTCGTTGATGCCGCGCTCGTTGGGTTCCTGCCCGTTCATGAACAGGCGCGAAAGCACATGGAAGCCACACAACTGGTAGAGTTCCTTGTCGGAGGCTATCCAGCGGTATGCCTTCTCCGCCGCAAACGGCAAGTGCTGATACAGATTGAGCGAGGCCAGCTCGGCAATCTCCTGCGAGCGGGTCTGCTCCATCCAGATGTCAACCACCTCGGGCAACATCCTCTCGGCAGGCATCACAAGCGTGGCGAGCACCTTGCACTCGCGCACATCCTCCTTCCACAGGGCAATGGCCAGACTGTAGTCCTTGCCTATCTCCTTGGCCTTGGCCTTGAGCATGGGCAGCGAAGCCCCCCAGTTCACGTGGTAGTCAAGCCCCTTGTCGCGCATGGACTGCGCCGCCACGCCGTTCATCATCATGCGGAACGAGCGTTTTATCTCTTTCAAGCGTTCTTCTGTTTCTCCGTTCATGTCGTTGCCGCTTGCCACGTTTTGCGCGCAAGCCTTGCAAAGATACACAAAAATCGCCACAAACGCACGAAAAGCGACATTCGCCATGGGCAGTTTGCGCCAAGTACTATCGAGAAAGGCTACTGTAATGGCCGTTTTTGGCCGCTATTTTATTAACTTTGCACGCATAACACACCAACCATAGCCAACATTAATTATGGAAGAATACATAGTTTCGGCGCGCAAATACCGTCCGTCAACCTTCGACTCTGTGGTGGGACAGGCGGCGCTGACCACAACGCTGAAGAACGCCGTGAAGAGCGGAAAGCTCGCTCACGCCTACCTCTTCTGCGGACCGCGCGGCGTTGGAAAGACCACCTGCGCGCGCATATTCGCCAAGGCCATCAACTGCCAGCACCCCACGCCCGACGGCGAGGCGTGCAACGAGTGCGAAAGTTGCAAGGCGTTCAACGAGCAGAGGTCGTTCAACATATTCGAGCTTGACGCCGCAAGCAACAACTCGGTAGAGCACATAAAGACGCTAATGGAGCAAACGAGGATACCGCCGCAGGTGGGACGCTACAAGGTGTTCATCATCGACGAGGTACACATGCTCTCCACGGCGGCGTTCAACGCCTTTCTGAAGACTCTCGAAGAGCCGCCGGCCCACGTGATTTTCATTCTCGCCACAACCGAGAAGCACAAGATATTGCCAACCATACTGTCGCGCTGCCAAATATACGACTTCGAGCGCATGACCGTGAGCGACACCATTGCCCACCTGAAGCGCGTGGCCGAAAAGGAAGGCATCGCCTGCGAGGAGGAAGCATTGGCCGTGATTGCCGAGAAGGCCGACGGAGGAATGCGCGACGCCTTGTCGATATTCGACCAGGCGGCAAGCTTCTGCCAAGGCAACATCACCTACGAGAAGGTGATAGAAGACCTGAACGTGCTCGACTCCGACAACTACTTCCGCATCATTGACCTGTGCTGCGAGAACAAGGTGGCCGACATAATGGTGCTGCTCAATGGCATAATCAACAAGGGCTTCGACGGCGGACTGCTCATTGCCGGACTGGCGCGCCACACGCGCAACGTGCTGATGGCCAAAGATGAAAGCACGCTGAAGCTGCTCGAAGTGGGCGAAAGGCAGCGTGAGCGCTACCAAGAACAGGCGAAGAAGTGCGAATCAAGGTTTCTCTACCAGGCATTGAGGCTCATGAACCAATGCGACATCAACTACCGCCAAAGCGGAAACAAGCGGCTGCTCGTGGAGCTGACACTGATAGAGATGGCACAGATAACGCAGCCCGACGACTCGCCAGCGGCGGGGCGCGGCCCCAAGCGTCTGAAATCCCTGTTTCGAAACCTCATCCAGCAGCCCCGGCCTGCAGCGAAGGCTAAGCAGGTGGCCTCGGCCGGGAGCAATGACAATGTTGCTGGACGGGCGGCAAAGCCCGTGGCGTATGCCGCGCCAGAGCAAACGGCATCGAACGCAAGCGAGACCAGTTCGGGAAAGCCGGCACAGGCGCAAGCCCCAACGGCCACCTACAACTCCACGGCACGGCCTGTGCTGAAGTCGGCTTCGGGTGCCTTGGGCTTCTCGTGGAAAAACCTTAAGCAGTCGGCGCAACAGAAGAAGATGGTTGTGCTGCCCGGAACCCTCGACCCCAACGACCCCAATGCGCAACCGAAAAACGAGGCTTGCGAGTTTACGCAGCAGGACTTGGAACTGCAATGGATGGCGATGTGCAACCGTATGCCGCAGCAGCTCAGCGGCATTGCCGCGCGCATGAGAAACATGGCGCCAACGCTGACGACCATGCCTGCCGTAGAGGTGGTGGTGGACAACGAACTGCTGCTTGAGCAGATGGACAAGATAAAGGGCAGTATAGTGAACACCCTGAAACTGTATCTGCACAACAAGGCGATAACGCTGTCAATCAAAGTAAACGAGCACCACGAGAAGACACGCATACTGACACGGCGCGAGCAATACATCGAGATGAGCAAGAGCAACCCTGCGGTGGAGAAGCTAAGGGAATTGCTCGGACTTGAACTGGCTTAGTGACGGTAAAAAAACAACTTGGTTCGATTTGAACCAAGGTAAACGTATGTTACGTTAGGTTTTTCGGCTCATAGCCACAAAAACAGGGCGGAAGACAATGGCGAGGCGAGTTTGCCTCCATTGTCTTCCGCCCTACTCTTTTCGTCGGAATTTACGCAGGCGCGGCCAAGAAGCCACGCCGTCAAAAAAAGGTTGTTAGATAAGCGTCATGCCCATCGACTTGCACTTCGCGCGCATCTCGTCGGGCCAGATACTTGCCTGTATCTCGCCGATATGCCCCTTGTGGAGCAATACCATGCACAAGCGGCTCTGCCCAATGCCCCCACCAATGCTCAACGGCAACTCACCGTCAATCAGTTTCTTGTGGAAGTATAGTTGCTGGCGGTCTTCAACGCCCTCGGCCTTCAGCTGCCGTAAAAGGGCTTCCTTGTCTACGCGTATGCCCATCGACGACAACTCAAACGAGCGGCCAAGCACCGGATACCATATGAGAATGTCGCCATTAAGTCCGATGTGGCCGTCGGCGGTTGGCGTTGACCAGTCGTCGTAGTCGGGGGCGCGGCCGTCGTGCTTCTCGCCGTTAGGCAGTTTGCCGCCTATTCCTATCACGAACACAGCGCCATACTTCTCGCAGATGGCATCCTCGCGCTCGCGCGGCGACTTGTCGGGATACATCGCCAGCAAGTCTTCGCTATGCACGAACGTTATCTTTTCCGGCAAGAACGGCTTTATCTGAGCGTAGGTCTCGCATGTGAGGTACTCCGTGCGGCGTATGGCGGCATAGATGCGCTCCACCACGCTCTTCAAGTACTCCACGGTGCGCTCCTTGGCTGTAATCACTGCCTCCCAGTCCCACTGGTCAACATACAGCGAGTGCAGATTGTCAAGCTCCTCGTCGGCCCGAATGGCGTTCATGTCGGTATATATGCCATAGCCTGGCTCAATCTTATACTCGGCCAATGAGAGTCGCTTCCACTTGGCGAGCGAATGCACCACCTCGGCCTTCGCGTCGCCAAGGTCTTTTATGGGAAACGTCACTGCGCGCTCAACGCCATTGAGGTCGTCGTTTATGCCCAGTCCCTTCAGCACAAACAATGGTGCCGTAACGCGCCTAAGGCGCAACTCCGTTGACAAATTCTGTTGGAAAAAGTCTTTTATCAACTTTATTCCTTGTTCTGTCTGCTTGGTGTCAAGCAGTGGCTCGTAGCCTATGGGTCTTATGATACCTGTCATTTATAATGAATGTATGTTTTGTGTTTTCATTTTTGTCAGCCGCCTCATCTTGCCATTACCTTTATTATATACGAGAGCAAAGAAAGCTTGCTTTCAATTTGCCGAGTGCAGCTTATCTTATGCAAAGATAAGACAAAAAGCGGGCTATCGAAAAGAAAACATCAAGAAATGCTTGAAATTCGCGCGATTTAACGACAATTTGTTAGCGAAAGAAACGTTTAAGAGCAAAATTTGCGATATTCCACGCATAATAATTCAGCAAGCCAAACGGCTCCCAAAACCACCAACGCAGGCAAAGCCACACTCATGATGAACGCTAAAAACGCATTTGACCCCATCGGGAGCAATATTTTCTCGCCACGAAAACGTCGTTTGGCCAGCTTACACCAACTGAAGTTAACGCTTACCTCAGCTGGTGTAAGCTCTTATACCAATTGGAGTAAACGCTTACCCCAATTGGTGTAAGAAGACTTAAAACGACACTTTTGCCTTTAAAAGCACGCTGGTGAGACTTTCAGACATATAATTCGTAACTTTGCGACCATAACACCAACATAACCATGAGTATAAAATACGAAGTACAATCAATCAAAAACGCGCAAGGTTCGGGCGACGTGCGCCATTATGTGCGTATCCACGAGAACCCTCCAATGGAAAAGAAGTGCTTTTTTAGCCACATGCAAGCGGCCAGCTCACTGCCGGAAGGCGGCGTGGCGGCGAGTCTCGCGGCATTGCGCGAGAACATGATACACGAGCTATCGCTCGGCAACCGCTTCTACATCCCGTCAATCGGCTACTTCTCGCTGTCGGTAGACCTGGACATGCCCAGCGACAAACCCGCCAGCAAGGTGCGCGGCGAATACATCAGCGTGCGCAACATCAAGTTTCGCCCCGACGCATCGATGCTGCGAACCGTGAAGAACGGCGCGCGCTTCGAGCGGTCAACATTCACCACTAAGTCGAACGAGCACACAGAAGAGACCATGCTGGCCAAGATAAAGGAATACCTCGCCACCAACAAGTGCATAAACCGCCGCGACATGGAGCGCCTGTTCGGCCTACGCCAAAACACCGCGCTGAAATGGCTCAAGCACTTCACCCAGACCGGAGCATTGCGCAAAGATGGAGTGTGGAACTCACCTGTTTATTTTCTGAACGAATGAAAACCAAATTTCTAAGACACGCCACTGCCGCTTGCATAATGGTCGCGCTTGCGTGGTGCACCACCCCATGCGCAAAAGGCACGACAGCCAGCGGCGCGGCGAGCGGCGAACAGGGCGCACTGCGCAACTGGGAGGCAGGGCGCATTGTGGACGAAAGGAGCATAGCGGCATTTGGCGGAACCAGCAAGTGCTTTGTGGCGGAAACAATCGACGACAGCACATTCAAGCGCATATACGGCAAGTCATACAAGCGCGACTGCACCGTGGCGAGAAGCCAGTTGCGGCTGCTGAAAGTGCTGCACCGCGACAACGAAGGCAACATCCGTCTGGGCGAAATGATTTGCCACAAGGACATCAGCGGCGACCTTATAGACATATTCAAGACGCTATACCGCGCCGGCTACCCCATTGAGCGCATGACGCTCGTCGACGAATACAACGCCGACGACGAGGCTTCGATGGAGGCCAACAACACGTCGTGCTTCAATTTCAGGCGCATAGCCGGAGCAAAGAAGTTGTCGCTGCACAGCCAAGGGAAGGCCATCGACATAAACCCTCTGTACAACCCTTGCGTGAAAAGGGGCAAGGACGGCGGCACAACCGTAAGCCCCAAGGGCGGAAAGCCATACGCCAACCGCGCAAAGGCGTTCAAATACAAAATCAGCAAGGGCGACCTGTGCTACAAGACGTTCGTAAGCCATGGCTTCAGGTGGGGCGGAGCGTGGAACTCGCTGAAAGACTACCAGCACTTTGAGAAGCCGTAGTGACGGCAAAAAAAGACGACTTCGTGCGATTTGGGCACCACTCGACCACACCGGCAGCGGAGCTGATGGCAACATGAACGAAGCGCACACCGACTTCGGGTTTCATAACATTTAACGTGAAATCGGCCACTTATAGGCCGAAAAAACGTAACTTTGCAAAACATTGCTTGAAATTTTAAACAAAAAGACATAACAGACATGGCACAAGAGGATGTTTTCAAGAAAATCGTGTCGCACTGCAAAGAGTACGGATTCGTGTTCCCCAGCAGCGACATCTACGACGGACTGGCAGCCGTTTACGACTACGGACAGAACGGCGTTGAGCTGAAAAACAACATTAAGGAATATTGGTGGAAGAGCATGGTGCTGCTGCACGAGAACATCGTGGGCATCGACTCGGCCATATTCATGCACCCCACAATATGGAAGGCCAGCGGACACGTTGACGCATTCAACGACCCTCTGATAGACAACCGCGACTCAAAGAAGCGCTACCGCGCCGACAACCTCATCGAAGACCAGATAGGCAAGTATGAGGAGAAGATTGACAAGGAGGTGGCCAAGGCACGCAAACGCTTCGGCGAGAGCTTTGACGAGGCAAAATTCCGCGAGACCAACCCACGCGTGCAGGAGAACCTGCAAAAGCGCGACGCTCTGCACGAACGCTACGCAAAGGCCATGCAGGGGCCAGACCTCGCCGAACTGAAGCAGATAATACTCGACGAGGGCATAGTGGACCCCATCAGCGGCACTAAGAACTGGACCGACGTGCGCCAGTTCAACCTGATGTTCTCCACCGAGATGGGAGCCTCGGCCGACGCCGCAAGCAAGATATACCTGCGCCCCGAGACTGCACAGGGCATATTCGTCAACTACCTGAACGTGCAGAAGACCGGACGCATGAAGATTCCGTTTGGAATAGCACAGATAGGCAAGGCTTTCCGCAACGAAATTGTAGCACGCCAGTTCATATTCCGCATGAGGGAGTTTGAGCAAATGGAGATGCAGTTCTTCGTGAAGCCCGGCACCGAGATGGAATGGTTTGCCAAGTGGAAGGAGCTGCGCATGAAATGGCACCAGGCACTGGGCTTCGGAGCCGACAACTACCGCTTCCACGACCACGAGAAACTGGCCCACTACGCCAACGCCGCAACCGACATCGAGTTCAAGATGCCGTTTGGCTTCAAGGAGGTAGAGGGCATACACAGCCGCACCGACTTCGACCTGAGCCAACACGAGAAGTTCTCTGGCCGCTCGATAAAGTACTTCGACCCACAAACCAACGAGAGCTACACTCCGTACGACATCGAGACGAGTATCGGTGTTGACCGCATGTTCCTGTCGATAATGTGCCACTCATACGAGGAGGAGAAGCTGGCCAACGGCGAGACGCGCGTGGTGCTGAAGTTGCCGGCAGCCCTCGCACCCGTGAAACTGGCTGTGCTGCCGCTGGTGAAGAAGGACGGACTGCCCGAAAAGGCACGCGAGATAATCGACAACCTGAAGTTCCACTTCAACTGCCAATACGACGAGAAGGACACCATCGGCAAGCGCTACCGCCGCCAAGATGCCATCGGCACGCCCTACTGCGTGACAGTTGACTACGACTCGCTGAACGACAACTGCGTGACACTGCGTTTCCGCGACACCATGGAGCAGGAGCGCGTAAGCATCGCCCAGCTGAACTCCATTATCGAGGACAAGGTGAGCATTGCCAGTCTGCTGAAGAAACTGCAATAAGACGGGTTCCATGCAACGCGTGGATTTCTTAGTAAAAATCACAACGGGGCGTGAGGCCAAGCAAGGCTCACGCCCCATTTATCGCCCAAAAGCATCATGAAACAAAAAATACTGTTGGTAGCTTTCGCCATGGCGGCTCTGCTGGGCATGGCATCGTGCAGCGAGGACGACGGAACGATAGAGGAATATCCCAACTGGAAAGCCAAGAACGAGGCGTTCTTCAACAACCTGAGCGACTCTGTGGCGGCACTGCTCAAAGCCGACTCCACGCGCACCGACTGGAAACGCATAAAGAGCTGGACAAAGGCAAACGGCTACACAGGCACCAACACCGACTACATCATAGTGAAGGTGATAAGCGAAACCCAAGCCACAGAAACGGCCTCGCCTCTGTATACCGACACCGTGGCCATGCACTATGCGGGAAGACTGCTGCCCTCGACGTCATATCCACAAGGATACAGCTTTGACTCGTCGTTCAACGAACCTTTCAGCGAGGAGACAAGCGTGGCAAGCGAAATGCGCACAAGCAACACCATCGACGGATTTGCCACTGCACTGCAAAGCATGCACCGTGGCGACCACTGGATTGTGTACATTCCATACCAACTGGGATATGGAGAAGAAGAGAAAAGCAAAATCCCCGCATACAGCACCCTCGTGTTCGACATACGCCTGGTTGACTTCTGGAGAACCAAAAGCACAGAATAGCGAGAGGGAAAACCAATGCTGAAATTCATATCCTTTGGAAGCGGGAGCAGCGGCAACTGCTATATGCTATACACCGCCACCGACGGACTGCTGATTGACTGCGGCATCGGCGTCAGGCTACTGAAAAAGCACTTCAAGGACTACGGACTGCACTTCAAGGACATACGCAACATCATAGTGACGCACGACCACGCCGACCACGTGAAGTCGGTGGGGTGCATGAGCCACGAGTGTGCCGCACCCGTATATGCCACACGCGAAGTGCATGGCGGCATAACGCACAACTACTGCGTGCGCAAGAAAATAGAGTCGGGCTTTGTGCGCTATGTGGAAAAAGGCCGGACGGAAACCATCGGCGAGTTCAGTGTGACTCCGTTCGCCGTGCCGCACGACAGCACCGACAACGTGGGCTACCTCATTGAGCACGACGGAGTGGCTTTCTGCCTAATCACCGACGCCGGCGAGGTGACCGACGACATGAAGCGGTGTATTTCCAAGGCCGACTATCTGGTGATTGAGGCCAACCACGACGTGCAGATGCTGCAAGCCGGCAATTACCCGCAATACCTGAAGAACCGCATACTGAGCGGAACAGGACACCTTAGCAACAGCGACTGCGGACGAGCCTTGGCCGAGAACCTGACGGAAAGACTCAAGCACATTTGGCTATGCCACCTGAGCGAAGAGAACAACCATCCGGAGCTGGCGCGCAAGACTGTGGAGGAAACTCTGCACGCAAGCGGAATCAAAACCGGCGACAACCTTATACTGGAAGTGCTGAAGCGCAAGTCGCCAAGCGAAATATACGAACTGACATGAGCTTAGACAAAACACTGGCAAAGCTGCACATAGAGCGGCTGAGCGAAATGCAGAAAGACGTGTACGAACGAATGAAGACGGCAGACAACGACATCGTCGTGCTGTCACCAACTGGTTCGGGAAAGACACTCGCCTATCTGCTGCCGCTTGCGGAGCTTGTGGACAAGGACGACGAGAGGCCGCAAGCCGTGGTGATACTGCCCGGAAGGGAACTTGCGCTGCAGTCGGACAATGTGCTGAAAAGCATGGCGACAGGACTGCGGTCGACGGCCTGCTACGGTGGCCGCACGGCCATGGACGAGCACAAGACTCTGAAACAAGTGCGCCCACACGTGATATTCGGCACGCCGGGAAGACTCAACGACCACATAGCAAAAGGCAACTTCGACATATTCGGCATAAGATATGTGATAATCGACGAGTTCGACAAGTGCCTTGAAATGGGGTTCCACGACGAGATGGAACGGCTGCTGAAGAGCTTGCCCGGAGTAAGGCGCAGAATACTGCTGTCGGCGACTAACGCCGAGGAATTGCCTAACTTCGTAAGGCTCGGCAAGACCGACCGCATCGACTACACCAACGGCGACGCCAAGGCTCCGCAACAGGTAGAGATGTATGCCGTGGCAAGTCGGCAGAAAGACAAGCTCGACACGCTTGGCCGCCTACTGCGCTCTTGCGGCGACGAAAGTAGCATTGTGTTCCTCAATTACCGCGACAGCGTGGAGCGCACCGCCGCATGGCTGCGCGAACAAGGCTTCGTGGTGAGTGCCTTCCATGGCGGACTGGAACAGAAAGACCGCGAGGACGCACTCTACAAATTCAGCAACGGCTCGGCCAACATACTGGTTTCTACCGACCTTGCGTCGCGCGGACTCGACATACCCGACGTTGGCAACATCATACACTACCACTTGCCTCTCAACAAGGAAGAATACATACACCGCGTGGGACGCACCGCGCGCTGGAACACAAGCGGACGGGCGTTCTTCATAGTTGGCCCCGAAGAGGAAAAGCCAGCGTTCGTAAGCCGCGACTTGCAGGAGTTTGCTATTCCCGACAATCTGCCCAGCCCGGCAAAGCCTCGCATGGCAACCTTATATATAGGCAAGGGCAAGAAAGACAAGATAAGCAAAGGCGACATCGTGGGCTTCCTGTGCAAGAAGGGCGGTTTGGCCACTGGCGAGATTGGGCGCATCGACGTGAAAGACCGCTACGCTTATGTGGCCATAGCACAAGACAAGCTACACGACGTGCTGGAAAAAACACGCGGCGAGAAAATAAAAGGCTTGAAGACCATCGTCGAAATTGTCAAATAGACGTTGCAACTTTGTCCGTTGTTGATACAAATTGACAACATTTGGGGCGCAAAATTTTGCAAAACGAAGAAAAAGCGGTATATTCGCAGCCTAATTGTGATACACAAGAGATTATTAATTTAACTTTTCAATCAAATGAAGAAGTACAACTTTAATGCAGGTCCGTCCATGTTGCCCCGCGAGGTCATAGAGAACACTGCCAAACAATGCCTCGACTTCAACGGTTCGGGCCTTTCGCTCATGGAGATTAGCCATAGGGCAAAGGACTTCCAGCCGGTGGTCGACGAAGCCGTGGCTCTTATAAAGGAATTGCTCAACATACCCGAAGGCTATTCGGTAATATTCCTCGGAGGTGGTGCGTCGCTGGAATTCTGTATGGTGCCATACAACTTCCTCGTGAAAAAGGCCGCATACCTCAACACTGGCACTTGGGCAAAGAAGGCTATGAAGGAGGCTAAGCTTTTTGGCGATGTCGTTGAAGTGGCTTCTTCCGCTGAGGCAAACTATACATACATCCCCAAGGGATGGATTTGTCCTGATGACGCTGACTATCTGCACATCACGACAAACAACACGATATACGGAACCGAGATGCGCAAGGATCTTGAAGTGAGCGTACCTCTCATCGGCGACATGTCGTCCGACATATTCAGCCGCCCCGTTGACGTGGCTAAATACGACTGCATATACGCCGGAGCGCAGAAGAACTTGGCCATGGCTGGCGTGACTCTCGTAATCGTGAAGGACGAGAAGCTTGGACACGCCCCACGCCCAATCCCCACAATGCTCGACTATCGCACACACGTGGAGAAGGGTTCTATGTTCAACACACCTCCCGTTGTGCCAATATACAGCGCATTGGAAAACCTGCGCTGGATAAAGAAGAACGGCGGAGTTGAGGCGATGGACAAGCGCGCACAGCAGCGTGCGGAAATACTATACAGCGAAATAGACCGCAACAAGCTGTTCCACGGCACCGTAAAGGAGGAAGACCGCTCACTGATGAACATCTGCTTCGTGATGAACGACGAGTATGCAGAGCTTGAAAAGCCTTTCTTCGAGTTCGCAACATCGAAGGGAATGGTAGGCATCAAGGGACACCGCAGCGTTGGAGGCTTCCGCGCAAGCTGCTACAACGCCCAAACTATTGAAGGCGTGAACGCCCTTGTAGAGTGCATGAAGGAATTTGAGGCCGCACACTAAGCCAAAGACAAAACCAACCAACAATAAAGAAAGACTGGAAACCTGGGCCGCAAAAGCAATGGCAATGGGTTTTCAGTCGTTCTTCTTTTAGTGACGGTAAAAAATAACTTGGTGCGATTTGAACCCATGGTAAACATATGTCTCTTTAGGCTTTTCGGCTCATCTTTTTGGTTGTTTTCGTCTCTCTCATCGGTCACATAGCCCGCTATGCTCCCTCTTCGAGAAACGAAAACATCTCAAAAATATAAGCCGCAAATCATACCTACTTATTTCTCACCGTCACTTAGTGGCAACAGCCACAAAAAAAGAGTACCCAACCACAGAAAGAAACAACAAAAAACTTAAAACATGAAAAAGATATTAGTAGCCACAGAAAAGCCATTTGCCGCAGAGGCCATAACCGGAATAAAGAACGAGGTTGAAAACGCCGGCAACCAACTTGTGCTGCTTGAGAAATATACAGAGAAAGCGCAGTTGCTCGAAGCCGTGGCCGACGCAGACGCATTGATCGTGCGCTCGGACAAGGTTACCCCCGAAGTGCTCGACGCTGCAAAGAACCTGAAAATCGTAGTGCGCGCAGGTGCCGGTTACGACTCTATCGACACTGCCTACGCAAAGGAAAAGGGCATCGTCGTTGAAAACACTCCCGGACAGAACGCCAACGCCGTGGCAGAACTTGTATTCGGACTGCTTGTGTATGCTGTGCGCAACTTCTACAACGGCAAATCGGGCACCGAACTGAAGGGAAAGAAGCTCGGTCTGCTCGCCTTTGGCAACGTGGGCCGCAATGTGGCACGCATAGCCGCAGGCTTCGGAATGGAAGTTTATGCATTTGACGCCTATTGCCCCAAAGAGGCAATAGAAAGCACTGGGGTAAAGGCCGTTGGCAGCCAAGAGGAACTGTTCAACACATGCGATGTGGTGTCGCTCCACATACCTGCCACACCCGAAACAAAGCAAAGCATAAACAAGGCTTTGGTGGGAAGCATGAAGAAGGGTGCAATACTCATCAACACGGCACGCAAGGAAGTAATCCACGAACAGGAACTGCTCGAGACAATGGCGGAGCGCACCGACATCAAGTTCATCACCGACATCAAGCCTGACGCAGACGCTGACTTCGCCAAGTTTGAGGGACGCTACTTCAGCACACCCAAGAAGATGGGCGCACAGACGGCAGAGGCCAACACCAACGCTGGCATTGCAGCCGCAAAGCAGATAAACTCGTTCTTCGCCACAGGTGACACGAAATTCCAAGTGAACAAATAATCGAAGCCTTTCACAAACCAATAGACCATGGCAACAATAAAACCATTCAAAGGCTTGCGCCCCCCGAAGGACATCGTGGAGCAGGTGGAGTCGCGCCCGTATGACGTGCTCAACTCTGAAGAGGCACGCGCCGAGGCTGGCGACAACGAAAAGAGCCTTTACCACATAATAAAGCCCGAGATTGACTTCGCGCCCGGAACAAGCGAATATGACCCTCGCGTGTATGAAAAGGCAGCGGAGAACTTCGCAAAGTTCCAAAGCAACGGGTGGCTCGTGCAAGACGCTGACGACCATTACTACATATACGCCCAAACGATGAACGGCAAAACGCAATACGGTCTTGTGGTTGGAGCTTATGTGGACGACTACCTCAACGGTGTCATCAAGAAGCATGAGCTTACACGGCGCGACAAGGAAGAGGACCGGATGAAGCACGTGCGCGTATGCAACGCCAACATCGAACCCGTGTTCTTCGCCTATCCCGACAACAATACTCTGCAAGGCATCATCACTAAATATGCGGCACAAGAGCCTGAATACGACTTCATAGCCCCTATCGATGGTTTCCGCCACCAGTTTTGGGTGATTTCCGATGGTAGCGACATTGCTACAATCACCGCCGAATTTGCGAAGATGCCAAGCCTATACATCGCCGACGGCCACCACCGCTCGGCTGCCGCAGCCCTCGTTGGAGCCGAAAAGGCAAAGCAAAACCCCAACCACACGGGCAAGGAAGAGTACAACTACTTCATGGCTGTGTGCTTCCAGGCATCGCAACTCACCATCCTTGACTACAACCGTGTGGTAAAAGACCTCAACGGACTGTCGTCGGAACAGTTCCTCGATGCATTGGCAAAGAACTTCACCGTGACCGACATGGGCGAAGCAATATACAAGCCAGCCCACCTGCACGAGTTCTCGCTGTATCTCGACAAGCATTGGTACAAGCTAACGGCCAACGACGGCACCTACGACAACACCGACCCCATTGGAGTGCTTGACGTGGACATATCAAGCCGACTGATTCTCGACGACATCCTAAACATAAAAGACTTGAGAAGCGACAAGCGCATAGACTTCGTTGGCGGATTGCGCGGGCTTGAGGAACTGAAGCGCCGCGTTGACAATGGTGAGATGCGCGCCGCACTTGCGCTATATCCCGTCACGATGAAACAGATAATGGACATTGCCGACAGCGGAAAGATCATGCCGCCAAAGGCAACATGGTTTGAACCGAAACTGCGTTCGGGACTCGTAATACACAAACTCGACTAAAAGGCGACGTGAACGACGAGTACAAGACAATAAAAACAACAGGCGAGGGATACTACACCGAGAAGCGGAGCAAGTTCCTCGCCTTTGCGCATCACATCGACGACGCCGAGCAAGCCAAGGCCATCGTGGCCGAATATCGCAAGAAATACTACGATGCGCGCCATGTATGCTATGCCTATATGCTTGGTGCCGACGGAGCTGACTTCAGGGCAAACGACGACGGAGAGCCTGGCGGCAGCGCAGGCAAGCCCATACTCGGACAGATAACGAGCCACGGTATGACCGATGTGATTGTTGTCGTTGTGAGATACTACGGTGGAATAAACCTTGGCACAGGAGGGTTGGCTGTGGCCTACAAGACCTCGGCGGCCGAAGCCCTCGACAACGCAGAGAGCGAGGTGCGGCTGGTGGAAGAGATTGTAAGCTACACTTTCCCCTACCCCATGATGAACAAGGTGATGCGCGTGGTAAAAGAAATGCAGCCTCGCATAGTCAAGCAGATATACGACAACACCTGCGAGATAAGACTGGCCATACGCAAGTCGGAAGCCGACGCACTGCGTGGCCGACTCGAAAAGTTGTCGTTTGAATAGAAGAGGCCACACAATCATAATCCGCCATTCCAAGACCAACCAATGCAGCTGTCTTGGAATGGCGGATGGCTTTTTGTACTATTTCAGATATTATTCGCCTTTGTCAACCTTGTCTACAGTGAAAAGCTCGTTGATTTCGGCAATCTCATCGTCGTCAAACCACTTTTCCAAGCGTTTTTTTGCCTTCTCCTGCACTTCAGGCTCAACACTTCCCCACACCTTGCGCAGCACGAACACCAGCACGGCAAGGTCGTCGGTGAGTCCTGCAATGGGTATGGCATCGGGAATTACGTCAATGGGGCTTATCATATAGCCCAACGCCCCAATGATGATGGCCTTGTCGGTTTTCGACACCTTGTCGCTCTGAAGCGTGTAGTACAGTATCAGAGCCGCATAGACAAGCTTTGCTCCTGCCCGTTTGGCTATTTTCGAAATTTTCTCAACGAAGTCGGTTGCCGTAAACTTGCTGGCATAATTCATAAAATCGGGTAATTCCATTGTTCCTCTCCTTTTTTGTATTTGGTTTATGTTATCTCATTATGACTTGCCTGTATTATTGCCCACTTAGTCGCTTGCCCCATTCAACCTCACAATCCTTATTCCCTTGTGGGTCTTATGCTTGCCAAGATACTGGCGCAATGTCATTGGCTCTTCAACAACCTTGCCATGCAACATCGACGCATTGAGCAAGTGAAGCCCATCACTGCGCCACACGGCAAAGCCAAGATGGGCAATGTCGATGCCCTGCTTGCCCCCCACGATGGCGATAATGTCGCCATCGTGCACCGTGCTGCGCATCAGTTTTGTGTTTGCCACACCCGTTTTGGGGATGTATCTAAACCTCTTACCCTTCAACGACTGCTCCATTTTCTTTATGGCACCAACGTATTCCGAATGCTCACGCAGGGCTTTGTATGCTTTGGTGTGGCCGCTCATATATCCGACGTTTATTGTCTGCACTGCGGTAAACGGCGGATTGGGCGACTGCACTTCACTCACCAGCCCCTTTGTGCCATTGTCGCAAATCCAGTCGGTGAAATAATGCAAGCGACTTGTATAGCCGTCCATGATGCCACCACGGTATCGCAACTGCTCCAGCCGCTTGAGAAAGCCTTCGAAAGTGGCATCACCTGCGTTGTGGCACTGTGACAAGGCCACAACATTTTCAACCAAAGTTGTGCAGTCGAGTTGCCGCGTGTTTACCACGAGGGTGTGGTCGTCGCCCACCTCAAGCGTGTGCGCCACATACGGATGCCCCAGCAGTTGGCGTGCGAAGTGGAGTGTGACGTTGCCAATGGACGTGTCACCCTGCGCCGAGGCCAAAGCCCGCACAACGAACACGCTGTCCTGACTGTCGCCAAGAAAGCCACGCGCAAAAGCACTGTGCTGCGCAAGAACCAAAGCAGTGGCAACTGCCAATAGCCTCATCTTCTTCATTTTCGGTATTTCTTCTTCAGTCCAAAATTATAGCCCATATACACATTGACGGTGCCAAACAAATTGTTGGTGGCAAACATCTTCTTTCGGTAGTTGTTTGAGTGCAGAATGGCGCTCATTCCGGCATACCAACGGGTGTTGTTGTAGACGACGCCAAAGCGCCCTATGCCATCTATATTGATGTTGTCGAAGTGGTATTTGTACAGATTGCCACCGCTCGCATCACCTGAAGTGTGCTTGTGGGCCAAGGCCAACGACCAGCTTGCGCTGGCGAGCCATTTCTTCGCGAACACCCAATTGTAGGCATAGCCACACGACACATAGAAGTCGGAGTGTTTTACCTCGTTGAACATGAAGCCACTGTCGAGCTCCGCAGTGTTTGGAGCCGTATGCTCTTCCACCACAGCATCGAGTTTGCCGTAGTCGAGGTTCAAGCTGTTGTTCGTGTATCCCACACCCACCATCCACGAGCCGCAGCTGCGCTTTTGGCAAGTACTCTGAGCGAAAGCAGCCGGATAAGAAAAACGCTTGTGGTTGAAGATGTAGTATAGGTTCAAGCCCGTTATGCCTACATTGATGCCGTCGAACGACACATTCTCAAGCGAGCCTGTGTCAATGCCGTCACCAAGATAGACTTGGCGTATCTTGTAGTCGCTGCCCGTACGACGGTAGAACAAGTCGACGCCTATCTGCGAACTGTATATACTGAATTCAATCTCGCGCTTACGGCCACTGTCGCCAAACGACATCCGCTTCAAGTCGAACGTGTAGCCAAGGAAAAACCACCGCCAACCCAAATACGGCCCCATCTTCATGATGACATCAGGAGAGAATTTCACGCTCTGTCCACTTGTGCTCCGCAGTCTGTACATATCATAGTTGAATGTGCTCTGAACCATGACGGTGAAGTCGTAGTGCTGCGGTTCTATATAGTTTGTGTCGATTGCGCTGAAACCACGCACCGTCTTGCGCAATGGGCTTAACTCCCCGTCGCCGCCAGCCCCACGGGATGCGACGGCAATGCTCAGCAATACGACAACAAAGCAAAGCAACCTCGGCATACAGCGTCAGAATTTGCCTAATATCCTGTCCATCACCCAATTCACTGGAGTGGCCGACACACTTGTACACGTGCAGACGCCCAAGCCCTGCAAGTGCTCGACAACATTCTTTATAAGAGGAAACTGCACATACGGGGGATTGGGCACTGTGATGCTCTGCGTGCCATCGCTGGTATGCAAGAGTATGGGGTCGTAGTTAAACACGGAGAAGCCCAATTGCCCCCTGTCGCCAATCACCTCAATGCGGTCTTCGCGCGCCGACTCATAGGCCACAAAGCACCACGAACCACTACCAGGCAGTCCATTGTCGAAACGGAAGCATGCACTCAACGAGTCT
The DNA here is from genome assembly GCA_963659505.1 of Lachnospiraceae bacterium. GTDB lineage: Bacteria > Bacteroidota > Bacteroidia > Bacteroidales > Bacteroidaceae > Prevotella. The sequence goes on from CAVKUV010000015.1 coordinate 46,420, forward strand.
TCAGCATTGTATAGTCCGCCCCTGTTGGCGCAGATGCCATTGGCCTCGACTATCACCCCAAAGAAATGCTGCAAGAGGTCGAGCTGATGGGGTGCCAAATCATAGAAATAACCGCCACCAGCAATGTCTGGCTGCAACCTCCATGGCAGATTCTTTGAATGCTGGTAGTCGAGGTCGCGAGGCGGAACGGCAAAGCGCACCTGCACATTGAGCACCTTGCCTATCGTGCCAGCGTCGATTATACTCTTCACCTTCTGGAAATACGGCAGATAACGACGATAATAAGCCACGAAGCATGGCACCTTGGTCTCTTCGCTCACTCTATTTATCCGTGCGCAGTCCTCATACGAGGCAGCCAGTGGCTTCTCTACATACACTGGTTTGCCGGCTCTCATGGCCATTATGGCAAACGTGGCGTGGCTCGACGGCGGCGTGGCTATATATATGGCATTCACGTCGGGGTCGTCAATCAGCTCTTGCGGGTCAGTGTACCATTTTGCTATGCCATGGCGCTCGGCATAACCACGCGCCTTGGCCTCGCTGCGGCTCATCACTGCCTCAACCATCGAGTCTTCTATCTCGGAGAAAGCGGGGCCGCTCTTCTTCTCTGTGACCTCGCCACACCCAATGAAACCCCACCTCAGTATTTTCATAATTTGTTTTAATTGTGGGACAAAGATACGAAAAAAGCACTACCTTTGCAATATTCGATTGGAATAATTAGCACACATGACGACAAAACAGACTGAAGCAACAGCCATGAAAAGCAACAGCGCTGGGGCGAGCATCAAGTTGGGTTATGGGCTTTATGCAAGCACTTTCAGCAACACATTCCGGGCAACTTGGCTTCCGGCACTTATATTCTCGATAATCTTCGCCGCCCTTGGCACAATCACCATAATCAAACTGCCCCCACTGATGGTGGCCATCACGGCTAATGGCGGCCCGACACAGACATTGGCTAAAGAGTATCTTGCGCTACTGGGCACGGCGGCCCTGCTTGTCGTAATAGGCGGCGTGGTCGAAACGGCATTCTACTCATGCGGCCTGTCGCTGCTAAGAGGACACAAGACCACAGGCAAAATGGCCACGGCAAAATGGTGTCCGGCACTCGACAAGCACACTACATGGCGCACATTCAAAGCCGTGCTGTCTGTATTGCTCATCAATGCCGTGCCATTTGCGGCCTTCACTCTATGGTATGCGCTCAAACTGCGCCACATCCTCGCCCAGCCAGGGAGCCATTATGCCGCTGTTGGCATCACCGCCCTTCTCGCCATCTTCATGTGGCTGGCCTTGCTGCCAACACTCTTCGTAGCCATGAAATATGTGATAAACGACGACAAGCGTTTTTGGCCACTGCTGCGCACCGACTATTTGCCAGCCATGCGCCATCTTGGCTTTATGCTAATGGTGGTGATTTCGTGCGGCGCAATGGTTGTCATGGCTACCTATGTGCTCCAACAACCAGCCGTGATACTAGCCGTTGCAAACACACAGGCTAACATCGGCGTGGCTAACGGCGACCCCCTGGGGATGCCAACCTACATGACCGCACTCACATTTGCGATATTCCTCGTGTCGGGTTTTGTTCAAGCCTACATACGCATGTCGGCCTTGTTTCCGATATACTATATGTATGGGTCTATCGACACCCAGGAAAGCGAGAGCAAAAAATACCGCGACGACATAATGGTTGGTTCGGCAAACGCCCCCACCAACGAACAATAGCAAAAAAAACGATATGGCGGCTAAGGTCTTGCAGCCATTTTCAATCTCTTTTCAAGCACACACAACATGGCCGCGACGTGCAGCCTCCCTACCCCATTGGCTGTATGCGTCAGAAAGAGAAATTGAAAATCAAGTGCCGCCACACTTTTATAGAAAATCATAAGAAAATGACACGAATACTATTCATCGACCGCGACGGAACACTGATAGAGGAACCTGCCGACGAGCAGATAGACTCGTTCGACAAGCTGAAATTCACCAAGGGCATGTTCAGAAACCTTGGCTTCATACGCTCGAAAACCGACTTCAAGTTCGTAATGGTGTCAAACCAAGACGGACTCGGCACAAGCTCGTTTCCCGAAGACACGTTTTGGTCTGTACACAACTTCATACTGCAAACACTTGAGGGCGAAGGCATAACCTTTGATGACATTCTCATAGACCGCCATTTTCCCGAGGACAACTCCGACACACGCAAACCAGCCACAGGACTTGTGCGCAAGTATATGGACAATGCTGAATATGACATTGCCAACAGCTACGTGATAGGAGACCGCGAAACCGACCGCCAGTTTGCCGAAAACATCGGCTGCAAGGCACTCATTTTGGGCAAGGACGGACTCACATGGGACAAGATCGCCGAACTGCTTTTTGCCTGCGAGCGCACAGCCGAGGCAAGGCGCGCCACAAAGGAAACTGACATCAGCGTCAAACTGAACCTCGACGGCACAGGCAAGTGCGACATCGACACTGGCTTGGGCTTCTTCGACCACATGCTCGAACAGATAGGCAAACACGGCATGATGGATCTAACAGTCCGTTGCAAGGGCGACCTCAACGTTGACGAGCACCACACCATCGAGGACACAGCCATCGTAATAGGCGAATGCCTGCTGAAAGCCCTCGGCGACAAGCGCGGCATAGAGCGCTATGGCTACTGTCTGCCCATGGACGACTGTTTGTGCTCGGTGGCTTTGGATTTTGGAGGCCGCCCATGGCTGGTGTGGGATGCGGAGTTCAAGCGCGAGAAAATCGGCGAGATGCCAACCGAAATGTTCATGCACTTCTTCAAGAGTCTCAGCGACAGCGCACGCATGAACCTGAACATCAAGGCCGAAGGCACCAACGAACACCATAAAATAGAAGGAATATTCAAGGCACTGGCACGCAGTCTACGCATGGCCGTTAAGCGAGACATTTACCACTATGAACTGCCCAGCACCAAGGGGGCTCTCTGACCGAAAAAACCACCACTGATGAGAATAGACATAATAACTGTTTTGCCCGAAATGATAGAGGGCTTCGTTCACGAATCGATACTCGCCAGGGCACAGAAAAAAGGACTTGCCGAGATTCATCTGCACAATCTGCGCGACTACACCACCGACAAATGGCGCCGGGTAGACGATTATCCCTACGGTGGATTTGCAGGTATGGTGATGCAATGCGAACCTATCGACCGCGCCATTACCGCCCTGAAGGCAGAGAGGGAATATGACGAAGTTATCTACACCTCGCCCGACGGTGAACAATTCAACCAGCACATAGCCAACGACTTGTCGATGTGCGGTAACTTGATAATACTGTGCGGCCACTACAAGGGCATCGACCAGCGCGTGCGCGACCACTTGATTACACGCGAGATATCCATTGGCGACTATGTGCTGACGGGTGGCGAACTGGCAGCCGCCGTGATGGCCGACGCAATAGTGAGGCTTGTGCCTGGAGTGATAAGCGACGAACAGAGTGCCCTGTCCGACTGTTTCCAAGACGACATGCTTGCCGCACCCATATATACCCGTCCTGCCGACTACAAGGGATGGCGCGTGCCAGACATATTGCTCAGCGGCAACGAGGCAAAGATAAAGGAATGGGAAATGAACGAGGCCATGGAGCGTACAAAACGGCTGCGTCCCGACTTGCTTGAATAGGCACGCTACGTGCGGCATATACATTCTTTGCTGCAATGAACAATCGTCTACATACTTTTATATTGGCAATCGCTCTTGCTGTTGGCGTTTCCTCTTGCCGCAATGGCACGAGGATAGGGCAAGAACGTCTTGACTCTTTGGACAGTCTTGCGCAGTGCTGCCCAGATAGTGTATTGGGGTTATTGGACAAATATGCAAGCGCAGCCGCCGACTATCCCACGAGCGACCGCATGCGCCTCAACCTCATTGGCCTAAAAGCACGGTCATACGCCTTTCAGCCGCTGACCAATGACAGCATTGCCGCCATGCTCGTTGACTACTACGAGAATGACGGCGACAGCCGCCTGTTGCCTTATGCCTACTACTATGCGGGCAAAACATTCTATGCGCTGAACGACATGCCGCAAGCCATGGCTATCTTTATGAAGGCCGTGGAGGCAACAGACAAGGGCGACCATGAACTGTTGGGGCGTACATACAACCAAATAGGCTATGTATATGACAACCAAATGTTCGACGATGATGCAATAAGAATGTATCGAAAGGCTTTGGATGAATATGAAAAAGCAAAAGACACTGTCTCAATTGTCTATGCACTTAGGGATATAGGTGCGTCGTATAGACACAAAAAAGATTATTTAGAATCTGAAAGATTTCTTGTCCGGGCTTTGAAAACAGCCAGATTGGCGGATAATGAAGAAATGGTGGCCTCTGCATGTTGTCAATTGGCAGGCTTGAAGTACAAGAAAAACGAAATTGAGCAAGCATGGAAATATTTGCGTAAGGCGTTGGCATATAAAGATCCAAACGACAGAAATCCCTTATTATTTGTCTCGGCAAATCTGTATATGGCCGAAAACCGTCTTGACTCCGCCTTCTCATGCTATAAAGCCCTTTCCGAAATGGACGACATAAATGCAAAATGTGAAGGATACAAGGGACTGTCGTTATGTTATGCAGAAAAAGATATGGCAAGAGAGGCAGCTCGTTGCGTCAAGTTGAGCCAATGCTACGCAGATACGATACTGTCAAATATGGCAATAGAACAGACTGCGAGGATGAAAGCCGCCTATAACTACAGCCAAAAGGAAAGGGAAAACTTGAAATTGAAAGAAGATGCAAAGCTTGGACGGATGAAATTGGTTTGTGTCCTAATCTCTTCATTTTTTGTAATTCTCTTGCTAATATCATATATTCGCCATATAAGGAACAAGGCTGCGATAATGTCTATGAGGCATGATTTGTTTCTTGATTTAAAACATAAAAAGGAAAGTGAAAGTACATACGAGGAGAAATTTGTGATGATTAGTCGAAAAGCCAGCTACAAGCGCGTTGTTGCCATCGCCGCCAATCCCTCGCGCAAAATGGAGCAAGATGATTGGGATAGATTGGCTGTGGATATAAACAAGGTTTGGGCAGGTTTTGATGATGGTCTAAAAAAGCTATGCGACATGTCAACTGTGCAGTATCGGTTGTGCTTACTTGTTATGGTGAAAATATCTCCTACTGATATGGCGACTTTGCTTAACCGGTCAAAATCCACAATCACATCTATCCGTTCGAGGTTGTATAAAAAGGCTTTTGGCGAAGATAAAAGGCCCGAGGATTGGGATGATGTAATCCGCTATATGTAAGCATATTGTACGCGTTTGCGTATAATTTTCACAGTGCGTACTGTACGCATTTTCAGTATGCGTACTAAATGCGTACTAAATGTTTTTGTCGTTATTGTTGTAATTTATACTTTTGCAGCGAACAAAAAAAAGAAACTATATGGAAAAGAAATTATTGCTTATCGCACTCATGCCAATTATTGGCTTGGCTTTGGCTAATGGTAAACCTATGAAGGCGAATAGTCTTCAATTGCCTAACGATACTCTAAAAACCATTTCCACTACCGTCACTTGTTACGACACAAAGGATGGCGACAATGTTAGTAAAGACTCTTGTGGCAATGCTTACAAGACCGTGACAACAAATACCGTCGTGTTTAACCCAACTTTGCCCCTTTAATTTTGTTTTTATTGCAGTATCAGCAGTTTAGCAATTATCGGTTGCGTTACTGTGTA
>CAVKUV010000016.1:0-49712 GCA_963659505.1 Lachnospiraceae bacterium
GCAACAAGGAGATAAAGCAGCGTGACAAAGAACTGAAGGAAAAGAACGAGCAACTCCAGCAGCGCGATGAGCAACTCCAACAGCGCGACGAGCAACTCCAACAGCGCGACGAGCAACTCCAACAGCGCGACGAGCAACTCCAACAGCGCGACGAGCAACTCCAACAGCGCGACGAGCAACTCCAACAGCGCGACGAGCAACTCCAACAGCGCGACGAGCAACTGAAAAACATTGTAAGGTCTCTATCTTCCAAAGGCTTGACTGTTCTGCAGATTGCCGAAATCATAGGCGTTGGTGAAGACGAAGTGACCGCAATGTTGAAATAAGGGCTTCAACCTGTAGAAGTAGGCCTGCTTTGCCGCGCTTTCGGCACGGCTTGTGGGGACGGGTACGGCGACATTGCGCGCTCTTTGGTGTTAAAATGTGCAAAAGAGGGCGGCGCGGCGAATATATCCTTGGCGTTTCGGATAAATAAAAGTAACTTTGCAGCCGCAATCCCATGCGGAAATAGCTCAGTTGGTAGAGCACGACCTTGCCAAGGTCGGGGTCGCGGGTTCGAGTCCCGTTTTCCGCTCACGCCTAACCGCCCACCCACTTTTTTCGTAAGTAAAAGCCGCAATGGTGGAATTGGTAGACACGAGGGACTTAAAATCCCTTGGCCAGTGATGGCCGTGCGGGTTCGAGTCCCGCTCGCGGCACAGGCGACTCTCGCACGCCGGGAGCACAAAAAGCACATGGAGCGAAGTCCAGAAGGCGCGGAGACGCCATTGGGCTTCGCTCTTTTGCATTTGCCGACAAGCCAAGGCGGCAACTGGACAGCGTTAGCCGATGAACAAAAACGGCAAGGCAGACACTCTACATCTAAAACAACCGCATGACAAGGAAAAATATAATAGCCACAATGGCCGCTCTTGTGGCCGTGGCCGTATTGGCCACCATCGGGGGAAGCTTCTATATGCTCGACTTCTCGCTGTCGCCCGACCCACGGCGCAGCGACACCGCCCCCTTCTACGCTAAGGCATACCAGCGCCGGCCCGACATGAAACCGTGGGTTGACAGCGTGCGCAGCCATGGGCTGCTGCGCGACACGTTCATCACCATGGACGACGGGCGCAAGGCCCACGCCCTGTATCTGCGCGGCGACAGCGCCCACGGGCGCACCGCAGTGGTGGTGCATGGCTACAAGGACTGCTCCATAACGTTCCTCTACCTTGGACGTATGTACAATCGCGACTTCGGCTTCAACATACTGCTGCCCGACCTCAACGCCCACGGACTTAGCGACGGCGCGGCGATACAGATGGGGTGGAAGGACAGACGAGACGTGGAGCGGTGGACGGAAGTGGCGCACGGACTGTTTGCCACAGGCGGCGACACGGTGAGCATCGTTGTGCATGGAGTGTCGATGGGCGCGGCCACTACGATGTGCCTTTCGGGCGACGACCTGCCGGCATACGTGAGGTGCTTCGTGGAGGACTGCGGCTACACGAGCGTGTGGGACGAGTTCAAGTATGAGCTTGGCGAGCAGTTCGGCTTGCCGGCGTTTCCCCTGATGTACACCACGTCGGCTCTGTGCCGGATGCGCTACGGCTGGAGCTTCGGCGAGGCGTCGCCGCTTGCGCAGGTGGCCAAGTGCCACAGGCCAATGCTGTTCATACACGGGGCGGCCGACACGTTTGTGCCAACGTGGATGGTTTATCCGCTATATAAGGCCAAGCCGCAGCCCAAGGAACTGTGGCTTGCGCCAGGGTCGGAGCACGCGCGGTCGTATATCGACCACACCCAGGAGTACACCCGGCGCGTGAGGAACTTCCTCAAAAGGCATTTCTAAAGATGGCTTCATGCTTTTGGCAATTCCTGCCTTACGGATGTGGCTTGGAAACGCCAGAAGCCACTTACATATTATCATAATTTAAATACATTGACCTAAATCAAAAAGAAACATAAAAAGAGGGTAAAAAATACCCTCTTTTTTGTCGCGACACGCCAAACTTAGTACCTTTGCATTGCTTTCGTGATGAAAGTACTGTTATTCATTAGGTTAGTAGTTAATAGATTTAAGGTAAAGATTATGTTATTAGATTTTCAAACAACGGTCATGTTGGCGTCGGTTATGATTATGACTGTTTTGAGTGTTTGCACACTCATTAACACCAACATCCGTTAGGAAGGAGCGCGGGGTGAGTGATTCATACCGCGCTCTTTTTTTGTATATGTACACCATGTCTTGAACATTGCTAACAAGGAACATTGACGACCGATATAGAAAGCGGCGGTGGTTTCCATAAAGGAAACTTCCGCCGCTTTCTGCTGTTTAGGGCAGTGGTTAGTAGGATAGCCCTAAAGTTGTTTTTTTTTGAGTGTTACAGTGCAAACTACTATCACTCGCCTATAGGCTGGCAATAGTAGTATGTGGGGGCGAAGATGTAGTAGTCTTTCGTCTGGTCGTATGACATTATCGACAACGGATACCACTCGGTGGCGTTCAGAAACACGATGCCGTTGGTGTCCTTGTCTATCGACAGCGTGAATGTCTTTGCCTTGTTCTCAATCTCGTCCTGCACGGTAATCACGCCCGTAGCCTCGTCGTATGTGTAATTGCCCGACACGTCGGTCACTGTGTACGAGGCGTAGCCATGCTCCATGGTGAACCTGTTGGTGGTGACGACGAAGTTTACGAAGTTTCCCGTTGAGAAGATGCGGTCGGCAGCTTCCTCGGTGGTTATCTTCTTGGTGTTGGCCGTGTCGGCGTTCCAGTCATTGGCAAACTGCTCGCAATACTCCTTGACGGTGCAAAGCACATAGTCGCCATCGTCGGTGTGGGCGAAGCCGTCGCTCGAGTCGTAGTCGAGCAGATAGCAGCGGTCGTTGCCGCTCTCTATGTCAAACACGCTCCGCGTGGCTTTCCAGGTGCGCACAAGTTCGGCCTTCGTGGGAAGCGACGTGGTGGCGGTGTCGGCCTTGGCTGCGCCCACAAACACGATCTTTGCTATCTCCGGGTGGTCGGCGATGGCAACCTCCATAGTGGCGTATGTGCCGTTGGCGTCGGCTCCGCTCGTCCCGGTGAGCGTCAGCTTGCACGCGTTGTCGCCAGAGTCGTAGGTGTAAGAGTAGGGGGCCGACGACTCGGGGGCGATGCTGGCAGTGATGCCTGTGATGGTGGTGAACAGTTCACAAGGCTCGGATGCCGACTCAATGGTGTATGCCCACGTCTTGTCGCCCTTGTCCGTCAGAGTCTCGGTGTCAACCTGGCCATTGTCGTCGCAGAAGGCATCCTCAAACCGGCTTATCGCCGACGAGGACGACCGTGGGGTCTTGAACGGTATCATCGTGACGGGCGTTGACAGGCCGTTGTTGTATCCGAACACGATGATGTTGTAGTCCTGGTTGGCATTCAGGTAGTACTCATCCTTGCTTGTTGTGTATGCACCGCTGTGGAACTGTCCCTCGTTCTGGTATGACGACTGTAGCAGCACGTAGGCCATGGAGTCAAGCTTGCCCTCGTAGAAGTCGGTGAACCGCTTGCGCTGCACCGCGACGAAGTATGTGTCGTCGTTTGTTGGCGTGATGGTGGCCTTCACACCGTTGGGATATGCTTGGTCGATGGTCACGCTGAACTCGTTGCTCGACGGCACGGGCGATGTGGTGGTGAATGTCTTGACCATCACTGGCGTTGAGGCGTTGCCTTGAGCGTCGATGCCGTAGCAGTACACGACCACTTCGCTGTTCCAGCGGGCCATGGTTCCGGCCTCGCTCGTGCGGAATGTCTGGTCGCCCGACACGAGCGAGCTTTGTATTATCTCGTTGATGTCGCATCCATACATGTTTGCCTGCACGCTCCAGAAGTCGCGGTCGAACTGCGCGAGGCCGTCGATGCCGTTGGCGATTGAGTTCACCTTCTCCATGGTCATGCTGTAATAGTAGTACTTCATGGTCTTGTCCACGGGTGCGATTGTCACTTTTGCGTCGCCCCATGTTATGTCGTCGATGCTTATGTCAAACATGTCGGCGGCCTCTGTGGCGAAGCTGGCCGTGGCGATGTCGGTGGTGATGCCATATTGGTCGAACGGCAGTACGGCGGCCTTGTATTTCGTGCCGCCCTTCAGTCCGGCGAGTTGCACGGTGCCGCTCTCGGTAAGCTCATGCTGGTGGTTTTGCAGTATGTAGGTTTTGATGTCGGCCACCGAGCCGTCGTCGGGCACAGCCGCCACATAGCATTTCTTGCACGACTTCTGCAGCGTGCAGTTCACCGTGGCCGTCGTGCCGTCAACCGACGCCACTTCAACGCTTGCCCCTGCGTTGGCCACTTGCGCAAAGGTGATGCTGTCCATGTCGTCGATGGCGTAGACCACCGTCGATCCGTCCTTTTGGTGCAGCAACATGCGGTTTTCGTTGCGCTGCTGGGCGTGTGTTGTGACCGCTGCGCATAGCGTGGCCACCGCGATGAGTAAAGTCTTTCTCATGATTTTACAGTTTTGAACTTAACGGGATTTTTATGCAAAGATATGCAGAATAACATTCCTCGCAATAAATTCGGGCGTTAAAATGGGCAAAAGGACAGGATTTGCGGCAAGAAGGCCATGGATTATAGGGTTGTTGAGGGCTGTGGGGCGGCCGTTCCGAATGTCATTCCCGTGGTAGCCATGACCTGCGAGGAGTGCTTGGAGGAGTTGCGAAAGCGTTACGACGGCTAAGTGGAGTGGGGGAAAAGGTCGCACAAGTTTGCCGTGACTTCCATGCCTTCACTAAACCAGCAACATGACGATCGATATGCAGGTCACTGCGGTGGTGAAATAGCGGAACCCCTTTTCCGGCAGCCGCTTTACGAGCAACACACCCAGCAAGCCGCCCATCAGCACAAAAGGAAAGGTGCAGACATCTACCATTAGGGAGGAGGCGGTGATGTTGTCCCATGCGAACACCTGGACAGGAATCTTCAGATAGTTGACCACGAGGAAGAACCATGCGTTAGTGCCGACAAAACTGTACTTGGGCATCTTCACCGACAGAAGATAGATAGCCATCACGGGGCCGGCGGCATTGCCTATCATCGTGGTGAACCCTCCGAGAAGGCCGAACAAAGGGCCATACCACCAGCATGAGGAAAGGCTGTTTTCCTTGCCCTTGCTGTCGGTCCAGAACATGACCGCCAACACGATGAGCAGGCATACGCCCATGAGCCGCTTGAACTCTGTGGGCGGCACCATCTTGTCAACCAGCAACGCCACGCCGAAGCCGCACAGTGCCGTGGGGAGCAGCCGCAGCACAAAACGCCATTCGGCTATGCGCCGATAGTAGAGAACGGCCACAAGGTCGGCCATGCACAATATCGGCAATATCAGACCCGTGGAGGGCTTGGCTCCGAAAGTCATCGCCATTAGCGGCACGGCCAGCAGACTGATGCCTTGGATGCCAGTCTTCGACATCCCTATCAGTAGTGCCGACAGAAACAACAACCCCCATTGCCATGGGGACAGTGCGAACATTGAGAAATCCATATCTGTTTGTCTTTTTATTGGTTAAGGGTGGTTCTATAAAATAGCTTTGCTTCTTTTGACGATGCAAAGGTACTACGGCTTCTTGGCATGCGGCTTCTCTATATTTGCAGTTGTTTTTAGTATCTTTGCAAAACAAACAGAAAGCCTGTTGAAGAACAAAGGAAGCGGAAGTAGACCATGCCCATACTCGAATACAAGATACCCCACAACATTGAGACGCTGTGCAGCCACATAGCCTATCCAAGGTTTGTGCTTCCGTTGCACAAGCATGCGGAGTATGAGATTATGCTCTTCACGCAAGGAAGGGGAAAGCAGTTCGTGGGCGAGGGCGTATGCGACTTTCAGGTTGGCGACGTGGCGCTCATAGGCAGCAATGTGCCGCACCTGCACCTGAGCAATGCGCAGCTGTCATCAGGAGGCGCGGATGGCGCGGCAGGCCAATGCGAGGACGACAGCGAGGGGCAGGCCATACAGTTTAGTCCGGTGCTGTTTCCCGCCAACCTCATCGACTTGCCCGACTACCAGCACATCCACGACTTGCTCTCCAAGAGCCAGTATGGCATCCGCTTCTACGACGACGGCCTCTTTGGCGACCTCCTGCGTCTCATGGAGGAATTTGACAACAGCACCTTCACCATGCGCATCATCTGCCTTCTGCGTATGCTCGACCGCCTCCACTCCTGCAGGCATTACAAGCTTCTTTCCGAGACCCCATACAACAAGGCCAACCATTTGGAAGACACCCATGAACCAGTAGGCAAGGTGTATGCCTATTTGTATAACCACTTCAAGGAAGACGTCAAGTTGGACGACATCGCCGGCTACGTGGGGCAGAACCCGACTTCGCTGTGCCGGCATTTCAAGCGATGCACAAGGAAGAGCATATTCCAGAGCCTGGCCGAAATACGCATTGGCCACTCTGCCAAGCTCCTTGCCTACTCCCGCCTGTCAGTATCGCAGATAGCTTTCGAGTCGGGCTACAACACCATGTCGCACTTTATCTCGCAGTTCAAGACGCTCATGGGCAGGACCCCCGGTGAATACCGTGACCAGATAGGCCGATGAACGCATGGTGGCCTTCAGGACAAAAACCGCCAAATGCTTCATTGCAAGAGCTGCCCCAAAAAAAGAACAAGCCCACCGCCAATGCCTGGTGCACTGGCGGTGGGCTTGTTTCATGCGTATCGTTGCGCCCACACTTATTGGCGTGGGGTGCAACCACGGTTTTATTTCTCCACCTTTGTGGCCTTCACGAAGTATATCATGAGCAGGATGTAGGCCACGAGCGAGCAAATCTCCGACAGGGGGTTGGCCCACCATGCCTCGAAGTCGAACGACACTCCGCCGAAGCGTAGCAGGGCGCTCACCACGCCCATCAGCGCGCCGCCGGCGATGAAGCCAGAGGCAATGAGGTTGCCCTTCTCGCCACGCTCCTTGTTGACTTGCGCATCCTTTGAGCGCGTGGTGACATACCAGTTGAGCGCGCCGCCCACGAGCAACGGTATGTTAAGCTCGATGGGTATGAACATTCCGAGGGCGAAAGCCAGTGCCGGAACGTTGCACAGAGTGAGCACGATGGCTATCAGCGCACCAATGCCATACAGTATCCACGGCGCGCCAATGCCATTCATCAGCGGGTCGATCACCGCCGCCATGGCGTTGGCCTGCGGGGCTGCAAGCTGTCCGCTGGCGAAGCCGTAGGTCTCGTTGAGCAGTATCATCACGCCGCCCACGGTGGCTGCCGACACCAGCGTGCCGAGGAATTTCCATCCCTCCTGCTTCTTGGGCGTCGTGCCCAGCCAGTAGCCTATCTTGAGGTCGGTGATGAACGAGCCTGCCATCGACAGAGCCGTACACACCACGCCGCCCATTATGAGGGCTGCCACCATGCCGCCAGTGCCCTTCAGTCCCACGGCCACCATGACCACTGAGGCCAATATGAGCGTCATCAGCGTCATGCCCGACACGGGGTTGGAGCCAACTATGGCAATGGCGTTGGCCGCCACGGTGGTGAACAGGAAGGCTATTACCGCCACGAGCACTATGCCCACGAGGGCGAACACGAGGTTGCCCTCCATCACGCCAAACCAGAAGAACAGGAACGTGAGCAGAATGGTCACAGCCGACCCGACGGCGATAATCCTGAACGAGATGTCGCGCTGCGTGCGCAGCTGCTCCTTGTCGGAGCCCTTTCCGCCCTTCATCTCCTTGGCGGCGAGCGACACCGCACCCTTTATGATGCCCCACGACTTTATGATGCCAATGATGCCGGCCATGGCTATGCCGCCGATGCCGATGCTCTTGCCGTAGGCGCGGAAGATGTCTTCGGGGCTCATCTGCCCCACGGTGGCGGTTATGGTGGGGTCCCAGGCGTTGAGCACCGTGTCGTGAAACAGCAGCGACATGCCCGGAACGATGAGCCACCACACGGCAACGGAGCCGAGGCAGATGATGAGCGCATACTTCAGGCCCACGATGTAGCCCAAGCCGAGCACCGCGGCGCCCGTGTTGACCTTGAACACCAGCTTGGCCTTGTCGGCCAGCACCTCGCCCCAGCCAACCACGCGCGTGGTGAAGTTCTCGTTCCACCAGCCAAACGTGGCCACGACGAAGTCATACAGTCCGCCCACCAGTCCGGCCACGAGCAGCGGCTTGGCCTGGTTGCCGCCCTTGGCTCCGCTTACGAGCACCTGCGTTGTGGCGGTAGCCTCGGGGAAGGGGTACTTGCCGTGCATGTCGCTCACGAAGTATTTGCGGAACGGGATGAGGAACAGTATGCCTATCACGCCGCCGAGCAGCGACGAGATGAATATCTTGAGGAACGAGGCGCTAATCTCGGGATACTTCGCCTGCAGGATGTAGATGGCCGGAAGCGTGAATATCGCTCCTGCCACCACAGCCCCCGAGCAGGCTCCGATGCTCTGTATGATGACGTTCTCGCCGAGCGCACCCTTGCGCTTGGCCGCGGTAGACACGCCCACGGCGATGATGGCTATGGGTATGGCGGCCTCAAACACCTGGCCGACCTTCAGTCCGAGGTAGGCTGCGGCGGCAGAGAAGAGCACCGTCATGAGTATTCCCCACGTCACCGACCATGCGTTGACCTCGGGGTAAGTCCTGCGCGGACTCATCATCGGCTCATACTCCTCGCCGTCGTTCAGCTCGCGAAACGCGTTCTCGGGCAGTTCGGTCTTGATGTTGTCTGCCGTGCCCTCCATGCGCTGATTGTTTTCCGTCTTCGTCATTTCACTTCCCAGATGTCGTTGGTCTCAAGCAACTCCATGAAGTTGTGGTACTTCTTCTGCTTCTTCACGTCCTCCACCTGCTGGTTTACGGCATCGTCGTAGGTCGGAGCCTCCACGTCGCGTATCACTCCGAGAGCCACCGGGAAGCCGTGCTCGTTGTCCATCATGGCGAGCTTCAGCTGCAGGGTGTTGTCCTCGCAGTGTGCGTCGTGCACGAGGATGTCCTTTTCGGTCACTCCGTTCTCGCCGATCTTCACCACCTTCAGTCCGAATCCGTCCTGCACGAGTCCGTATTCGTTGTTCTCGCCAAACACGAGCGGCTTGCCGTGCTCCACGTAGATGGCGTTCTTCTTGCGCCCCTCCTTGTTGTACACGGAGTCGTGGGTGCCGTCGTTGAATATTACGCAGTTCTGCAATATCTCGCACACCGACGCGCCCTTGTGCTGCTGGGCGGCCTTTAGTATGGCGATTGTGCCGGGCGAGTCGGTGGCCACGGCGCGTGCGAAGAAGTGGCCGCGTGCGCCGAAGCACAGCTCAGCGGGGCGGAAGGGGTCCTCGACCGTGCCGTAGGGGCTTGACTTCGACACGAAGCCGCGCGGGCTTGTGGGCGAGTACTGTCCCTTGGTCAGTCCGTATATGCGGTTGTTGAGCAATATCACGTTGATGTCGATGTTGCGCCGCATGGCGTGTATGAAGTGGTTGCCGCCGATGGCCAGTCCGTCGCCGTCGCCGCTAATCTGCCAAACGGTGAGGTTGGGGTTCACCACCTTTGCTCCCGTGGCGATGGCCGCGGCTCGTCCATGTATCGTCTGCATGGCATAGGTGTTGACGTAGTATGGCAGTCGGCTAGAGCAGCCTATGCCCGAAATGACTGCCGTCTCGTATGGCGCCACGCCAATCTCGGCCATGGCCTTGTGGAGCGATGCCAGAAAGAAGTGGTCTCCACATCCCGGACACCATCTTGGTTGTCCTTTCTTATAGTCTTGAAATGTGTACATCTCTTAAAATCTCTTTTTGTTAACCCTTAAAGTACTCTTTGTCAACCTTCGATAATTGCCCTGAAAGCGTTGGCGAGTTCCTCGACAACGAATGGCTGTCCCTTCACCTGGTCGAACTTCTTTGGCACGAAGCCGTCCACCTTCATGCGCAGGTAGCCTGCCAGTTGGCCAAGGTTTTGCTCGGCCACCACCACCTTGGGATACTTGAGCAGCACCTCGGCGGTGTTCTTCGGCAGCGGGTTTATGTATTTGAACTGCGCCAGGGCCACCTTGCGACCCTCGGCCTGCAGAGCCTTCATGGCCGAGCAGAGGTGTCCGTAGGTGCTTCCGAAGCCCACTATCAGCAGTTCGGCGTCGTCCTTGTCGCCCTCCACCTCAAGGTCGGGCACGGGTATGCGGTCGATCTTCTCGGCGCGCAGCCTGTCCATGTGGTCGTGGTTTTCGGGGTCGGTTGATATTGCGCCCGTAGCGCCGTCCTTCTCCAGTCCGCCGAGTATGTGGGTGTAGCCCTCGTTGCCAGGTATAGCCCAGTATCTCACAGCCGTCTCCGGGTCGCGCTGGTATGGCGTGTAGTGTCCCTTCTGCTCCGGTGTGGCGTAGTGCGGCTCTATGGTAGGCAGGTTGGCCATGTCGGGCAGCTTCCACGCCGCCGAGCCGTTGGCTATGAAAGCGTCGGTGAGCAGTATCACGGGAGTGAGGTGCTCAAGGGCTATCTTTGCTGCGCTGTATGCAGCGTCGAAGCAGTCTGTGGGGCTTGTTGCGGCAATCACGGGCATTGGGCTTTCGCCGTTGCGTCCGTAGAGGGCCTGCAGCAGGTCGGTCTGCTCGCTCTTGGTGGGCAGTCCGGTAGAGGGTCCTCCGCGCTGCACGTCGATGATCACCAGCGGCAGCTCGTCGATTACGGCCAGGTTCATGGCCTCCGACTTCAGGCAGATGCCGGGGCCAGACGTCGATGTGGCGGCCAGCGCACCTGCGAACGACGCGCCGATGGCGCTTGCGCAGCCCGAGATCTCGTCTTCACACTGCACGGTGATCACACCGCACGACTTGTGCTTGGCCAGCTCGTGCAGAATGTCGGTGGCGGGAGTGATGGGGTAGGAGCCGAGGAACAGCTTCAGCCCGGCCTTCTCGGCGGCGGCAATGAGTCCGTAGGCGGTGGCCTTGTTGCCCGTAATGTCCATGTAGCGGCCCTTCACCTTGTGCTTCGACTCTATTCTGTAGGTTGCCGGCACGCTTGCATGCACGTTGTGCCCGTAGTCGTAGCCTGCGCTCACCACCTTTATGTTGTTCTCGGCAATCTGCGGCTTCTTGGCGAACTTCTCGCGCAGGAAGTTCTCCACCAGCGGCAGCTCGCGGTTGAAGAGCCAGCACACTATGCCCAGTGCAAACATGTTGCGGCACTTGAGCACCGCCTTGTTGTCCATGCCACTGTCGCTGAGGCAGTCTTTCACCATCTGCGTGATGGGGCAAGCCACCACCCTGTCGGCGTCGATGCCCATCTCGCCAAGGTAGTCGTCGGTCTTGAACTCGGCCTTTTGCAGGTCTTTGGGACCGAAGCTGTCGGTGTCGATGATTATCGTGGCCTGTGGCTTGGCATACTTGTATTGCGTCTTCAGCGCTGCGGCGTTCATTGCCACGAGCACGTCGCACTTGTCGCCCGGTGTGAACACGCGCCCCTCGCCTATGTGAACCTGAAATCCCGACACTCCGGTGAGCGATCCTTGCGGGGCGCGGATGTCTGCCGGATAGTCCGGAAATGTTGATATGCCATTGCCCACCGTGGCCGACACGGTAGAGAAAATGTTGCCGGCCAGCTGCATTCCGTCGCCAGAATCGCCCGAGAAGCGAACGACCACTTGGTCAAGCTCCTTCACTTCCAATTCTTCTGCCATAAGTTGTTGTTTTCTTTATTACCCTAAAAATGAGTTGTTAAAATGGCGGATTGTAGAAATCGGCCTTGCGTGGCGTCTGATTTCTACAACCCACCTTGTTTTTTGTCTCGTTTGCTTTCTTTCGGTGCAAATTTCGCAAACTTTAATGAGAATTGCAAATCTTTCAAAAAGAAAGTGCCATAAGTGGCACTAAATAGGCCGTAAAGCGCAATTTGCTTGCATTTTTACACAATAAGCAGCCGTTGTGCTGACATAATGAAAGTGGCGGCGGTGGTTCTCTTCGCATTGCTAATTTGCGCGCCAAGGCCATCATGGGCGCGGCTCTATCTTGCCTCCCACCCGTCGATGGTGCCCGTCTGTGAGGAGAAGTTGCAGCTCTTCTGTTAAATGTGTGGATGAATGCCATTGCCATCTTGGCCTCGAAGAGGCCGTATCTCGTTAACCCCACGTGAAGCGTAGCGAAACGTGGGGTGTATGTGGATGGAGAAAACGTCGGCTTCGAAGATGCCGCACATGAAGGGGAATGGTGTTCACGTCGTTGTATATGGCTATCTTTGCTTGTGTGCGGCATCTTCGAAGCCGAGATATGGCGCAGAGACCGTTTCCCCCCCCCCCACGTTTCGCTACGCTTCACGTGGGGTTACTGAAATTCAGCCTCTTCGAGGCTATGCCAAGCACTGTGCCTTTATATGGGCAGACCTTGTCCACGCATTTAACGGAAGAACCGTAAGTTGCAGCCTTATCCAATTAAAATATCCTCAACCTCTTCGTTGGGAACGTCAAGAAGGTATGAGTCCATGTCCATATTCCATCCTTTAATCGTCAGAAAACCGTTTTGGTACATGCTTGGCAGTGGGGATGCACTGCCTAATCCAAGTTCCATAAAGCTACTTGGCGGGTAATACTTGCCCGTCAGCTCGTTCATGTTCTCCTTGAAGTGCGACAGCAGACGCACCAAGTAGGTGGGGGTGCCGGTGGCGAACCAAAAGTCGCTCAGTATCCTTTTGCTCATGGCGTTCAGAATGCTGAACGGATTGTATATGTCGAGCATTCCGGGGCTGAAGTGGTAGCCGTCGTACTTGCGCTTGAGCTTGAGCTTCATCTCTTCGGGCGACACCTTGTAACGCTGCGCCATGGCCTTGATTGGTTCGTCGAACGCCGTGTGCAGCTCCTCCTCGGTGATGCCGCAAAGAGCCTCGTAGCGTTCGTCCATGCTGATGTCGTCGGGCTGGTTGAAGCCGCTGAACACGCTAACCTGCGAGAACTTTGTGACACCCGTGAGCAACACGAACTGCAAGTCGGCGTCGGCGGCCTTAAATGCAGAATAGAAGCCTTTAAGGATATTACGGTTGTATTCCTCCAGACGGAGCTTTCCAAACTCGGTATCCACCGAAACGTCCCAGTCCATGACATCCAGCAATGGCTTGTCATATTCGTCAATCAATACGACGGCTCTATGTCCCGTCTTTTTGTGGGCATTCTCCAACACTGCCCTGAAACGGCTTCCCAGAGTCTGTGCAAACATGCCTCTGCCGTAGATGCTTTCGGCATTTGTCACAAACTCCTCCAACACCTTGTCTAAAGTGTAAGGTTCGGCGAAGTTGATGCCGTTGAAGTCTATGTGGAACACGGGATATTGCTTCCACTCCGTCTCCAGTGCGTCGATGGCAAGCCCTTTGAAGAGTTCTTTGCGCCCTTCGAAATAGCACTTTAGGGTGGACACAAGCAACGACTTGCCGAACCGACGTGGGCGGCACAGAAAGTATATTTTGCCATTATGCACCAAGTCATATACCAATGCTGTCTTGTCTACATATATGTAACCATTCTCTATGATTTGGTCGAAGCTCTGTATTCCTATGGGGTATTTCATGTTTGCCACTTTATTTGGATAAACTGCGTGAAATTACATAATAATAATGGAATGAGCAAGGAATATTGTACTTTTTGTCAACTTGCGACGTGAGACACGTCGTCAACTACTCAGTCCCCATTGTACTAACCATACAGGCCAAAACAATTTTTGCGGGCTGCAAACAGGGATTGTGGAACGTAAGTGTGCAATAAAAAACATGACAAAAATGGGCGGTAAAACGAGGCACTTTACATACTTTCTCCGTCAGGGACTCAATAAAGCCAGATTTTGGTGTAATATATTAAAGCGTTGAGTATCAATGATATGTAAGTAAACTTGCTCGTTTTGTTGGTTGAAAACACCGCAAAAAGCGCTGAAAAACGGCGAAAATTGGCGCAAAAACGCACTGTTTTCGGGTCGCAAACATGCCATTTGGCTCAGCTAAACGATATGTTTACGGGTCGCAAGTGGTATGTTTACGGTGGAAAAGTGGGTTGTTTGAGGCATGGAAGCATGCTTTCGGCCCCTCTTTACTCCTAAAACGGGATTTTTGATTGTAAAGAACTAATCACGTTTTTAACATTTCCGCCGCTGGGTGTGCAATGTCTCAGCCGTGTGTTTGGCGCGGCTTCGTGCGTTAATTTCTTATAAAGCACAAATGAATGGCAAGAAATTATAGTATCTTTGCATAAGACAAGCTGCACTCGGCAGTTTGAAAGTAACTTTCACTGCGCTCGTTTGCATTGTCTTTGCATAATTAGATTTGCTGCGCCACAGCAAACAGACACTAAGCATACACACATAGATTTGACCGATGTCGTGCATTTTACATATTGAGACGAGCACAGACGTGTGCTCCGTGGCCGTCAGCGAAGACGGCGCTTGCATATTCAACACCGAAGACCATAGCGGCCCCAACCACGCGGTGAAGCTCGGCGTGTTTGTCGACGAGGCCCTGTCGTTTGCCGACAGCCACGCCATACCCGTCGACGCGGTGGCCGTGAGCTGCGGCCCAGGCTCCTACACAGGCTTGCGCATAGGCGTTTCGATGGCCAAGGGCGTGTGCTACGGACTTGGCATACCACTGCTCGCGGTGCCAACGCTGGAGCTGCTGTGTACGCCCGTGCTCCTTGCCCACGACGAGCTTGAGGACGACGCCCTGCTGTGCCCCATGCTCGACGCGCGCCGCATGGAGGTTTACGCCGCCATCTACGACCGCGCGCTCAGGGAAGTGCGCCCCACCAAGGCCGAGGTGGTTGACGAGACGACCTACGCGGAGTGGCTCGACGAGCACCCCGTATACTTCTTCGGCAACGGGGCAGCCAAGTGCAAGGACGTGGTGACCCACCCCAACGCCCACTTCATCGACGGCGTGAAGCCGCTGGCCAAGTGGATGTCGCCCATAGCCGAGCGGCGCATGGCGCAGCAGCGCACCGAGGACGTGGCCTACTTCGTGCCTTTCTACCTGAAGGACTTCGTGGCCAAGACACCCAAGAAACTCATTTAGGGTGGTTCTATAAATTAGCTTTGCCGGATTGCGAGGCTATTTTCGCGGACAATGTGTTTGTGAGTGAAAGAGTATAGCGGGCTATACGACTGAACGAACAGACAGATTGTACCGAAAAGAGACCGCAAGATGGCAAAAAGTAACTCATAATATATTAATGTCAGTACGGCGGTAATTTATAGAACCGCCCTATAGCAACCCACGGCGGCAACGCGTCAGGCGCAGGCCGCACACACCCCACTACATACGAAATGAACATTGAAGGACTGGACTACAACACACAGCGCGAACCACTCATAATGCCCGAATACGGCAGAGAGATACAGAACATGGTGGACTACGCGGTGGCCATCCCCGAGAAGCGCATACGGCAGGTGTGCGCCGAGACAATCGTGAGGATGATGGAGGCCAAGATACCACAGATACGCGAGAACGAGAACTACCAGCAGACGCTCTGGGACCACCTATACATCATAAGCCGCAAGAAGCTCGACATCGACTGGCCCTACGACGTGTCGGCCGCCGAGAAGATACTCTCGCGCCCGCAGCCCATGCCAAGGCCGCAAAAGGGCGACCACGTGCATCTGCGCCACTACGGGCGGCTGCTCGAAGAGCTGTTCGCATTGCTCAAGACGATGCCCGCCGGGCGCGAGCGCGACGAGCTGGCCCGGCTGACGGCCAACCACATGAAGCGCGACCTGGCCACATGGAGCCACGGGTCGATGGACGACGAGAAGGTGGCCGACGACCTGGCACGCTTCACCGACGGCAAGATACAGCTCGACCTGAACACCTTCAGGTTTGAGCGGGTGCAGGCCCTCGAGCCAAACGACAACAACCGGCGCAACCGCAAGCGCCGGTGATAGAGGCGCTTGCGCCGGGCCGCAATTGATTACCAACCCAAAGAATACACAGACAATATGGCATCTTTCCTCATCGAGGGCGGTCACGCCCTCAGCGGAACGATAACGCCCCAGGGCGCCAAGAACGAGGCTCTTGAGGTGATATGCGCCGCGCTGCTCACCCCCGAGGAGGTGACAATAAGGAACATTCCCGACATACGCGACATCAACAACCTCATACTGCTGCTCAAGGACATGGGCGTACACGTGGAGCGGCTGTCGCGCAACGACTACACCTTCCGCGCCGACTCAATCGACCTGGGCTATCTTGAGAGCGACGAGTTTGTGCGCAAGTGCTCGTCGCTGCGCGGCAGCGTGCTCATGATAGGCCCGCTGCTGGCCAGGTTCGGCAAGGCCGTGATAGCCAAGCCGGGCGGCGACAAGATAGGGCGACGCCGCATGGACACCCACTTCCTGGGCTTCAAGAGCCTCGGCGCACAGTTCCACCACGTGGAGCAGCGCAACGTCTACGAGATAGCAGCCGACAAGCTCACCGGCTGCTACATGCTTCTCGATGAGGCTTCCATCACCGGCACGGCCAACATCATCATGGCGGCGGCCCTGGCCGAGGGCACCACCACCATCTACAACGCGGCTTGCGAACCCTACATACAGCAGCTGTGCCACCTCATCAACCGCATGGGCGGACGCATAAGCGGCATCGGCAGCAACCTGCTCACCATCGTGGGCACGCCTAGCCTGCACGGCGCCAGCCACACGGTGCTGCCCGACATGATCGAGGTAGGCTCGTTCATCGGCATGGCGGCCATGGTGGGCAACGGCATAAGGATAAAGGACGTGTCGCTGCCCAACCTCGGCATCATCCCCGACGCGTTCCGGCGGCTCGGAGTGCGCATCGACGTGGAGGGCGACGACCTTATCGTGCCGCAGCAGAGCCACTACAACGTGGAGACATTCATCGACGGCACGATAATGACCCTGGCCGACGCGCCGTGGCCCGGACTGACACCCGACCTCATCTCGGTGCTCATCGTCGTGGCCACGCAGGCTTGCGGCAGCGTGCTGTTCCACCAGAAGATGTTCGAGAGCCGACTGTTCTTCGTCGACAAGCTCATCGACATGGGCGCGCAGATAATACTCTGCGACCCCCACCGCGCCGTGGTCGTTGGCCACGACCACAAGCTGAGGCTGCGCGGAGGGCGCATGGCCAGTCCCGACATACGCGCCGGAATAGCCCTGCTCATTGCGGCCATGAGCGCGAGCGGCAACAGCCGCATCGACAACATCGAGCAGATCGACCGTGGATACGAGGACATCGAGAAGCGGCTCAACAGTCTTGGGGCTAAGATACAGCGAGTGGACTGACGCCCACATTATATATATATGCATGCGCATCAGCGCAGCCACACAGCAACAACAATGATTAAGGACGACGAAGTTTACAGGATAGGGCGGCTCGGAAAGCCCCACGGAGTGGCCGGCGAGATAACGTTCCGCTTCGACGACGACGTGTTCGACCGCACCGACGCCGACTACCTCGTGCTGGGCATCGACGGCATCCTCGTGCCTTTCTTCATGGAGGAATACCGCTTCCACGGCAGCGAGACGGCTCTCGTGAAGTTCTGCGACATCGACACTCAGCAGCGCGCCGCCGAACTGACGGGCTGCGACGTGTATTTCCCCAGAAGCCTGTCGGACAGCGACGAGGCCGGAGTGCAGCAAGCCGAGCTGGTGGGCTACGACATAGTCGACGAGAACACGGGGAGGCGCATAGGCAAGATAGCCTCCATCGACACGTCAACGGCCAACACTCTGTTTGAACTCGACAACGGCGCGCTCATACCGGCGCAAGACGAGCTGGTGGAGGCCGTCGACATGGAGTCGAAAACATTGAGGATGCGACTGCCCGAAGGGCTGGCCGACATCTGGACATCACAGCAATAGATAATGGACAAGAAACAAATAGCCATACTCGGATCGACGGGTTCGATAGGCACGCAGGCCCTCAAGGTGATTGAGGAGCACAGCGACCGCTATGAGGTGTACTGCCTCACGGCCAACAACCACGTGGATTTGCTGGCACAGCAGGCCCACAAGTTCAAGCCGGCGGCAGTGGTCATAGCCAACGAGGCCCACTACGACAGACTAAAGCAGCTGCTCGCCGACGAGCCAGACATAAAGGTGTATGCCGGAAGCGACGCCATCGACGGCGTGGTCGAGGCCGGACCCATCGACATGGTGCTCACCGCCATGGTGGGCTTTGCCGGACTCTCGCCCACCATACACGCCATAAAGGCCCACAAGACCATCTGCCTGGCCAACAAGGAGACACTCGTGGTGGCCGGCGAACTGATATGCCGCCTGTCGCAGGAGAACCGCGCGCCCATCATTCCCGTTGACAGCGAGCACTCGGCCATATTCCAGTGTCTCGCCGGCGAGTATGCCGAGATTGAGAAGATACTGCTCACGGCCAGCGGAGGCCCCTTCCGCAACCTGCCGGCCGACAGGTTGGCCACGGTCACTGTGGCCGACGCGCTCCACCACCCCACGTGGGACATGGGCGCGAAGATAACCATCGACAGCGCGACCATGATGAACAAGGGCTTCGAGGTGATAGAGGCCAAGTGGCTCTTCGGCGTCAAGCCCGACGCCATCGAGGTGCTTGTGCATCCGCAGTCCATCGTACACAGTGCGGTGCAGTTCAAGGACGGCGCGGTGAAGGCGCAGCTGGGCGTGCCCGACATGCGCCTGCCCATACAGTACGCCTTCTCCTATCCCGAGCGCATCGCGCTCTCGTCGGAGCGTGTTGACCTCTTCAAGCAGCCGCTTGAGTTCTTCCGCCCCGACACCGCCAAGTTCCGCTGCCTCGCCCTGGCCTTCGAGGCCATCAACCGTGGCGGCAACATGCCCTGCATAGTCAACGCGGCCAACGAAGTGGCCAACCGGGGCTTCCTTGAGGGGCAGTGCGGCTTCATGCAGATAAGCGACATCATAGAGAAAACCATGGCGAAGGCCACCTTCGACGCCTCGCCCTCATACGACACATACGTGGCCACCGACCGCGAGGCGCGCATCATCGCCGCCGAGGCAATGCGTGGCTGACAAGGGCGAAGGCCACGGCCACAACGCCCCAAAGTAGGCGGGTTCTATAAATTGCCTTTGATGGATTTTTGAATTTTAGCCGAGCAGATTTTACTTTCTATCTGAAAGAGCATAGCGGGCTATGCGACTGAAGAAGAAAGTAAAAGATGCCGGATAAAATCAAAAAGACACAAAGAGCAACCCGTCTAAAATGAATTTTAACAATGCGTGGAATTTATAGAACACGCCAGTAAATATACAACAACGACAACATAATGGAAATATTCTTGATTAGGGCATTGCAGTTCATGCTTGCAATATCCATACTTGTGCTGCTCCACGAGGGCGGGCACTTCTTTTTTGCGCGTCTTTTCGGCATAAGGGTAGAGAAGTTCTACCTGTTTTTCGACGCCGGGTTCCACCTGTTTGAGTTCAAGCCAAAGAATAGCCACACCACCTATGGCATAGGGTGGCTGCCTCTGGGCGGCTACTGCAAAATCTCGGGCATGATAGACGAGAGCTTCGACACCGAGCAGATGAAGCAGCCGGTGCAGGAGTGGGAGTTTCGCGCCAAGCCGGCATGGCAGAGGCTGCTCGTGATGATTGGCGGCGTGCTCGTCAACTTCCTGCTCGCCCTGTTCATCTACTCTATGATACTGTTCCACTGGGGCGACACCTACATCCCCGTGGCCGACATGGCCAACGGCATGTCGTTCAACGCCGAGGCCAAGAGCTACGGCTTCCGCGACGGCGACATACTCATAGGCACCGACAAGGTGAGGTTCAAGGACTTCAGCACCGACCTCTACCGCGACCTGTCGGAGGCCAACCGCGTCGACATAGTGCGCTCGGGCAAGGCCATGAGCATAACCCTGCCGGGCGAAATCAACATGCTCAACATGCTCAAGGCGGAGCCGGCCTTCGTGAGGCCGCTCATCCCCTCGGTGGTTGACAGCGTTATTCCTGGTTCGGCTGCGGCAAAGGCCAACATCAAACGTGGCGACCGCATAGTGGCTCTCAACGGAAGGCCAATAGCGTCGTGGAACGACTTCACCTTCGAGGCGGCCAAGCTCGCCGACGTGATGGCCTCGGCCACCACGGCAGCCGACAGCATGAAGGTGCGCAAGGCCACCGTCGTGGTTGACCGTGCCGGAGCGTCGGTGGTGCGCGACACCGTCGGCGTGGTGCTCTCGGCCGACCTAAAGCTGGGCTTCGCGCCGAAGTCGCTGGCGCAGATGTACAAGCCCGTAACCAAGGAGTATGGCTTCTTCGAGAGTTTCCCCGCCGGGGTGAAGTTCGGACTGAACGTGCTGGCCGGATATGTTGACGACCTGAAGTACCTCTTCACCGCCGACGGAGCCAAGTCGCTGGGCGGCTTCGGGTCGATAGGCAGCCTGTTTCCGCCCACTTGGGACTGGTATATGTTTTGGAAGATGACCGCCTTCCTGAGCATAATGCTGGCCTTCATGAACATTCTGCCCATACCTATACTCGACGGTGGCCACGTGCTCTTCCTGCTCTACGAGATGATCACGCGCCGCAAGCCGAGCGAGACGTTCATGCTGCGTGCCGAGTATGTGGGCTTCGGCATAATAATTCTGCTCATGGTTGTGGCCAACCTCAACGACATCCTGCGCTGGCTGGGATATATATAATAAGGTAGGGGGAACCCAATTTGGTGTACTCCCCAAAACAGGGTGCCTTTGGTTGACTTGCATAAGCCTCCTAATGGTAACTTTGGCGTATGCCGCGCCCTGAAAGGGCAACTACCCATAGCCCAGGGCAACGCCCTGGGTGGAAGGGAAAAAGGTAACTTGCGCCCTGAAAGGGCAACTGCATGAAGCAAATGATGCCACTTCCTTCCAAACCAAACGAAACGCAAAAGCGCCTGTTCCGCTCCTTTTGAGGATAGCGAAACAGGCGCTTTAGCTATGTTTTATAGAACCCGCCTATGTTGGATGTTGCGGTTGGCCCGTCAGTTGCCCACGTGCAGCGTCTCCGCGCCGCCTTGGCCGAAGCCCGTCGTTATGTGGTATTGCAGTAGCCGCTGGCCGTCGGTGGATATGCCGTTTGCGTTGAGGTCGTATTTTCGGCTGCACTTGGCGCAGCTCACGAAGCGTCCGTTGTCGGCCCAGCTCAGCGGATAGTTCAGTCCGCTCTGGTTGGACAGGCAGTAGGGACATTGCCCGTCATACGCCTTCGCCTCCATCGTGGTGGTACACCCCACGATTATGGCGTTGTTGGCGCCTATGTAGTCGTAGGGCAGCCGCTTGTTCTCTATCTCGGTGGTCATGGGCCAGTCCTCGCTTGCGCCCCCGTCGTTGCGGCTGACGTACACGTGGTGTACTCCGTTCACCTTCTTTGCCGACACTTTGGCAAACGCTCCGGCGTTGGTCGTTATGCCGTTGAGTATGCTTGTGGGGTGGTAGCCGGTGTAGAAGGTGAAGTTGCACACGTAGCTGCTGGTGTACTGCTCCTCGCCGCACGCCGCGACAAGCATCGTGGCCGCGAGCACCGTGGCCAGTCTGATAGCCCTCACCATCATGCCAGCAGGGCTTTTTCGGCGTTCTCCACGCGGTCGAAGTGGAAGTCGGCAAGCGTGGCCTCCATCAGTTGGCGTATCTTGTCGTTCTGCAGGTTGCCAATGCTTCCCTCGTGGGTGTGGTGTATGTTCTTGTCGGGAACGAATGTTCCGGCCTCTATCTCCAGTCCCACCTTCTTGTAGGCGTCGCGGAACGGCATTCCGGCGGCGGCCAGGCGGTTTACCTCCTCCACGGAGAATATCGGGTCGTACATGGGGTTGTCGAGAATGTTCTCGTTCACCTCCATCTTGTTTATTATGTAGGCCGTCATCTGCAGGCAGTCGTCAAGCTCGCCGAAGGCAGGCAGAAACACCTCCTTTATTATCTGCAGGTCGCGGAAGTAGCCCACGGGCAGGTTGTTCATTATGAGCGTTATCTGCTGCGGCAGGGCCTGCAGCTTGTTGCACTTGGCGCGTATAAGCTCGAAGACGTCGGGGTTCTTCTTGTGGGGCATGATTGACGACCCGGTGGTACACTCCTTGGGTAGCTTGACGAACGAGAAGTTCTGGCTGTTGAACAGGCACGCGTCGAAGGCCATCTTGGCCAGTGTGCCGGCTATCGAGGCCAAGGCGAAGGCCACGTTGCGCTCCATCTTGCCGCGCCCCATCTGTGCGTACACCACGTTGTAGTCCATGCTGTCGAAGCCCAGCAACTGCGTTGTCATGGTGCGGTTGAGCGGGAACGACGACCCGTAGCCCGCCGCCGAACCGAGAGGGTTGCGGTTGGTCATGCGGTAGGCGGCCTGAAGGAACAGCATGTCGTCGGCCAGGCTCTCGGCATATGCGCCAAACCACAGTCCGAACGAGCTTGGCATGGCCACCTGCAGGTGGGTGTAGCCAGGCATGAGCACGTCCTTGTATTGCTCGCTCTTCTGCAGCAGCTCGTCGAACAGCGTCTTCACGCCGTCGGCCACCACCTTCAGCTCATGCCTGGTGAAGAGCTTCAGGTCGACGAGCACCTGGTCGTTGCGCGACCGTCCGCTGTGTATCTTCTTGCCCATGTCGCCCAGCTTGCGCGTGAGCATCAGCTCCACCTGCGAGTGAACGTCCTCTATGCCTTCCTCTATTACAAACTCGCCACGCTCGCACACGGCGTATATATTCTTCAGCTCGGCCAGCAGAGCCTTCAGCTCGTCGGCCTCAAGCAGTCCTATTGACTGTAGCATGGTTATGTGGGCCATGCTTCCGAGCACGTCGTAGCGCGCCAGGTACAGGTCAAGCTCTCTGTCGCGGCCTACGGTGAACCGCTCTATCTCCTCGTTTATGCCGTAGTTCTTCTCCCAAAGTTTCATGTCCAGTGTGTTGTTTTTGGTTTTTCGTTTCGCTTGGCGCGGCGTTTCTTGCAAGTGGCGGCGAAGATGCCGCTTGCAAGAAACGCCGCCTCCAGCCCCACGGGCCTATTCGTAGCGCACGGCCTCCAGTGCGTCGGCTATCTTCTCCAGTGCCTCTTGCAGCGGCTTCGACACCATGCCCCTGATGAAGGGGTTGAGGTCGGCCTTCACCGTCACCTTCACCTTGCACGTAGTCTCGCTCACCGCCACTATCTGTATCCACAGGTTGAACGGCACGGGCGACTGCTCCGTCTCAAACTTCACGCACTTTGGCTCCTCGCGCTCCACTATGCGCAGCCTTATCTCGCCCACTGGTGCTACACTCATGGCTATGCTGTCGCGGTCGAAGGTGAAGTCCTTTAGCTTGTCTTGCGGTATGCGGTCGCGTATGCGCTCGATGTTCGACAGGTCGCTCAGCATGTTGTAGACCGACTGCTGGCTGTATTGTATTTGCCTTATGCTGCTTTCAAATTTGCTCATTGGTTTGTTTCCGTGTTTATGGTAGGCCGCCCCCGCGCCGTGCGCCTGTGGTTGCCAATGGTTCTTTGGGGTTGCCTAAAGGTGGGTTCTATAAATTAGCTTCGTTGTTTGTTACGGTGTAATTTATAGGTTCCACCCACCTATATGAAAAAGCCCGTCGGGGAAAGCCCCGGCGAGCTATATAAAATATGTGTCTTGTCGCAGTGTTACTTCTTCCAGTTGGCCGGGTCCTTGCGCCACTCGTGCAGCATGTCCACGTGCTCCGGGCGGATGTAGCCCGTAGCCACGGCCTGCTCCACCACGTGCTCATAGTCGGTAAGCGTAACCAGTTTCACATTGGCGTCGGCGAAAGCCTTCTCGGCCACGGGGAAGCCATAGGTGTATGATGCCACCATGCCTATCACCTCGCAACCATACTTGCGCAGGGCCTCCACGGCTTTCAGGCTGCTGCCGCCCGTTGAGATGAGGTCTTCTATCACCACCACCTTTGCGCCAGGCTTCAACTCGCCCTCAATCAGGTTCTCCATGCCGTGGTCCTTTGGTTTGCTGCGCACGTAGGCAAACGGCAGCGACAGCTCCTCGGCCACGAGCGCGCCTTGGGCTATTGCTCCTGTGGCCACTCCGGCCACTGCCTCCACCTCGGGGAAGTGCTCGGCAATGGTGTGGCATATCTCCAGTTTCACGAAGTTGCGCAGTCCGGGGTATGACAGCGTCTTGCGGTTGTCGCAGTAGAACGGCGACTTCCAGCCCGAAGCCCATGTGAAAGGAGCGTCCGGCTGCAGCTTGATGGCGTTTATCTCAAGCAGTTTCGAGGCGAAAGCCTTCTTTATTGTGTCCATTGTAGTATGTTGTGTGTTTATTTGTTATTCGTTTCTTGCGCGATGTGCGCTTTTCTTGCGCCATGCGTTTTTCGCATATCGTGCGCTTTTTGCGTGTTTTGCAAAGTTAGGCAAACTTTGTAAAACATCTTTGCACCTATGGTTAAAAGTGCTTAACGTCCGACTGCAGAAGCCTCTGACGCTACTGGTTGTCGTAAGTGCGGTGGAAAGTCAATGGAATGTATGCCGTGGCTTCTTGCTACATATGCAATTAAATTCTTCACTCTTCATTCTTCACTCTTCACTCTTCACTCTTCATTCTTCATTCTTCATTCTTCGTTCTTCATTCAAAAAGCCTATCCTGCCGACGTGAAGCCCAGCGACACCACGCTGAACCTTACTCCTGGCAACGAGGCCATGGCCGACGCACAGGCTATGATGGTGGCTCCGGTGGTGATTACGTCGTCAACAATCAGGACGTGCTTGCCGGCCAGGCGCGCGCCATCGTCGGCAAGCACAAACATACCGTCAACATTGTCCATGCGCTGCCAGCGGTCGAGGTGGGTCTGGCTCGCCTTGAACACGGTGCGCCTCACAGCTCCAGTTTCCACGGGAATGTCCGTGGCCTCGCTTATTCCCTGAGCTATCTCCTCGCTCTGGTTGTAACCTCGCCGCCGCTGCCTACTGCGCGCCAGCGGCACGGGAACAATCACGTCAACGCCACTGAAGAAGTCGTGCTCGCTGAACTCTTCGGCCATGGCGCGCCCCAAGACTGCGCAGAGCGATGGTTGGTAGTCGTATTTAAGACTGAGGATGAGCCGCGCCGTGTCGGATTTGGGCGTGTAGTACATGAGCGCAGCGGCACGCTCCACGTCGAGCCGTCCCCAAAACAGCTGGGCCAGTTTGTTGTCGAGAGGCCGTTGCGCAAACCACGTGCGCGGCAAGTGCATGTTGCACGCCGCGCACAAGCCATACTCCATGGGCGAGAGGCGCGAGCCGCACACCTCGCACACGGGCGGCATGATGAGGTCGAACAGGCGGCTCAAGAATGTCATAGGGTAGGGTGGTAGGGATGGAAAGAAACGGGGCAAGGAAGGATGGGAGTGAAAGTGGAAGGATGGGCGGCGTCAGATGTAATACTCGGCAGCGTCAACGAGACCTGCCCTAAGGGCATATTTGGTGGCCTCATGCACATTGTTGACGCCAATCTTCCTGAATATGTTCTTGCGGTGGGTGTTTACGGTGTGGAAGCTCGACACCCTCTTCTCGGCAATCTCGCGTGTGGTCATGCCCAGGGCTATGTCCTTCAGTATCTCCGTCTCGGTTTGCGTGAGCTTTATCTCCTCGTCGGTTTCGGTCTGTGGGCGCAGCATGGTCTCTGTCATACGCTGGCATATGTAGCGCCGTCCCTGCGCCGCACTGTTTATGCAGGTGCGTATCTCGTCGAGCGGCGAGTCCTTGAGCAGAATGCTGAAGTTTGTTGAGTAGCCCACAAGTCGGCGCACGAGGTCGAGCGTGAGGTCGAATGAGAACAGCACCCACTGCGTGCGTGGGAACCTCTCGTGCAGTATCTGAAGCTCTGCGTCGTCGTTGATGTCAAACAGCGTGTAGTCGAGCACCACCACCACACCCTCGTCCTCGGCGAGCTGCGCTATCAGACTGGCCTTGTCGGTGGCCCTGCGGCATTGGCTGCCCGTGTCGCTTCCGCACACGTACATCAGCCCGGCGCGCGTTATGTCCTGGTTGTCTGCCAATATTATCGTCATCGTGCTATTCGGCCTCGCAGTGTGTGAAGCCCATGGCGTGGGCCTTCTCGGGTGTGAACGTGAAGTATACGGCCACGCCCTCGGTGCATATCTCGCCCTTGGCGTTGGCTATGGTTACGGCAATGTCAACGATGTTGCGCCGCCTTGCTCCCAAGTGGGCGCGTATCTCTATCCGCCCGTCGGTGGTCATTATGGGCTTGCGGTATTTCACCTCCAGCCGCGACGTAACGCCTGTGGTCTGCATCTTGCGGAACACCACCCACGAGGCGCACTCGTCGATGAGCGTGGCTTGTATGCCCCCGTGCAGGGTGTCGATCCACCCTTGGTAGTGGGCTTGCGGCTCCCAGAGGCAAACCACGTCGTCGCCATCTTCGTAAAACTCCATCTTCACCCCCATGGGGTTGTCGGGGCAGCAGCCAAAGCAGTCGTAGCCCTCTTTGGCCAGCCAAGGATTCTTTATCTTGCGCATATCATCGTTTCTATTGCCAATGCGCAAAATTAGCGTTTTTTCCCCGTACGTGCAATTATGCCGCGCGAAAAAGGGCTTTCGCCCATCGCTTGTAACTATATGGTGAACATTACTAAGTATTGCAAACCGCCACAAGTGTCAAAAAGCCAAGCGTTTCTTTGTCCCATCATCAATTAATATGTAACTTTGCCGCCCATATAATACAGAACACGCAATGAAATTTGCCATAATTGCCGCTGGCGAGGGAAGCCGACTGGCGGCAGAGGGCGTAGAACAGCCCAAACCGCTTGTCGAGGTGTGCGGCGAGCCGCTTATCGACCGATTGATAAGGATATTCATGGACAACGGCGCCGAGGAGATCGACGTGATATGCAACGACGCCACCGCACTGGTGAGCAGCCACCTCGTACACATACAGCGCGACGGACTAAGAGGCCGGCCAGTGCCGCTGCGTTTCAAGGTGAAGAGCACCCCAAGCTCCATGCACAGTTTCCACGAGATGAGCCAATGGCTTGCCGGCGAAGCCTTTTGCCTAACCACCGTTGACACCATATTCAAGGAAGATGAGTTCAAGAACTACGTGGCGGCGTTGAAGGCTGCCACTTCCGACGGCGAGATTGACGGACTGATGGGTGTCACCGACTATGTTGACGACGAGAAGCCGCTATACGTGGCCACCGACGACGCACTCGGCATAACGGGCTTTCTCGACGCGAGCGACACTTGCCGCTATGTGTCGGCAGGCATCTACGGACTCGCTCCCACCGCCATTTCCACGCTCGATGGCTGCGCCCAGCGCGGCGAGAGCCGAATGCGCAACTTCCAGAGGGCGCTCGTGGCCGACGGGCGGAGGCTGAAGGCATATCCCTTCAGCAAGGTGCTCGACATCGACCACGCTGCCGACATTCAAAAGGCCGAGGACTTCCTTGGCCGTCCGCGTCTGGCTTGGCGCGGCTGACGGGTCGTGCATAGTAGGTGTGCCGAAGGCAAAGTATAAGGCAAAGGCAATGGCTGGAGGCGTACATATGTTTTTTTTCTATATATAGCCAATATTGAGGTGTGCTATATATAGGTATATAGGCAATAGCAGAACACAAAGAAAAAGATGGAAAAGAGTTTCAGAGAATTGTTGCGCGCGTCGTTCAAGTCGGAAGACACCGAAGAGTGGCTCGACGTGCATTTCACCCGACCCATAGGTCTCGCCTTCGCCCTTGTGTGGAAGCGGCTTGGCGTTCACCCCAATGCAGTAACCATCCTGTCGTTCTTTCTTGGCGCAGGGGCCGGCTGGATGTTCTGGCACGACGACCTCGCCCACAACATTGGCGGCGTGGTGCTGCTCATGCTGGCCAACTTCTGCGACTCTACCGACGGACAGCTGGCGCGCATCACCGGGCAGAAGACGCTGCTGGGGCGCATACTCGACGGCTTCTCGTCTGACGTGTGGTTTGTGGCCATATACTTCGCCCTGGCCTTCCGCCTTGCCGGGCGCGACATCCCGTTCACCAATGTTCATTGGGGCATAGGCATATTCATAGTTTGTGCCTTCGCCGGACTGGTGTGCCATGCACGGCAGTGCGCCCTTGCCGACTACTACCGTCAGATACACCTGTACTTCCTGTTGGGCAAGAACGGCAGTGAACTGGCCGACAGCAAGGAGCAGTGGGCAATATACCGCAGCATACCGCGACGGGCAGCCAACTGGTTTCTGCTCGTCTACCACTATAACTACGCCAAGTATTGCTCTGGACAGGTGCGGCGCACGCCCGCATTCCAGCGGTTCTTCGCCAAGGTGAAGGCCAAGTGGCCAGTCGAAGGCACCATTCCGCAGACTCTGCGCGACGACTTCAGACGCGGGTCGAAGCCACTTATGAAGTACACCAACATCCTCACGTTCAACACCCGCGCCATAGTGCTCTATCTGTCGTGTCTGCTCGACGTGCCTTACGTGTATCCGCTGTTTGAGATAGTGGTGATGTCGGCCCTATGCCACCATATGTGGAGTCGCCACGAGGCGCTTTGCTCGCAACTTGAAGCCAAGCACGGCCTATGAACCGACTGCTATTGCTGATTTTCCCCCTGCTGCTCCTGTTGCCCGCGCCGCGCGCCATGGCGCAGAGCGGCGGCATCGACGAGACCGACACCACCAAGTGGTACAACCGCAACCACATGCTTGGCGAGGTGACGGTGAAGTCGAAGCGCGGCAAATACAGCCGCAAGAACAACCCCGCCGTGGAGCTTATGCGCAAGGTGATAGCCGCCAAGAAGCGCACCGACATGCACAACCACGACTTCTACAGCTACGACAAGTACCAGAAGATAACGCTTGCCGCCAACGACGTGAAGCCCGACGACTTGAAGAAGGGGCTGCTTGGCAAGATTCCCGGGCTGATCGACCAGGTGGAGCCTTGCCCATACAACAACAAACTGATACTGCCGCTGACGTTCACCGAGACCACCGCAAAGCACATTTTCCGCAAGTCGCCGCGCGAGGAGCGCGACGTGGTGACGGGCGAGCGCACCGACGGCATAAGCACCATGGTGCAGACGGGCGACATACTGGCCGCCGCGCTCAAGGACTTCTTCACCGATGTCAACATCTACGACGACCAGGTGCGACTGTTCCAGCACCCTTTCACCTCGCCCATTGGCAAGGACGCCATCGCCTTCTACCGCTTCCACATAATCGACACGCTCATGGTTGACAGCGACAGGTGCATACAGCTGCACTTCGCCCCCAACAACCTCATGGACTTCGGCTTCAGCGGCGACATATACATTCTCGACGACTCATCCTATCAAGTGAAGCGGTGCGAGCTGTCAATACCCAAGCGCAGTGGGGTCAACTTCGTCGACCGCCTGTCCATCGTGCAGGGCTTTGCCACCCTGCCGTCGGGCGACCGCGTGCTCACCACCGATGATATGGCGGTGGAGCTTGAGCTGTTCGACTTCGTGCAAAAGGGCATCGTGGTGCGTTCCACCCGACTCCACAACTACTCGCTCGACGCCATTCCCCCGGCGGCGTTCACGCTGGCGAGCAAGACCGCCGTTGAGGCCGAGGCCAAGCATCGCTCCGACGAATACTGGGCGCAAAACCGACAGGTGGAGCTTACGGGCAGCGAGCGTAGCATGGGCAGCTTCATGGACGGCATGAAGCGCGGCGCGGCCTACAAGTATGTGATGGCTGCCATACGCCTGTTGGTGGAGAACTACGTGGAGACAGGTTCCGCCAAGCGTCCGAGCAAGTTCGACTTCGGACCGGTCAATACCTTCGCGTCGAGCAACTTCATCGATGGGCTGAGGCTGCGCATAGGCGGACAGACCACGGCCAACCTCAACAAGCACCTCTTCCTCAAGGGCTACTACGCCCACGGCTTCAAGAGCCACCGCAACTACTACAACGCCGAACTGACATATTCGTTCAACAAGAAGGAGTATCTGCCCGACGAGTTTCCGCGCCGCACCATAGCCGTGGCGTCGGCCTACGACGTGTGCTCGCCCTCCGACCGCTTCGTGAGTACCGACAAGGACAACGTGTTCACCTCGCTCAAGTGGGCTAAGGTTGACATGATGACCTTCTACCGCCGCCATTCCATCACCCTGGAGCGCGAGGAGCGCAACAACCTGCGCCTCACCCTGACGGCCAAGGTGGAGCAGAGCGAGGCGGCTGGCAGCCTGGCCTTCGTCCCGATGTCGCTTTCGGGCACGCCAGATGCCGCGTCGGCCAAGCTCAACACCACCGAACTGAGGGCGGAGCTGCGCTATGCGCCGGGCGAGAAGTTTGTTGTCACAAAGCAGCGGCGGCGCAACATCAACCGCGACGCACCCATATTCACGCTTAGCCACGCCATGGGCTTCAAGGGCGTGCTGGGCGGACAATACCGCTACAACTTCACCGAGGCGTCGGTGTTCCGCCGCTTCTGGCTGAAGAGCTGGGGCAAGCTCGACCTCGACGCCAAGGCCGGGGCGCAGTGGAACCAAGTGCCATTCCCCCTGTTGTGCATGCCTGCGGCCAACCTGTCGTACATCACCGCCACGGGCTCGTTCGGACTGGTCAACAACATGGAGTTTCTCAACGACCGCTATGCCAGTCTGATGCTCACGTGGGACCTCAACGGCAAACTGTTCAACCGCATCCCGCTGGTGAAGCGGCTCAAGTGGCGCGAGTACATAGGTGTGCGCTCGCTATGGGGCACGCTCACCGACAAGAACAACCCCACGCTGGCGGCCAACGCGTCGTCCGACGTGCTGATGCGGTTGCCCGAGGGCAGCAGTCTGATGGACCGCGACAAGCCTTATGTCGAGGTGCTCGTGGGTGTACACAACGTGTTCCGCTTCTTCCACGTCGAGTATGTGCGCCGCCTTAACTACCTGTCGCTGCCCACGGCCAACAAGCGTGGCATTAGGATAAAGTTCAGCATGAAGTTCTAATGGCACGCACACCCGTTTTTGAACAATGCTTAACCGTAACTAAAAAACGAAAAAATCATTCTCCGTGTCGTAAAATGTTGTTACCTTAGTGTCCGAAAAGCAAGCCGAGGCTTGCCAAGCATGAGAGCAGCGCGCGGCAAAGGGGCGCGCCGGCGAGGAAGGCGCAAGCTTGCAAGGCTAAACAACTAAAAACCCATAAGCGACATGAGCAGCAACAACAATAACTACTGCCTGATACTGGCAGGCGGACGTGGCCGCCGACTGTGGCCGTCGAGCCGCGACAATGAGCCAAAGCAGTTCATCGACTTCTTCGGCAGCGGGCGCACGCAGCTGCAAAGCACATTCGACCGCTTTGCGGCAATCATACCCACAAGCAACATCTTTGTATGCACCAACCGCGACTATGTGGACCTGGTGCGCGAGCAACTGCCCGACGTGGCCGCCGACAACGTGTTGGCCGAGCCAGTGGGGCGCAATACGGCACCGAGCGTGGCCTGGGGGGCTACGCGCATACTGCGGCGCGATGCCGAGGCTCGCGTGGTGGTGTCGCCGTCCGACCTTTTCGTGCTCGACGAGCACGCTTTCGGGGCCGACGTGTTGCGCGGACTCGACTATGTAGGCACGCACGACGAGATGCTCACCATGGGTGTGAAGCCCACACGGCCGGAGCCGGGCTACGGCTACATTCAGGCTGGCGACGCTACGGAGACCGATGGCGTGTTTCATGTGCAGTCGTTCACCGAGAAGCCGGAGCGCGACTTCGCCAAGATGTTTGTCGATAGTGGTGAGTTCTACTGGAACACGGGCTTGTTTCTCGCCTCGGCGCAGTGCTTCAACGCCACTATGGCGCGCCTCTTCCCCGACACCCACAGCCGCATGGAACAGATTGGCGCGGCGGAGGCCACGGCTGAAGGCTTCGACGAACTTTACTCGTCATACCCCAACCTGTCAATCGACTATGCGGTGCTTGAGCGCAGCGACAACGTCTGCGTGATGAAGTGCAACTTCGGATGGGCCGACCTCGGCACGTGGCACTCCATATATGAGTGCAAGCACAAGAGCGACGACGACAATGTGGTCATCGACTCCAACGTGATACTCGACAACTGCCACTCCAACGTGATAAAGTTGCCCAAGGGAACGCTTGGCGTTGTGGGCGGACTCGACGGCTACATCGTGGTGCAAAACGACAATGTGCTGCTGATATGCAAGAAGGGCGACTCGTCGGCAATGGTGCGCAAGTATGTCAACGAGGCGCAAATGAAGTTTGGCGACAAGTTCATGTAGTTGCGTCTTTTCGCCCTGCAAGTCGAGGCTTTATGGCCTCACTCTGTATATATTGTTATAAAATAAGTTAAACAACGGCTGGCGCGATGGCGCAATGCGCACGCAAGTGCAAGAAAATGTGTAACTTTGCCGCCGATTTTCAATAAAACAACAATTTCACAACAAACATCTATGTATTTAGATCAAGCAAAAAAACAAGAGATCTTTGGACAATACGGAAAGTCCAACTCTGACACTGGCTCGGTAGAAAGCCAGGTGGCATTGTTCTCATACCGTATTTCCCACTTGACGGAGCACCTGAAGAAGAACCGTAAAGATCATACCACGGCAAGAGCATTGACCAAGTTGGTCGGAAAGCGCCGCGCTTTGCTCGACTATCTCTACGACAGAGACGTCAAGCGCTACCGCGACCTCATCAAGGCTCTCGGTCTGCGTCGATAACGACAGGCCGCAACGCTTGGGAAGAACAGAAAGTCCGCACGCCAAAAGGCTTGCGGACTTTTTTAGTTTCCGGCTGTGTGGCTTGCGGAAGGCCACACGGACGACATTTGTTATTTGTGGCGGTGGAAAATAAGTTGGTGTGATTTTTTTACCGCCACTTAAAGGAAAGCTCAGAAACAGCCGTTGTACGGGCATTGTTTCAATTGCCAATTGAAATTGGAAAACCATGCCTCTAAATTCGTGGAGAAGGAAACGTCGAAGAAGCATTATTCCATTGACAACGGTTTGCTAAACCTGTTTTTGGAGGATGAAATCAGTCGGGCTTTGATTGTCACAAGGGATAGCGAGAGTGAGATGGAGGAAGATGGATTGAAGATAGAAGTGCTGCCTGTGTGGAAATGGCTGTTGTCTTCATGAGGTCGTTCCGATTCATGGAAGTTGTGAAA
Source organism: Lachnospiraceae bacterium (assembly GCA_963659505.1). Taxonomy (GTDB): domain Bacteria; phylum Bacteroidota; class Bacteroidia; order Bacteroidales; family Bacteroidaceae; genus Prevotella. Next base: position 32,987 of record CAVKUV010000016.1, read on the forward strand.
GTGGTATCGGCATCTCCTGATATGGCGAGGAGAAAAAAGCAAAGAAGGCAACACTCTTCCGAATGTTGCCTTCTTCAGTACGCCTGCAGGGGGTCGAACCCTGGACACCCTGATTAAGAGTCAGGTGCTCTACCAACTGAGCTACAAGCGCTTCTTTGTTGTTTGCGGTTGCAAAGGTAGGAGTTTTATTCTGTTCCACCAAATGTTTTTGCGGTTTTCTTCGATTTTTCTCGTTTTTTTTCTTTCCAAGACCCGATATTGTCCTAAACGTCTTTTGAAAAGACGAAAAAAGGAAGTAAAGCTTACTGCTTCTATGCTGGCTGAAGCATGTCGCAAAGTACAAATGGGGGTGCCACTGAGGCCCCCCCCCCTGCCTTACTGCGTTTTATCAAAAACGTTTAGGGCAATATTGGTCTTTACCAAATATGCGTGCGCTTCTCTGGCTTAAGATAGTACTTGTCGCCCCATTGTACGTCATATAAATCATACCATAGGTCGCAGTTCATGGTTTCACCGAGTACACGGACATAAGAGTTGCAGTGTTCGTTAGTGAGCAGTCTGTTCACATAATATTCATTAGTGTACTTGCTTCGCCAGAGGTTGGCTTCAGCCTGGAAGAAGCGTTTCTGTTGTTTTTTTAGTTCGTCGCCATAATAGCCTTGTTTCTCCAGCTTTGCCGTGTATGCCTGCAGAGCAATCTCCAGTCCTCCCAAGTCAGCGATGTTCTCGCCAAGCGTCTTCTCGCCGTTTGCAAAGCAACTGCCAGGGCAATCGATGTAGCCCGGCAAGTGGTTGTAGCAGTCTACGAGCAGCTTGGTGCGTTCGTCATATTCTTGTTTGTCTGCCACTGTCCACCAGTTGGTGTCTTCACCTTTCGGACCATAATGGGAGCCATTGTTGTCAAATCCGTGGGTCATCTCGTGGCCCAACACCGCGCCTATTGCGTATAGTGTCGCGTCGGAGTTTTCACTGGAATAGAGAGGGCTCATCATGAACGGAGCGAAAATTTGGGCTGTATTATTGTATGGGTAATATGAGCAGTTTACCAAGTAAGACGGACTGTCCATGTCAATTATAAAGAGAAAGTTGAGATGGTCTTCACGGGGATTGTGCGACAAGAACGCTTTCTGTAGGTTAGCGTATGTCTGTTTCAATATCTGTGTGTCTTCATAAAGGGAGTTTCCCTTCAGTTCAGGCAGTCCTTCGCTCATCCATTTGTCGGGATAGAGGGCATAAAACTTCATGGCGGCCAACTTTTCTTTTGCCGCCTGTTTGGTGGTGTTGCTCATCCATGTGAGTTGGTCTATGCGCGACGCGAATGTAGACCGCAAGTCTTCCATCATATCGAGCACCTTGCTGCGCATCTCCTCTGTGCAGAACTTGTCGCAAAACTCCTTGTTCTTGGCGTACATCAGCAGTTGTTCTACGGAAAAAGAAATAAATTCATCATCGCTGAACCCATTACTCTGACAGAAATCGTCAAAGGCTTTTCTCGACACAAGCACTATGTCTGAAGCCTCATGACATATCATCATGTCTACGATATGCGTCGCATTCTCTTCGATGAATTTGCCGATGCCGTCAACCGATGAGTATTTGACGTCGTAAGTGCCGTACTGAAGAAACTTGGTGTCTATGCCCAACGCCTGGCAGAAAGCCTCGCCTATAGCTTTGTGGTCTGCGTTCCCGTCTGACGTCAAAGCCTCTGCGCTCGTGTCGTAGTCCTGTGACAATCCGTCCTTCAATACGCTTGCGGCGCCCTCTTCATCCATGCCAAGCTGAACGAGCCAATTGGCGTATGTCAAGGAGTCTTCGGGATTGTTGGTTGTGGGTACGTTATCCGACACATTATCGTTTGTGCCAAGAAAAACATGGTAATAGCTGTTTTCTGACTCAGCATCAAGATAACAATAAATAGTACTGCACTTGCCTGAAGCCAGGAAGCTGCCAAGCTCTGCGGCCACATCCTTGGGAGAGGCGTGTCGCAATTGCTGCAGTTTCTGTATACGTTGGCTTATTTGCGCCAGTCCTGCCTCGTCTTCGCCAAGGTTGGCTAGCTCACGCTTTATCTGTTTCAGTTCCTTTTGTTCCAGTTGCCCAACCTTTTTGTTCATCTCTTCTTGCGCCTCTGCAATGGTGCCCAACCCTCCTTTTGGAGCATCTCCCTGTGCGTCATACCACTTTCCCCAGCAATAGCGTGCGAAGTCATCGCCAGGTTTCACACTTGTGTCCATATTCGCATCAAGGTTCCATTGCTTTGGATCTACGGTAGACGGTGCCATGTCGTTTGTCGAATCGTCGCTGCAAGCGGAGAATGTCAGCATCCCTGCTGCGGCAAGCAGCATGACGGCAAGATTGTTTTTAAAAGATAAATTCATAAGCCTTTTGTTTTTTGTGTTTTTTTGTATCCATACTTATAGGGGTCGTCTAAACTTTTCTGGCGAAGATTTATTTGTCTTTTATCTCTTCCATTTTCAATCTTCACATTTCTTTTTGAGGTGATTTTTGAAATTCATAAAAGTATAGAAGACTTCATAGAAATACAGAACATCTCAAGTGCAAAGATGCGAAATTTAAGATAAATAAACGAATCGCAATCGTTGTTTTTGGCCTATACGGCTAATATTCCTCGATTATTCCACAAAAAGACACATCGTTTAACCTCACCATATACCATTATTGTGCCAAGATATGGTTCTTCCGTTAAATGCGTAGACGATGTCTGCCCATATGAGGTATGGGGCTTGGCATAGCCTCGAAGAGGCTGAAGTTCAGTAACCCCACGTGAAGCGTAGCGAAACGTGGGGACAATAACCTCTGTGCCATATATCGGCTTCGAAGATGCCGCACAGACAGAGAAGACGATATGCAACGCGGTGTGAATACACTTTTCCTTCATGTGCGGCATCTTCGAAGCCGATGTTTCCTCCATCCACATACAACCCCATGTTCCGCTACGCTCCACAAGGGGTTACTGAGATATGGCCTCTTTGAGGCCAAGTGGGCAATGGTGTTCATCCACGCACTTAACGGAACACCCCAAAATACTCGGTTTAGTAATGTTCAAACAATAAAGGCAAATCTTGAAATTCATAAAAGTCTGGACGACTTCACTATCGAAAGTTGAGAATGTTGTAACTTTGCAGCCGACTTTTAATTTAGGGCGGTTCCATAAACAACCGTCCAGACTTGCGCAACGCAAAGCCGTCGCCCCGTGGCGTCGCCTTGCGATAGCAAGCATAGCAACACAATTCATACCATTATATATAGTAATGACAACAGACACACTTGTGGGAAAAAGCATACTCGTGACGGGAGCCTCGGGCTTCATAGGCAGTTTTGTGGTAGAGGAGGCCCTGCGTCGAGGCATGAACGTGTGGGCGGCAGTGCGCCGGTCAAGCAACAGGCAGTGGCTCGCCGACCCACGCATAAACTTCATAGAGCTTGACTTTGGCAACCGCGAAGCCCTTGCCGCCTCATTGCGCGGCCACAGTTTCGACTATGTGGTACACGCTGCCGGAGTGACCAAGACGCTGCACGCAGCCGACTTCTTCCGCACCAACACAGAGGGAACGGTCAACCTGGCACAGGCACTCCTCGACACCCACATGCCGCTGGTGCGCTTCGTGTTCATCAGTAGCCTAAGCGTGTTCGGTCCCGTGCGCGAGCGGCAGCCATACGCCGACATCACCCCCACCGACACACCACGCCCCAACACCGCCTATGGCCGCAGCAAGCTTGAGGCCGAGCGGCGGCTCGACGCCATGGAGGGGCTGCCCTGCGTGACACTGCGCCCCACCGGTGTGTATGGACCACGCGAGCGCGACTATTTCCTCATGGCCAAGAGCATAAAGGGGCATAGCGACTTCGCCGTGGGCTTCCGCCGCCAGGACATCACTTTCGTCTATGTGCAGGACGTGGTGCAAGCCGTGTTTCTCGCCTGCGAGCGAGGGCGCGTGGGTGGCAAGTATTTCCTCACCGACGGCCACGTCTACTCGTCGCGCGCATTCAGCGACTTGCTCAAGCGCGAGCTGGGAGTGGGGTGGGTGCTGCGCATAAAGGCACCGCTGTGGCTGCTGCGCATCATCACGCAGTGCGGCGAGTGGCTCGGCCACGCCACGGGCAAGGTGACCGCGCTCAACAACGACAAATACCACATACTGCGCCAGCGCAACTGGCGGTGCGACATATCGGCCGCACAGAACGAACTGGGCTACGAGCCTGAATATGGGCTGGAGCGCGGCGTGAAGCTGTCGGTGGAGTGGTACAAACGCAACGGCTGGCTTTAAGAGGAATACGACAATGAATTTTATAATAGACCTTTTCAGAATAGACAAGAGTCCGCGCAAGGGACTCTTTGCCATCGAGTGGGTGGTCATGGGCTACCTCGCTTTCACGCTTGTGCTGATGCTCATCGCCTACACCAACCTGCACAACCCCGAGTCGATGCTGTGGGGCCGGCTGCGCGTGGTGGCCATGACCGCCGCCATGTGGCTCGTCTACCGGCTGCTGCCGTGCCGCTTCACGGTGTTTGCGCGCGTGGCCACGCAGATGGCTCTGCTGTCGTGGTGGTATCCCGACACCTACGAGTTCAACCGCATGTTTCCCAACCTCGACCATGTGTTCGCCCATTGGGAGCAGTCGCTCTTTGGCTGCCAACCGTCGCTGCTGTTCTGCCGGGCGGTGAGCGGGGCGGTGTTCAGCGAACTGATGGACCTTGGCTATTCGGCCTACTTCCCCATGATAGCCATAGTCACGCTGTTCTACTTCGGCTGGCGGTATAGCGACTTCGGACGCGCCGCATTCATAATCCTCACCTCGTTCTTCCTCTACTATATAATATACATACTGCTGCCCGTGGCCGGACCCCAATACTACTACAACGCGGTGGGACTGGCCGAGATAGCCCGCGGCACATTCCCCGACATAGGCCACTACTTCGCCACCCACCAGGAGGCGCTGGCCAGTCCGGGCTACACCGACGGCTTCTTCTACCGCATGGTGGCCGACGCCCACGCCGCCGGCGAGCGTCCCACGGCGGCTTTCCCGAGCAGCCATGTGGGCATCAGCACCATACTCATGCTGCTTGCTTGGGAGTCGAAGAGCCGCCGCCTGTTCTTCATCCTCATGCCGTTCTATGTGCTGCTGTGCCTGTCAACGGTCTACATCTACGCCCACTATGCCATCGACGTGCTTGGCGGATGGGTGTCGGCGTTGCTTTTCTACTTCGTTCTGCGCGTGATACACGCGCGGCTGGTGCGAAGTGTGTAGCCCTGCGCTTCACGCAGTCAAAGAGCAGAAACGTATAGTTGACAAGTCAAACCGTCTAACGCAGTTGCTCAAATAGTTTCAATCTGTACGGTTGGAAATGCACGTTCGGATAAAACACGAACGTCAGCTGCGTAGTGGGTGCGGTGTCTCACCGCACAATCGTAGGTGAAAGCTTTTGCGACGTGAGACACGTCGCCCACTACACTGCATCATTTTTGCCCCTGTTTCTTATGCGGTCTTCATCTTGCGCTTTAGCTTATTGTATAGCCACAGCATGCTGGGAATGAGAAACACGTCGGCGGCAATCCAAGCCACGGGGTCGCCGTAGCACACGCCGAGGAAGCCCAGTGTAGGCACGAGCCACAGGCTCACGCCGCAGCGCGCAATCATCTCCATCACCCCCGAGAGCATCGACAGGGTGCTGTAGCCAAGCCCCTGGATGCTGTAGCGGAGAATGGTGAGCAGTCCCAGCACGGGATAGAAATAGGAGGCCACGCGCATGAACAGGGCGGCGTTGGCCACGATGGCCGTCTCGCTGCCATCCACGAAGAGCATCATCATCTGCTCCGAGAACAGCGCCACCACGGCAAAGGCCGCTATGAAATACACAATCATTATTTTTATTGCCGACCGTATGCCGAGGGCGATGCGGTCTATCTTGCGCGCCCCGATGTTCTGTCCGCAATAGGTGGCCATGGCCACGCCGATGTTCTCAAACACGCATGTGAACAGATACTTTATGCGCATCGACGCGGTGAAGGCCGCCACATACACCGTGCCGAGGGCGTTGTTGGCGCTCTGGAGCATTATTATGCCGATGCCCGTTATGGAGAACTGCAGTCCCATGGGCAGTCCGTTCACCAGCAGCGTCATGGCCTTGGCGTGGTCGTAGCCCCTCTCGTCGGCGGTGGGCACGAGCAGCCGCATCTTGCGCCTTATGTAGGCCAGGCACAGCCACGCCGACACGGCCTGCGACAGCATGGTGGCTATGCCCACGCCCTCAACGCCGAGGCGCATGATGATGATGAAGACGAAGTCGAGCATGATGTTGACCATCGACGAGAAGATGAGGAAGTAGAACGGCTGGCGCGAGTTGCCCAGCGCGCGGATGAGTCCCGACAGCAGGTTGTAGGCGAAGGTGAAGGGGATGGCTGCAAACTGCAATATGAGGAACGTGTAGGCGTCGGCGAATATCTCGTCGGGAGTGTTCACCATGCGCAGTATGGGCGAGCACAGCGCGCAGGTGGCGGCAGTGATGACGGCGGCGAGAATGGCCGACAGTCTTGCGGCGTTGGCCACATAGTGGCGCATGGCGCCCATGTCCTTCGCCCCGAAGCTCTGCGCCACGGGAATGGCGAAGCCGGCGCACGCCCCGTTGCAGAAGCCCATGATGAGAAACATCACCGATGCCGACGCGCCCACGGCGGCCAACGCCTGCACGCTGACGAAGCGCCCCACTATGGCGGCGTCGATTACAAGATACATCTGTTGCAGTATGTAGCCGCATATCAGCGGCAGCGCGAACTTCAGTATGTCGCGCGTTGGCGACCCTACGGTCATGTCATTGATGTTGGCCATTGTTTTTCCCTATTGAATGTGCGTTATCCTTTATATACCTTTATATATATATGCCACACGCCGCCATCGTGTGTGGCGGCGTGTGGCTTGTGCTCTTGTGTGGCTTGGCGTTTAGTTCTCGCCGTAGCCGCCATAGCTCTGCTGGTCGTCCGACCCGCCGTCGTCAGTCTGCTGTCGCTTCTTGGCGCTCATGTTGCCGAAGTTCCACGTCACTACGAAGTTCACGTGGGGCTTGCGCCAGTTGCGCTGGTGGCGCGTGAAGTCGTCGCTGCTGGTGTATGTGTCCCACTTGCGGCTGTTGAACACGTCGCGGCAGTTTATGGCCAAAGCCAGAGCCTTGTTGAAGAACGTCTTGCGCAGTCCCAGGTCAAGACTCGCGTTGGCCTTGCGGTAGCCCTGCGTAACCACGCTGCGCGAGCGGTAGTTGCCCGTGGCCTGCAGCGATATGCCATAGGGCAGCACCACGCTTGCCAGCATGCGCGCGTCCCACGAGAAGTTCTCGTCCGATGCGCCCGTCACCACCTGGTCGTTCATGGCATAGCTGAAGCCGTCGAGCTTGTAGTAGTAGGCGTTGACGGTGGTGGTCAGGTCGAGTATGCGGAACAGCTTGTCCTTGAGTATCAGCTCCACGCCCGCGCTCTGGCTCTTGGCCACGTTCTTGTTGGTGGAGTATATGGTGTCGTTCACGTTGTAGCTTATGCGCTGTATCACGTCGGTCGTCGGTCGGTAGTATGCCCCCACCGACAGTGTGTGCTCAGGCCACGTCTTCAGGAAGTTGAGCGAGAACGAGTTGGTGAACTCCGGCGTAAGCTCCGGGTTGCCAAACGACACGAGCGAGGCGTCGCGCGTGTCCTTGAAGCTGTTGAGCTGTCCGCCCCACGGACGGCGCAGCCGTCGGGTGTAGTTCAGCTGCAACTGCGCCGTTGGCGTAAGCTCGTAGTTGAGGAATAGGCTGGGAAACAGTTCGAAGAAGTCCTTCTTGAACGCAGGGTCTCTTTCGGCCAGTCCGCGCTCCTGCCAGTAGTCGCGGCTCTCGGTGTTCACCCGCCAGTATTCGCCGCGCAGTCCGGCCATCACCCCCAGCTTGCCCAGCTTCACGTTGGCCGTGGCGTAGAGGGCGTGAATGTCGATGTCATAGATGAAGCGGTTGTAGTAAGCCTTGTCCTCGGTGCTGCCCTCGCCGCTCCAGCTCGCATTGTCAACCCACGACTCCTGCGGGGTGTTCTCGCGCGAGAACGAGCCGTTGTAGCCGGCCTCTATCTTCAGCTTGTCGCTTATCTTGTTCTCGTAGTCGAGCCTCGTCTCCACGGAGTGGTTGTTGATGTACATGGGGCGGTACTGGTAGGAGTATTCCGTGGCCTTAGTCCCGTCAGTCCACAGCGTACTGTCGCGGTAGTAGTTGTCGTTGTCGCTCTTCCACGTGTTGTACTCTATGTTGAAGTCTATCTTGTGCTGCTCGGCAAACTTGTGGGTATAGTCAAGCTCGGCGTGATACATGTGCGACTTGTCCTTGCTGTCGGTGCTGCGGAACATCATGCGCGAGTCGGCCGCCGCGCCCACGGTGCCGTAGTGGTAGGGCGTGAGCGACGAGTCGTCGCGCTTGCCCGCCATGGTCATGCCCGACAGCGAGAGGTCGTCGTTGCCCGTGATGTGCCATGTCAGTCCGGCGCGCGCAAAGAGGTTGCCGCCCGTGTTGTCGCTCTCGCGGTAGTAGTTCTGGTAGGTGTTGCTGCCGGTGTAGGTCTGTTCGCTCGACGCTCCGCCCTTGTTGCGGCGCGTCTTGTAGCCCAGGTTGGCAAAGGCGTCGAGCTTGCCGCTTGAGTAGTTTATGTTGGCTCCCGTCTGCCAGCCGCCGCTCGTGTTGGCCCCGGCGCGCAGTGAACCGTAGTAGCCGGCCTTGCGGTCGCGCTTTAGTATGATGTTGATGATGCCGGCGCTGCCCTCGGCACTGTATTTCGAGCTTGGGTTGTCGATCACCTCTATGCGCTCAATGCTCTCGGCAGGTATCTGCTGGAGTATCTCGCCCCGGTTGTCGCTGGTCAGTCCGCTGGCCTTGCCGTTGATCCACACCTCGACGCTGGTGTTGCCGCGCAGCGACACCTCGCCCTCGGTCGATACCTCCACCGAGGGTATGCTCTCAAGCAGGTCGCTCGCCGACCCTCCGGCGGCGGCTATCATCTGGTCGGTGGTGAATGTCTTGCGGTCAACCTCAAGCTTCATCTGCGAGCGTTGGCCCGTAACCTGCACCTCCTTCAGCGCGTGGCTGTCCTCGGCGAGGTATACCATGGGAAACGAGGCGTGCTTCTTGGCCGCCGACAGGGCAAACTGGCGCGTGTGGCTCTTGTAGCCCACAAACGACACGGTCAGGGTGTAGTTGCCGTAGGGCAGTCCGCCCACGTTGAAGGCTCCGCTCTCGTCGGTGATGGTGCCCTTCACCATCTTGCCCGTTGAGGCTTGCGCCACCTTTATGTTGACAAACTGCAGGGCCTCGTTGGTTTGCTTGTCTATCACCTTGCCCTTGACCGATCCTTGCGCCATGGCCACAATCGTGGCGGCGCAGAAAGTAACGAATAGTAAAAAACGGTTCATATACTGAATAAGACGTGTCTTTCATGGCTATGGTTTAGGGCGACATTTAAAATTTGCCGCCCTAAACCTTATATTATAGTGTGGCGTCAATCACTTGCTGCCCTTCTCCACCTTCCACTCCTCATATTCCTTCAATACGTCGAGGCCCTCGTGGTTGTACCATCCGTAGCCGTTGCGCCGCTCATAGCCTATCTCGGCCAAGTCGTACTTTATCACCCCGTCGCGGTCGCACACGAAGGGGCGGTTGTCGTCGAGCGTGTAGAAGCGTCCCCACAGCGGCTCGCACTGCTCGCCCTCGGCGCACTTCACCATGCGCAGGTCGGGTTTGCCGTCGGCGTTGGTAAACCGCTCCAGCTTCATGCCCTCGATCTTGCTCGTGCGAAACCACTCCACGGCGGCCTCTATGCACTGCTTCATCTCGGCGGTGGGCTTCGAGAGCGACATGAGGAACAGCACTATGTCGTCGCTCTCCTGACCGCTGAGCGAGGGCAGCTCGTAGGCGCGCGCCTTGGCCGGCTGCAGGGTGTGCTCGTCGTGCTGGGCGCACCACACGGTGAGCTTGCCGTTCTGGCGCACCTGCGTCTTCAGTATGCAGTCAACGCCCTTGTTTAGTGCCGCCTTGGCCTTTGCCTTGGTGCTGTCGGCCACAAAGGTGTAGGGCTGCTTGCCCTTTACTACGTCGCGCATTATCTTGAGCACGCTCACCATGGCGTCATCGTTGTAGGTGATGTGGGTGTAGTAGCCCTTGGGGCGCGGCCAGAACTGCGGCCATCCGCCGTTGGCGTATTGCGAGCGGAACAGATACTCCATGCCGGCGTTGAAGCCGTCGAGATAGCGGCTGTCGTGGGTGGCGTTGTACAGCCGGGCCAGAAACCTTATCTCCGTGGTTGTCGCCCCGTTGTCGATGGTGCTCTCGTTCACGTTGGTCTTCTCGGCCTCCACGGCGCGCTTCTCCTCGTCGGTGAGCGCGCTCTGCATCTTTATGTTCTTTGGCCATCCGCCCGTGGTCTGCTGGTAGAGCAGCACGTTGTCGCCCACGCTCTTGGCCTCGGCCGTGGTGAAGAAGCTGTCGGTATACTTCTTTGCCACTGCCACCCATCTGTCGGCCTTGCCCGTGGCCTTCTTTGGCGTGTAGCCTTGTGCCCACGCCGAGCCTACTGCCAGCAGGGCAAACGCTGCCATGGCTAATGCTTTCTTCATTGTTGTGTCTTTGGGGTTAGTTGTTGTTTACGTGTGCAAAATTAGGGCTTTTCGTGGCTCACTCTATTGCATCTACATATAAAAAAACTGAATGTCCGCGCTTTTCCTTATATATATAGGTAGGCTGTCCAATTTGATGTCCCCCTTTTTTGTGGTCAGTTCTCCTTATACTACCGCTTCGGCGCATGCCGCGCCCTGAAAGGGCAGCTACACATAGCCCAGGGCAACACCCTGGGTTTCAAAAGTTCTCATTCTAACTTGCGCCCTGAAAGGGCAGCTGCATGAAGGCGCACTTGATTTGGAAGAATGGGGCATTACTTGCTTCATGTAGTTGCCCTTTCAGGGCGCAAGTTACCTTTCTGTCTACTACCCAGGGCGTTGCCCTGGGCTATGTGCAGCTGCCCTTTCAGGGCGCAGCATGCGCCGAATTTACCCTCAATAGGCTTGCGCCAATCAGTCAGAAACACTCTTCCACTTTGGGGTACAACAAATTGGACACCCTAATATATAGGTGTCGCTTCCTATTCGTGTTGGGCGTTGCATGTGCTACCAGCAGGGTTGGCGACGGCGGATAGTCATGGCGGATGTGGCGCAAAGTCATACCAAACATGGGGGTAAGTCATGCCAAACATGCCACAAAGTCACCTCACATCGAACGATACGCGTGTTCATATCGAACGATGCGCGTGCTCGTATCGTTCGATATGAACACGCGTATCGTTCGATATGAACACGCGTATCGTTCGATGTGAGGTGACTTTCCATTGCCTTTGGCATGACTTTGCCATATATCCGCCATGACTTTGACTGGCATCCGGCACGACTTTCCTGTGGCTTCGAGGGCGCAAGTAGTGGGCGACGTGTCTCACGTCGCAACTGCCTCGGCCTAGGATTGTGCGGTGAGACACCGCACCCACTACCTTGCAAGCATACATGCCATGCATGAAAGCATGCGCATACTGAACTCTTTTTTATTCATTTAATTCGTCGTATTGAATAAAATCCATGCTTTTTTATTCAATACGGCTTGCCTATTGAACATTCTTTGCCTATCTTTGCGCATAGGACAGACTTCGGCAGCAATCCGAGAACAAGCCATCGCATGCTCTCGCTCGATGTCTATCCACATTATTATAATATGTATTCAAAAACCACATGAGAACGGTAATCGCAAACCAGAGGAAAGAGCGCGACTTGCTTCTTGCGCGCCCCTATCTCGCACGCCACACGAAATACGACACCGACGAGCTGTTGCGCAGCCAACAGATAAAACTGATAACGGGTCCGCGCAGAACCGGCAAGTCTACAGAGGCTCTGCTCATGCTGAAGGGCAGAAACTTTGCCTACCTCAACTTTGACGACGGCAAACTTCTTTCGATGTGGGACGACGACGCGGTGTGGGAGTCGCTCTGTGCCGTCTATCCAGGCTTTGAGTTTCTGCTGCTCGACGAAGTGCAGAATTTGGACGGTTGGGACTTGTGGGTGTCCAAGCTGTATCGCCTTGGCGTAAACATGGTGGTGACAGGCAGCAACGCCAAGTTGCTGAGCAGCGAGATGGCCACACTGCTCACGGGCAGATACATTCAGATAGAGATGCTGCCCTTCAGTCTTGAGGAGTTTCTTGCTTGGAACAAATGCGAATTGCAGCCAGCCTCCGGCACCGACTCCCGCGCAAAGGCTCTGTGCAACGACTACCTGCACCACGGTGGCTACCCGGAGACGGTGGCGGCGCGGCAGCTCACGCAGAGCTACCTGTCGACGCTCTTCGACGCCATCGTATGGAAGGACATAGCCAAACGACACAACGTGAGAAACGTTGAGGACTTGAACTCGCTGGCGATGTATCTCGCGTCGAACTTCTGCAATCAGCTAAGCGCCAACGAACTGGCCGATGAGCTGGGTTTTTCGAGCGTGGCCACGACAAAGAAGTTCATGGGTTATCTGCACGAGCCTTACCTCTTCTTCTATCTGCCTAGATACAACAACAAGCTCAAGCTGATGAAGAAGGCTCCGCAAAAGGTGTACATCGTTGACAATGGCTTTGTCGAGGCCAAGGCTTTCAGCGTGAGCGAGAACCTTGGGCGGCTTTTGGAAAACCAAGTGTTCGTCGAACTTCTGCGCCGGGGATACCACACGGAGACGTCTTTGTTCTACTACCGCTCGCGCAACGACAAGGAAACCGACTTCGTCACCCGGCAAGCCTCGCGCGTGGAGTCGCTGATACAGGTGTGCTACGACTTGTCGTCGGAGCGCACGCTGAAGAGGGAGGTTGACAGCTTGATAGAGTGCGCCGGCGAACTGAAGTGCGACAACTTGACGATAGTGACCATGGACGAGGAGCGGGCGATAGAGAAGAATGGACTCGTGATAAAGGTGGTGCCTATATGGAAATTCATGGCAAAAGACGGCAAAGCCAATTTGTAGAGGCGTTCAAAAAACGTCAACCTGTACGGTTGCCATATAGGTATGCTGCGTAGTGGGCGACGTGTCTCACGTCGCAACTGCCTCTGCCTAGGATTGTGCGGTGAGACACCGCACCCACTACCTTGCGAGGTCTGCCGTCTCGCGCCTCAACGGATAGTTGCCGCGCAGATACTCAAACTGGTCGGGGGCACTCTTCAGCCGCTGGCTATCGACCATGGGGTTGTATAGCTGCAGGGGGTCGCCGGTGTAGACGAAGCCCTTGGGCAGCGGCGGCGGCACTATCAGGCCGGGACTGGGCAGATGGAAGAAGCGGCAGAGGGCGCTGAGGCTCATGTTGTCGGCGTTCACCTTGCCGTCGGCAGAGTAGCCGGCGATGTGGGGCGTACCTATATATACCTCGCGCAGCAGGTCGAGGTTGATGTTTGGCTCGTTCTCCCAAGTGTCGATGGCGGCCTGGCTCACCTTGCCCGTGCGCATGGCGCGGAGCAGGGCGGCGTTGTCAACCACTTCGCCGCGGCTCGTGTTGACGATGAACGGACGCTTGGCCAGACTGTCGAAGAAGGCCGCGTCGGCCATGTGCCACGTGGCATGGGGCTGGGCACTGGTGAGCGGCACGTGGAACGTGATGATGTCGGCCTCGGCGGCAATCCTCGCGAGCGACACGTAGCCGGGCTGTCCCTTGGGCGGATCGCACACAAGCACCCTTAGCCCCATCTCGCGGGCCACGGCGAGCACGGCTGTGCCCACGTGGCCGCAACCCACAATGCCCATGGTGGCATGGCTGAGGTCGAGCATGCGGTCGGCGGCGAGCAGCAATAGCAGCGAGCGCATGTACTGGCCCACCGACGCGGCGTTGCACCCCGGACAGTTGGTCCACGCTATGCCAGCCTTGGCCAGATAGTCGGTGTCGATGTGGTCGTAGCCGATGGTGGCCGTGGCGACAAACTTCACCCGGCTGCCCCCAAGCAGACGCTCGTCGCAGCGGGTGCGCGTGCGCACTATCAGGGCGTCGGCATCGCGCACGTCGCTGGCCGAAATGTCGCTTCCGCCCAGGTATGTGGCCTGTATGCCCATGCGTCCCACCGCCTCGCGTATGTAGGGTATCTTGTTGTCGATCACAATTTTCATAATGGCGGCAAAAGTACATAAAATAGTGATAAAAAAGCAGAAAAGATTTGGAAAAAGAGCCACTTGGTTGGCTGTTTGAAAAAGTTTACTTAGTTTTGCAAAGAAATACCATAAGGCGGGTTATATAAATTACCTTTGATGGATTTTTGATTTTTAGCCGAGCAGGTTTCGCTTGCTTTCCGAAAGAGCATAGTGGGCTATGCGATTGAGGAAGGAAGTGGAATATGCCGGAAAAACCAAAAAGACACAAAGAGCGACTCCGTCTAAAATGAAGTTTAACTATGCGTGGAATTTATAGGACACGCCTTAAGCAATCCAAATGTCATTCACAGAACACTGTAACCATATTTTCGGCCAAGCAATAAGGGACTACCACCTGACCGACAACATTGACACGCCCATCAACAACCCGTATGAGCGGGGCACAATAGACTACAGCCTATATATGAAGTGCTGGATTGACACCGTGCAATGGCACCTTGAGGACATCATACGCGACCCCCACATCAACTCCGACGACGCCCTGGGGCTGAAGCGGCGCATCGACCGCAGCAACCAGGACCGCACTGACCTCGTGGAGGACATCGACACCTACTTCCGCACGCTCTACAGCGAGGTGATACCGCAGCAGGACGCGCGCCTCAACACCGAAAGCCCGGCGTGGGCGGTTGACCGCCTGTCGATACTTGCCCTGAAGATTTACCACATGAAGGAGCAGGCCGACCGCGCCGAGGCCACTGCCGACCACCGCAAGAAGTGCGCCGACAAACTGTCGGTGCTGCTGGAGCAGCAGAAGGACCTCTCGCTGGCCATCGACCAGTTGCTCGAAGACATAGCCGAGGGGCGCAAGTACATGAAGGTGTACCGACAGATGAAGATGTACAACGACCCGTCAACCAACCCCATTCTCTACGGCCGCAAATAAGCCCCCAGTGGCCTTTTGCTTCCGTGGCGGCGGCAGCACAGCGCGCAGCCCCGCGCACAGGCAATGAAGAAAGAGCACATTCTCATAATACGATTTTCCGCTTTGGGCGACGTGGCCATGGCCGTGCCGGTGGTCTACTCGCTGGCCAAGGCTTACCCCGACGTGCGCATAACCGTGCTTAGCCGTGGCTTCGCCCGTGCGCTGTTTGAGGACTTGGCGCCCAACGTCAACTTCATGGAGGCCGACACCAAGCGCGAGTATAAGGGAATGAGGGGGCTTAACGCCCTCTACCGCCGACTGACGGCGAAGAACTTCACCGCCGTGGCCGACTTCCACAGCGTGTTGCGGTCGGAATATCTGCGCGCGCGGTTCAACATCGACCGCTACCGCGTGGAGCACATCGACAAGCACCGCAGCGAGCGCCGCCGACTGACGGCGCAAAACGGCAAACTGCTTGAGCCTATGCCTACGCCTTTCCAAAATTATGCCGACGTGCTGGAAAGGCTGGGCTACCCCATAAGCGTTGACTTCCATTCCATTTTTCCGCCTGAGGGCGGCAACCTCAACCTGCTGCCTGCTCTGTTCGGCCCCAAGAAGCGTGGCGAGGAGTGGATAGGCATTGCGCCCTTCGCCGCCCACGACGGCAAGGTGTATCCCGTGGAGCGCATGGAGAGCGTGCTCCAGCTTGTCGCCGACAGCCACCCCAGGGCGCGCCTGTTTCTGTTCGGGCGCGGACAAAGGGAGGACGAGGTGTTTCCGCGCTGGTGCCGGCTGATGCCGCAGTGCGTGTATGTGGGCAACCATCTCGACACGCTCCACCAGGAACTGATACTGATGAGCCACCTCGACGTGATGCTCTCGATGGACAGTGCCAACATGCACCTCGCCTCGCTCACGGCGACGCCCGTGGTGAGCGTGTGGGGAGCCACCCACCCCTATGCCGGGTTTGTGGGCTGGGGGCAGCGGCCATGCGACTTTGTGCAGGTTGACTTGCCTTGCCGCCCGTGCAGCATTTATGGCAACAAGCCTTGTCTGCGCGGCGACTATGCCTGCATGAACATGATTAGTCCGGAAATGGTGGCCAAAAAACTCGACGACGTTTTGTCGAGAAGTGGGCAAAACGGCAAGGAAGAATAACTACCTATATATATTAAGGTGGGCAAAGTCTGCCCATAGGAGGTACGGCGCCTCGCCGTACCAATCGCTCGGCAGAGCGAAAATGCACATCCACAAAGAAGCCAACAAGGGCAATTTAGTAGGCGCTGCGTCCTCGCTGCGCCCCATGCAGAATTTTTTGTTTTGCTCCTTTTTTTACGGGCGCAGCGAGGACGCAGCGCCTACTAATTTGCCAACGTGTTGCTTCAATGTTAAAGCTTACGCTTTTTGGTACGGCGAGGCGCCGTACCTCCTACATGCTCCGTGGCTTCCTGCCATATATGCACATAAATTCTTCATTCTTCATTCTTCACTCTTCACTCTTCACTCTTCACTCTTCATTCTTCATTCTTCACTCTTCATTCTTCATTCTTCACTCTTCATTTCCTCCTCCCTCTAAGCATGAGTCTCAATAAGTTGGACAAGAACCCTTAACATCCGTTAAATTATCGGGGG
>CAVKUV010000017.1:0-45835 GCA_963659505.1 Lachnospiraceae bacterium
TGCGGGAGAGCAGGAGGCCGCCCATTTTTCAACCGAGAGTCCCCTTTGGAGCACATGCCCCGAAGGGGACTTCTTGCATATT
The DNA here is from genome assembly GCA_963659505.1 of Lachnospiraceae bacterium. Taxonomy (GTDB): domain Bacteria; phylum Bacteroidota; class Bacteroidia; order Bacteroidales; family Bacteroidaceae; genus Prevotella. The sequence continues at coordinate 83 of CAVKUV010000017.1, forward strand.
AGGGGTCGAAATGGAGGTGAGGCGTTGGCAGCTTCTTTGTGTTAAGCGTATATTCCCGATTGGCGACACCGACTAATCCTTTTTGCATAGGTGCATTTTGCGCATATGCCTTTGCGCATCGTTGGTTTCGGCTTTTTTGTTTACCTTTGCACTTGATATGGTTGCGCTTGGCAATTTGAAGGCAAACTTCATTAGAAGGCAATTTTTCATGGCCATTGCTTGCAATGTCATTCATACTGTATGGCCGTATTCAATATATAGGCTATATAAAAATAAGGTATAGAAGAAAAATTCAATGAACACGAACAATAACATGGCGTTGGGCGAACAGCCCGCCGCGCAGCAGATGGTGCTGCGCACCGAGGGACTTGTGAAGCGATATGGCAAGCGCACTGTGGTGAACGACGTGTCGTTCAACGTGAAGCAAGGCGAGATTGTGGGACTGCTCGGCCCCAACGGTGCAGGAAAGACCACCTCGTTCTACATGACCACAGGACTTGTGACATCGAATGCTGGACACATTTACCTCGACCAACTCGACATAACCGATTTCCCTGTTTATAAGCGTGCGCGTGCCGGCATAGGCTATCTGGCGCAAGAGGCCAGCGTGTTTCGTAAGATGAGTGTGGAGGACAACATACTGTCGGTGCTGGAGATGACGGGAAAGCCGCGCAAATATCAGATGGAAAAACTGGAGAGTCTGATAAAGGAGTTCCGCTTGCAGAAGGTGCGCAAGAACAAGGGCGACCAATTGTCGGGTGGCGAGCGCAGGCGCACGGAAATTGCGCGATGTCTGGCCATCGACCCCAAGTTTATAATGCTCGACGAGCCGTTTGCCGGAGTAGACCCTATTGCCGTTGAGGACATACAGTATATTGTGTGGCAACTTAAGTACCGCAACATTGGCATTCTGATAACCGACCATAATGTTGAGGACACTCTGTGCATTACAGACAGGGCATATATGTTGTTTGAGGGGCGCATACTTTTTCAGGGAACGCCCGAGGAACTTGCGTCAAACCAGATTGTGCGCGACAAATACCTGACCAACAGCTTTAGTCTGCGCAAGAAGGACTTCCAAACCATGGAGGAGAAGCGCAGGGCGCAGGAGGCCGAGGAGAACGGGTGAAGCAAGAACATGGGCAGACATGCCTCTTTTGATGGCGGTCAAAAAAAATACAACTTGGTATGATTTGTGGGTATATTTTACAAGACTCAAATCGTACTAAGTTTTTTTTGTGCATTATCTGTTTTTATGTCCAAGTCCATTCTACATGAATTAAAATACAGAAAAAACATCGATAATGTTTTGGTGCTATACTCTAAATGGCTATCTTTGTTGATAAATCTATAAACAACAACCCTTTAAAATTAATCTTATGAAGAAATCATTACTAAAAACATTCCTTGTTACGGCAGGGCTGCTCGCTGGAACAATGGGGGCATGGGCTGACGATGCCGCGACACAGTCAAAAAAGAACCTGTTCAGCACCGATTTTGAGACAGGACAGGCCAGCGACTACTGGAAGCTTGGACAAGGAACCTTGCTGACACCCACTTACACAGGCTCTACGGGACAGTGCGCAACCATAAAGCAAAATAAAGACAGAGGCGACTATTTCCTGACTACGGCCGATTTCTCAGGCATTGACAAATATAGCATTGAATTTGATTTCCTTCTTGCGAAAGGGTCAAAGACGGCAGACTTTGCCATTATGAGTGAGTCCACATGGGATTCTTGGGTTACAAATTACGGTTACAGATGGAAGAATGCATCTACGCAAGACCACAATCCTTTCTTGCTGTATTTCACAATACCCGGAAACGGAACTACGGCAACATTCAACGAAACGACCGACGAGACGTTTACGTTCACCGAAAAGACATGGTATCACTTTAATGTGGATGTAGACCCGACAACGCGCGTGGTTAGCTATTCGGCTACGGCATATGGAGAGAGCGACGCGGCATTTTCGGGAACATACACTGTGCCTGAAGGCGAGAGCACAAACTGCAAAGGCTTTTACGAGAGAAATAACAGATACAGCTATGATCCGGGCTCAATCTGCATCGACAACGTCTCCATTTACAGTATGGTGTCGGGTGCTGTGGCCAATAACCCAGTCATCACTCTTTCCGGCGTTAATGGAGCGGAGCGTTCCTACACCATCACGTTTGCTGAGGGAGAGACTCTCTACTACCAGTTGCCTGGAGACGCAGAATACACAACGGTCGCTGAAGGAACGTCGGTGACGGTGAAGACGAGCACAAGCGGAACATTGTCGGCCTATACGGAAAACGGTTCGGCAAAGTCGGACACCGTGACAACCGATGTTGACGCTACACCGATAACGCTCAACGCTCCTACTTATTCATTGTCAAACCTCTCTGAAGGCTACTCAAAGGAATTCACCGTTAGTGTAGACAACAGCAACCTGTTGCTCACCCCAACGGCCACGCTTAGCTATGTGTTCACTCCGAAGGATGGCAGTGCAGAGGAGTCTGTGGCACTTGCCAATGGTGGCAAGATTAGTGCAACAGGTGCTGGAACTTATGTGGTGACAGCTGAAGCCAATGGATATACGTCGAGTACGTTGACGATAGACAATAATGTGTCGTATGAGTTGGTGGGTGATTTTGATTTCAGCAAAATGACCGCAGAAGACTTCTCTGACACCGACATGTGGGAAGAAGGCACTGAAACCGACAGTAGATGGGGATGGTCGGACAGCTCGCCAGCAACGAAGTTCACTCTGAAAGACCCTGCTGCCAACGCAGAAAAGGCCTTCGAAGGGTTGTCGCTGTTCTCAGCACAGGCCCCCGTTGTGTACGTAGGATATGGCTTGATGGCTCCCTATGCGATAGGCAACTATGGCAACATAAAGATTACATTCCCCACCGAGAACCTGACCGCCGTCTACACCAGCTTGAGCAACTACGGAAAGACAACCAACGTAACAGTGGCCGACGCAGCCGACGGCTATGCCCTGTATCGCTATTCTGACATGCTGCAGAGTATAAAACTCTATACACCCTCTGACAATGTTTGCGAGCTTTCCATGCCTTCTTCTGGCTATGCCACATTTGTGCCTTCAATCAACATAACCGTGCCATACGTCATCAATGCATACACCGTGACACTGAACAATGACAACTCGACCATAACACTCAACGAGATAAGCACAGGGACGGTAATCGCCGCTGGCACGGGCGTGCTTATGGCAGGGGAACCATGGATATACGCATTCGTTGGCACATCAGCCGAGGCTTCGGACCTTGGCGACAACGACTTGAAGGTGGCAGGCGCAAACGCAGTGGCCGACGGCTCACAGTATGACCTTGGAGAGGTTGGCGGCAAGATGGGCTTCTGCAAGGTTGAGAGCGGTACGGCCATGACCGAAGGCAAGGCTTACTTGCAGGTGGACAACGCCGACGCTGCCAAGATTTCGTTCTTCTCGCTCGACGGTGAGACCACAGGCATCAGCACTGTTGATACAGCCAATACCGCCGACACAGCCTTCTACACTCTGCAGGGTGTGCGCGTGGCAAAGCCAAGTAAGGGAATTTACATCATGGGTGGCAAGAAAGTTGTCGTGAAGTGATAGCTTTTTGAACTCTGAATATATCACGCATATAAAGAGCGGCAGGCCACATCGGTCTGCCGCTTTTTTATGCGTGATGATGCGGATATATATATTAATGTACGTACATTACTATATATGGCAGCCAACGAGCAGTACTTTCCACACAAACGAAAGGGAATTGCACGGTATGGCAAGACGAACATTAAAAAGGAAAAAACGACAACGTAAAAAGGCCAAAAACATTGCATTGGAGGTGGTCATTTTTGCACTTATGGGTCATTTTTGCAAGTTTTTAGTTGGTTGTCCTAATTTATTTACTTAATTTTGCGCCCAAATACGTTTAGACAGTATAATGTTTATTTAAATTAGTATAGGTATGAAAAAACTATTCATGGCACTGGCTTTGGCTGGTGCGTCTGTGGCAGCTATGGCCCAGACTAACGAGTCGGCAGACCCTACTGAGAAGTACAGTGTGGCTACAAACTCATTCTGGAGCAATTGGTTTGTTCAGGCAAACGTTGTTGGAACAGCATTCTATGGCAACCAGGAGACAGGCTGGCACCACGACAAGAGTCCGTTTGAGAGCTACCGCAACAACCTCGGCTTCTCTGTAGCCGTTGGTAAGTGGTTTACTCCCGGCATCGGTCTCCGCACCAAGTTCAACGGCGTTTGGGGACGCACAGTGCCCGCTGGCAACGACTACAAGAACAAGTCGGACAACGCCAACAAGTACTGGACACTGAACGAGGAAGTGCTCTTCAATCTTAGCAACATGCTTTGTGGATACAACCCCAACCGCGTTTGGAACTTCATTCCTTACATTGGTGGTGGTTTCGGCCGCAACATGAGCTATGACATGTACGCAATGGACCTGACCGCAGGTATCCTCAATACATTCCGCTTGAGCAACAAGGTTGCCATCAACCTTGACATCAACTGGCTCACAGCAGAGAAGGATCTCGACGGCGTTGAGGTTGGCGCAACTGAAATTGTACACAACGTGTTCAAGGGTCACGACAACCACATCAACGTGGAAATCGGTTTGACATACAACCTTGGCAAGGCCACATGGAACAAGACTCCCGACGTGGAGGCCATCAAGGCTCTGTCGCAGGGTCAGATCGACGCCCTCAACGCACAGGTTGCCGACGCACAGTCAGAGAATGCCAAGCTGAAGCAGATGCTCGCCGACAAGAAGAACGAGGCTACCACACAAACTGTGAAGGAAGTGGTTTCAGCTCCTGTTTCAGTGTTCTTCAACATAGGCAAGTCGAAGATTGCTTCGCGCAAGGACTTGCAGAATGTTAAGGACCTTGCCTCTGTGGCAAAGGACAACAACTCAAAGATTGTCGTTACTGGCTATGCCGACAGCAAGACTGGTAGCGCTGCCTACAACAAGCAGCTCAGCCAGAAGCGCGCCGACGCAGTTGCCAACGAGTTGGTTAAGATGGGCGTAAGCCGTGACAACATCGAGACTGTGGCTGAAGGTGGCGTTAACACCCTTTCGCCCGTTTCCTACAACCGTCGCGCCACTGTGGCAATCAAATAACACACACACGTCATTGCCCATTGTGGCAACTTGACTGGAAACAACGGCCGGCAGGACTTTTCCTGTCGGCCGTTTTCTGTAGTTAGGCTGTCCAATTTGTTGTTCCCTTTGTAGTGGGTGCGGTGTCCCACCGCACACCAAGAGGCAATGTGGCAGTTGCGACGTGAGACACGTCGCCCACTACTTGCACACCTTCCGCAATAGGTACAGGCGATTATCTCTGCCTGTGCGGCATCTTCGAAGCCGACATATGGTGCAGATACTGTTGTCCCCACGTTTCGCTACGCTTCACGTGGGGTTACTGATATTCAGCCTCTTCGAGGCCATGTCAAGTACCATACTTCATATGGGCAGACATTGTCCACGCATTTAACGGAAGAACCAAAAAACTTGCCCCGCCACAACGTCAGTGTGCAATAAATAATTTTACAATTTAGAGGCGAAATACTCGCGTTTTCGCCACAGGTCTCCGATAGGGATGCGAATATGCGAGTTTCTATCGATTCTTGCAACCAATTGTAATGCAATGATATACGTTTTGCATGTCATTTTCTCCTCGCTCCAAACCCTACGAAAGGCGACGGAAGTGGCCTCGTTTTGCCTCAAAACCCGCATGTTTGCACTTCGCAGATGGGGCGTTTGCGCATCATAACTATATGGGTTATGCCCCAAAAGTGGTGCATCCGCACCCCAAAACCCATATGTCCGTGCCAAAATCCACACCATTTGTCTCTGTTAAGCCCTAGAACGAGAATTTCAAAAGTAAAGATAAACTCACAAATCCGGTGCTTTTCAGCACGAGTGTGCAATGTTGCGGAGTGGTGGAACATACGTTTGCCATGGTTCAAATCATACCAACTTATTTTTTTTCACCGTCACTAAAGGGTGGTTCTATAAATTAGCTTTGCCGGATTGCGAGGCTATTTTCGCGGACAATGTGTTTGTGAGTGAAAGAGTATAGCGGGCTATACGACTGAACGAACAGACAGATTGTACCGAAAAGAGACCGCAAGATGGCAAAAAGTAACTCTTAATATATTAATGTCAGTACGGCGGTAATTTATAGAACCGCCCTAAAGACGAATGCTTACAAACATTTTCAATGGCGCGCCACGTGCAAAAGCCATGGCAAAAAGGTGTATGTCGTTCTTTTTTCGTACCTTTGCAAAAATACGTGGGCATAGTATGTGCCGAAAAGGAAAACGGCACAGCCATACGCCCCACACTTGCTTTGCATATACACCTATATGGAAACGGAAAACAGACAAGCGACTCTGGAACTCGGCACGAAGCCCATTGGAAGGCTTCTTATGCAGTATTCTCTTCCGGCGATTGTGGCCATGACGGCCTCGTCGCTCTACAACATGGTCGATAGCATATTCATCGGCCAGGGCGTTGGTCCCATAGCCATATCGGGACTCGCGCTTACATTCCCCTTCATGAACCTGTCGGCAGCCTTCGGGGCTGCGGTGGGCGTGGGCGCATCGACGTGCATATCGGTGAAGCTGGGACAAAAGGACTACAAGACGGCGCAGCACATACTTGGCAACACCGTCACGCTGAACATCATCATCGGACTTGCGTTCAGCATCGTGTCATTGTTGCTGCTCGACCCCATACTCTACTTCTTCGGAGCGAGCGAGCAGACACTGCCCTACGCACGCGACTATATGCTGATAATACTTCTTGGCAACGTCTTCTCGCACATGTATTTCGGCATGAACGCCGTGCTGCGCGCGGCAGGCAAACCCCGCCAGGCCATGTACGCCACGATATTCACCGTGGTGTTCAATGCCGTGCTCGACCCCATATTCATCTACCCGATGAAAATGGGCATACAGGGAGCGGCCTACGCCACAATAATATCGCAGATGGTGGCTTTGGTGTGGCAGATGCGCATATTCAGCAACAAGCGCGAGCTGCTGCATCTGCACCGAGGCATATACAGGCTAAGCCGCGACATTGTGCGCAACATCATAGCCATAGGCATGTCGCCGTTTGCGATGAACGTGTGCGCCTGCATCGTGGTGATATTCATCAACAGAGGCTTGCAGCAGTATGGCGGCGACCTCGCCGTGGGCGCCTATGGCATAGCCAACAAGGTGGCGTTCATATTCGTGATGATAACGATGGGCATCAACCAAGGCATGCAGCCCATAGCCGGGTTCAACTACGGTGCGCAGAAGATAGACAGGCTAATGCGAGTGGTGAAGCTGGCCATGGCGGCCGCCACGGCAGTGACCACGGTGGGCTTCCTCGTGGCCATGGTGATACCTGAGGAGTGCTCGCGGCTGTTCACCACCGACGACACCCTGCTCGCCATGTCGGCCAAAGGGCTGCGCATAATGATGGCGGCGTTCCCCATAGTGGGCTACCAGATGGTTGTCACCAATTTCTTCCAAAGCATCGGAAAGGCGGGCGTGAGCATGTTTCTGTCGCTGTCGCGCCAGCTGATATTTCTGTTGCCGCTGTTGCTGGTGATGTCGCCACTGATGGGCGTTGACGGAGTGTGGTGGGCTATGCCCATTTCCGACACCATTGCCGCTGTGGTGACTGCCGCGATAATGATAGCCTACATGAGAAGAATGAAACGCCACAAGGCCGCCCAGGCCAGTGCGAAAGAATAAGGGGTGGAAGGCAATAAGACACAAGAAGGAGACAAGACATGGAAAACAACCTGATAATAAATGTAGGCCGACAGATAGGTAGCGGCGGAAGGGTGATAGCCAAGCGGCTTGCCGAGGAGTTCGGGTGCAAATACTACGATCGTGGCATACTGATACTCGCGGCCAAGGAGAGTGGCATCTGCGAGGAGTTCTTTGAGCAGAACGACGAGCAAAAGGGATTCTTCAGCTCGCTGTTTCATATGCACACGCCCCACATGAGCGACACCTGCTTCTATGGCACTGGCATGTCGCAGGAAAACCTGTTCAAGCTGCAAAGCGACTCCATCCGTAAGGCCGCCGAAGAAGGCCCGTGCGTGTTTGTGGGACGCTGCGCCGACTACGTGCTGCGCGACTTCAAGCACGTCACCAACGTGTTTGTGACGGCAAATATCGAGCAGCGCACAGCCGAGATGATGAAACGGCTGGAGTGCAATGCCGAAACGGCTCAAAAGCAGATAGCCAACCTTGAGAGCGAAAGGGCTAAATACTACAACTACTACACCGGGAAGAAGTGGGGGCACAGCGCATCCTACGACCTCTGCATCAATTCGTCGATGCTCGGCATCGACAGCACAGCCAGTTTCATAGCCGACTTCATCAGAAAGCGGGAGAGACTTTAGCAACATTTCCAGCTCCAAGGCACACTCACAGTAACTAACGGAAAGGAGGCACGCATAATGAAAAGGATAGGCATCATCAGCGACACCCACTCTTATTGGGACGACAGATACCTGAAATACTTCGAGCCATGCGACGAGATATGGCATGCAGGCGACATCGGTTCTACTGAAGTGGCCGAACGTCTGGCCGACTTCAGGACTTTCAGAGCCGTCTACGGCAACTGCGACGGTGGCGACCTGCGGCTGATGTTTCGCGAGACGCTGCGCTTCAAGTGCGAGGACGTTGACGTGCTGATGAAGCACATCGGCGGATACCCCGGCAACTACGACAGTTCCATACGCGGACAGATATATGCGTCGCCGCCACAGTTGTTCATAAGCGGACACTCGCACATACTCAAGGTGAAATACGACCGCACGCTCAACCTGCTGCACATCAATCCGGGCGCGGCAGGACTGCAAGGTTGGCACAAGGACAGAACCATAGTGCGGCTGACCATCGACGGAAACAAGTTGTCCGACTGCGAAGTGATAACCCTGGGACGTAATGGACAAGAGTGAAACCAAGCATGGGCAGCAACGCAAAGACAACCGAGAAAGTGGCGATAGCAATAGTCTGCGCCGCAGGATGCCTCGCCATAGAGGCCGTCGCCTACGTGCTGGGGTGGACAAAGACCTTGGCCGACGCGGCAATGAACTGGGTGGCCTACACCGCAGTGACAACGATAGTGGTGATATTGCTCACGAAGAGGAAAAGCAATAATACGGAACAACAATAAAAACATATTTATATGAAGACTTATTTAGTTACAGGAGCCGCTGGCTTCATCGGAGCAAACTACATAAAGTATCTGCTCCACAGGAAATACAAGGATGAGGACATCCGCGTAATCGTGCTCGACCTGCTCACATACGCAGGCAACCTCGGAACGATAAAGGACGACATCGACGGCAAGAGGTGTGTGTTTGTGCGCGGAGACATTCGCGACCGTGAACTGGCCGACAAGCTTTTCGCGGAGAACGACATCGACTATGTGGTGAACTTCGCAGCAGAGAGCCACGTTGACCGCTCAATCGAGACACCGCAACTGTTTCTTGAGACCAACATCCTCGGCACCCAGAACCTGCTCGACGCAGCCCGCCGCGCTTGGGTGACGGGAAAAGACGACAAGGGCTACCCCACGTGGAAGGCCGGCAAGCGTTTCCACCAGGTGTCAACCGACGAGGTGTATGGCTCGCTCGGCAGCGAGGGCTACTTCACCGAGCAGACCCCACTGTGTCCGCACAGCCCATACAGTGCGTCGAAGACGGGCGCCGACCTCATCGTAAAGGCTTACCACGACACATATCACGCTCCAGTGACCATAACGCGCTGCTCCAACAACTATGGTCCATACCACTTCCCCGAGAAGCTGATACCATTAATCATCAACAACATTCTCGACGGCAAGCAGCTGCCCGTCTATGGCAAGGGCGACAACATACGCGACTGGCTGTATGTTGAAGACCACTGCAAGGCCATCGACCTTGTGGTGCGCGAGGGACGCGAAGGCGAGGCTTACAACGTTGGCGGCCACAACGAGATGAAGAACATCGACATCGTGAAGCTCACCATCAAGACCATACACGACATGATGGCCGAGAACAAAGAGCTGCGCCACGTGCTCCGCAAGCAGGAGAAGGACGCCAACGGCGACATCTCGATCGACTGGATAAACGACAACCTCATCACATTCGTGGCCGACCGCCTCGGCCACGACCAGCGCTATGCCATCGACCCGTCGAAGATAAAGGCCGAGCTTGGCTGGTATCCTGAGACTAAGTTTGCCGACGGCATCGTGAAGACCATTCGCTGGAACCTTGAGAACCAGGATTGGATAAAGGACGTGACAAGCGGCGACTACCAGAAATACTACGAGATGATGTACGGCAACCGTTGATTTCAAGGTAAAGAATCAACGGGCAATGCCCAACAATGTGTGTCGGCAAGCTGACGTTAAACGACGGCTTGCCGACACGATAACTACAACACAACGCCCACCAGAATGGACACACTGACCAAGGAACTCAACACCGCGCTTGTATCGATGGGGCTAAACCCACACGCCGTAGACCATGCTACGGAGCATCGAATGGAGCATCTGCTCGATTTGTTAAGTCCCGACGACTCGCTTGTCGTGACGCAATACTACGGCCTTTTCGGTGCGCGGCGCCTCTCGCTGCATGAGTTGGCCACGGAGCATGGACTGGAAGACGAAGACATGATGGCGGCCATCGACACGTGCATACGCCGCATCGCGGTGTCGCCCGAATGGCAAATGATTAAGACGGAGTTCGTTGGCATACATTAACCCTGTGCGTTGCGCTTGCATCGACAATAAAAAAAGAGAGGACACATCGAAGATATGAAGAAGATACTATTGTTAGGCTCAGGCGAATTGGGCAAGGAATTTGTCATTGCCGCCAAGAGAGCCGGCCAATATGTGGTGGCTTGCGACCGCTATGCAGGCGCTCCCGCCATGCAGGTGGCCGATGAGTGCGAGGTGTTCAGCATGCTTGACGGCGACAAGCTGGACGAGATTGTGCGCAAGCACCGTCCCGACATCATCGTGCCGGAGATAGAGGCCATACGCACCGAGCGTCTTTTCGACTACGAGAAGGCCGGCATACAGGTGGTGCCGAGCGCAAAGGCGGTCAACTACACCATGAACCGCAAGGCCATACGCGACCTCGCCGCCAAGGAGTTGGGTTTGCGCACTGCGCGCTACCACTATGCCAAGACCTTGGAAGAGCTGCGTGAGGCAGCCACAGACATCGGTTTCCCATGTGTGGTTAAGCCGCTTATGTCGTCGTCAGGCCACGGCCAAAGCGTGGTGAAGGGGGAGGGCGAACTCGAAAAGGCCTTCGTCGATGCCATGGAGGGCAGCCGTGGCGACGTAAAGGAAATCATTGTTGAGGAGTTCATACACTTCGACAGTGAGTTTACTCTGCTCACCGTGACGCAGAAGAACGGACCCACGCTGTTTTGTCCGCCCATCGGCCACGTGCAAAAGGGCGGCGACTACCGCGAGAGTTGGCAGCCGTTCGCCTTGCCTGCCGACGAGTTGGCCAAGGCGCAGGACATGGCAAGCAAGGTTACAGCAGCACTTACGGGCGCTGGTCTGTGGGGCGTGGAGTTCTTCCTCACCAAAGATGGTGAGGTGATATTCTCCGAACTGTCGCCAAGGCCGCACGATACGGGCATGGTGACGCTCGGCCACACCACCAACCTCAGCGAGTTTGAGTTGCACTTCCGTGCCGTGATGGGGCTGCCCATAGCCGCCATCCACTTGGAGCATGCCGGGGCGAGTGCCGTAATCCTTGCAAAGGAGGAGTCGGACAAGCAGCCCGAATACAACCTTGTTGACGCTTTGAAGGAGGACTACACCCGCATACGCATATTCGGCAAACCCGAACAGCATCCCGGACGACGCATGGGAGTGGTGCTGTGCTATGGAGATGCCGATGCCGACACCACGGCCTTGAGGGACAAGGCCAAGCGTTTGGCGGCAGGAATTCTTTAGAAATTCACCACGGGCAAAAGGCACGATAGTCTTTTGCCCGTGCTTTGTAAACTTTTAGAACCATCTTGGTGGAACTCATAAGACCACCTCGGTGGAACTCAAACCACACCTATGCTCGGAAGAATAATAGACTTTCCAAAGATTGCCGACCCACGCGGCAATCTCACAGTGGCCGAGAACCAGACCCATATACCATTCAATGTCGCGCGCACCTATTGGGTGTACGACATCCCGGCAGGCGAGTGTCGCGGCGGACACGCCCACAAGCAGTGCCGCGAGGTGATAATCGCCCTTAGCGGAAGCTTCGAGGTGACGCTGACAACCGACAAGGAGAAGACTTCCTATCTGCTGAACCACCCATACCAAGGCTTGCTTGTTGACACCGACACCTGGCGCACCCTCGACGACTTCTCGGCAGGGGCTGTCTGCCTTGTGCTGGCTTCCGAACCTTTCTGTGAGGAAGATTATATTCGCGACTTCGACGAATACATATCGTATGTCAAGGCAAAAGCCATCGGCAACGGGGTGGCCAAATGATGCGAACAGACGGAAGGACAAACTACAATGGATACAGAAGAGTTTGAAATAAGGCGATATGCGCCCAAGGACAAGGCCGCATGGAACGCCTTTGTGGCAACGTCGAAGAACGGAACGTTTCTATTCGACCGCAACTACATGGACTACCATGCCGACCGCTTCAGCGACTTCTCGCTCATGTTCTACCTGAAAGGCCGGCTCTACGCCCTGCTTCCGGCCAATAAAGACGGGCAGACGCTGGTGAGCCATGGCGGACTTACCTACGGCGGACTCGTCACCGACACCTCGGCAACGGCCAACGGCGTGGTGCAACTGTTCGGCCAGCTCGTCAAATACCTTGTTTCGCAAGGCTTCGACACCTTTATATATAAGGCCATACCGTGGATATACCACCGCCATCCGGCCGAGGAAGACCTCTATGCGCTGTTTCGCACGGGCCGTGCACGACTGGTGGCGCGCGACATATCATCGACAATCATGCAGTCGCGACCGCTGAAGTGGCACCGCGACCGCCGCTATGGCATAAACCGCTGCCGCAACAACGGGGTCGTAGTGGGGCAAAGCGACGACTATGCAGCCTTTTGGCGAGTGCTCGACGACAACCTCATGGCCACCTACGGCGTTCATCCAGTACACACTCTCGACGAGTTGCTGCTGCTGAAGAGCCGCTTTCCGCGCAACATAGTGCTCTACACCGCTACCAAAGACGGGCAGACGCTGGGCGGAACAGTGCTCTACCTTACTCCGCAAGTGGTGCATGCCCAATACATATCGGCCAGCCAGGAGGGCAAGCACCTTAGGGTAATCGATGCCATATACGACCGAATACTCAACGATGACTTCGCCCTTTGCCCAATATTCGACTTCGGCAAGTCAACCGAAGACCACGGCCACATTCTCAACGAGTCGCTCATCTATCAGAAAGAGGGCTTCGGAGCGCGCGGAGTGTGCTACGACACCTACGAGATCGACCTGCGTTGAGCGAAGCAATATGCAGCATTAATAGGTCGAAAAACGAAGTGTCGGGAAAGAAAGACTGTCGCAAGCCTCTCTTTCCCGACACTTAGTCGTTTCAATGACTACCGTCAGACTCATGGCCACCGGCCATGTTCCGCGACGGAAAATCAATAGTTTTCAGCCCTCACCTGGAAGTAGCTCTGCGGATGGTCGCACACGGGGCACACCTCGGGAGCCGACTTGCCAATGACGATGTGGCCGCAGTTGGCGCATTGCCAAACGGCATCGCCGTCCTTTGAGAACACCTTCTTGTCGCGCACGTTCTTCAGCAGTTTGCGGTAGCGCTCCTCGTGCTCCTTCTCTATGGCGGCCACGCCGTCAAACTTGGCGGCGATGTCATAGAAGCCCTCTTCGCGAGCCTCGCGTGCCATGCGCTCATACATGTCGGTCCACTCGAAGTTCTCGCCGTCGGCGGCAGCCTCAAGGTTCTCCTCCGTGCCGGGAACTGCGCCGCCATGCAGATACTTGAACCACATCTTGGCGTGCTCCCTCTCGTTCAGGGCCGTCTCCTCGAATATTGCTGCTATCTGCACGAAGCCGTCCTTCTTGGCCTTCGATGCGTAATATGTGTACTTGTTGCGTGCCATCGACTCACCGGCGAAAGCCTCAAGCAGGTTCTTCTCGGTCTTCGTGCCCTTCAGTTCCTTTGCCTCAACAGCCTTGAACTTGCTTGCCGGAGCCTTGCACTTCGGGCATTTCTCGGGTGCAGCGTCACCCTCGTGCGTATATCCGCACACTGTGCATACAAACTTTGCCATAATCCTATAAAGTATTTGTTTAGTTATAATGAGATGTATATCGCTCTCTATGTTGACTTTTCCATGGCGGCGGGTCTTCGCCTCCACGCTCCTCGCTCAATTTCCGACAGAGGCACACTCGCGGCAAACGCCCTTGTAGTATAGCTGCGCCTCGTCAACCAAGTTGCCGTCAACTGTCCGCACGCCGCCCTCAACCACCGGGGCCACCTCGTCCATAAGGTCGATTATGCGTCCGCACTTGCGGCACATGAAGTGTACGTGGGGTGTTGTGTTGCCGTCGTAGCACACGCGGTGGTCGTCTACGGTTATCATCTGTGCGGCGTTGTGCTCCGATAGCAGCCGCAGCGTGTTGTATACTGTCGTCTTGCTCAGTGTGGGCAACTCGTCGCTGAGCGATTTATATACGTCGTCCACCGTGGGGTGGTCGTGCCTTGATATCAATTGGCCCAGTATGGCCACTCTCTGTACTGACGGGCGCAGTCCGCAGGACGTAAGCCTCGATGCAGCCTCTCTTTCCTCGATTGTCATGTTTCTCCTGTTTGTTTTGTGTTCTTCACAAGTCAAACACACCTGCTTTGAACAGTGCTTAATGGTAGCCAAAGTGTGCATGGCTTGGCGGCAATGCCGCTACTTTCTTAATGCAAAGTTAATGTATAAATTACAAATATGCAACGACAAATCTGTAAGTGTTACAATATTAACTTTCGTTTACATCCTTTGCAACCGCAAAGAAGGCGTGCCTTGCACTACAAAAAACAAACAGACGTAAAGGAGATAAGGCCCTTATGGTGGGACTTATAAATTAGCCTTGCTGTTTGTTTCGGTGGTGATATTTATAACGCCCACCTTATATTAGACAAATTAAGCAAGAATGAAGCCTATGCCAACATGCGCGCCATATATCCGCGCATCAGTTTGCGGGCCTTGCCAAGCCGGTGCTCCACGCTCTTGTATTTCTCGCCAAGACGGTCGGATATTTCCGACACCTGCATTCCGCCAAGCACATTTAGCCTGTACACGCGGCTTTGGCTGGGTGTCAGTTGCGCCATGCCGCGCTCAAGCAGGTCGTCTATCTCGCCAGGCGAATACACCGACAGTCGGTCGTCCACATTATCATGTATGCCACCAGCCTTTACGTAGCGCTCGTGCTGCCGCTCAAGCGAGCGGTGGCGCCAGCGGTCGATGGCCACATTGCGCACCATGGCATGCACCAGCCCGTGCAGCGTGGCCGCCGACAGAGGCCGCTCGCTGTCGAGCAAGCGAAGAAAAACGTCGTGCAACGCGTCTTCGGCCTCGCCGCCAAGGCCGCAGGCCACAGAGGCGAAGGCCATCAAGTCAGAGCGGTGCAGCGCATAGTATTCGGCCACCATGCCGTATTGTTTTTCATTCAGTGCCATTAGTTGATAATATTTATATTAGGTTGGTTCGCCAAGCTGTCCTGCAAATCACTTGCAAGGCGCAGCTATGTTTTATGCAAATACATTGCCAACGAGCGGCAATAGAGCTTGCTCTTGGTTGCCCGAGTGCAGCTATGTTTTATGCAAATACATTGCCAACGAGCGGCAATAGAGCTTGCTCTTGGTTGCCCGAGTGCAGCTATGTTTTATGCAAATACATTGCCAACGAGCGGCAATAGAGCTTGCTCTTGGTTGCCCGAGTGCAGCTATGTTTTATGCAAATACATTGCCAACGAGCGGCAATAGAGCTTGCTCTTGGTTGCCCGAGTGCAGCTATGTTTTATGCAAAGATAGTCGTTTTAGGCTGAAAACGTGTGCAGACGCATGGCGTAAATATTGTTGGAAAACAAAATTTCACCATTTATCCGCCAAAAGATGCACGAAAAGCGGTTGGCACGGTATTTGCATTTGCATCTGAAAAACGCAACAACAATAAAAAACATAACCGAAAATGCAGAAAGGAAACATCGGGGTTACCACAGAGAACATCTTCCCCGTCATCAAAAAGTTCCTCTATTCAGACCATGAGATATTCTTGCGCGAGATGGTTTCCAACGCCGTTGACGCAACTCAGAAGATGAAGACGCTGGCCGACAAGGGCGACTTCAAGGGCGAATTGGGCGACCTCACCGTGAGGGTGAGCGTCGACGAGAAGGCCGGAACAATCACCATCAGCGACCACGGCATCGGCATGACCGAGGAGGAGATAGACAAATACATCAACCAGATAGCCTTCTCTGGCGTCAACGACTTCCTTGAGAAGTACAAGGACAACGCCAACAACATAATAGGCCACTTCGGACTCGGCTTCTACTCGTCGTTCATGGTGAGCAAGCGCGTTGACATCATCACCCGAAGCTACAAGGACGGCGCCAAGGCCGTGAAGTGGACGTGCGACGGAAGTCCCGCCTACGAAATCGACGAGGCCGACAAGGCTGAGCGCGGCAGCGACATCGTGCTGCACATCGACGACGACTGCAAGGAGTATCTCGACAAGTTCAAGGTTGAGGAGCTGCTCAACAAGTACTGCAAGTTCATGCCCGTGCCTGTGGCCTGTGGCAAGAAGACCGAGTGGAAGGACGGCAAGCAGACCGAGACCGACGAGGACAACATAATAAACAATGTGGAGCCGCTGTGGACAAAAGCCCCGAGCACGCTCAAGGACGACGACTACAAGAGCTTCTACCGCACGCTCTATCCCATGCAGGACGAGCCGATGTTCTGGATACACCTCAACGTTGACTATCCGTTCAACCTCACCGGCATACTCTACTTCCCACGCATCAAGTCGAACATCGACCTGCAGCGCAACAAGATACAGCTCTACTGCAACCAGGTGTTCGTCACCGACCAGGTTGAGGGCATCGTGCCTGAGTTCCTCACGCTGCTCCACGGGGTCATCGACTCGCCCGACATCCCCCTCAATGTGAGCCGCTCCTACCTGCAAAGCGACCGCGACGTGAAGAAGATTTCCACCTACATCACCAAGAAGGTGGCCGACCGTCTGCAAAGCATATTCAAGGAAGACCGCAAGGGCTACGAGGAGAAGTGGGACAGCCTGAAGCTGTTCATCAACTATGGCATGCTCAGTGAGGAGAGCTTCTACGACCGCGCCAAGGACTTCGCCCTGATGAAGGACACCGAGGGCAAGCACTTCACCTTCGACGAGTACAAGACGCTCATCAAGGACTCGCAGACCGACAAGAACGACCAGCTCGTCTACCTCTATGCCACCGACAAGGAGGAGCAGTACAGCTACATCGAGTCGGCCAAGGCCAAGGGCTACAGTGTGCTGCTGCTCGACGGACAGCTCGACGTGCCTGTCATCCAGATGCTGGAGCAGAAGTTTGAGAAGAGCCGGTTCACGCGCGTTGACAGCGACATCATCGACCGTCTCATCGTTAAGGACGATGCCAAGAAGAGCGAACTGCCCGACGACGACCGCGACAATCTGTCAGCCGTGTTCAGAAGCCAGATGCCAAAGCTCGACAAGACGGAGTTCAACGTTGAGGTGCAGAGCCTTGGCGAACAGTCGCAGCCTGTGGTGATAACGCAGAGCGAGTATATGCGCCGCATGAAGGACATGAGCCGCTTCCAGGCCGGCATGAACTTCTACGCACAGATGCCCGACAGCTACACCCTCGTGCTCAACAGCGACCACCCGTTGGTTAAGCAGGTGCTCGACAACTGCAACAGCAGCACCGCCGAGGAGCTGAAGCCCGTGGCAAGCGAACTGAAGGGACAGCAGGCCCGCCTCGCCGCACTGCGCCAGTCGCAGAGTGGCAAGAAGCCAGAGGAGATAACCGACGCGGAGAAGGACGACATGAAGAGCACCGAAAAGGCCATTGAGGAGCAGCGCACACGCCGCAACGACATTCTTGCTGCCTATGCCAAGGGCAACGACATCGTCCACCAGCTCATCGACCTCGCACTGCTGCAAAACGGCATGCTCAAGGGTGAGGCTCTCGACAAGTTCCTCAAGCGCTCGGTTGAGCTTATCAAATAAAAGTCGTAAGGCACACGCATAGTGTCAATAAATAAAGAAGGTCAGAGTTGACAATCCAGATTTTGGATGTCAACTCTGACCTTTTTCATGCTTTATGCCGCTAAACGCGTGGATACTCTTTGCTATCTTGGCCTCGAAGAGGCCGTATCTCAGTAACCCCTTGTGAAGCGTAGCGGAACATGGGGCTGTATGTGGATGGACGAAACATCGGCTTCGAAGATGCCGCACTTAAAGGGAAATGGTATTCACACGTGGCGTATGCCCATCTCCGACTGTGCGGCATCTTCGAAGCCGATATATGGCACAGAGGTTATTGTCCCCACGTTTCGCTACGCTTCACGTGGGGTTACTGAGATTCAGCCTCTTCGAGGCTATGTCGAGCACCATACATCATATTGCCGCTAAACGTGTGGATAAATTGTGAAAGGGCGACTTGTGCGTTTATTTGACCAGAACCTTGTATGTCGCGTTGTTCCTCTTTACAACATAAACGCCATTTGGCAAAGATGACATACCATCGCCTTTGTACATCATTCTGCCACTAAGAGTGTAGATTTCAACGTTGCCGCATTTGCCTGTTGGTGTCTCGTTGCGTCTGATTTCGGTTGGAACAGGTTGCTTCTTGAAGTCGTCATCAGTAAACACTACAGCATCTCCTTCTTTGCATTGCAGAAGGCAAAGCGTACTTCCTACGAGGTTCCAACCCGAGCTTTCTTTGAAGCTGCGGTCGCTGCCGATGCCCTCGACCCAATAGCCCCAACTGTCTTCTTCCGTGTCAGTGTCGCCATACACATCGGCCATCTTCATTCTTTTGCAAAGAGTGCCGTTCACGTCTATCGTGTCAACGTCCAGCACCTTGACCTTGCCTCCATATTGCACTTCTGCCACATCGCCTTTGCCCAAAGTAAAGTCGTAGAGCAAAACCCACTTGTCTGCGTCGCACAAAAACACCTTGTGGTTTTCCTCATAAACTGCGCCCACCAATGCGTCATTTTCGCCATTCACCTCGCAGGTTCTATATAGCTTCAAGCACTGGTGTCCATCAATGATGGTGTCTCCCGACAAATGTTCCTCATACGATGCGCCTACAATCAGTCCGCCTCTTGAATATGTGCAAAGCCAGTGGCGACCGTCTTTCACCGTGAGATTGTCCTGTGCAAAAGCGACGGACACTGCCGCCATAAACGAGAATATGAGTATTAAGTTCTTCATTGCTCTTTTTTTTGTTGTTTTTATGTTCGTTTGCGAATTTACAAAAAAAACATACGTAATAAAGAAAAAGACGTGAAATGTATGTAAAAAAGCATAAGTCGTCAATAAAAAATGCTCATCATCATCTCGTTGTCTCACGTCGCAACAGCCGCATTGCCGCTTGTTGTGCGGTGGGACACCGCACCCACTACGCATGAGTCTCAACAAATGTCTTGATGCAAAAATAACAAATTCTCGGCATGATGGCGCATAATCTGCGATAGTTATGCCGACTTGCCTTAGGACTTGTTCTTTTCAATCGTCAGTTGATGAAAAAAGGCGGACGAACAAAATCTGCCCATCCGCCTTTGTCGTTGCGAAGCCCCGAAAGAGTGGGGCGGCAACCGAATGTGTCTTATCGCTTTGCCACCTTGACGATGGTGCCGTCGGCGAGCTTCTGGATGTACACCTCGCCGCTGCGCATGGAGTCAACGCGCTGGCCGCTGAGGTTGTAGATGGCCACAATGCTCTTGTCTGCCTTGTGCTCCACGTTGTTTATGGCAGTCAGGCTGCCACCCTTCACGTTGATGGTGTAGACATTGCTGGTGCGCAGGTCGCCCGACACCACCTTCACAGTGGCCTTTACGCCACCTTCCACCTCGTCGACAACAGTGGTCACGATGGCACTGCGGCCATCGGCCACGGCCTCCACGTCGGCGTCGGAATACTCGCCCGTGCGCTCTATGGTATATTCCATCACGTCCTTGTTGAAGTCAGGCACGTTGAGCGAAGCCAACTTGGCGTTGTAGATGAGGCTGAGGTCGTCGATGAGCAGCGAGTCGGGCGACTTGCTGTCGGTGCTGGCCACGCCCGGCTCGGCGTTGGTTGACATTGTGACGAGTATGGCCTTCACGTTTTGCTCGTTGTTGACGTAT
This sequence comes from Lachnospiraceae bacterium, assembly GCA_963659505.1. Taxonomy (GTDB): domain Bacteria; phylum Bacteroidota; class Bacteroidia; order Bacteroidales; family Bacteroidaceae; genus Prevotella. The sequence continues at coordinate 20,466 of CAVKUV010000017.1, forward strand.
GAGTCGTAGTCGAACGGTATCACTATGCGCTGCCATGCGTTGCCGTTGCTCTCAATCTTGGCGTTGCCACCGCGAGCCACCACGCTCGACAGCAGCGAGTCGCCCGGATCCTGGTAGTAGCCGCCGTTGGTTATGGCCGCGCTAAGCGTGGCATACTTGTTGTCGGGGTTGGCGATGGTGCCCTGCTTAAACTTCACCCACACGGCCAAGCTGTCGGGTGCGCCGTTGATGGTGGTGTAGTATGGGTCGCCGTTGCCGTCAACGTCGGTGCTCGTCATGTCGATGAATGCGCAGTTGTCGTAGCTGACCGGGTCCATGGCCCCAGCCTTGAGGCGGCCGGTGGTAATGGTGCCGTTGGCCGGAATGCCAAACACGAGACCCGAAGTCACCAGCACGCTCGACTTGCCCTTTGACCCTGGGCGCACGTCGCTCGATATGAACGTGTGGGGAGTGCTGCTCACAAGTGCCGAAAGCGTGCCTGTTGATGTCATGAACGAGTGCCATGAGTTAGGCTCGTCGCTCGTGTACTTGTTGTTCTTGCCCACGGCAGCCGTGTGGAACAGTTCGAAGTCGGAGTTGGCTATCTGGTAGCCGCCATCGCCAAACACCACCTTTATCACCTGCTGGAGCGACGACGACAAGTCGATGTCAATCATGACATACAGTTTGCCGCCACGCAGTTCGCCCACCATGTCAACAGGCACCTCGCCTATCATCGTCGGGCCGATCCACATCTCCACGTTGGGGTCGTCGCCTGCGGTTATGGGCACAATGCCGTTGTAGGTCAGAAGTGTGCGTCCGTCGCCCAAGTCTACCGCTTCAGCGCCTTTCATCTCGATAGTGCCGATGGGCAGCACGTCCTCACCGGCCACGAGCGAGAAGTTCTTGAGCGACAGGTCGTAGTAGCCGCTCTCGTTCTGCGTCGCGCTGATTGTGGCCGACTGGGTTGTAGTCTCGCCGTTAACTGATACTTCAAGCTTGTCGGTGTAGTCGGTGGCCATTGCGCCCAACGATGCCACTGCCAAAGCCATCAGAGTAAAAAGTCTCTTCATCTTTTTGCCTTTCTCTTGTTGTTTGTTATATATAAATGTACCTTCCTTGCCCCGTTAGCGTGGGGGCGTGAGGGAGTCATTTCAATCGGTATGTCAGGCCAAGCGACCCGAATATGGGGTAGAGTGTCTGCTCAATGGTGTGGAAGTCGCTGCTGTGAATGCCAGTCAGTCCCCACGTGATGTCGGCATACACGCCCCAGCGGTTGCTGAAGCGCCAGTCAACCCCGGCGTCGATGCCCAGCTGCAGCCGTCGCAGGTCGTCGCTGAAGTCGTAGGTGCCGCGCGTGTCCTCGTCGGAGCCAATGTTTATCTTCTGCCCCGTGGGGTCGCCCACGCGCAGGTAGCCGTCGTAGGCATAGCCCTTGAACACCCTCGTGTTGACATACGACACATAGGGGCCGAGCTTCAGCGTCACCTTGCTCGACGGCTTATACGTGGCCATCACGGGCAGTGTTATCATCTGCAGGTCGGCCTCGCTCACGTTGTTGCCCGTGAAGTTGCCCGAGAGCGACTCGCCGCCGCGCACTATCTCCATGTGGTAGCTTTTCACCTTGGCGTCTATCTTCATGCCCTTCTTCTCGAAGCGCAGTCCCGTCATCAGTCCCCAGCGTCCCCAGAAGTCCTTTTGCACGTCGAAGCCCAGCAGGAAGTTGCCCTGAAGCTCAAACTTCTCCAGACTGCGTATCGTGGCCGGCATGCCCAGCGGTGCCGTTCCGCCAATGTTGTAGCCCAGGCGCACGGTGTAGCCAATGTTTTCGGTTAAGCCGTTGGCACTCGCTGTCTGCGCCAACGCCGTGGCCATCATTGCGGCCACAAGCAATGTCTTTGTCTTCATTCTGGCTTTTCGCATATGAGTCTAACCTTGTCGATGCAGAGCTGGCTGCCCACGGCGCCCTGAAACAGTCCGCCATCCTTGCTCGACGAGAACACCACGGTGATGTTGTAGCCGAAGTTGCCAAGCAGCAGAGGGTCGATGTCTGCCGTGTAGTCGAACTCCACCTCAAAGGGCGTCCACACGTCGGTGGGCGGCACCGAGTCCATGAGTGCCATGCCAACGATGTACTCGCTGCTCTGCACGTTGTTGCCGTCGAGCATTATGGCGTTGCCGGCCGTGGTGTGGTCGGCGGCTATCGAGTCGTGGTTTTGGTATATCACGGCGTATATCGTGGCCGAGTCGGTGCGGTTGGCCACTTCGTTGCCGCTCTTGTCTTGATACTTTGTTCCTGGCTTGTAGGTGTAATAGCCCGTCAGCTTGATTGGCTTGCGGTCGAAGCGCACGCCGAAGTGTGTTGTTACGAGGGCGTTGCCGCTAAGGGCGTTGGTTGAGTCGAACTCGCCGAGAAACATGTTGCCGGCGGCGAGCCTCATGTTGCCCATGGCCCCGATGGGTCCGGTGTCGCGCGTTGTGAGGGCGATGGCCGCCCCGTCGTAGCCTTCTTCAATAGGCACCGATGGATAGTCGTCGGGTTTTGCGCTGGGTCGCGCCAAGGCGAAGCCGGCGTTGCCCGTGGCCCATGTGCAATAGGGGTTGGGGTCGCTCCATGTGTAGTACTTGCCTTGCAGCGAATTTTGCTCGAAGTCGAAGCACAGGGTGTCGGCCTCGGTGCGCGTCTCTGGTCTGAACGTCACGGTGTAGTCGCGGTGCCACGCCCCGTCTTCCGACGTCACGCGGTAGCTCACCTGCGCCGAGGTGCTGAAGTCGTGTGTCGAGCCGCTGGCCGGATATATCGTCGCTCCGTCGGTTATGGTGAACATGGGCGACACGGCTGTAAGGTCGATGCCGTTCTTCACGATGAACTCTATCGCGCTGCGGTCGGACGGCACGCTGACGAGCGTGTCTGTGAGACTGGTGAACATCGACGCGGGGTTGTCTGCGTGAACCCACGCCGACGTTATGTCGCACTCGGAGTTGGCCGGCTCGCCTTTGAAGCAGCCCGTCAGCGCGGCGCACGCTGCAATGGCGGCCATGCACTTCCACAAACTTGCGGAAGTCTTTTTCCCGCCACTACTCAAACACGGCATCTGTATCATTCTTATATGTGTGGTTCTAATTGTCGGCTAATTGTCGGCTGCAAAGTTACTCCAAAAATATTTCCACTAAAAAAGTTTTCTGCGAAAAGTACCTTCAGCAATCCTTTTCATAGCAGTTTTTGGCGTTTTAGAACATAAATGAAAGGGCTTGCCGCAATGGCGAAAACAAAGGTGGAAGGCGCAGAGGCAAACTTAGTAGGCGCTGCGTCTCGCTGCGCCCCAAAAGGACATATAGCCTAATTGGGAGCAGCGAGACACAGCGCCTACTGCATAGTAAATATTAGTGGGCGTGTCAGAACACGCAGGGCAAGGCCAGCAGCTGGTACATCAGCGTGCGCGCCATGCGACGGTGCCCCTCGTCGTTGGGGTGCAGGCGGTCGGTGTCGCGCTTGTTGAAGTATTGCGCGTGCTCGTCCATCATGGGGTAGAGTCCGCTCACCGAGTTCATGTCAATCACAGGCACCGCCCACACGTTGCCGGCCTCCTTCACGGCATCGACATAGCTCTTGAGATACTCGCCGCACAGGTTGCGGTAGTCCTCGGTGGGCTGCCAGTTCTTGTCGTTGGCATAGAAGCCGCCACGGTGCAGTGGCGTGAGCAGCACTATCTGCTTCGTTGGGAACATCTTCTTCACCGTGTCGATGGCGATGTTTATGCAGCCCCGGTAGGTGTCCTTGTCCATGCACAGATACTGCCGCTTGCGGTCAACCATGTGCTTCTGCTCGTGGATGCCGGCCATCACCTGCTCGTCCTTCTCGGTGTACCACTCGCCAATGGGCAGTCCGGCGTTGTAGTCGTTGGTGCCCATCAGTATGATTATGGCGTCGAAGTCGTCGCCGTGCTCCGTCTTCAGCTTCTGCGCCTGGCGCGGAATGTCGTTCCACCGTCGTCCGCTCACGGCATACACATAGGGCTTTATGCCGAGCCACTCCTCAAGAAACGTCCAGTACTTCTTCTTCGAAGCCTTGTTGTTGGGGTCGGTTATCGAGTCGCCGAAATAGGCCACACGCTTGCCTTGCCACGGATGGGCGAAGGCGGTCTGCCCAAACGACGGCATGGCCACGAGCAGACACAAAAGGATAAGCACAATGTTTTTTCGCATGTTCATATAATATATAATAATGTGTAATTCCAAATGTATGCTGTCTGATTTGTTGTATCCATTGTATGGTGGTGCAAGTAGTGGGCGGCGTGTCTCGCGTCGCAACTCCTGCATTGCCGCTTGGCGTGCGGCGGGACACCGCACCCACTACACATGAATTACAACAACTTGGACAGCCTAATTCCAAATGCCGAATGTCTCGCAGACATTTCTATTGGGCAAAATTACAAAGTATTTCGGAAACGCCGCACTGTAGGCAGCCGATAAGCCAGTCTGGATGAAAAACTAATGCCATATTCCCGAATGGGTTCGTTTGCATGGGACACCGTCAACTACAAAAGATGTCGCAGGAAGGGTATGGAGAATTCATGCAGAACCAATCGTTAATCTTCCAACAGGAAAGCCATATACAAGGGGAGTATCAACGTGCCATGAGCCGTGCCCACATTCACGTCTCCCAGTTTGATGGCTTTTGAAACATGGTATTTCTCTGGATGGGCGAGAATGGTCTTGGCGCTTTTGATGTTGCCGTTGGTCGCCTTTATTTCCAACAGCGTGCATTCACCCTTGTACCTTATAACGAAATCAATCTCCAGCCCAGAATCCTTGCGGAAGTAATATAGCTTGCGATTCATCTTGCCCAAGATGTCGGCCACCAAATTCTCAAAGATGGCTCCTTTATATCCGAAGAGATTGCCTTGGAGAATGTCGGCGGCTGTGCCTTGCTCAAGCATACTGATGAACAGGCCGGTATCGGCCATATAAACTTTGAACTGGTCGGGTATGGCATTGCCGTCAAGAGGAAGCTCGGGAACCGACAGATTGTAACAACGGCGGATGATGCCTGCGTCCTCTATCCATTGCAGGCTGCCCTGATAGTCGCGTCCTCGGCCATTGGGGCGCACGTTGGCATAGGCGAACTTTTTGTTCTCCTTGCTCAATTGCCGCGGTATCGACTCGAAGCATTCACGGATGCGAGGTTTGTCGGCCTGTGGCGCATATTTCAGCATGTCTATCTTGTACTCATCGACGATGGCTTGTTGCATACGCAAGACGCTTTGCATATTGTGGGTTTCCATGAATATGTCCACTGCCCTTGGCATTCCCCCGACAATGCAATATTGCAATAGCAGTTGGCGCATTCTTTGGTGGATGGCTTCTTGCACAGGGGACTGCTCCGCCAGACAGCGACGCAGGTAATCGATGGTCATAGCCTTGACCCCATTCGCCCAAAGCCATTCCTCGAAATCCATCGGGTACATGTCTATGATGGTTTCATAGCCTACGGGGATAGGGGCATCGAAAGTCGTGCTTGTTTGGTATCCATTCACTCCCAACAGGGAACCCGTGCAAATGACATCATATCTGCCATCGGTTTTGAAGAACTTCAATGATGTGCGGGCACGTGGACACTCCTGTATTTCATCAAAGATGATACAAGTGCAACCAGGCACAAAATCGGCATCGGGTATCAGGGTGGAAAGGGTCATGCAGAGGAGGTCTATGTCCAATCCACCGTCAAACGCCGACTTATATTCTGGGTGCTGGAAGAAGTCGAGATATACAATATGCTCATAGTTTTTATGGGCAAAATCGAGTACTGAGAATGTCTTTCCGCATTGGCGACATCCTTTGATAATGAGCGGCATTTTATGCTCGTCTCTCTTCCATTCTTCCAAATAATTCGAAATCTTCCGCTTAAACATTTGCTTATTAATGAATTATGCGATTCTTTCGCTCCTTCCGTGCACGTTTTTCAAGGGACTTTTTCGTGAATCATGCACGTTTTCCAAGGGACTTTTTCAAGAATCACGCACGTTTTCCAAGGGACTTTCCGTTGCAAAGATAGAACAAAACTATGAAAAGACAAGCGGATGGGCGCATATATAATAAGGTGAAATTCCAAAGTAGGCTATCCAATTGTTGCACCCTTTGCATGGGGCGCAAGTAGTGGGCGACGTGTCTCACGTCGCAACTTCCCCCATTGCCGCTTGGTGTGCGGTGGGACACCGCACCCACTACACATGAATTACAACAACTTGGACGGCCTAATTCCAAAGGCCGAATGTTTCTTGTCGCCAACTGGCAGTCTGCTGATAAGGGAAAGTCATGCCGCAAATGGCTCAAAGTCATGCCGAGGGCCATGGTAAGTTGTGCCAAATGCCATGGAAAGTCACCTCACATCGAACGATACGCGTGTTCATATCGAACGATGTGAGTGTTCATTTCGAACGATACGAGCACGCGCATCGTTCGATACGAGGTGACTTAGTGCCGTGTTTGGCATGACTTTCCGCCATATCCGGCATGACTTTCCTCGGCATTCGGCATGACTTTCCGCCATCGCTGCGGTCGCCATCGCTGCGGTCGCCATCGCTGGCCCGTAGAGCGGCAAAAACCACCGCGCCGCACCCACAAAACGGGAATAATACGGTTAAAATCAGCATTTTAACTGTATTTAACTGCTGGGGGGGGGTAAATTATATCTTTTTTGTACTTTTGTGGCATTAACTACTTTCCATATAGATTAATGCAAACAAGGTTAGGGAAATCCGACAGACCGCAAGCCATTAGGTGCTTGTTGTGCATCTTGTGTATGCTGCTGTATGCACCGATGGCCATCCATGCCATTGCTCCTCAGGAGCTTGGCGGCGACACGGTGGCTGCCTTTTGTGCAGCTGACGCAGCTACAGAGGAGCCTGTCCGACCCCTATATGTGAAGACCAATGCCGTGGCATGGGCGCTTCTCATAACTAATGTGGAGGTGGAGACTGACATCAGGCCGCACCTGTCGGTCAACCTGGGCGTGAACTGCTCTACATGGAACTACTTCGGCTCTCAAAGCAAATACCGAGTCTTGTCGTTCTATCCAGCCATACGCTACTGGCTTGACCCCTCAAACGGCAAAGGGGCGTTTTTCGGTGCCCACATAGGCATGGCAAGCTACAACTTCGCCTCCAACGGCAAATACCGCACCCAAGACCACAACGGCTGCAGTCCGGCCGTTGGTGTGGGACTCTCAGCTGGCTACCGCATGGCCATAAGCCGCGACGGGCGGTGGATGGCCGAGGCTTGTCTTGGCGCAGGGCTGTACAGCCTGTACTACGACAAGTTCTATAACCAAACTGACGGCTTGCGCGCAAGCACGACAAAGCGGGGCGGCGTATGCCTCGACCATTTGTCGCTGTCGTTGTGCTACAGGTTTGACTTGAAGAAAGGGAAACGACCGTGATGACCAATGGCACAACCGACATAAGATGGAGATACTTGTCAACAGCCATGCTGCACGCCATGCGCAAGCACGCCTATGTGGCCATTCTGCTTGCGGCAATGCTTGTCTGCATGACATCGTGCGACGTGCATGAGTTTCCGTCGGTGCCGACCCACACCGACGCCGTGGTCCACCTGCACTTCGACACCGACATGCCGCAAGAGGACTACCTGGTGTCGCGCGGCGGCGCGACGCGAATAGACTATTCGCCCATACGCACCGAGGGGACGATGAGGTGCATTGTGCGCTTCTATCCAAAGGACACGCACGCCAACGCCACCCGTACCTCCTATATATATAAGGAATACACCGTTACCCGCGACATTGCTCAGGGCTACGACTTCGACATGACTGTAGACGTGCCGGTGGGCGAATACACGGTGATGGTTTGGGCCGACCTCTCCGACCAGACCGACGGCGCAACGCCATTCTACGTGGCCGACGACTTCAGCGGCATAACCCTGGCAGAACCCTACAAGGGCTGCATCGACTACCGCGACGCCTTCCGGGGAACGGCCACGGCAACAATCGCCGCCACCGAAGACGAGCAGCCTGCCGTAGGCGTGGCGGTGGAGATGGAACGGCCACTCGCTAAGTTTGAGTTTGTGGCCAACGACCTGCGCGCCTTCATGGAGCAGCAGTCGAAGACGGCGGAGAACAGGGCCAGACAGGGCGTTAGGGAGGCGCCGGCGCGCAGCGTGAGCCTCGACCAGTTTCAGTTTGTCTTCATCTACAAGGGCTATATGCCCTGCACCTACAATATGTTTACCGACAAGCCGGTTGACTCGAAGACGGGAGTGACCTTTCGTGGCCGACTGTCGCAGTTGAGCGACGACGAGGCGTCGATAGGCTTCGACTATGTGCTCGTAAACCACCAAGCCACCGAGGTGACCGTACAGCTGGGCATATACGACGCCGACGGCAACTTGATATCGGTGAGCGACCCGGTGGACGTGCCGCTTCAGCGCAGCCGCCACACCATAGTGCGCGGCAAGTTTCTCACCCAGCAGTCCACGGGCGGAGTGGCCATCGACACACAATACAGCGGAGACTACAACATCACACTGTAGTTTGAATGGCGGAGGCTATGAATTGTCGCCGCCATAAAGGAAAATGGCTTGCCGACGGGGCTGGACGCGCAAGACAGAACAGACACATAAAGGAAAAGAGATATCCAGTAATAAAATTAGTAATGTTTTAAATTTCAACGGAATGAAAAAGAATTTTCTGTTTGTAGTGGCTGCGGCATCTACTATGGTGCTCGCCACATCGTGCTCAAGCGACGCGCTTGACTCAACGGCAAAGAGCAGCGAGGCTCTGGTTACATTCAACGTAAGTGCCGACGCAGCCGTGTCAACACGTGCCATCAGCGACGGCAGCGGTGTCGACAAACTTGTTTACCGCGTGTTCGACAAGGATGGAAACGCCATCGCCGGTCTGACGAAGACCGAGGTGACGGCCTCAGACCTGACCACAGGCCACAACGTGACCCTCACCCTCGCAAAGGGGCAGACCTACAAGGTGGCTTTCTGGGCGCAGAACAGCAACTGCACGGCCTACACCGTGGACGACCAGATGGGCGTGGCCGTAAGCTATGAGAATGCGGATAACAACGACGAGACCCGCGACGCATTCTTCAAGACGGTGGAGATAACCGTAAAGGGCGACGCCGCCGAGACAGTGGAGCTGAAGCGCCCGTTCGCACAGATCAACGTTGCCAACACCGACGCCGACAAGACTGCCGCTGCGGCTTCGGGCATCGTGGTGACGACATCGTCGGTGAAGGTGAAGAACGCAGCGACGAAGCTCAACGTGATCGACGGCACCGTGTCGGGCGAAGCCGAAGTGAACTATGCCGCCGCAGCGATACCTACGGAGAAGTTTAGCGCCGACATGGATGGCGACGGAACGAAGGAGGACTACAACTACCTCTCCATGTGCTATGTGCTGCCTAACGACGGCACTACGGGTGCGGCAAAGACCGTTGCCGAGGCCACGTTCACCTTCACGCCCACATCGGGCGAAGACATCGTGGTGTCGGAAGGCTTGCAGAACATACCTCTCCAGCGCAACTACCGCACCAACATCGCCGGAAACATACTCTCGGCCAACCATACCTTTACCGTGAAGATCGACAAAGCCTATGACGACGACAACAACATCACTCGCGTGTCGAACTCGGCCCAGCTCGCTGAGGCTGCCGCAAAGGATGGCGCGAAGATTCAGCTCGTGGCTTCCGACGAGGCTTACACCCTTCCCTCAACGATGGGCGACGGCGTGACCATCACCGGAGCCGGCACCGACAACACAAAGGTGGAGGCCAACTCTGCCGTGACCTACAGCGACAAGAACATCACTTTGGAGAACCTCACCTACGAGAACTCTTCCGGCAACTACATTGGCTTGCAGCACACAGCCTCGGTAAGCTACAAGAACTGTGTGATCACCGGCAAACCGACTATGTATGCCACCACTGCGACATTCGAGAAATGTACATTCAAGCAGACTACTTACGAATATTGCATCTGGACTTATGGCTCACAGAACATCACGTTCACTGATTGCACATTCGAGACGCTGGGCAAGGCCGTGAAGATATACAGCGAGAGCGCAGACCTCACCCAAAACGCAACGTTCAACAATTGCACCTTCAACGCATCCAACATTCCTTCAAGCAGAGGCAAGGCTGCCATCGAGGTTGACGCCACAGGACTTACTGGCGGCAAATATACCATCAACATCAACAACTGCACCGCCGACCAGATGGTTGTGGGCGAAGTGAGCAACAACAAGCTGTGGAACGTTGACGCAGGGTCTTATAACACAACTATCTATGTAGACGGAACCCAGGTTTACCCAACAGAATAGAAATCACGGGGAGGGTATGAAGGCTTCATAGCCCTTCATCTCCTCGTCTTTGACGCACTTTACAGGGGCGTGTCTTTGGCCGAACGGGTCATGGGCACGCCCCTGCTTCGTTGAAAAAACAAACCCATTCGTTGAAATTAGTTGCAATCAGTAAGTTTGCTGCCGTATATTTGCAACAGATTTTTCAAAGGGATGCCACAGTAACTCAAAAACATGAAGCCATGACCATCGACACAATAATCTCGAAATTCCAGCCCATCTCGCTCGACGAGATGGATGGCATAAGGCTGATGAACCGCACCGACACCAAGTTTGTCACCACGGCCGACAGACTGCTGGAGCTGCTGCTGATGGCCGGCGACGAGTATCGGGTGCAGGAGATAGGCGGCAAGCGCAACATGCGCTACGCCACGACATACTACGACTCGAGCGACTATGCCTTCTACAACGCCCACCACGACGGACATGCTGGACGGCAGAAGGTGAGGGTGCGGTCGTATGTTGACAGCGAGATGAGCTTTCTGGAGGTGAAGACCAAGGACAACCACGGCAAGACCCACAAGAGCCGCATAGCCTTCGACGGGCGCGACGGCGTGGCCTCGACGCCATTCTTGCGGCAGAACCTGAGCATCGACCCGTCGCTGCTGGAGGCGAAAATCGACAACCGCTTCCGCCGCATCACGCTCGTGAACAAGGCCAAGACCGAGCGGCTCACCATCGACACCTGTCTGGAGTTTGCCAACCTGGCCACCGGACAGGACTGCTCGCTCGCCAAGCTGGCCATAATCGAACTGAAGCGCGACGGCTTGCAGCCCTCGCCCGTGCTGGAAATGCTCAGGCGGCTGCGCATCCACCCCGAGGGCTTCAGCAAGTATTGCATAGGCGAGGCCCTGACCAACCCCGCGCTGCGCACCAACCGATTGAAGCCACGGCTGCATAGAATAATGAAAATCGGCTCGTAGGGCTGCGCAGCAACATGGCGACCAACACAGCAACATCTATATATATAACTAAGGAAAAAAGCAGTAGACAATGAGCACGTTAGCAGACTTCTCAACATTCATGCCCACCGTGGCCAGGTTTCTGTTCAACACACTGGCAGTGTGGATTATCACCCACTGGCTCTACTTCCCCAAGAGTCGCCGTCGCGAATACTACTTCACGTTCATGCTCATAGGCATAAGCGTGTTCATGCTCATCAACCTGCTTGGCGGCACGCACATCAGGATTGAGTTTGCCCTCGGCTTGTTTGCCATTTTCGGCATAATACGCTACCGCACGGAGTCGATGCCCGTTAGGGAGATGACCTACCTCTTCATGATCATCGCCATGTCGGTGATCAACGGGTTGGCGCAGTCGTTGGGGTGGGCGGCTTTGGCGGTAGTCAACTTGCTGTTTGTCGTCACCACGCTCGTGTTCGAGAACATAAGGGTTAGGGGGAGCCTGGCGGTGAAGACCGTGCAATACGACAGGATAGAGCTGATAAAGCCCCAGTGCCGCGACCTGCTGCTGACCGACCTGCGCGAGCGCACCGGACTCGACATAGTGAAGGTGGAAGTGGGCGGAATAGACTTTCTGAGAGACATGAGTGTAATCAAGATTTATTACCGCGCCAGTGCGGGAAACACCGTTGACGCCAAGGTGAAGATGGACGGCGAGGACTATGCGGCCTAAGTGGCGGAAGCACTATTGTTATGAGCACAAAAACATCTATATACATCTGCTGCACAATGGCAGTAGGACTTCTTTTCCCTGGCGGCATCCAAAAGGCCAAGGCGCAAAGCGACTTCGGCGTGTGGATGGACGCCGGGGTGGAGAAGGAACTCGGCAAGCACTGGACTCTGGAGGGCGGGCTGGGGGCGCGCACGCGCAACGACTCGCGCGAGATGGACAGATACAGTCTGGGGGTTGGCGCTGGCTACAAGCTGAACAAGTATCTGAAGTTTTCTGTTGACTACAATCTGCTGTATGACCACCGGGCAGGCAAGCAGACATACCACAAGAACGGCACGGTGAACAAGATTACGCCGTCGTACTGGTGGCCACGCCACAGGCTGCTTGTAGGACTGACGGGCAGCTACGGGCTGGGCAACCTTGGGGTGTCGCTGCGCGAAATGTATCAATACACCTACCGTGCCAAGGCCAGTGGCAAGAAGTATGACACCGACACCGAGGAGTGGGAGGACGTGAAAGGCAAGAGCCTGCACCTGCTGCGCTCGCGGCTGCAACTGACATACCGACTGAAGCACACTCCGCTGGCGCCCTTCGGCAGCTTGGAGCTATACCACGGCGACGGCGGACTGCAAAAGACTCGCTACACCATAGGCTCAAGCATAGCCATCGCCAAGCACCACAGCCTGAAGCTGTACTACCGCTACCAAGACCTGCGCCAAAACAGCGACGAAGACCTCGACACGCACGTGCTCGGCATCGGGTATTCTTACAGGTTCTGACATGGCGATGGGGTTGGACTGTTGGGGTGTTGGGTTGTTGGGGAACGCGTAGATAATGAGGTAGCGGAAAAAACAAATTCCACTTGTGTGCGGTTGCCGTATAGGAATGCCATGTAGTGGGCGACGTGTCTCACGTCGCGAGTGTTTCCGCCTATGATTGAGCGGTGAGACACTGCATCCGCTACGCAACTTACGTTTGCGTTTTGCACGAACGTGCATTTCAAGTGTACGGTTCGAAAAACCTTGGTATGATTTGAACCAAGGTAAACAATTGTTACGTTAAACTTTGCGGCTCATCTTTTTGTTTGTTTTCGTCTCCCTCATCGGACGCAGAGTCTGCTATGTCCCCTTTTCGAGAAACAAAAACAAGCAATAAGATGAGCCGCAAATCATACTAACTTATTTTTTTTCACCGTCACTAAAAAAACGGAGCAAGAAGTAAAGAATCCTTCAAGCGTTACATAAGTTCGGAAACAAACTTGTATCTTTGTAATCGGTAAATATTATAAAAAATAATGGTATTTGCTGTCGTCTCTTCTCCTTTTGGAATACGGGGACAGAAGCTCTGATCATTGCCACGCATGTGTAGTGAAGAAGACGCAGAAAACACCTGCAAAGGAAATAGTCAGGGCTGAAGAGATAATAAGGCTATATTTCGAACAAAAAGACAAGTGATTATGGCACAGATAAAATTAACTACACAGTCTGATATGGTAGATGATGTTTGTGGAAAAGAAGTAATGCCTAAACGTGATGCGATGGAAGCAAAACTCAAAGCAGAGGTTGACTCGTATTATTTGGGCGAAGCCATCCACGCAATACATGTTTCGCCAAAAAAAACTCACCCAGGAAGAACTTGGCGAGCGTATCGATGTGCAGAGGACGCAGAGATCCAAACTGGAGAAAGGACTATACGGATTTTCCTATAGACCTTGAACCGAGTGCTCCAGACTTTTGGTGTTGCAATCGTACGCTTGATTTGTGGACAGAAAAAGTAGCGTTGTGGTAGATGGGGTTTACCTGGATATTATGGCGACATTGTTTTTTTAGAAAGTTTATTGGTAATGTAATAATAATCTTAAATATGCTGTATCTTATTTTTAATTGGTGGAATTTTATTGTGTTTATACTTGGGTTTGGCGCTAGATATTGGTGTCATAAACAATATGCAGTGACAAAATCTCGTCCCTTGTTGACGTGTCTCCCCGGTATCTATACCTCGTTGGGATTGTTAGGTACTTTCTGCTCAATCTGTTGGTCGCTTCATGATATTGGTGCAGTTAGCCATGAAGCTATAGACAACACTGGAAAGACATTGGCAGAAGTTCAAGCCGCTGCGGGGCAGAATATTGACATTACAAAAATTATTAGTGAACTTATCCCAGCTTTCACGACATCTATCTTAGGACTTCTTGGTGCATTGGGAGATACCTTGTGGACAAAGAAATTGTTTGCAGAAGAAGAAGCTCAAGATGATAACGAAAAGATGAAGAATATCACTCCTGAGGAGTATATCAGAGACATCGCTAACAACACAAAAAATAATGCCGACCAATTAGCCGTTGTAAAAGATCAGAAAGGCTTATTAGATAAATTGGTAACATTGCAGAAGGAACAGGAAGAGAAAAATCGCCAGTACAGCGACAAGTTGAACGAGAATATTGGGCACCAGAGTGAAATCTTGAGGGAGTTCATTGATGGTTTCGTTAATCGTATGGATGGCATCTTCCAGCAAATGCACGGAGCCATTCAGCAACAAGTGCAGAATTTTGGAGAAGAACAGTTCACGAAAACAAGCCAATTGTTGGCTTCCATTACAGAGAAGTTGTCGAATGTATCCAATGACTTGATTAGCACCCAGAAGCAATCTGTAGAAGATATGATGAAAAGTACCAATGCAGAAATTGGAACTATCACCACTAATGTAACTGAAGTGTTGACAAAGTTGACGACGGAGATGCAGGGTTCACTGGCCTCATTAGGTACTGAGCAGACAGCACGCTTGAACTCTATCATTTCCAATTATGACACACTTGCCGCCAAACTATCTGAACAAAACTCTGACTTTGCAAACAGAGTGACAGGGAAACTTCAGTCTGACTACGAAAAGGTACAACAACATAATGTTGAAAGTCTGCAGCAGATGGTTGAGTTGCGCAATGCATATCAAGAAGCAACTAAGGATGTTGTTGATAACACCTTGAGCATGAATGAGAAGGTGACATCCGACTTGCGTACTTCTATGGCTGGCTTTGTTCAAAACATACAGACCAGCATCTCTACACAGTGCTCTTCTTTGGCTAATGCCATTGAAAGCAATGTTGCATCTCTTGATAAATCATACAAGTTCATAGAAAGCCTTGTTGCTGAAATAAAGCAAAACTACGACCAGGCTGTACTCGCTTACGGAGATGCTGTGAATGTGGCACACCGTACGAATGAGTTGTCTGAGAAGACAATTGAAGAAACGAACACTAGTCTAGATTCTGTAAAAGAAACGAATGAGAAGATTGGTCAGGTGGTTCAGATACTTGTCAACCGACAAGACAATATAGAGCAGTTGACAAAGCAGATGAATTCAATCAGTTCGACAATCATTCAGTTACAGAAGTTAGAATCAATGCTTAATAAAATCGTTAATAAATGAGTAGAATATCATTCCGCGATAATGGAGAAGAACATAATTTCTGGCAGAATTACACAGACTTGATGTCCGGCTTCCTTATCGTATTCATCATATCAAGTCTTGTTGCCTACGGGAGTTATAAGGTCTATGTTGATTTGTATCATAATGCAGGTGTTACGGAAAGTAATATACATGACATTGTGGTGAATGCCGAACTTTACAAAAAGATAAAAGAGTTCCAGGATGCTCAAGATTCGCTCAAACAGAAATACTTCAGGTACAATAAAGAGTATAAAAGGTTTGAATGCACAGTTGACGTGAGATTTCAGCCGAATAGCCCTGTCATACCTACGCAGAACTATGCGCAATTGGTAGAAGCCGGAAAGGAGATAGAGAAGATAATCAGCAATTTCCAAAACTCTGCAAATATATCGTTTAAGGTTATTATTGAAGGACGCGCTGCGCGTTCTCATAATGATCCTAACCCAAATGAAGCATCTAGAGCATATGCTGCTCGTCTGAGTTACGAACGAGCAAGAAATCTTCTTTTATTTTGGAAGAAAAAAGGTCTGTTGACAAACATAGAGAAGGAAAATGGAGAAGTTTATATCTCTGGTTCTGGTTTCGACGGAAAAGGCCGGTATACTGGATATGGCAAGAATGGTGAAGACCGCAATAAGACCTTTATTATTCAAATCATTCCATACATAACGTACTGATTATGAACATAAGAAATTTACAAGAATACATAACTAAACTCTGTGGGCAAGAGACATTTAGTTTGTTGGGTACAAACCGGGAGTTACTGCTACAGAAGATATATGGCCAAGACCCGTCTAAAGACCAAGTAAAGTCTGTTGTTTCTGACGCGGCAAGTTTCGCTAGCAATGCAGAAGAACAACTCTTTTATGAGTTCGTTCAAAATGCCTATGATGCTAGTGCAGATTCGTTATTCTTCTACACCAATAAGGAATACTTGGTTGTCTTGAATAACGGCGAACCGTTTTATACGGACTTTGATATATTTTCAGATAATGACGAGATTCGCGATGGTCAGTTGTACAACTTTTTGGCCAAAGGCAAATCACTTAAGCGCAACGACAGTAAAAAACTTGGCAAGTATGGACAAGGTTCAAAGTTGCTTTACACCCTGTTGACAAAAGTTGATGATAAGGAGGAAAATGAAGACCTGCTTATTGAGACAATTTACAATGAAAAGAAAGGCCCATACCTTATTTCATGGAATGACAGAAATCAACTTGCAAACTTACTGTTGAAGCAAAACAATTGGAAATTAGCACAAGGCGATGACTACAAAAGCAATATCTTGTTTGCCAAGATATTAATGACATATTACCCTATAGCCCCAGGAACAGACCAGGGTTTGTTCTCTGACAAAGAGGCTATTGATGCTATTAATGCTTTTGACACCTTAGTGGATCCTCGCCGTAACCTTCATTTTCTCGATAGAGGTACGGCTATCATTATTCCATTGGGAGAAGGTAAATATGAAAGAATCAATTCTGCGGAGAACCTTGAACGAGTAAAGACACGCTTGGGCGGTTTCGCATCAATAACAAAAGATCAAGATCGCAATGAAGGTAAATATGTGGAACACATCTATGTTATGGGTGAAGAAATTGAACAACATGACGTCCGTTCTGTATATGTAGAGTATGATATAGAAGGAAAACCTTTCCTCTATCACTTTGCCTTCAATCCCGTTTTTGCTGATAAGAATTTTGTCAATCTATTCAAGGGACTTCCTATTTTGGAAACTAAGCTGCGGCTTGGATTCATCATCGACAGTCAGAAATTCGACGTGGATAATAGCCGTCAGCGTATTAACGATAAACCAAAGACTGAAAGTCAACTCAAGATAGCGTTCGCAAAACTTGTTGAAGAACTGAAGCCTCTTCTAACTTCAGACAAAGATAAGTTTGACTTTATATATAAGTCTTTAATCGCCTCTAAACCTTTGGATGGTGATGACTTTGCGTATATAAGAAATTCATTCGGAGAGGTATTCAAACCATTCCTGGAAGAGCATGTCTTGACCGAAAACGGAACCTATGAGAAGAAAGACTCTGTGAGATATTTTGAAGGAGCAGAGTTGATACCATTGGACACAATTGGCATCTCTAATATAAAGTGGATAGATAAAAACAGCAAGATACATTTACATCGACATGGTGTAGATGTTGAAATAGTGGATTTGTCTTATATTCTCGAAAATGCAGACAATGCAAAATTAGAGGCATGGCTTAAAGCATTGCCTACCGAGGAGTACAACCAATTCATTGAGTTTGTTGATAAGAAGAAGTTCGATTCAAAAATTGCTCAATACAAGCTCTTCCGCACAAACAAAAGGAATCTATACAGTTTCCTTGAACTTAAGTCAAATTACAATGTTTACTATCCGATTGAGTATGGCATGAAATTCGGAGATTGCGAACATACCGAATTTGTGCTGACAGGTGTTGATGCAAATACTTATCTTGCCCAACTATTTGATAAGATTAAAGTCAACATAGAGAATTTACGTTCCAACGAATCTACCGTAGAAGATGTAGCTAATCTGCTTGATTGGATATTATCAAAAAACGTAGATTATTTGCCGAAGGTTAGACAAGAGATAGCACTCCTTAAAAACCATCATGACAAATATGCGCCATTCAAGGAATTGTTTGCGGATCGTCCTAATGGAACAATTCTCTTTGATAACTATCTAGTCAAGGGAATCGTTCCAAAAGCGGTAGCTGAGCGCAAACTGTTGCTAGTTCCAGCAACCCAGAAGTCGAGTTGTTGGTCATGGATTGTGCAACATTGGCAATGTCTTATGGACAATGAGAACTGGGGAGAGAATACTCACAAGTATTTAAGTGACATTCAAAAAGTATTTAAATCTGTTCCCGTTGAATCAAATAGTGTTGTTCCCCAACAACCAAAACTTACATTGTATCTGAATAGTGATGGTAAACCGACATTTGATTTACGCACTATCGTTAACAATGTTTCTAAACTGACTGAAGAAGAATACAATACTCTTGACAGTAAGGTGGATGCTTTACATCTGCAACCTTATGAGTATCTGAAAGAGCTACAAGACGGTCCGTTCAATTTGGAAACGGTACAGACAAGCAAAATCGTTGATAATGGCTTACGAGTTGACGCACAACTTCTCCGTATTCTTATAAAGATAACGGATTTCTATCTGTCAAATTATAGAACACAGGAAAACAATGGTTGGTACTATGTTACTCGTAAGGATGGTGGTTATAATTATGTAGATAGTGTTTCTGCTGATTTGCAGCAAGAACTGGCTAATGCTGGTTTCTATCGCATTCCTGATTTGGTTCAGGAAATACTGAATACCGAGAAATCCAGGTATATATTTGCCTCAAACGAAGATATGCTTATCAAAGCTATCAATAGTATTGCACATCCTGAAAAGCTGTTACAGTTCGTTAAAGAGGCAAACGCAAATGTTATCAAGGCTTTCTTCGATAGAATCAACAATATAGACATCGACAGAAAGATTGATAAGACGGCATTAGAATGGCAGATTATAGAATTTGCTATACAACGCTCTCTGCCTGACAACAACTACATCGATGTAGTGTTTGCCAAAATACACCATAACGGAACTAAACTCCCGGAATCAATAGTTTCTCAGTATGTGACTATTGGTGAGAATGAATATGATGTATATAAGTTAAATAGTGATTATGAAGAAGGAAACCAAACTATAGATTCATTCTTCAAATGTCTGCCATCAGCCATTGAAGTCGACAATTTCAAGAGCCATTTCTATGGCGAAAAGGAAGAAAAAATTTCCCCGGAAAGTCTTTATGAAGAGTTGTATAACAAGTATCTTACCATTGAGCAATTGCGCTTTTGTATTGACTATTCTATAGCCAATGGGGCATCTTACGATGAGTTGGAACTGCAAAATGACGAAAAACAGGAAGATGCTCTACTGATGATATTGGACAACAAGTTCTCTGGTTTCGACAAATATTTTAAAATGAAGGATGTGGATCTTGATTCCCAAATATACGCACCAAATGAATTACTTGTTGATTCGGAAAAGCTGCCTAGCAATGTTTACAAGTGGATTAATAAGCATGATGATATTCTTCTACTCTTTACAAGATTAAAGAAAACTAATTATCCCTATATCTCTGTTAGAAAGGCATTGCTGGAAGATACACCGTTTAATACAATAGTAGACTATGCTGATGATAATGTTTCAGAAGTTGTCGACAATATCTTCGTATGGGCAATTGGCAAGAGATTTGAATACGTGTACAATTCAAATAGGTACATTACAATGATGAATATTCTGAAAGGTTTACCTTCTGGGTGTTCAGACATGCCTTTTTTGAGATACACAGGCAGGGTGGCTCCTGCCAAAGATGAATATTCTATACCACGTCCAGTCTTTATTCTTGAACGATGCCAAGATGATTGTTCTTTCTTGTCGTCGGCCTCATGGGGAACTTTATTTGAGAGTCGTTTGGAAAAGAGTCGCGAATTGGCAAATTTCATAAAAGCGAATACTGTATACGTGTATGATGAAAGCGAGCTGTTGTACAAGCAGGGCCACAAGGATTCTCCACGTTGGTATATACAAACGTCTGTCAACTTGGAAGATTATCCGGAACACCATGATGGAGTCTACGAAAAATGGAAGATCATGGAGGCCTCTAAAGGTATAACAATACATATTTCGGATAAGCCGATTAGCATGAACTTCAATATCATGTGTTCGAACTCAAGTATTTTTGCAGACAAAATGCAAGATAATGAATTCGGATTCGAGGTGGCAAAGCGTGTTATCATCCAGCAGCCCAATGAGGAAGGGTTGTCTTTGATGAAAACTATTGCCAAGCATATTACCAGTATGGATTTCTTTAAGGAGCCATTCATTGCTCTGCAGTCGTTATATGTAGATGAATGGGAGTCGTTACAAAATGGTAAAGATGGGGCAACAGAAGGACGGTCAGGGAATACGGGTACATCCAATATTAGTCTGAAAAACTGCTCTCTTGATGAAAATCAAGCTCAAGAATTATTGAACAACATATCTCAAGAAACTGCCAACAATTTGAACAAAGTCAATTGCTTGACAAAAGACTTGGATAGCGAACAGCTTGACAAACTTAACGATGCCAAGGAGTCTGTCAAAGAAATCATTGACAGCTTGGATAAAGAAGACATTGAGCGTATTGCAGCCAATAAGGATAAAATTATGCTTATGCTTGACGAGGTCGATGAGGCAGAAGAAGAGGAGAAAGAATCTCAGGTGCGTCAAACTATAGGATTCATCGGAGAACTTATCTATGGGCATTATCTTGAGAACAAGAACAAGGACTTCGTTCACGCTGCATTGGAAGGTGTTGGCGAATACGATTTCGAAGTGAAGACAGACAATATGTATGTTGATGTCAAAACAACGTTGTATAGTCTGAAAGATGGTACTGCGCCATTCTATTTACATCGCTCTCAAAATGTATTCATGCAGAAGCATCCTGATGCGAAATACCACATAGTACGAATCTCTTTGATTGACTTGAATTTGAAAAAGTCGTATGAGGAGTTGCGAGATACTTATGGTAAAGATGCAAATCCTTTGGAGAATGAGCATTTGAGAAAACGTTGTGAACAGATAGCGAAGCACTACTGGAAAGCCGCAAGAATAGAAGAATTCGATGCACTTTCACCAGAATATGCAATTCGAATAGAGAAAAAGTCTTAAAAATTAGTGTATGATTTCACCAATTCAACAATTTTATTACGCTTGGGATATATCACACAAGAAGTCGGTGAGCGACGAAAGTCGTTTCACTGGTGTCTTGAGTGAAGCCAGAGTTGACCTCAACCCTCATCAGGTTGAGGCTGCTCTGTTTGCCTTCAAATCGCCACTTAGCAAAGGTGCAATTCTTGCAGATGAAGTCGGTCTTGGAAAAACGATTGAGGCTGGCATTATACTGTCAGAGATGTGGGCGGAGAATAAACGAAATATAATAATCATTGTACCAGCATCCTTGCGTAACCAATGGAATATAGAATTGATGGAAAAATTTTATCTTCCATCTTTTATCCTCGACAAGGATACGTTTGAAGAAGGTAAAAAACAAATTTCTGGTGGTTTAAAAAGCATATATATATGTTCTTATAATTTTGCATTTACCAACTCCGAATTCTTCAGTGGTGTATCATGGGATCTTGTGATATACGACGAAGCTCATAAACTTCGAAACGTATATAAGAAGGGGAATGTAATGGCCAATATACTTAAGGCCACATTCAAAAACTGCAAGAAAGTATTACTTACAGCTACTCCTTTGCAGAACAACCTAAAAGAACTTTATGGGTTAATAAGCATTATAGACCCAGAATACTTTTCTAGTTTGGACACGTTTGCTGACCAATATAATGCCATATCGACACGTGATAAGGCTAAATATGGTGAATTGAAAGGACGCTTGGAACATATCATACACAGAACTTTGAGAAAACAAGTTCAGGAGTATGTAAACTTCACAAAGCGAATAGCTCTCGTTCAAGAATATACAACCAGTCCTGAAGAAACAAAACTTTATAGTGCAGTAAGTGAATACTTGATGCGGGAGGGAACTTATGGAGTGCCAGAAAAGCAACGTCCATTATTGTCTCTTTTAGTAAGAAAGATTATGTCCTCCTCTGCATATGCATTGTCTTTTACTTTGGAACGTTTTATACAGCGTTTGAAAGATTATAAAGCAAGTGGGCAAGTCTTTTCAGTATTTGCGTGTTTAGAAAATGATTTTGACGATAATAAAGATGATGAATACATAGATTCATGTGATGCGACTGTAGGTAAAAGCAATGGTAGTATAGATGATGAGATTCGAGAGTTAGAAGGGTTCCGCCAAATGTCATTGTCTATTAAAGATGAGTCAAAAGCAGAAAAGCTACTTGATGCTTTGGCGACTTCTTTTGCTAAGATAAAAGCACTTGGAGGCAAGCGTAAAGCTCTTATATTCACTGAAAGCAGAAGAACTCAAGAATATCTGTATTCGTTTCTTCAACAGAACGGATATAAAGATCGAGTGATATGTTTTAATGGCACAAATGATTCTGAAGAAGCAAAAAAAATATATCGTCTGTGGTTAATTAGATTTGCTGGGAGTAATCGAATTTCTGGCAATCCGATTATTGATAGAAAACAAGCCATCGTGGACACATTCCAAAACGATGCTGACATATTGATTGCAACAGAAGCCGGTGCAGAAGGTATAAACCTGCAATTCTGCTCTTTGGTCATAAATTATGATATGCCTTGGAATCCTCAACGCATCGAACAAAGAATAGGACGTTGTCATCGTTATGGACAGAAGAACGATGTTGTCGTTGTGAATTTTGTCAATCAATCCAATTATGCAGATAGAAGAGTATATGAACTTCTTGACGGCAAGTTCTCTCTCTTTGATTGTGTCTTTGGAGCAAGTGATGAAGTTCTCGGCTCTCTTGATTCTGGTCTTGATTTTGAACGTCGTTTGAACAACATTTACAACACATGTAGAACGGAACGTGAAATAGCAGCTGCATTCGATGAACTTCAGAATGAACTGGACGAAATCATAAAAGAACGCGTCAAGAATACGAGAAAGTCATTACTGGAAAATTTTGATGAAGAAGTTATTAGTAAGCTTCGTGTACGCCAATGTGATGATGTAAATAGAACAAATATTTACAATAGACATCTTTGGGCTGTAACAATAAGTGCACTGCAAGAAAAAATTGACAATATAGACGAAGACAAGTATATGTTTTCTCTTCCTGAATCATTAGCGGATAATATCCCTGCAGGGACATACATCATAAATAAAGATTCAGTAGAATGCATACAATTACGATACGGACACCCTTTGGGACAATATGTGGTAAAAAAGACATTGTCGCAAGATGTAGAGGATGAAACTATCACATTTGATTTGTCTTCATATCCCTTTAAAGTGTCGTTATTGGAGCAATATAAGAATAAGTCTGGCTATGCATGCGTTTACCGTTTGGCTACCTTTAACAAATATGACGGAGAAGAACAGATTATCGCTTGTGCACAAGTGGATAATGGTGAGATGCTTCCAGAGGAATTTGTATATAAATTGTTAGAATTGGATTGCATCAACTATCAAACTTTTTCACTTCCAAATGTTGAGGAACAGTTTGAACATGAATTTTCAAAACGTTTAAAGTTATACAAGGACAAAATAGACGATCGAACTAACAACTATGTTGATTATGAAATAACAAAATATGAGATGTGGGCTGACGACCAATTGGTTCCTCTTCGAAATGAAGTTATGGCACTCAACAAGGAATACGAGGCTATTAGAAGGCAGATCAGAAAAGAGCATAATGCGGCTACAAAACTGCAATTAAAGAAAGAAGAATCCCAAAAATCAAAAAGATTAAGACAAAAACGGATTAAGTTGATGATTTTGGAAGATGACTACAATGACAAAGTTGATGATATGACAGAAAGACTTCAAAAGGCTATGCTTAACAACATTGATTCATGTGTCATGTTTAGATTTAGATGGAAAATACAATAAAAGGTAATATTTTTTTATTTGGCGTTTGCCAAAGATAAAAAGGCTTGAACTACATGAACGCAAAGAACAAAGACATATTGCAAGCCTTGCTTCGTCAACACGACGAGTTGGGTATTTCGCAACAGATAGACTACGACAAGTTCTATCTGTACTCCATCATTACGCACTCCACAGCCATTGAAGGCAGTACCGTGACGGAAGTGGAGGCGCAACTGCTATTCGATGAAGGTATCACTTCGTCGAAGCGCACCATGATAGAGCAAATGATGAACCTTGACTTGAAGGTGGCGTATGAGTATGGCATGAAGTGGATAAAAAGTCATGCGCCAATCACAACGGAATGGCTCATTACGCTTGCCTCCAAGGTGATGGCTCGCACGGGAAGTGAATACAACACTCTTGGCGGTAGTTTCGACGCTTCAAAAGGCGAGTTGCGCAAACTGAACGTGACGGCTGGCTTTGGCGGACGCTCATACATGGCGTTTCAGAAAGTGCCGGGCAAGTTGGCTGCTTTCTGTGAAGAGCTTAACCGTCGCCGTCAAGCAATAAACACCAATGATGTCGCTAGTATCTATGAACTGAGTTTCTGGGCACACTATGAGTTGGTGACTATTCACCCATGGGCTGATGGAAACGGAAGAACCAGCCGGTTGCTGATGAACCTGCTGCAAATGGAGTTTGGCGTATTGCCTACAAAAGTGCTGAAAGAAGACAAGGCGGAATACATCCAAGCCCTGGTTGACACGAGGGAAGAAGAAAACATCGACATCTTCATTGACTGCATGGCGGAGTTGCATTGCCGCCATCTGAAGTCAGATATCGACCAATACATCAAGTCAACAACGGAGAAAGTGGTCGATAAAGCGGTTTGGGTAAAGGAAATGGTCGATAAATGGTCGATAAAGCCATCGTTGGCAGAGAAAATGGTCGATATTCTTGCGTTTATGGCCGACAAGCAAGAAGCCACTACGGATGACATCATTTCTGAATTTGGCTTTGCCGCCACTACAGCCAAGCGCTATATGCGGCAGCTCACGGAGTACGGGTATCTTGAAGCACATGGCGGCAACAAGAACCGCAGCTATGGCATCATAGCAACGTTATAGGCGTGTTCTATAAATTCCACGCATTATTAAACTTTACTTTTTGACGGGTTGCTCTTTGTGTCTTTTTTATTTTATCCGGCAGATTTCACTTCCTTCTTGCATAAGATAGGCTGCGCCTCAGCAATTGAAGCAAGCTTCATTGCGTTCGGCTTGCACTATCTTTCAGTCGCATAGCCCACTATGCTCTTTCAGAAAGAAAGGTGAAATCTGCTCGGCTAAAATTCAAAAATCCATCAAAGGCAATTTATAGAACCCGCC